>JAOMKM010000008.1 GCA_028351715.1 Methylophilaceae bacterium | reverse complement strand
ATCACTGATTTTAATATTAAAGATAAGCGAGTTTTTATAAGAGCTGATTTAAATGTCCCGATGCATTCTGGGAAAATCTCTTCAAGAAATAGAATCCAAGCATCCCTTCCAACTATTAAATATGCTATTAGATCTGGTGCAAAAGTGATGATCACCTCTCATTTAGGTAGACCACAAGAAGGTTATTTTAAAAAAGAAGATTCTCTGGCTCCAATTGCAGATTATTTAAGTAAAATATTGGATAAAGATATTCCACTGATTAGAGATTGGACAACTAAAGATTTTATAGTTGAGTCAGGTGAAATGGTAGTACTAGAAAATTGTAGATTTAATGTGGGCGAGAATAATAACGATGTTGAGCTTTCAAAAGTATACGCAAATCTAACAGATATTTTTGTTATGGATGCTTTCGGAACTGCACATAGAAGGCAAGCTTCAACCTATGGAATCGCAGAATTTTGTCCTCAGGTCTGCGCTGGCATGCTATTTGCAAGTGAACTTGAAGCTCTAGATAAGGTTATGTCGTCTCCACAATTTCCCATGGTTGCCATCGTTGGGGGAAGTAAGGTTTCTACAAAGCTTAAAATTTTAGATAGTCTTTCTGATAAGGTGGATCAGTTGATTTTAGGAGGAGGTATTGCTAACACTTTCTTAAAGGCACAAGGATATAATATTGGTATGTCGCTTTGTGAAGATGACTTTATCCCTTTAGCTAAAAAGATTATCGAAAAACTTAAATCACGTGGGGCTTCTCTACCAGTAGTGACTGATGTTGTATGCGGTAAAAAATTTGATGAAAATGAGCTAGCCATAGTTAAAAGTATTAAAGATTTAGATTCAGATGACATGATCTTAGATCTAGGCCCAAGCACAATGATATCTATAACTGAAAAAATTAAACAAGCTAAGACCATTTTATGGAATGGACCGATAGGTGTTTTTGAGTTTAAACAGTTTGCAGCTGGCACTAAAACCTTGGCACATGCTGTCGCTAATTCGTCCGCATTTTCATTGGCTGGGGGTGGTGACACTATTGCTGCTATCGAAGCCTATGGTATGGAAAAAAATATTTCATATGTCTCTACAGCGGGCGGTGCATTTTTAGAGTTTATTGAAGGAAAAAAATTACCCGCTATTGAAATTCTAGAAAGACGAGAAAGTTAATTTTGGCGCTCTTAGAAACCAATTTAAAAAGTTTACCACTTCTTCATCAAGGTAAGGTTCGAGATATTTATGATATCGATGATGAGAAGATGTTAATTGTCACAACAGATCGTTTATCAGCATTTGATGTAATCATGACTAAACCAATCCCAAATAAGGGAAGGGTTCTTAATCAGATGGCAAACTTTTGGTTTAACAAGTTAAGCGATATCGTATCTAACCACCTCTTAGATGATGACCCGAAAAACTACGTATCTGAGGATGAGGTTCAGAAAATTAAAGGTCGATCGGTTGTGGTTAAGAAACTGAAACCTATTCTAATTGAGGCGATTGTTAGGGGTTATTTAGCCGGAAGTAGTTGGAAGGAATACCAGCATAAAGGAATGGTCTGTGGTATTAGTTTACCAAGAAATTTACAACAAGCATCAAAGTTAGAGACACCAATCTTTACCCCATCTAGTAAGGCAAAAGCAGGAGAGAGAGATGAAAATATTTCATTGGCTGAATGTGATGCTTTAATTGGAAAAGAATTGGCAGGTAAGATTGCTCAAATAAGTCTATCACTTTATCAGATAGCATCAGACCATGCAGAGTCTAAAGGAATTATTATTGCCGATACAAAGTTTGAATTTGGATTAGATGTTAATAGTAAAATATATTTAATCGATGAAGTTCTAACTCCTGACTCTTCACGTTTTTGGCCAAAAGAAAAATATCAGCTAGGCATTTCACCACCTAGTTATGACAAGCAATATGTTAGGGATTGGTTGGAATCTACTGAATGGGACAAATCAACCCCTGCCCCTGTATTACCTGATGAAGTTATTACCAATACCGCAGATAAATATCTAGAGGCATATACTCGATTAACTAGTAAAGCTCTTTGATTTACTATACAGCGTTAGTCAGCTACAAACTTTAATACAGAGCTATTAATACAGTAACGTTTTCCAGTTGGTGGGGGACCATCATCAAAGACATGACCTAAATGAATACCTGAACTGGCACTTAGTACCTCTACTCTTTTTATCCCTTGAGTAAGATCCTCCTTAAAAACTAGAGAGCCGGGTATAGGATCGAAAAAACTCGGCCAACCAGTGCCACTGATAAACTTTTTATCGCTTCGAAAGAGCTGCTCACCTGTGACAGGATCTACATAATAACCTGGTACCTTATTATCTAATAATGAACCACTAAATGGTAGTTCTGTTCCATTCTCAAAAGCGATTTTCTTTTGCTCGGGACTTAATGTTTGTAAACCAAACCAACGCCAAAATTCTTTTTTTTGCCCATTATATCCTGTGTACCTTGAAATCTCTTTTCCGTTATCAAACATCACAATAGTGGGAGTAGCCCATACTGATTCTTTTAGAGTCCACCCAAGTGGTGCCTGCATGCTGTAGGTTTTTTCTATCTTGAAAGATGATTTCCAATTAGCCATTACATCTTTTTTAAAAGCTTTACAGGAACTACAAGTTTCAGATTCATAAACTACAAGTTGCATTTCAGCTAATGTTTTACCATCTAAAGGTTTAATAGTGTCATTCAAAGTTTGATCTCCAGCATGAGATATTGATGTAAAAATTAAAAAGGATAAAAAAAATACCAGTTTTTTTATATTTTTAAATATTAAGAGTGAGATTCTCAAGAATTTCCCTTTAATTAGCTAGATTATAAATAAATTTTTGTTTAAATAATAATTAGTATGATAGAAAAAAACTAAATAAGTTCTAAAATTTTTTTTATGCATTTAGGTTCTAGGTTTAACTTGTTTGTGCAGGAGGTAAATTAGATTCTATTTATTTTTAAGTGTTATTTAGATAAAAAAACCTGCCTAGTGGCAGGTTTTTTTATTAAATCTTTTTATTAAGCCAGCACAGGAAGTACTGGAACGATCAATAACGCAACGATATTAATAATTTTAATCAATGGATTGATCGCAGGGCCTGCAGTATCTTTGTAGGGATCTCCAACAGTATCCCCAGTTACTGAAGCCTTATGAGCTTCTGAACCTTTTCCACCATGATTACCATCTTCGATATATTTTTTAGCATTATCCCATGCACCACCACCGGTACACATTGAAATAGCTACGAAAAGACCCGTAATAATTGTTCCCATTAGTAAACCACCTAAGGCTTGAGCGCCTAAGAAATAACCAACCAATACTGGCACAGCTACGGGAAGTATGGACGGAATAACCATTTCTTTAATCGCAGCAGTAGTTAATAAATCAACGGCTTTTTCATAATCAGGCTTACCTTTTCCAGTCATAATTCCTTTGATAGTTTTGAACTGCCTTCTTACTTCCTCAACAACTGACGCTGCAGCTCTTCCAACAGCTTCCATAGCCATAGCAGCAAATAAGAAAGGAATTAGACCACCAATAAATAGACCAATAATTACCATTGGTTGACTTAAATCAAAAGTAATATTATGTCCATACTCTGTCAATTTATGAGTGTAGTCTGCAAACAGTACCAATGCAGCTAAACCAGCTGATCCAATAGCATAACCTTTAGTTACTGCTTTTGTTGTATTACCAACAGCATCAAGTGGGTCAGTAATATCTCTTACTTTTTGCGGAAGACCTGACATTTCAGCAATACCACCAGCATTGTCAGTGATAGGGCCATATGCGTCAAGTGCAACAATAATACCCGCCATACTCAACATAGATGTTGCAGCAATAGCAATACCATAAAGACCACCATAAGCATATGAAACATAAATAGCAGCACATACCGATAATACTGGTAAGGCCGTAGATTTCATTGAAATACCGATACCGGCAATTATGTTTGTTGCATGACCTGTTTCAGAAGCTTTAGCTATATGCTTAACAGGCTTATATTCAGTTCCAGTATAGTACTCGGTAATTCCTACTAATAAAGCAGTAAGTACAAGACCTACAATGGCTGAGTAAAACAGATTAATGGCTGGAATAATTTCAGCTGCTGCTAATGCTGTTCCATCTGTAATTTTAATAGAAATACCCTCTGGAAACATACCTAAAGTTACATAATAAAAGGCAACTGCAGATAAGATACCTGCTACTGCAAGACCTCTATAAAGTGCAGGCATAACGTTTGTCATTTTGGAATTAGCTTTAACAAAGAAACAGCCAATAATTGACGCGACAATTGAAACTGCACCAAGCATGAGCGGATAAAGAACACCGTTCGCATCCGACACCATTAGTGTACCTAAAACCATTGTAGCAATAATTGTAACTGCATATGTTTCAAATAAGTCGGCTGCCATACCAGCGCAATCACCAACATTATCGCCCACATTATCTGCAATCACTGCAGGGTTTCTAGGATCGTCTTCAGGAATTCCTGCTTCTACTTTACCTACAAGGTCAGCACCCACGTCGGCGCCTTTGGTGAAAATACCACCACCTAATCTAGCAAAGATTGATATCAGTGACGAACCAAATGCTAATCCTATTAGAGGGTTTAGGGCTTTGGTAGTTGATATTGATGTACCACCAAGGTACTCATAAAATCCAGCAACACCTAACAAACCAAGACCAACAACTAACATACCTGTGATAGCACCTCCCTTAAAGGCGACATCAAATGCCTGTGGCAACCCTTTTGTTGCTGCTTGAGCAGTTCTAACGTTTGCACGAACTGAAACATTCATGCCGATAAACCCACAAGCACCAGAAAGTACAGCTCCAATAATAAAGCCAACAGAAGTAGCTGGGTCAATAAATTTCCATATAAGTGCCGCTAAAATAATACCGACAACCGCAATAGTTTTATATTGACGAGCAAGATATGCTGAAGCTCCACTTTGAATAGCTTCGGCTATACTTTTCATTTTTGAGTTTCCAGCAGGTAAACCAATAATCCATTTTGACATTACGGCACCATAAAGAATCGCAAGAATTGCTGCTCCTAAGGCAACTTGAACTACAGATATTTCTGTTATCGACATATTTCTCTCCAATTTTAAAGGTATTGCATTTTCAAAAGGTTTCTAGACCTTTATAAATAAAAGGTGGGATTATACCTTTTTTAATATAAGTCTCAATTAGTTTTTTAGAGTCATCATAAAGCCTATAAAAATTAAAAGACATGCAAAACCCCTTCGAATATTTTTATCTGATATTTTATGGAGCCAGTCGGCAGATAATTTTACAAAGACTAAACTTGGAAGAGTTAAAAATATAATTGCTGGAATATAAATAAGCCCTAACATCGATGCCTGATTAATTGTTGACGTTAAGCTCCAAGAGAAAAGTATTGTAATAGATGAGAATAATCCAATAAATAGCCCAAGACAGCTTGCAATTCCAATAGATAACTTTATAGAAATACCTCTTGAAGTTAGGTAAGGAACAAATAAGGTGCCACCGCCAATTCCAATCAACCCAGAAAGTGAAGCAAAACATAATCCAATTAAATTACTGTAATTAAAATGTATGGGTAATTTTTTTTTTGATGCCTTTATAAAAAAAAGAATCTTATATGCGGCAAAAAATACATAAAGAATGAATACTAAGCGAATAAAGTCTATTGGGAGTTGTGGGAGATAAAATCCTATTAATGACGCGCCTACAAATATGCCAAAAATAAATTTTTTAAAAATATCCCAGTCAATATTTTTATTAAAATGATGTGAAATTGAAGAAACAAGACCACTAAGGACGATTGAAGTTAAAGAGGTTGCAATTGCTATAATTAGTGCTTGATTAAAAGAGTAATCATGAAAATATATTAGAATATAAGTTATGGTAGGAACAATTATTAGCCCCCCACCAATCCCAAACATCCCAACAAGTAAGCCAATAAAAATACCTATTATCGTTAGAATAAAATATTCAATCATTTCTAGATTTGATTAGCTTATTTAAGGAAGTTTTTAGGGGTGAATCTTTAATTGAATGTACTAAATTTCGAAGTTTTTTTATTGGATAAATAGACTTAACTTTTAATTTTTTATCAATTTTCTTATTTTGAATAATTATTCTTACTTTAATTTTATTAAGTAATTCTCCTTGCTCCGACTTTTGATTGATTGAATCAAGTATTTTTCTTTCCTGGAGTTTTAACTTATGAGCCACAGCATTTGATTTAACATCAACAATAAGAGTTCTACCAACAAGACTTTTAATGCTGATTAAGGAAACTAGATCATTTGGAATAAAAATAGCTATTTCTTTTTGTAGTAAATCAAGACGGTTTTTTCTCTTATTTATTTCTAAAAAAAAGCTGCTCTGAAATAACTTTTTGATAGGTTCCATATTATAATGCTACCTTATTTTTAAAATATTTATACTTCATGAGAATACTTTTTCTAGGTAAAAATACAAAAAAACCTAAAGCCATTAGCTTCAACGTACTGTTACTAATTATTTTTCTTTTTTTGTGTTTAAATATTACCCTAGCTTATTTTTATATAGAATATAAGAAAAACATTTTAATAGAATCCTATGAAAATAATCAAATCAGCTCACATATTTATTCGAATAAAGGGGACTTAGATTACGAATATAATTTACGGATTTATGCTGATCAAATGGGTGAGCTATATTCTCGAATAATGCGTATTGATAGTCAGACAGAAAGACTTCAAAAGATCCTTAAAAACCAGATGATTGGCAAGGATAAAGTACCAAAACTTAATAAAAAGAAGGAAAAATCTGCTGTAGAGTTTTCTAAAGATAATTTAACAAATTCCAAGTTCAAAAAAGAAATTACAAAACTAATGGCAAAAATAGAGGTCAGGGAAGAGCTATATAATACAATGGAATCTATTTTGCTAAAAGAATCAGTTCTAAAAGATACGCTTCCATCTCTTAAGCCTGTTAATATACCCTGCTGTTCGTCAAGGTATGGATGGAGAAATGACCCGATATTGGGTGTACGTAAGTTTCATGAGGGTATAGATTTTTCAGCTGCACATGGCGAGCCGATTAGAGCTACCGCAAGTGGTATTGTTATTGAGGCAGGGCACGCTGTGCATTACGGTAAACACGTAAGAATAAAGCATGGAGGTGGCTTTGAAACACGATATGCGCATGCTTCAAAGTTACTTGTAAAAAAAGGTGACTTAGTAAGTAAGGGAGAGGTTATTGCACTAGTAGGTAATACAGGCCGATCAACGGGCCCGCATTTACACTACGAGATAAGATTAAAAGGGAATTCATTAGACCCTCGTAAATATTTAAAAAATTAAAATTATGATAAAAAAAATTATACAAAATTTATTCGGAAGCCGTAATCAAAGACTTTTAAAAGAGTACTCAAAAAAAGTAAATAAGATTAATGAGCTGGAACCCTCTATTAAAAAACTAAAAGATATAGATTTTAAGAAAAAAACTATTGAATTTAGAGAGAAGATAAAAAAAGGTACTTCATTAGATGAGTTATTAATTGAAATTTTTGCATGCGCACGTGAAGCTAGTGTTCGCTCATTAGGTATGCGTCATTTTGATGAACAATTAATGGGTGCTATGGCACTTCATGAAGGTAAGATTACTGAAATGGGAACTGGTGAAGGTAAAACGCTTGTAGCCACATTATCTGTTTATTTAAATGCATTAGCTGGAAAAGGAGTTCATGTTGTTACAGTTAATGATTATTTAGCAAAAAGAGATGCTGAGTGGATGGGAAAACTCTATAACTTTTTGGGTTTAAGCGTAGGAATTAATCTCTCAAAAATGCCTATCGATGAAAAAAAATTAGCATATAAAGCTGATATTACATATGGAACAAATAATGAATTTGGTTTTGATTATCTAAGAGATAATATGGTTTATAGTAGTAGTGAGCGTGTTCAGCGCCCACTAAATTATGCTGTTGTTGATGAAGTTGATTCTATTCTTATTGATGAGGCCAGAACCCCATTAGTTATTTCAGGGCAAGCAGAAGATAATGTTGATCTATACGAAAAAATTAATAAGATTGTTCCTAGTTTAATTCGTAAAGAAACTGAAGAAACTGAAGAAGCTAAAGAGGCTAAAGAAACTAAAGAGGCTAAAGAAACTAATGGTGATTTTTGGATTGATGAAAAAGCACACCAAGCTATTCTCTCAGAAAAAGGTCATGAAAAAATAGAAAAATTACTTTTAAAGTTGGGAATCTTAGAAAAAGGATCAAACCTTTATTCGGCAGGCAATATTAATTTAATCCACCATGTAAATTCTGCGTTAAAAGCTCATTTCTTGTTTACTAAGGACAAGGATTATGTTGTAAAAGATGATGTAGTTACAATTGTAGATGAATTTACAGGAAGAATGATGCCAGGAAGAAGGTGGTCAGATGGTCTTCATCAAGCAGTTGAGGCAAAAGAAGGAGTTAAAATCCAGAGAGAAAATTCGACTCTTGCTAATATAACTTTTCAAAATTATTTTCGAATGTACATAAAACTTTCAGGAATGACAGGGACAGCAGATACTGAAGCGTTTGAGTTTAATGAAATTTATGGGCTTGAGACTATTATTATTCCACCTCATCGACCAACAGTACGTGCTGATAAAATGGATAAGATATACCGAACCTCAGATGAAAAATTTAATGCTGTAATTGAAGATATTCAAGATTGTTACAAGCGATCACAACCAGTGCTGGTAGGAACTACATCTATTGAGAACTCCGAATTAGTTTCAAAGATATTAACTAGAGCTAAATTAAATCATCATGTTTTGAATGCAAAACAGCATGAAAAAGAAGCATATATTATAGCTCAGGCAGGGCAGCCAGGTATGGTAACTATCGCAACAAATATGGCTGGTCGTGGTACTGATATAGTACTGGGTGGCAATATTGAACCTGATATAAAAGTAATAAATAATAATAAAAAATTTGATAAAGCAAAAAAAAATAAAGAAATAGAATTAATAACCAAAGCATGGAAGGAAAGACAGAAGAAAGTAATTGGTGCAGGAGGACTTCATATTATTGGTACTGAAAGACATGAGTCTAGAAGGATTGATAATCAATTAAGAGGACGGTCTGGCCGTCAAGGAGACCCAGGTTCCAGTGCATTTTATTTATCTTTAGAAGATTCACTTCTAAGAATTTTTGCCTCTGAGCGAGTTGCATCTATTATGGATAAATTGAATATGCCAAAGGGAGAAGCCATAGAGCATAACTGGGTAAGTCGCTCTATAGAGGGCGCACAAAGAAAAGTTGAAGGAAGAAATTTTGATATTAGGAAACAGCTTTTAAAATTTGACGATGTTCCTAACAATCAACGACAAGTTTTTTACGAGCAACGTAACGATATATTAGATAGTGTCAATTTGACTGAGTCTGTAAATAATATTTTAGAGGAAGTTTTAGAACAAACCGTATACGAATATATACCGTTAGAGAGTGTTGAAGAGTCATGGGATATAGCTGGTCTTAAAAAAAGATTGCAAGCAGATTATTTAGTTGATTGTGATGTTAAAGGTTGGCTTAAAAAAGAACCAAACATAGCAATTGAAGAAATTTCAAATAGAATAAAAAACATAGGAATAAGTAATTACCGAGAAAAAGAAAAGGTAGCTGGCAAAGATGCACTTCATAATTTCGAAATATCAGTGATACTTCAAATTTTTGACCATCATTGGCGTGCACATTTATCCTCATTAGATCATTTGCGGCAAGGAATTGGGTTGATGGCATATGGAGGACAAAATCCTGAGCAAGTTTTCAAAAAAGAGGCATTTTCCTTGTTTGAGGAGTTACTTAGTACTATTAAGTTTGAGATTACTCGTGTGCTAATGTTAGTTCAGGTTAAGAGCGAAGATGAGACGAGTGATGTTGCTAAAAATAATAATGCAATTGAGACAGCACAATCTAATAAGCCTAATCCTCCGGATAGCTCTCAACCAAAAGTAGGGAGAAATGACATGTGCCCTTGTGGGAGTGGAAATAAGTATAAACATTGTCACGGAAGCCTAACATAATGACTAATGGTAAAATTAAAGAGATTAGTTCCCCATGTGTTGGTGTATGTCAGTACAACAATGAAGAAATTTGTAGCGGATGCTTTAGAACTGTAGAAGAAATATCACAATGGACAAAGATTTCAGATGTTGAAAGAGAAAAAATTATGGGTGAGCTAGATGCTAGGATGGAAAAACTTTTTTAGTTTTTTTATTAGATTCACACAAGTCGAAGATAATACATTTCGAACAAATGGGATTTTTAGCTTTGCAAACGTACCTTCCGTGTAAGATAAGAAGGTGATGGGCATCAACCAAATATTCTTTTGGAGTTAATTTAGTTAGTCTCTTCTCAACCTCCAGCGGGCTCCTTCCTCCAGCAAGATTGATCCTGTTAGCAAGCCTAAAAATATGAGTATCTACAGCAATTACAGGATCACCAAAGATAGTATTTAGTATTACATTTGCAGTTTTACGGCCAACTCCTGGCAGGCCTTCTAAAATATAACGATCATGGGGTATATCCCCATTGTAATGATCATCAATATACTTACTGGTTAGAAGAATATTTTTTGCTTTAGTTTTATATAGACCTATAGTATTAATGTATGTCTCAATAGTCTCAATTGATAGCTTGCTAATTTTTTTAGCAGAGCTAGCAGCATTGAATAATTTTTTAGTAGCCTTATTTACTGATATATCAGTTGCTTGAGCAGATAATATTACTGCTATAAGTAATTGAAATGGGCTGTTATATATAAGCTCTGTTTTTGCATTAGGATTAGATTGCTTTAAAAGAGAAAATATCTCACTTCGTTTTTTAGGATTCATTTTTTTTTATTCTTGCAAGAGCCTCTGTAATAGACTTTCTTTTTTCGTTTATTAATTTTGATTTTTCTCTAGTAGAAGATAGCAATTTTCTCTTAGCATTCGCTTCTTTTTTATCTCTTTTAATTCTCTCCAGTCTAAATTCATATCTAGATCTGGCCAAATTAGATCTATTCTGAACAAATATTTCATTATCATCTGCCTTTACTGGAAGCATTTCAATACAATCGACTGGGCATGGACTCAAACAAAGGTCGCATCCAGTGCACTCTTCTTCAATAACGGTATGCATTTTTTTTGTTGCACCTAATATCGCATCAACTGGACATGCTGATATGCATAATGTACAACCAATACACGCTTCTTCGTTTATGAATGCAAAAGATTTTGGTTTAGTAATTCCATATTCTTCATTTAGTGGCTTGAAATCAACTCCTATTAATTTAGCAATTTTTAGGATTCCTTTTTCCCCTCCAGGTGGACATTGATTTATATCAGCTTTACCTTGTGTAATAGCAATTGCATAAGGCTTGCATCCAGAATAATTACACTGACCACATTGAGTTTGTGGGAGTATAGAGTTAATTTCTTCAACAATATTTTCAGACATTCTGACATGGTAATTGCTTTTTATAAAAAAAGCATTGCTGAATGAATTTATATTTAAAGTATAATAAATTCAAAAATACCGACGTTAATATTTAAATTTTTATAAAACCTAGTTTGACTTGAGAAATACTATGGAAGAGTGGCAAGAAGGTGAAATAATTGAAAATATAAAATGGACTAGCAATCTTGCTTCCTTAAAAATAAAAGCAAATATAATGCCACATCAGGCTGGGCAATTCACAAGAATTGGTTTAATGATTAATGACGAGTTAATTACTAGGTCATATTCTTATGCTAGCTCTCCCTACGATGATTTGCTTGAGATTATTTATATAAATATTCCAAATGGTGTTTTATCTCCAAAATTACATCAAATGAAAAAAGGGGATAAAATCCAAATAATGAAGCAGGCCATTGGATACTTCACATTGAATGAAGTCCCCAATGGAAAAAATTTATGGATGCTAGCAACTGGAACAGCTCTAGGAGTATTTTTATCACTTTTAAAGACACCTTTACCTTGGCAAAGATTTGAAAAGATTGTATTAGTCCATGGGGTAAGATATCAAGATGAGCTGATTTATCAAGATCTTATTAAAAAGTTAAAAGAACAATACCCTAATCAACTAATTTATATTCGGTCTGTTACTAGAGAAAAGGCTTTGAACTCTTTTAATTATAGGATTCCAAGAGGTATTGAGCTGAAAGAATTTCAGGATTACGCTAATATTGAAATTAATGATAGCTCTCAATTTATGTTGTGCGGAAATCCAGAAATGATTAAGGAAGCTTCAGAAACTTTAAAGGCTTTTGGATTGAAAAAAAATAGAAGAGCAAGCCCTGGGAATATTACTGTTGAAAGATACTGGGTATGATTTTACATTTTTGAATATATTGGGCCACTTCCACCTTCAGGGGGAACCCAATCTATATTCTGTGTTGGATCCTTTATGTCGCATGTTTTGCAGTGAATACAATTCTGACTATTTATTTGTAACTTGACGTCATTACCCTCTTGTAATATTTCATAGACGCCTGCTGGACAGTATCTCTGCTCTGGAGAGTTATATATTTTATAATTTAAGTTTATAGCAATATCTTTATCTATTAGTTTGAGATGACAAGGTTGATTAGATTCATGTCCAATATTACTTAAGCTGATCGAACTTAATTTATCAAATGTAAAAATACCATCTGGTTTTAAATAGCTAATTGGTTTGGACTTATTAATGTCTATAAGAGTTTCATGGTCAGCTTCTTTATGATGTAGAGTCCAAGGCAAGTTAACTTTATATGATGCTAACCACATCTCAATTCCACCAAATAGCATTCCTAATATTGTTCCGTATTTTGATATTAATGGCTTAATATTTCTGACTGAGTTTAAATCCTGCCATATCCATGAGTCTCTAATTTTTCCTGGGTACTGCTCTAATATCTTATCTTTAATTTTTTCTGGTTTCAAAATTGCATCAACACAAGCCTCTGCACCTAATATTCCAGATTTCATTGCATTGTGAGTTCCTTTTATTCTGGGAACATTAACCATCCCTGCGCTACATCCAATAAAGGCACCACCTGGAAAAACTAATTGTGGCCATGATTGAATACCCCCTTCATTAATCGCTCGTGCACCATAATTTATTCTTCTCGCACCGGTTAAGAGCTCTTTAATTTTAGGATGAGTTTTAAATCGCTGAAATTCATCAAACGGAGAAAGATATGCATTTGAATAATCTAGATGAACTACAAAACCCAGAGATACTAAATCTTCATCATAATGATAGGTAAAAGATCCACCGCCTGTATCATTTTCAAGAGGCCAGCCCAAACTATGTTCAACAAGGCCAGGCTGGTGTTTATTTTTATCAATGCGCCATACTTCCTTGAACCCTAGCCCATACTTTTGTGGGTCACTCTTCTTTCTTAAATTTAATTTTTTTTCAATAATCTTTGTAATTGACCCTCTAGTTCCTTCTGCAATAAGTGAATATTTAGCATGAATTTCAATACCTGGTACATAATTACTTGTTTCATTGTTATCAGAGTCTCTACCCATATCTCCTGTTGTAATTCCAATTAATTCTTCACTAGAATTAAAGATAGGCATTTGAGCACTAAATCCAGGGTAAATTTCAACTCCAAGATTCTCCGCTTCTTTCGAAAGCCAACCGCATAGGTCTCCTAAACTAACTATGTAATTTTCTTTGTTACTCATTATCGGAGGCATCATCCAGTGGGGTATATCCAAACTATTTTTTTCACTGAATATATTAAATCTATCTTTAGATACTTTAGTATTGAGAGGAGCACCTTTTTCTTTCCAGTCAGGAATTAGCTCAGTTAGAGCAATTGGATCAATAACTGCACCTGATAATATATGAGATCCAACTTCTACTCCCTTCTCAACAAGACAAACACTTATTTCTTTATTCTCCTTAGTTGCAAGTTGTTTAATTTTTATGGCTGCAGAAAGACCTGCTGGTCCACCACCAACTATCAAAACATCGTATTCCATTACATCACGTTCAATTGTCATAATAACCTTATATACCTATAGGTAAGTTGATTTGATCACTTCGCTCTAAACCAGCAGTCATATCGTTACACATTATTAAAAACTGTTTTATACCATTAGCCTGATATTTGCTCTTTGGCCATAAGAAATAAAAATAACGATCCAATTTAATATTCTTAACATCTAAGGCTACTAAGTTACCCCTCTTAAATTCATCTTTAAGTGCAAGTCGAGATATACATCCAATTCCAATACCTGACTCAACTGCACGTTTTATAGCTTCGGTATGTTCTAATTCAAGTCTTATAGTCATATTTTTTTGATTTTTAGCAAAAACCCGATCAAATGTTTCGCGAGTACCAGACCCCTTTTCCCTAAGAACCCATGCATGCTTGTATAGTTCATCAATATTAATGTTTTTCTCTTTGGCAAGAGGGTGATCAGGAGCACTAAAGATTGCAAGTTCATCTGCTATCCAAGGTTTCACTTCTATATCTGGATGATCACAATCGCCTTCAATCATTCCAAGGTCTAACTCATTATTTATAATTTTTTGGATAATAGTTTTAGTATTTTGTACTTGCAGCTTTATATTGCTTCCCGGGTAAGTTTGTAAAAATTTTGCAACTAATAAATTAGTCAGATAATTTCCAATGGTTAAAGTTGCACCAATATTTATTTCTCCTAACCCAGCAAGCCCTGAAAGTTCAGATTCTATTTCTTTTGCTCTATCAAGCAACTCTATAGCTTTAGGTAATAGTTTTTTTCCGGATTCGTTGATACTAAGAGATTTTCCAATACGATCAAATAGCTGCAGTCCAAATTGACGCTCAAGTTCCCCAAGTGAGGTACTTGTTGCAGATTGTGATAAATGTAACAACTCTGAAGCTCTAGAAACACTATCTAGGCGACTTATAGCTACAAAAATTTCTAATTGTCTTAGTGTGTATCTCATAATTTTATAGTTTATTATGCTTATCTATTTTACTGATATATTATACAGATAATCAATGAGATAAAAACTATATCAGGATGTATAATCGACGCTGCTGAAGATATAGATAGGTAATTAAAAAATGAAAATATTAGTTGCAATCAAAAGAGTCCAAGATTACAACATAAAAGTTCGCCCTAAATCTGATGGTTCTGACGTTGATCTGGAAGGCGTTAAAATGGGTGTTAATCCATTTGATGAAAATGCGATTGAAGAGGCTATTCGCCTTAAGGAAGAAGGTTTTGCTTCAGAAATAGTTGGAGTATCTATAGGGTCAAGCCTAAGTCAAGATGTACTTCGACAGTCTCTAGCTATGGGTGTAGATAGAGCAATTTTAGTTGAAGTAGAAGAAGTGTTACAACCTTTGGCAGTGGCGAAAGTACTAAAAAAAGTTGTAGAAAAAGAAAAACCTGATTTAATTTTATTAGGTAAATTAGCATTGGATAGTGACGCAGGACAGACTGGTCAAATGTTAGCGGGCTTATTAAATTGTAGCCAAGCTACATTTGCTTCTTCTATTGAGATTAAAGATGGTGAAGTTTTTATTACAAGGGAGGTTGATGGAGGTACTGAATCAATAGTAACTAAAACTCCAACAGTTTTAACAGCTGACTTGAGGCTTAATGAACCAAGATTTGTAAAACTTCCAAACTTAATGATGGCAAGAAAAAAACCTATTGAAACAATTAAAGTTGATGATTTAGGGGTAGATGTTTCCTCCAGAATAAATACAATTAGCGTTTCTGAGCCTCCACCTAGAAAAGAAGGCATAAAAGTCAAAGATGTTAAAGAGCTATTACAAAAATTAAATGATATTGAGGGGCTTAAGATATAAATACTTCTACAAAAATTTTAATTTTAGCTGAACATGATGGCAAGCAGCTAAATAATGCAGTTTTGAATGCTGTTGGATCAGCGCAAATTTGGAATGGATCTATTGATATCCTTATAGTTGGAGAAGGAATTGATAGAGCAGCAATTCATGCTAGCAAGCTTGATGGAGTTGATAAAATTTTAAAATTTGATGCACCTCACCTAAATCATCCACTTGCAGAAGATGTAGCTAATATAATTTTTAAAATAGGTAGAGAATATAGTGTAATTATAGCGCCACACACTTGGTTTAGTCGAAATATCTTGCCTCGTGCTGCAGCATTACTGGACGTTTCTATGATTTCTGATGTCTTAGAAATTAATGAAGATAATATTTATATCCGTTCAACATATGCAGGTAATGTGCACGCAAAACTTAAAAGTGATGACCCAATACAAGTACTTACTGTTCATTCAAGTAAGTTTAAAGCTGTTGGTTTGAATGGAAATGCTAAAATTATTGATTCAACGGCACCAGAAGCACTTAACCTAACAAGATGGGAAAAAGAAAAAAAGATAGAATCTATTCGACCTCCACTTATTAATGCAAAAGTAGTAATTTCGGGAGGACGTTCACTTGGGAGTGCGGAAAAATTTAATGAAGTGTTGTCACCTTTAGCTGATAAATTAGAAGCGGCAATTGGAGCGACTCGTGCAGCAGTTGATGCAGGTTATGCACCTAATGAAATTCAAGTAGGGCAGACAGGGGTAGTTGTAGCACCAGATTTATATATAGCAATTGGCGTATCAGGGGCTAATCAACATATTTATGGAATGAAAGATAGTAGAGTTGTGGTGGCCATTAATAATGATCCAGATGCTACAATTTTTAAATTTGCAGATTATGGTTTAGTAGCAGACTTATTTGAGGCAGTTCCAGAAATGGCTACCTTAGTTTCAAAAACTTAAAGAAAGAAAACTATGAGTAAATATTCAACAGAAAAAGTTTTAAGTGTTCATCATTGGAATGACACATTATTTAGCTTTAAAACAACACGACAACAAGGCCTTCGGTTCGAAAACGGTCAATTTGTAATGATTGGCATAGAGGTCGACGGACGTCCGCTAACTAGAGCTTATAGTGTTGCAAGTCCTAATTATGAAGAGCATCTTGAATTTTTTAGTATTAAGGTGCCAAACGGACCATTGACTTCAAGACTCCAACATTTAAAAGTAGGGGATGATCTTTTAGTCAGTCGAAAGCCAACAGGAACACTCGTTATTCATGATTTAAAACCAGGTAAAAATTTATATTTATTAGGAACAGGAACAGGTTTAGCACCATACATGAGCCTAATTCAAGATATTGAAATGTACGAGAGGTTTGAAAAAATTATACTTGTCCATGGAGTAAGAACGGTTAATGAGCTAGCTTATTCTGATTTTATTGAAAATGAATTACCAAATAATGAATTTTTTGGCGAAGAAGTAAAAAATAAATTAATTTACTACCCAACTGTGACTCGGGAAGAGTTTAGAAATCGAGGTAGATTAACCAATTTAATTACAAGTGGAAAATTATTTACTGATATTGGATTGCCACCAATAAATCCAAAAGAAGATAGAGCAATGATATGTGGTAGCGCAGAAATGCTTAAAGATACAGAAGAGATTTTGGATTCATTAGGTTTTGAAGTGTCTCCAAGAATTGGACAATTAGGTGATTACGTTATTGAACATGCTTTTGTTGAAAAATAATATTAACTAATCGTATTTCAAGTTAAAATGATGTAAAAATTTGATATAGGGAAATTATGTTTCAGGGAAGTATTGTTGCGCTTGTAACCCCAATGAATGCTGACGGCTCTTTAGATATTAAGAGTTTTAACGATTTATTAGATTTTCATGTTCAAAATAAATCCGATGGCGTTGTTGTTGTTGGGACTACAGGGGAGGCACCAACAATAGATTTTGATGAGCATATATCCTTAATAAAAAAAGCAGTTGAATTTATTCGTGGCAGAATTCCTGTAATTGCAGGAACTGGTGCAAACTCAACTAAAGAAGCTATATTTCTAACCCAGGAAGCAAAAAATGCTGGGGTTGATGGTAGCTTATTAGTAACTCCATACTACAACAAACCAACCCAGAAAGGTCTCTATGAACACTATAAGGCTATTAATGATGCGGTTGATATTCCACAGATCTTATATAATGTTCCCGCAAGAACTTCATGCGATTTAGAAAATGATACTGTTATTAAGCTTAGCCACCTTCCAAATATAGTAGGTATTAAAGATGCTACTGGAGATTTAACAAGAATAGAAAATTTAAAAAATAAGGTAACTGATAATTTTATTTTTATAAGTGGAGATGACCTAACGTTTCTAGATTATTTAAAAAAGGGTGGAAAAGCAGTTATTTCAGTTACTGCGAACATAAGGCCTCTTACGATGCATGAAATATGTAATCTAGCAAAAGAAAATAAGACTCAGGAAGCTGAAAAATTAAACCAAAAGTTAGAGTCATTGCATAAGGCAATGTTTATAGAATCAAATCCAATTCCAGTAAAGTGGATGTTATCAGAAATGGGTTTGATTCAGCAATATATAAGACTTCCTCTAGTTGAGCTAGACCCCAATAATGCCAAAATATTAAATGAAGGATATGAATTATCAGAATGAATAGAATTCTAATTACATGCTCGTTATTTTTAATTGGATGTTCAGCATTTGAAATTGATGATATCGAAATAATTGATAAAATATTGCAGCCAGATTATGTTGCCTCATCAAAAGCAAAAAAATTAGAGATACCTCCAGATCTTTCAGACATGGGGGACGGAGATAGCTCATATTCAGTGCCAGGAAAAGCAACTACCTACAAGGATTATAAGAGCCGCCAAAATCCTGAAACACAAGTTGCTAAAATTGGCATCCAATCTAGTGACATGAAGATAGTTAAATCTGGAGCGTTAAGATGGTTGGTTGTTAAAAAAAGTCGACAAATATTATGGACTCACGTTGAGGATTTTTGGGAGGATATGGGATTCGAGATTAGAAAATCGAGTAAAAGAACGGGAATTATGGAGACTGAATGGATCAAATCAAGTGAATTAAACCAGAATAAGAGTGGGGCACTGTCAAGGTTTGATCAGTGGCTTGACAATATGTCAGGATTTGCTGATAGAAGAAAATTTAGAACGAGAGTGGAGCCTGGGCAAGAACCAGGGACAACAGAAATTTATTTATCTCAGAGATCTGCACGTTCAGGAACAATGGACCATGAAAGAATTCTAGCTGAAAGAGCTGGCTCTTCGACAACTCCTCGCGATAAATATGTGCTACCCGAGTATATATCTGATGATGCGCCAATTGAAAAAATTGATATATCTGAACAGAGAAAATTAGACGATTATGAAATTGATTCAGAATTACTTACAAGATTAATGATTAAGCTTGGAGCAAGTGACCTTGACGCTAAGAAAATTGTTAAAAACCCAACAAGCCAAGTCTATGCTGAATACATAACTCAAAATAATGAGAGTTATGTAAAATTAAATGATCCATTCGATCGATCCTGGAGAAGACTTACATTAGCTTTAGATATTATTGGTTTTATAACAGAAGATAAAAATAGAAGTAAAGGTATCTTATATGTAAAGTATAAAAATATAGAATTAGTGGGAGGACCTAAGGATAAAGATAAGGGAATTATAGATACCCTAGCATTCTGGCGTGATGATGATGATGATATATATGAGAAATCAGAGACAAATAAGCAAAACAGTGATCCCAAAGAACCAATGGGTAAAAAAAATCGTGAACCCAAAAATAAAAAAGGTAAATCTAATAAAGATGATAAGTTCCCTGAGGAGTTAAAGGATAAGGAGGTGAGTGAACTTAGTGAAGAAGAAGAACTTAGTGAAGAAGAAAAATTTAAGAGAAGCAAAAAAAATAAAAAAGAAGCATGGATAGACAAACTTACATGGGGATCTGATGAGAAAGATAGCTTGTCTAAAGATGAAAGACGATACCGCGTTAGAATAATCCCACTAAATAATGGAGCTAAGGTTTTCATAGACTATCCTGGTGGAATAGTAAACAAAACAACTGAAGCCCAGAAAATATTAAAAATTATTTATGAACATTTGAAGTAATGCGCTTTTGTTCCCTAGGCAGTGGAAGCGCAGGAAATTCGTTTGTTGTGCAAGATGATAAAACAACATTACTTATAGATTGTGGCTTTGGATTAAATGAAACAGTTACTCGATTAGACCGTTATGATATTAAGCCGGACGAATTAAACGCAATTTTATTAACTCATGAACATGAAGATCATATTAAGGGAGCTTTTAGTTTCTCAAATAAATACAAAGTGCCAATACATCTTAGCCATGGAACATTCAAGATGTGTAAGAAAAGAATTAATGATAACTATGATATTAATTTTAATATTATTAATGGCTCTAAACCATTTATGATTGATGATATTAAAGTAACTCCAATACCAGTTCCACATGATGCAAGAGAGCCATTTCAATTTATGTTTGAATCAAACTTTAAGACTATAGCTATAATTACAGATCTCGGATTTATCACTAAACACTTAATAAAAACTTTGAAAGAAATTAATGCGCTTGTTATAGAATTTAATCATGATAAGAATATGCTAATTAATTCAGATTATCCACAAAGCTTAAAAGATAGGGTAAGTGGAATGTATGGTCATCTTGAAAATATGGAATCAATTAAGCTATTAAAATCTATAAATTACAAAAGCATTAAATGGATTGCTGCAGCACATCTTAGTGAGAAAAATAATGATAAAAAATTAGTTAAACGATTGATTGCTGATGCTACATTAAAGGAGAATGAATCAATAAAAGTAATAGATCAAATGAATGGGATTGACTGGCTGAATATTTAGATTAAAAATTTTGGTGAATGTAGATGAATGAACCCATCGTTTAATAACTCGATAATTATTTTTTCTATGGAATGAATTTTCCCACAAAAAATAAAATTACATTTTTTATTGTCAAAAAAATTCTTGAAAAAACTATAATAATCTTTTTGAATGGGTATATGAATTCCATTGATAAAGAAAGTATTATTAAAATATATAGCTCTTGAAGCTATATCAAAATAAAGTGTGCGTTCTCTTTTCTTGTTTACTAGCTGTTTACTTGAATATTTTTTTTTAGTAAATGTAGTATCGAGATCAGGCTCAGACATAAATTGCCCGATAAATATATTGGTATCACTATTCTTTATACTAAGTTTACATTTTCCTTCAATATATTTAATTAATTTTGTTGGAATATTCCCTTTTATGTTTAATTTTTTTTCATTTGAGTCATTGTATATATCAAATTCTTCTAAATCAGTATCCATTAAAAATTCAAGATAGCGTTGCTTTATTTCATGATTTGATGGTGATCGGAAACCAATGGAATATGTAATACAGTTGTCTGTTTTTGCTACACCATAATGAGGAGTGTTAGGGGGGATATAAATAACATCACCTTGTTTGGCTACGAATTCAAATTTCTCTTTAAATTCTATATTAACTTTAAATTCAGAATTAGAACTTCTACTTTTTTGTGGTCCCCCTATAGACCATACTTTCTCTCCCGATCCTTGAAATAAAAAAACATCGTAAGAGTCTCTATGTGGACCTACAGTACCATTAGTATTTGAAAAGCTTAGCATTACGTCATCATGCCTAAAAAAAGGAATAAATTGAATGCTGTTAAAAAGATCATAGGAAAATTTGTGACAAAGTTGTAGTTTATGAACTAAAAGAGTGTACGGATCTTTTTTATTAAGTAATTGTTTTTTAATTGGACCAAATTGAGTAATATAATTGCCCATATTTTGTGTAATAAGTTTAATGAATAGTCGCTCATCTTTAAGCATATCTTTTAAAATATTTTTTGTGATAGTCTCATGGTAATTATCTATAACGGCTTTTATATGACAAGGTTTTTTCCCCCAGAATTTTTGAGTAAATTCATTTTCAGTCATATTTCCTAAGAGATTTATTTGAGAAATCATAAGTTTTATCCTTATTATATTATCTGATACAAACAACATAAGTTAGAATTGTCATTATGTATTCAATCATACGTTTTCTATTATTTTTATTTAACCCAGAGACTGCTCATCATATTGCCATGAAAAGTTTAAGAGTGGCTGATTTTTTTGGATTACTATCCCTAATACCTTCTTCATCCAATGGAAGGTCGAGAATAGTATTTGGTATTGAGTTTAAGAATCCTGTTGGCTTAGCAGCTGGGCTAGATAAAAATGCAGAATATATCGATTGCTTGGCAAGACTTGGATTTGGTTTTATTGAAGTTGGCACACTAACCCCAAGACCCCAACCTGGAAATCCAAAACCAAGATCATTTCGCCTTACAAAAGAAAGGGGCATTATTAATCGGTTCGGTTTCAATAATATTGGTATTGATAAAGCCATATTAAATATCCAGCGCTCTAAATATAAAGGAGTTTTAGGTATTAATATTGGCAAAAATTTTGATACACCTATTGAAGCCGCTATTAATGACTACATAACATGTTTTAGAAAAGCATATGACTATGCAACTTATATCGTGATCAATATTTCATCTCCAAATACTAAAAATCTTAGAAGGTTGCAGGAGGAAGATTTTTTTGAAGATCTAATTCGAGCAATTAAATTAGAGCAGAGTGCTTTAGTTAAAAAATATAATAAATATGTTCCATTTTTAGTTAAGATATCTCCAGATGGAGAAGTAAATGAATTAGATAACATTGTAAGGTTACTTTTAAAATATAATATTGATGGAGTTATCGCTACTAACACAACTCTTGCAAGAGATGGTATCCCACAAAGCGATTTTAGAAATGAGGTAGGAGGACTTTCTGGGCAACCATTAAGGTTGAGAGCATTAAAAACTCAGAAATATCTTTATAAGGGCCTAAAAGGTAAGGTACCAATAATTGGTGTTGGGGGAATAATGAATGCTTCTGATGGTGAAGAGAGAATAAATGAGGGGGCGGAATTAATACAAATATATTCGGGTTTAATTTTTAAAGGTTATCGTTTAATTCATGAATTATGTGAACGAACTAAACAATAATAATAGCAGTCCTTTCCTATTCTCCTATAGAAGATGTCCTTTCGCTATGAGGGCTAGAATGGCACTAATTGATTCGAGAATTGATTTTAACGCTTTTGAAATCTCTTTAAAAAATAAACCTTCTGAAATGTTAGTTATTAGCCCAAAAGGCACCGTTCCTGTTTTAATGATTGGTGATAAAGTTATTGATGAAAGTATTGATATTATGATCTGGGCATATAAAAATGGTAATTCAACTCAGTACTCAAATTTTGAAAAAAAATTAATTGATATTGGGCTAGAACTGATTAGCAAGAATGATAACGAGTTTAAGGTTTGCTTAGATAAATATAAATACTCTATAAATTATCCATCAATAACAAATGACGACCTTCGGAATTCTTGTTTATTTTTTTTAGACATTTTGGAGGAGAAGCTTGAGAATACTCTTTACCTATTGTCTGATAGAGTTTCTTTTTCGGATATAGCAATAATGCCTTTTATTAGACAGTTTGCTAATGTGGACATAAGCTATTTTTTGTCATTAAAGCACATTAAGGTGCAGAAATGGCTGCATGAGCTTATTAATAGTGAATTATTTATTAAAGCAATGATTAAACCTAGGTAGAAATTTTTTCTTCTTGTTTGAACTTGAGTATTACCATATCATTCTCATCAATATCAATATCAACTTCCCCACCATTTACTAATTTGCCAAATAATAACTCATCTGCAAGAGCCTTTCTAATAGTATCCTGAATTAATCGAGCCATTGGCCTTGCTCCCATCTGAGGGTCAAATCCAGTTTTTGCTAGGAACTGTTTTAAGCTATTAGTAAAAGTCGCATCTACTTTTTTATCATGAAGCTGATTTTCTAATTGCATTAGAAACTTATCAACTACTTTTAATATGATCTCAGGACCTAACGATGAGAATGATACGATTGCATCTATTCGATTTCTAAATTCAGGCGAGAACATCTTTTTTATTTCTACTTGTTCGTCACCTGTTTTTTTATTTTGAGTAAAGCCAAAATTCGCTTTCGAAAGTACTTCAGCTCCAGCATTAGTCGTCATAATCATTGTAATATTTCTGAAGTCAGTCTTTCGTCCATTACTATCTGTGAGTGATCCGTTATCCATAACCTGTAATAAAATATTAAATATATCCGGGTGAGCTTTTTCAATTTCATCCAATAATAATACCGCATGTGGAGTTTTATTAACTTTTTCAGTTAACATACCTCCTTGATCAAATCCAACATACCCAGGGGGTGCCCCAATAAGTTTAGATACAGAATGCCTCTCCATAAATTCACTCATATCAATTCTAATTAATTCTATCCCTAACGTATATGCTAATTGCCTAGCAACTTCAGTTTTACCTACCCCAGTAGGACCACTAAAAAGAAAGCTACCTATGGGCTTGTTATCAGAACCCAGTCCACTGCGTGACATCTTTATAGCGCTAGCAAGTGATTTAATAGCTGGGTCTTGCCCAAAAATAACAGCTTTAAGATCTCTTTCAAGAGTCTTAAGTGCATTTCGGTCATCTTTATTTATATTTTGTGGTGGAATTCTTGCAATTTTAGATATGACACCTTCTATTTCCTTACTTCCAATTGTTTTTTTCTTTTTATTTTTTGGGAGTATTCTTTGAGCTGCTCCTGCCTCATCAATAATATCAATTGCTTTGTCTGGTAATTGGCGATCAGTAATAAATCTTGCAGATAACTCTGCAGCGCTTATTAATGCACCAGGTGAGAATTTAACTTTATGGTGCTCCTCGAAATGCAATTTCAAACCTTTCAGTATATTGATGGTTGTTTGAACATCTGGCTCCTCAACATCAATTTTTTGAAATCTTCTAACTAATGCCTGATCTTTTTCGAAGACAGCCCTATATTCTTGGTAGGTGGTAGCCCCAATACATTTTAGGTTACCTTTTGCTAAGGCAGGTTTTAGGAGATTAGAGGCATCTAGTGTCCCACCGCTTGCTGACCCTGCTCCAATGATAGTATGAATCTCATCTATAAATAATATTGCATTTTTATGCTCATCTAATTGTTTAAGGACATTCTTTAGGCGTTGCTCAAAATCTCCCCTATATTTAGTCCCGGCAATGAGTGCCCCTAAATCAAGTGAATAAATTACCATTTCTTGGAGTACTTCAGGTATTTTTTTATCAACAATTAATTTTGCTAGTCCTTCAGCAATAGCAGTTTTACCCACGCCGGCCTCCCCAACTAATAAGGGATTATTCTTCCTTCTTCTGCAAAGTATTTGAACTACTCTTTCAATTTCATTTTCACGACCGATTAAAGGATCGATTTTTCCTTCAGAAACTAATTTATTTAAATTGATGGTGTAGGTTTCTAAATTTTTATCACTCTTGACTTCCCCCTCAACACTATCTTGTGGAGACTCTTTACTTCCGGTGTCAACAGTCTTGGAAATACCATGAGCTATAAAATTAACAATATCTAGTCTTGCAATTCCCTCTTGATGCAGAAAGTAAACTGCATGAGATTCTTTTTCACCAAATATTGCTACCAGAACATTCGCACCAGTCACTTCTTTTTTTCCTGATGATTGAACGTGCAGCATAGCTCTTTGAATAACTCTTTGGAACCCAAGGGTAGGCTGCGTATCAACTTCTTCTAAGCCAGATACTATTGGGGTATGTTCTTCAATATGGCCAGATATCTCTGTTTTAAGTTTGTCTAGGTTTGCTCCGCACGCCTTTAAAACCTCTGATGCAGATGGGTTATCTAACATTGCAAGCAGAAGATGCTCGACAGTAATAAGCTCATGCCTTTTTTGTCTAGCATCCATAAATGCCATATGTAAACTAACTTCTAATTCTTGTGCAATCATAAATTAAACTATATCTTTTCTATAATACATTGCAAGGGGTGAGAGGCTTCTTTTGCTAAATTTAATACTTGATTTTTTTTAGTTTCAGCTATCTCTAGGGGGTACATTCCTCCAACACCAATTCCCTCTGTATGAATTTTAAGCATTACTCTTGTAGCTTCATCCAGAGTTTTGTTAAAAACTTTTTGTATCGTGAAAACAACAAATTCCATCGGAGTGTAGTCATCATTTAAAATAATAACTTTATAAATATTTGGAAGCTTTGGTTTTAGCTTTTCTGGAGCAATGCTAATGTCTTCTACGTTTTTAATTGATGCCATAGTTTTTTAAAGTTTTAATCATTAAAAATTTTAACACTTTTCACAGTTCTATCTTGAGCATTTAAAATCTCAAATGTTACATTATTAAGTTTAAAGCTAGTATTTGGATCAGGAATGTCTTCAAAAAATTCCAAAATTAAGCCATTAAGTGTCTTTTGTCCATCAATTGGAAGATTTAGTTTCAACTTTTTATTTAATTCTCTAATAGGGATTGCGGCATCTACAATCCAGCCATCATCGGCTAAAGCTATTTTTGACATTTTGGATGGAAGTTCTTCATTAAACTCACCGACGATTTCCTCAAGGATATCTTCTAGTGAGAGAAGACCAATCAATTCTCCATGTTCATTAACAATCAAACCCATTTTTTCCTGATTATCTTGGAAGTATTGTATTTGCTTGTAGAGGGTTGTTCCTGAAGGAATAAAGTAGGGAGGATCAATCAAATTGATTAATTCCTGGTGGTTAAAGTCATTGAGATTATCTTTTATTAACCATTTTAATATTTTTTGTTTTTCAAGAACGCCTTTGATAGTTTGATTATCCTTATTCCGTATTAATATACGCTGGTAATGAAGGTTAGATATTTTCTCTAAAATATCATCTATGTTTTGTCCTAGACTTATGGATTCTATAGAAGTATGAGGAGTCATGATGTCATCAATAGTTACCTTTTCAAGATCAATCAAGTTTAAAAAAATTGATTTATTTTTATGCGGTATGAATTGTCCAGAGTCACTAATGATACTCTTAAGTTCATCCATATTTATTAGATGGCTTTGGGTGAAGTTAGTTTTAATATTAAGTATTTTAAGAATGGCTAGTACAAAAATATTCACAAAGAAGACTATTGGGTAGAGAATTTTTAGAAGTGGGTAAAGTATGAAGCTACAAGCTAGAGCAAGTTTTTCGGCATGAGCGGCAGCAATAACCTTAGGCGATATTTCACTAAAAATTAGAATTAAGAAAGTTGTGATTAACGTACCACTCATAATAATGATCTCTTGATCACCATACAACTGAACTGCAATTATAGTAACAAGCGTTGCCGAAGCTGCATTCGCAAAATTATTGCATAGTAAAATTACACTTAGGACTTTATCAGTCTCAGATAAAAGCTTTGATGTTAGCAATGCCCCTTTGTTACCATTCTTGGCGAGATGTTTTAACCTATATTTATTAATAGACATTAAGCTAGTTTCAGATACAGAAAAAAATGCCGAAACAATTAGAAGTAAGACTAAGATGCTAATTTGATGTATTAATGGAAAGTGAAACACTTTTTTAAAATTATTCCGTAGATTTTTTGGTATCTTCAGCTACATTACGAGCTAAATCTTTTCGACTGGTTCCTAGCCACATTGCTATTGGACAACCAACCATAATTGAAGAATAAATACCGAATAAAATACCGATTGTGAGGGCTAGAGCAAAGTTATGTAGAATTTCTCCTCCAAAAATTAACATAGAAACCACGACTGTTTGAGTGGAAAGATGGGTCATTATTGTTCTTGACATAGTTCTTGTAATTGCATTATTTATTATGTCTGATGTAGATAAATTTCTCATAGAGGATTTTCTAAAATTCTCTCTAACCCTATCAAATACAACTACAGATTCATTAACAGAATAACCAAGCACCGCCAGTACTGCAGCCAATACTGTCAAATTAAATTCCCATTGAAAGAGAGAGAAGAAACCTAGAATAATAATAACGTCATGCATATTTGCCATAATTGCTGCAATAGCAAAACGCCATTCAAAGCGCATTGCTAAATAAAGAACAATACCTAAGCAAACAAAAAGTATTGCAAGAGCTCCATTTGTGTAGAGTTCTTCTCCAACTTGCGCCCCTACTGACTCTACGCGTCTTACTTCCATAGAGTTATTATCAAGTTTAAGTGCGGCAGAAACCTTTTCTGAAAGGTCTGCAATTGATTGTCCTTCTTTTATCGGTAGCCGAATAAGCACATCAGTTTCAGTTCCAAAGTTTTGAACCTGTGAATCCTTAAGATTGATTGATACAAGGGTATCGCGAATATCTTGCACGTTAATACCCTCCGGGTAGCTAACTTCCATAATTGTCCCACCAGTAAAATCAATTCCAAAGTTAAGGCCTTTTATAGAAAGTGAGGAGGCTGATATTATAAAAATAATAATTGAAATTACTGCAGCTAATCTGCTGTATTTCATAAAGGGTATGTCTTGTTTTACTCTAAAAATTTCCATAACTTAATTATTATTCACTTTAAAGATTTCACCAATTGAAAGTTTTTCGATAGTACGTCGATTTCCATAAATATAATTAACAATTCCCCTTGAGACCCAAATAGCGCTATACATTGAGGTTAATATGCCGAGTATAAGGACAACAGCAAATCCTTTAATAGGACCGGAGCCAAATGCAAATAATGCAAGCCCTGCAATCATTGTAGTCATATTAGAATCTAGAAGTGTCCCCCATGCTTTTTCATAGCCAATGCTAATACTTGCTTGAGGTGTATTTCCATTTCTAATTTCATCCCTAATACGCTCATTTATTAATACATTTGCATCAATAGCCATACCAAGAGTTAGGGCAATAGCGGCGATACCTGGAAGGGTTAATGTAGCCTGAATCATTGAAAGTAGAGCTACTAAAAATATTAAATTTACTGAAAGGGCAATTACGGAAACTAACCCAAAACCCATATAATAAATTGCCATCATTGCTATAATTGCCATAAATCCCCATATGGTTGATTTAATTCCACGATCTATATTGTCTTTGCCCATGCTTGGCCCAACAGTCCGCTCTTCAACTATTTCCATTGGTGTAGCTAAAGATCCAGCCCTTAGTAGAAGAGCTATGTCAGTTGCTTCCTGAGCATTATCCATTCCAGTTATCTGCACGCGCCCACCACCAATCTCTGATTTAATCACTGGAGCTGTTACTACTTCTGTTGATTTTTTTTCTATAAGAATTAAGGCTATTCTATTACCAACATTTTTACGAGTAATCTCTTTAAATATATTAGCTCCAACACTGTCTAGGGATATAGATACCACTGATCTTTTAGTTTGATTATCCACACCAGGTGCCGCGTCTGTAATCCGCTCGCCTGTCAATACAACTCTTTTTTTGACTAATACTGGTTGTCCATTACGATCGTTAAATACTTCTAATCCAGGAGGTACCTTGCCAGCTATTGCTAAGTCAAAGGCCGCTTGATTATCTTCAACCATCCTCATTTCCAACATAGCTGTTCGCCCAATAATTTCTTTTGCTTTAGCTGTATCTTGAACACCAGGCAATTGCACTACAATTCGATCTGCACCTTGTTGTTGAATAACTGGCTCTGCTACACCAAGTTCATTTATTCGGTTATTGAGTGTTTCTAGATTTTGTTTTAAGGCAAGGGTTTGAGTATCTTCATTCGTATACACATTAGGTTTTACGGTCAACGTAAATTCATTGGCAGAATTAGTCTCGGTAAATTCGAAAGCCAATGTTTTCTTTTTTATTCGCTTAACTTTTATTTCTCTACCTGTACCTAGTGACATAATTACTTCTTTAGCATTAGCGCGATCCAATTCATTTTTAAATTTATAATGTATTCCCTTATCAGTTTTTTTTGACCCGAAGTAGGGAATTTTTTTCGCCTGCAGTTCTTTTCTGCTAGAAAGTAGTAAGTTATCAACACTTGTATCTTTAGCTTTTGCCATATCTAATTGCATAAGGAAGTGAACACCCCCCCTTAAATCAAGACCCAAATGCATTGGAAGCGCCCCTATATTTGTAAGCCAATTAGGAGAGTTCGGCAGTAAATTAAGTGCAACAACATGACTTTCACCAATAACTTCTTGAATGAGTTTTTTTGCCTTTAATTGATCTTCTACTGAGCCAAGCTTAACTTTAATACCTATGTCTTCGATAATCAGCTTATTTATATTTATATTTGAGTCTTTTAATATTGTCTCAATGGATTTTAAGATTGAAGTATCAATCTTGTCACCAGATTTTATAGGCATAACTTGAAGTGCAGGAGATTCGCCATAAAAATTTGGTAAGGTATAAATTAAACTTAACAATACGGAAGTTATGATAACAACATATTTCCAGCGAGAGAATTGATTCGGTTGTGGGTTCACTTTTTGTTTAAATCAATCTAGATCGATTTAATAGTTCCCTTTGGAAGAAGTATTTGTATTGTTTGTTTTTGAATTTTTATTTCAACATTAGAAGCAATTTCAATCGTTGAAAACTGATCACTTAGTTTAACAACCTTACCTAGAATTCCGGTAGTTGTTACAATCTCGTCACCAGTTTTAAGTGCATCAAGCATTGCTTTATGTTCTTTTGCTTGCTTCATTTGTGGACGAATTAGCATAAAGTAAAATAATACAAAAATAATAATAAACGGTAGAAAACTCATTAATCCTTCATTCACAATTTTATATCCTCTAAAAAGTATAAGATTTTATCATAAGACATGTTTCTAATCATTAGTCTTTCGAGTCTCAAGAAAGTTTCTTTGAAAAGTTAGGAAATTATTGTTTTTAATTGCTTCCGCTGCCTCAAGCATAATTTGTTTATAAAAAAATAAATTATGCAATGTGTTTAATCGAGACCCAAGCATTTCACCAATCTTAAATAAATGATGTAGATAAGACCTGCTGAAATTTTGGCAAGTATAGCAGCCGCAATTATGCTCAATAGGCATTAAATCATCTTTGTACCTTACATTTTTTATTTTCACATCTCCGTACTTGGTAAATAACCAACCATTCCTTGCATTTCTGGTTGGCATTACACAATCAAACATATCTACTCCTTGCCCTATAGAAAAAATAAGGTCTTCTGGAGTACCAACCCCCATTAGATAACGTGGTTTATTTTTTGGCATCTTAGGCGTTATAAATTCGACAATTTTATTCATTTCCTCTTTTGGCTCACCCACAGACAATCCACCAATAGCATATCCATCAAAATCAATTTTAATTAATTCATTCATAGAGTCTAGTCTTAGGTCTTTAAACATACTGCCCTGTATGATTCCGAATAAAATATTTGGATTTATTTGGGACACATCTTTATTAAACTCTTCTTTACTTCGATACGCCCACTCCAAACTTAATTTCATTGATTTTTCAGCTTCTTCTGGTGAAGCGGGATAGGGAGTGCATTCATCAAAGATCATCGCGATATCCGAATTAAGAATTTTTTGAATTTGTATTGATTTTTCTGGGCTCATAAAGCACTCATCACCATTAATCGGCGATCTAAAGGCAACTCCTTGCTGTGTGATTTTTCGCATTTTACCTAAACTCCAAACCTGAAAACCACCAGAATCAGTTAATATTGGTTTATCCCAATTAATAAATTTATGTAAACCTTTATGTTTTGTAATTACATCAAGTCCTGGGCGAAGCCATAAATGAAATGTATTGCCCAAAATAATCTCGAAATTGTTTGTTTGTAGTTCCTTTGGACTAATTGATTTAACTGCCCCATAGGTACCTACTGGCATAAAGACAGGGGTATTAATTTTTCCGTGTGTGGTTGTAATTACGCCAGCTCTGGCATTGCCGTCTTGCGACTTTAGATTAAACTTCATATTTTAGGGCTTTAATTTAAGTTACTTAATTATCATTATAAGTACATTAAAGCGAGATAACGATGAATAAAAGAATATTCTAGGATAGAATTTCAGTAATTATGAATAATATTGATAAAATTAAGAAGAAAGACTCTTTAGGTAAAAGAAGTTTTTATTTGCTACCTAACGTCCTAACTACCTCAGCTCTGTTTGCTGGATTTTATTCTATTGTGCAGGCAATGAATGGGGCATATGACCATGCTGCTCTAGCAATATTTATTGCCCTAATTTTAGATGGACTTGATGGCCGTGTGGCACGATTAACAAATACTCAGAGTGCTTTTGGTGCAGAATATGATAGCCTTTCAGACATGGTATCGTTTGGAGTAGCACCAGGTCTTATAGTATATGTTTGGGCACTTCAGCCACTAGGCAAGTTAGGATGGATTGCAGCATTCATTTACTGCTCCTGTGCTGCATTTCGTCTTGCTAGATTTAATGTAAAGTTAGATATTGATAATAAGCAATTCTTTTTTGGTCTTCCATCCCCTGCAGCAGCTGCATTACTTGCTAGCTTTATATGGATTTCATATGACAATGGAATTAGTGGCAACGAAATATTTTTAGGCTTCTTCCAAATGCAATGGTTTGCTTTTTTGCTTACTATTTTTGCAGCATTATCGATGGTGACAGATCTCAGATATTACAGTGGAAAGGATATTAATCTACGAAATAGTCAGCCTTTTATAGCAATTTTATTTATCGTAATAATCTTTGGACTTATCTCTCATAATCCTGCCGAAGTAATTTTTATCATGTTAATGGGTTATGCGCTTTCAGGCTATTTTATTTTCTTTAGGAATCGATACATCAAAAATATCGAAAAAAAAGATGTCTAAAATAGAAGATAATAAATTAATTATATTTGATACCACCCTGCGTGATGGAGAACAAAGTCCGGGTGCATCAATGACTCAAGAAGAAAAAGTTCGAATTGCAAAACAACTAGAAAAGTTAGGTGTAAATGTTATTGAGGCTGGTTTTGCTGCTGCAAGCCCAGGTGATTTCGAAGCTATTCAAGCGGTTGCAAAAACTATAAAATCTAGCACTGTTTGCTCTTTGGCTAGAGCTATCGAAGCAGATATTGAAAAAGCTGGTAAAGCGGTGATGCCTTCAAAAAATAGACGAATTCATACTTTCATTGCTACAAGTAAGATACACATGGAAAATAAACTTCGCATGACCGAAGCTCAAGTTTTAGAGAGAGCTGTTATGGCTGTAAAGTGGGCATTGGATTATACAGATGATGTTGAATTTTCAGCGGAGGATGCTGTAAGATCCGACATTAATTTTCTGGTTGAAGTTTTTGACGCAGCTATCAAGGCAGGAGCTAAAACAATTAATGTGCCTGATACAGTTGGATATTCAATGCCTCATTCGTGGGGAGATAGAATGCGAACATTAATCCAACAAGTTCCAAATTCAGATAAAGTAATTTGGTCTACTCATTGTCATAACGACCTAGGAATGGCTGTAGCTAATTCACTCTCAGCAGTCTTAAATGGAGCAAGACAGATAGAATGTACAATTAATGGTTTAGGCGAGAGAGCAGGAAATGCAAGCCTTGAAGAAATTGTGATGGCGGTTAAAACTAGAAAGGATATATTTAATTTAGATACGACTATTAGTTCTGAGTTTATTGTACCAACCTCAAAGCTGGTATCAAATATTACAGGATATCCAGTCCAACCAAATAAGGCGATTGTTGGAGCAAATGCATTCGCTCACGAATCAGGTATACATCAAGATGGAGTCCTCAAGTATCGTGAAACATATGAAATTATGAGGGCACAGGACGTTGGTTGGGGAGCAAACAAAATTTCTCTTGGAAAATTATCTGGTCGAAATGCATTTAAATCAAGACTTTTAGAGCTAGGAATTGAAATAGAAACGCCTGAGATATTAGACGCTGCTTTCTCAAGATTTAAACTACTGGCTGACAAAAAATCAGAAATATTTGATGAGGATCTTCATGCCCTAATAAGTGAAGAGTATATAGCCGGAGCTATTGATTTACATAAATTAGTATCCTTAAAAACTAACTCTGAAACAGGAAAAGTACCTATTGCTGAAATTAAAATGACTGTTGATGGGAAAATATTCGAGGCTAAGGCCGATGGCGGCGGTCCTGTAGATGCAACTTTTAAAGCCATTGAGTCAATCGTAAAGTCGGAAACTGAATTGTTATTGTTTTCAGTAAGTAATATTACTTCCGGAACCGATTCACAAGGAGAGGTGACAGTAAGATTATCTAAAGGAGGAAGAATTGTTAATGGACAAGGCGCAGATACTGATATTGTTGTAGCTTCAGCAAAGGCTTATATTAATGCCTTAAATAAACTTCTTTCTAAACTTAAAAGAGCTCACCCGCAAGTTTAAAAAAGGAAATTTTTTTGAAATTAGCGATTTTTGATTTAGACAACACATTGCTCAATGGAGATTCTGACTACAATTGGAGCCTTTTTTTGATTCAACACGGAGTTCTAGATGCTGATACATATAAAGAGAGAAACGAACAATTTTTCAAGGAGTATCAATCTGGAAATTTAGATGTTTATGCTTACTGCGAGTTTCAATTCAAAACTCTAAAAGATAACTCGCGAGAATTACTTGATGAGTTAAGAGCTGATTACGTAAATACAATTATTAAGCCCATGATAACAAAAGAAGCTAAGGATTTAGTTGAGAGCCACAGAAAAGAAAACCATAAATTACTTATCATTACAGCAACAAATAGCTATATTACAAGACCGATAGCAGATTTATTTGATATAGAAGATTTAATTGGAACAGATTTAGAAGAATTAAACGGTCAATTTACGGGAAAAGTTTCTGGGTTACCCTCATTTCAGGAGGGAAAAATTACTCGGTTAAATTTATGGCTTGATAAGAGAGGAATTAAATTTCAAGAGTTGGAGAAAACTTTTTTTTATAGCGACTCTATGAATGATATTCCATTACTAGAGAAAGTTTCAAATCCTGTTGCAGTAAATCCAGATGAGACACTACAAAAAAAGGCTATCAAAGAAAATTGGCCGATTATTCAACTGCGTTAGTTAGACTCCGATAATAACCTCAAGAACAAACTTACTCCCTAAATAAGATGTAAATAGAAGTACAAAAGCGATTAGTGAAAATACAATTGCTTTTTTACCTCGCCACCCAACTTTAGCTCTGCCTAATAGAAGTCCACCGTAAACTAACCATGACAAAATAGAAAAAATAATTTTGTGAGACATTTCTAAAGCAATCCCCAAAATTTCTTCAGAGAAGAAAATACCAGTAACAAGAGTAATCGTTAGAAATAGAAAACCAATTAAGTATATTTGGAATAATAATTTTTCCATTGCAAGCAAAGATATTTTACTTTTGAAAGTTTCTGTTGTTTTGCTTGTTGAGTTAATATTATTTTGAATAAGTAGTATGAAAATAGAAAAAATTGCCCCAAAAGCAAGCAAGCTATATCCAAGAATTGCTATGATGATATGAAGTGCTGCATTGAGGGAGGAGTAGTCTGAAACGTAGTTTGTCGGATGGATAAAAGGATGAAATATTAGAATAATGATTGCAGGCAAGAGGGTTAAATATTCCAAACCTTCGTAGGACTTATTCCTATTCATAAACCAAAAGAAAAGAATGGTAATCCAGCTAATAACTAACAAAGCATTAGAGAAATTTAAATTAATTCCATGGTTAAATAAGCTTATATAAATTAAAGCAATATGAGTTAATAAACCAATACTTAATAAAATATAATTATGTTGTGTTGTAATTTTTTTTGTCTTTGCCATCAGTGAAAAGCATGGAATAAGATACAAAATTAATGATGCAAAAAGTAAAGTCCAATAATTCATAGGTTTAATTGGTGTAATTGGCAAACACAATTATAATGGATAAATGAATCAACAGTTAGCGATGAAATTAAATAAAAATGCTTGAAAATCTAACCGACCGTCTTCAGTTAGTTGTTAAGACCATTCGTGGTCAGGCTCGCTTTACTGAAAAAAATATTAGCGATGCAATGCGTGAGGTTAGAATTGCATTGATTGAAGCAGATGTAGCCTTGCCCGTTATTAAATATTTTATTGATCGGGTTAAAGATAAGGCCTTAGGCGCTGAAGTTTTAAAAAACATTAACCCTGGGCAGGCAGTTATAAAAATCGTTCAAGATGAGTTGACTGCATTAATGGGAAGTGCAAATTCCCCATTAAATTTATCAACCACAGCACCAGCAATCATTTTGATGGCTGGGCTTCAGGGCTCAGGAAAAACTACTACAGCAGCAAAGCTTGCAAAAATTTTATCAGAGCAGAAAAAGAAAGTTCTATTAGTAAGCGCAGATGTATATAGACCCGCCGCAATTGAACAGTTAAAAACACTTGCAGCAAGCTTGAATATAGAATGCTTTAATTCTTCAGAGAAAGATAAACCTAATAATATTGCAATTGAATCAATAGCTTATGCAAAAAAACATTTTATTGACGTGATGATTTTTGATACGGCTGGGCGTTTAGGTATTGACGGTACAATGATGAAAGAAATTAAGCAACTGCATAAAACATTAGATCCAATAGAAACATTATTCGTTGTAGATTCAATGCAGGGACAAGATGCTGTTAATACTGCTAAATCATTTGGAGATACTCTTCCACTTACGGGTATTGTGTTAACAAAATTAGATGGTGACTCAAGGGGTGGTGCGGCATTATCAGTGAGACATATCACCGGGCAACCAATTAAATATATTGGAGTAAGTGAAAAAACTAATGGACTGGAATCATTTCATCCTGAGCGTATGGCATCTCGAATTCTTGGCATGGGAGATATTGTTAGTCTAGTAGAGGACGCACAAAAAAATGTTGATATTAAGGAGGCAGAAAAACTAGCAGATAAAGTTAAGTCTGGAAAGACTTTTGATTTGAATGATTTCAAGAATCAAATACTCCAAATGAAAAAAATGGGAGGTGTAGGTGCGATGATGGATAAAATGCCTTCTCAGATTGCAGGCGCAGCCTCTAAAGTTAACCCTGAAGACGGAGATAAATCTATGATTCAAATTGAATCCATTATTAACTCTATGACACCATTGGAGAGAGCTAAGCCAGATTTACTAAAAGCTAAAAGAAAAATAAGAATTGCATTAGGTTCTGGAACTCAGGTCCAGGATGTCAATCGACTAATAAAACAGTTTGAAGAAATGCAAAAAATGATGAAGATGTTTTCTAAGGGTGGTATGGGTAAATTAATGAGAGGATTGTCTGGTCGCTTTCCAGGCATGAGCTAAAAAATATGTCTCTGTGTACATTGACCTAATTGAATTATTCTAGGATAATCTCGGTTGCCAATGATGGGGGTTTAGCTCAGCTGGTAGAGCACCGGACTTTTAATCCGATGGTCGCGAGTTCGATCCTCGCAGCCCCTACCAATTTTTTATTTTTGTCTTATTACAAAAAATAGTAATTAAAGAAGTAGATAAGAGAAAATAATTAATCAACAGTATTTAAAATCTATATGACAAAATTCAATAACCTTCTCCTTAAAAATCAACTCTGTTTTTCGTTGTATGCTGCTACTAATTCGATTATTCGCTATTATCGTATTTACCTTAAGGAAATTGGCATTACATACCCTCAGTATTTAGTTTTAATTACATTGTGGGAATCAAATTCATCAACAGCTTCAGAGATAGCTTCTATTTTAAAATTAGACTTACCTACCATTACACCAATCCTACAAAAATTAGAGGTTATGGGATTTATTTCTCGAAAACGCTCAAATGAAGATAATCGAGTCGTAATAGTAACTCTCACAGATAAGGGTCTAGAGATTGAAAAAGCAATTGCTGGTATACAAGATAAAGTAGCTTGCAAAACACATTTAACAGACAAGGATTTTAATAAGCTCAAGGATACCTTAAATGAACTTACAGCAACAATGGAAATTAACAAGGATGATCAAGATGCTGTGATTGAATTAAAAAAGTGTATATAAATTTAATTTAACTTTAAGTTCTAAAAAAAGGCTACCAATTTGGTAGCCTTTTTTTATTTTCCAACTAAATGTAATTTTTTTATTTAATGCCTTTAAAAGGACTGTTATAAGGACTCTTGTAACCCTTTATTGGCTTAGTAACTATTACCTTTCTAAAGCTCTGAAGGTCCCCCATTAATTGGCTTATTTCATAGTCAGGCACATTAAAAGCATAGAAAGTATGTAAACATTCGATCATAATGATATCAAACTCGCGGTCAGTAATATTTAGGTGTGGATGAGAATCTTTCATATTTTTACCACGACCAAACTCATCTGCCATATATATTTTTGGGCCACCAGTACGTTCAACTACCCAATTTGTTAGCATCACTTTAAAACCAACTTTAGTATGAGCTGCATCGTGAACAGCTTTAAGTGCTGGATTGGTATTTAGGGCTTTGTTTACGTAAATTTTATCAACTAAATGATCTACTGTTAACGCAATGTTGTATGTTCCACCAAGCCTTGTGTAAAGTGATTCCTCGTCTGCAGCGTTTACAAATGTTGAAAATGACCCAATGATAAAAATTGCCATCAATGAGGATACTATTTTGATATAGATACTTTTACTCATGATTACATTCTCCTGTTCATTTAAAGAAGCTTAAATTTATGTTTATATCTAAGCAGGTTCAATATTATTAGCACACTAATGATTAGTATGCAATGTATTTATAGTTTTGAAAATAAAAATAAAAGCCCATGAAAGAATTGCACAAGATTTTATATTT
>JAOMKM010000007.1 GCA_028351715.1 Methylophilaceae bacterium | reverse complement strand
AATAGGTTTGATTTAAAGCAATATGCATCATTAATCTCGGTAATATTTTCAAGTTCCATAGATTTTAAATTATCCTTGGTAATAACCTTATATGGCAATAGCTCTATTAGAGTAACCATTATGTTTGAAAATAATCTGTTCAAAGGCACAATTAAAACCTTCTTTTTATCAGCTGTTGCGATTAATTTAACAATTTCAATAAAATTATAGGCTTTGGGGCCCGCAACGTTATAAGTTTTTCCGAATGATTTCTTATCGTTAATACTTTGAATAATTATATCTACTAAATCTATAACATAAATAGGTTGAAATTTTGCATCTGGTGATACAAGGAAAATTACAGGTAAATAGGCAACCATTTTCCTAAAAAGATTAATAAAAATATCACCTTTACCAAATACAATAGATGGTCTTAAAATAGTCCATGGTTGCTTTTTAAGAATTCTTTTAATTTCTTCTTCACCATCATACTTAGACTTAAGATAAAGACTTGGGGCATTCTTAATGGATTGAATAGCTCCTATATGAATAAAATGGCTAATATTATTTTTCTCTGTAGCCTTAGCAATTTTATTTACCCAATCCTTATGAACTGAAGAAAATTTAAGAGATTTTGTTTCATGAAGAATACCCACCAAATTAATAACAACATCTGATTTATTTAATAATTCAGCAATATCAGCTGAATGATTAATCTCAATTAATTTAATCCTAGGTAGTGTTTTAAATTTATTTGCCTTGCTAAGCGTCCGAGTGAATACATTAATGTTGATATTTTTTGTTGCAAGATGATGAATTAGTTCTGTACCAATAAAGCCTGTTCCACCAAAAATCGATACCGTTTTCATCTCTTTAAAAGTGGATTACTCTTACAAGTAAATACATAATACCAAAAAAGACACCAAAATATATTGAGTAATTTATAATTGACCTAATAATGAATATATATTTTTTATTTTTAGTAACTACATAAAACATACTCAAAATAACTAGAGTAATAAGCAAAATAATTAGTATTAGTCGAATAAAAATCATTGTATTTTATCAATTCTTTTATTGCTAAACTCATTAGCTATTAATAAATAATTCTTTGCTAACTCTGCCATCTCTATATTATTATTATCTAAATTTTCTAACGACCAAGATTGGGGATTTTCTACAAGCGCTCTTAACAATTTATTATTCAGCTCGTGTCCAGATTTGTATGCGGTAAATTTTCCGATAATTGGACTCCCTAGCATATATAAATCTCCAACTGCATCAAGTATTTTATGTCGTACAAATTCATCTGAGTACCTTAATCCATCTTCATTAAGAATTTTATATTCATCGAGCACTATTGCATTATCGAGTGATCCTCCTCTTGCTAATCCATTTGTTCTTAAGTATTCAACCTCTTGCATAAACCCAAATGTTCGAGCTCTACTAATGCCTTTAATATATGAATCTTTAAAAAAATCTATGCTTACATGACTATCCTCATCATTAAAAGCTGGGTGAGGAAAATCAATCATAAAGTCAATAACAAATCCTTGATGAGGTTCAAATTTAGCTAATCTATCTTCGTCTTTAACTTCAATTAATTCATTAATTACAACAAATTTTTTAGGTTTTTTTTGCTCTTTAATTATTGCTGATTTTATAAGATGGATAAATGCAATAGAACTGCCATCCATTATAGGAACCTCTGAACCATTAACATCAATTACAATATTATCAATTCCTGATGCAGATAGTGCAGACATTATATGCTCAACAGTAGAAACCTTGAATTGATCTACACCGATTGTGGAACATAATTTCGTTTCAGTCACCATAAATGGAGATACCTGAATTTTTATTGGAGTTTCTAGATCGCTCCTAGTAAAAACTATTCCTTGGTCTTCATTGGCAGGGTGTAATGTTAGAGTTACTTTCTCTCCTGTGTGAAGTCCTACGCCTCTTGTACTAACTGAATTTTTTATTGTTCGTTGAAGTATCATTTATTTTTTCTAAGATATGCTGGAACATCATATTCATCATCACTAAAATTATTTTGTTGATCATGACTCTCTTCCAAGTTATTACTAAATACATTTAACTCTTCTTCATCCTCTTTACCATCACTTAAATTTGATATCTCTGACTCAACATAATCATATTGTGAAGTTAAATTAACCGGATCGGATGATTCATTTTTACTTTGTGATAATCCAGTTGCTACCATAGTTACCCTAATTCCACTTGCAATAGAATCATCAATTACATTTCCTACTATAATATTTGCATCTTCTGCCGCGTATTGCTTAACTACATTCATAATTTCAAAATATTCCTTCATTTTAAAGTCTTGGCTAGCAGAAATATTCAATAATATTCCTTTAGCATTATTCAAGTTTACATCTTCAAGAAGTGGGCATGCCATAGCATCTTTAGCTGAAATTAATGCGCGATCTGAGCCTTCAGCATAGCCTGATCCAATCATTGCCATACCCATCTCACTCATTACTGTTTTGACATCAGCAAAGTCAACATTTATAAGGCCAGGGCTGTTTATAATTTCAGCAATACCTGCGACTGCACTTAGAAGAACATCATTAGCAGCCCCGAATGCGTCAATAAATGTTACATCCTCACCTAGCACCCCCATTAACTTTTCATTTGGTATAACAATTAAAGAATCAACATAATTAACCAATTCACTTATACCATCTTTAGCAACCTGACTTCTACTCCCCTCAAAGTCAAAAGGCTTTGTAACAACTGCAATGGTTAGTATTCCTAAATCTTTTGCAATTTGTGCAATAACGGGAGTAGCTCCAGTTCCAGTTCCACCTCCCATTCCTGCTGTAATAAAAAGCATATCTGCACCATCAATTGCTTCAATAATCTTTTCTCTATCATCTATTGCTGCTTGTTTACCAGTATCAGGCCTTGAACCTGCACCTAGACCTTTTGTAAGAAGTTCACCAATTTGTACGATTGAGCTAGCTTGACTCTTTTTTAGTGCCTGAAGATCAGTATTTATGCATATAAATTCAACGCCCATTACATTCTTTTCAATCATATGGTCCACTGCATTTCCTCCACAGCCTCCAACACCAACAACTTTTATATTGGCTTCCTGTGATTTTTTTTCAACTACTTCAAACATATATAACTCCATGTTTCATTAAAAATTTCCTTGGAACCACATTTTCATTCTCTTGAAAATCTGACTTACTGAATTTCCATTTAACTTATAATTTAACTGTTTTTCAAGATCATCCCTACCTATTTTAAGTAAGCCAATTCCAGTGGCATATCTTGGATTCTCTACAACCTGTAATAGCCCATCAACATCTCTAGGTACCCCTATTCTCACTGGCATGTTGAATACAGTTTCGCCCAAATTGACCATTCCCTTCATCATTGATGATCCACCTGTTATAACAATACCAGATGCAATTGCATTACCCATTCTACTTCGATGCAATTCATTTCTAACCAACTCATAAAGTTCTGTGATTCTAGGCTCAATTACTTGCGATAATACTTCAGTTGTAATTTTTTTTGGTTCACGTCCATCAACAAGTGGGATTGCTATTTGTTCGTTTGCTGATGCCATGTAAGAAACAGCAGAACCATGAGCGATTTTAATATCTTCTGCTGATTGTGTTGGGGTTCTAAAAGCTACAGCAATATCATTAGTAATTTGATCTCCAGCAATAGGAATAACTGCAGTATGCTGTATTGAGCCATTTTTTATAATAGCTATATCAGTAGTTCCACCACCGATATCAACAAGACAAACACCTAGCTCTTTTTCGTCTTTAGTTAGTACAGCTTCGCTTGAAGCTATTGGCTGAAGAATAAGCTCTACCACTTCTAACCCACATCTTTTTATACATTTGATAATATTTTGTGCAGCTGTAATAGCTCCAGATACTATATGCACCTTAACCTCCAGACGCATTCCGCTCATACCCAGCGGTTCACGTATATCATGTTGATTATCAACTATATATTCTTGGGTTAGTATATGAAGTACTTGCTGGTCTGGAGGAAGTGATACTGCCTGTGCTGTTTCAATAACTCGATCAACATCCATCTGTGACACTTCAGAATCTTTCACCATAACCATGCCATGAGCATTTAAACTTTGAATATGACTTCCAGCTATACCAGTATAAACATCCTTAATTTTACAATCTGCCATTAATTCAGCCTCCTCAATAGCGCGCTGAATTGCTTGCATTGTACTTTCAATATTTATAACCACACCTCTCCTTAAACCTTTTGAGACATGTTGTCCTAAGCCTATTATCTTTAAAATACCATCAGATTGAAGTTCAGCTACAATAACCACTATTTTTGATGTTCCAACATCCAAAGCAACAATTGTATTTTTATCTTCTTTAGTGTTAATCATAAAATATTTTTTTCTTTAGTCTTCATAATCGACTTTTCATTTAATTTTTTTACAGAGAATCCATCCTTATAGCGCAGGTCAACATATTCAATTCTATTTTTTAATTCTGCAAGAATATTTTGGTAATTATTTGTAAATAAGTTTAATTTCTTAATAATATTATCTTTACCTAAAATAACCCTCACTTGGTTATTCGTAGTGATTTCCCATGACAATCTCTCAGATAATGTGATTGTACCAACTTGCATCAATTCTTTACTAAGTATTTTATTCATTTCCATAAATTTTAATGTCATTTCTTTTACAAAATTTTCATATCCTATAAATAATGGGAGTTCATCTTGGCTTGCGGCATTAAATATTTCTCCATAATTGTTTACCAACCCAATCCTTCCCCACCTGGCGATTGGTTTATGCTCTTCAATAGTAACCTCAAGGGTATCTGGAAACTTTTTCCTAATTGCAATCTCTCTAATCCATGCTAGCTTCTTAAATGCCTGCCTTGTTTGATCTAAATTAATTGAGAAAAAGTTACCCTCAATATATTCATTAGCAATTAAATCAACTTGCTCCTTATCAATGTGCTGATATTCACCTATTATTGATATCTGCCTTATCGGTAAATCTGCTCTTGCTAATAATTGTAGAGCTACAAAAATAGATAACAAAAAAATAAACGCATAAATTATTAGCGTAATTTTTTTTATGTTATCTAATATGTTAGGCACAACTTGACTCAAGAATTTTGAGGGTTAATTCTTCAAAACTTATCCCTAAATTTTCTGCAGAAAGTGGGACAAGACTATGGCTTGTCATTCCTGGAATTGAATTAACCTCAATAATAAAAAAATTATTATTATCGTCTATTATAAAATCAACTCTTCCCCATCCCTTACAGCCAATTAAATTAAATGCTCTTAAACATATTGCATTTGCCTCTTTAATAATCTGTTGTGATAAGTCAGTAGGGCAAATAAAACTTGTATCATCCCTTGAATATTTAGCTGCATAGTCATAAAATTCTGTCTTTGTTTGAATTTCAATTATAGGCAGCAATTTTTGACCTACAATAGCTAACGTATATTCTCTTCCAACAATCATTTGTTCTGCGATAACATTACTATCAATAATAATTGCTTCCTGAAATGCTTTGATAAATTCCTTCTCCGTATTTACTTTATTAATACCGATACTCGAACCAGAATTTGCTGGCTTAATGAAAAATGGTAAATTTAATCTACTAACAATTTCTTTATAATCTTTTAAGCTCTCAACTCTTAAAAATTTTGGGGTAGATAAATTATTATTTTTCCAGATTAACTTCGAAATTAGTTTATCCATCCCATTGGCTGATGCAGACTTTCCACTTCCAGTATATGGAATATTCATCTCGTCAAGTATGCCTTGAACTTTACCGTCCTCACCATCTCTCCCATGAAGACAAATAAATGCTCTATCAAAATTCTTTACCTTTAAGTCGTTTAAGTCATAATTTATTGGATCAATTGGATGCGCATCAATGCCCATTCTAATTAATGCAGCTAGAACAGCCTTACCGCTTTCGAGAGATATTTCTCTTTCATTCGATATGCCTCCCAAAAGTACAGCGACTTTTCCAAAATTATGGCTCAAATTAATATTCTCCAATAATTTTAATTTCAGTCTCTAAGCAAATTTTTGTAATTTCTAGAACTTTTTTTATTGTGTAATCTATTAATTTTTCAATATCAGATGCAGAAGCATCTCCCAAATTGATAATAAAATTTGCATGTTTTTTTGATATTTGTGCACCCCCTATGGTGTATCCCTTTAGACCACATTCTTCAATTAATTTTGCTGCAAAATTATTTGGAGGGTTTCTAAATGTTGAGCCAGCTGTTGGCCAATTTAATGGCTGAGATTCTTTTCTTTCTTTAAGAAGAAGTTTGATATCTTTTTCTGCCTCTTCTTTTATGCCTTTAGGAAATTGCATCCATGTAGCTAAAAAATATTCATCTAGTTTTTTCTTATTAATTACTTTTCTATATTGAGTAATATAATCATTTTTAGTCCTTTTGAATTGCTCACCCTTCTCATTAATAACTAAAACCTTTTCAACAAAATCCCAAGTTTCAGATCCATAACAACCAGCATTCATTGCTAATGCACCACCAATTGTGCCAGGAATCCCAGCTAAGAATGCAGAATGCTTATAGTGATTTCTAGCAATATATTTTGCTAATTTTGAACAACTCACTCCCGCCTCAGCATAAAACAAATTATTTTCAAGATTTATTTCTGACAATCCACCATGCAATATAATAACAGTCCCTTTAACCCCTCCATCTCTTATAAGTAAATTAGAGCCTAATCCAATAAACGTAAATGGGGGTGTAATTCTTTTATGATTAATACCCTCAGAAAGTAAATCTTTATCCCCGCATATATATAATTTTTCAGCTATACCTCCAACCTTCCAGCTATTATATTTCTTTAAAGCGATATCTTTGTATATAGTATTTTTTTCCATTATTTAATTTAACCAATTAATTCTTTAGCAAAATGACCGATTGATCCTGCACCCATAATAATCAAAATACTATTACAAGATATATTAGTAGAAATAATTTCTTTTGCATCCTCGAATCCTTGAAGATAAAAGGTTTGTTCTTTACCTATATCTTTTATTATTTTAGAGGATGAAATATTTTCTAGTGGCTGCTCACCTGCCGAATAAATATCAAATAAAAATAATTTCTCTGGTACTTTTAACGTCTCTATAAAGTCAGCATAACAATCTCTTGTTCTAGAATAACGATGGGGTTGAAATACCAACGAAATTTCTTTGTTGGGAAATCCTTTCTTTGTTGCCTCAATTACTGCTTTAATCTCAGTTGGATGATGGCCGTAATCATCAATCAATATTATTTCTTTTTTACCAAATTTTATATTTTTATATATGTCATATCGTCTTGATACACCCTGAAAGTTTAATAGTGCTAGTTGAATATTTTTAATTGTGACTCCATTATCTAATCCTATTGCAATTGCTGCCAAGGAATTATTTACATAATGTAAACCAGGAAAATTAATCGTTACTTTAAACTCAGTTTTTTTAAAATATTTATCAATTACTGTAAATGACATTTTTTCTTCATGATGCGTAATATTTTTTGCCTGTATCTGTGCATCATTACCTGTACCATACGTTATGATTGGCCTAGCAATTAATGGAATAATACTTTTAACTTCAGGGTCATCTAGGCACAAAAAAACCGTTCCATAAAATGGTGTTTGATGAACAAAATCTATGTATGTTTTTTTTAATCTTTCAAAATCACCCTGATATGTTTCCAGGTGATCTCTGTCTATATTAGTTATTACTGCATCAATTGGATTTAAATGTAGAAATGACGCATCTGATTCGTCGGCTTCAACAATAAATAACTCTCCCGAACCAAGTTTTGCATTCATATTAATTACATTTAGTCTGCCACCAATTACATATGTTGGGTCTAAATTACCTTTTGATAAAATAGCTGCTGTAAGACTTGTCGTAGTTGTTTTTCCATGTGTTCCAGCAATAGCTATTCCCCTTTTAAATCTCATCAACTCTGAGAGCATTTCAGCCCTAGGAATGATTGGGATTTTATTATCCTTTGCTGATTTAATTTCAGGATTTGTATCTTTAATTGCACTAGATACAACTAGCACATCAATTCCTATGATATTTTTTTCCATATGGCTAGGATAAATATTTATACCCACTTGCTTGAGATGATCAATGATAATTGATTTACCAGAGTCTGACCCTGTTACTGAAAATCCTAAATTATGCATTACTTCTGCTATTCCAGACATACCAGAACCACCAATACCTACAAAATGTATATTCTTTATTTTATTCTTCATAACCCAATACTTTTATACAGTAATTAAATATATCCTTTGCTGCGTTCTGCCTTTTTTTATTTTTTACATTATTAGCCATTTTGTGACATTGCTTACGAGTTATATTAATAAGCATTGACTTTAATTCCATCATCATATTTTCCTGTAGAACAATAAACCCTCCTTTTTTATTTTTAATAATTTTTGCATTAAACAACTGGTGATTATCAACAGCATAAGGATATGGTAATAAAATACTTGCAATGCCTGCCTCACAAACTTCACTTACCGTCAGAGCTCCAGATCTTGCAATAATTAAATCAGCCCATTCATATTTTTTATCCATATCATAAATAAATTTCTTTATTTTGACCTTTAAATTTAAATGTGCATAATTTTTAATTAGTTCATCATGATGCTTATCACCAGACTGATGGATTATAGTAATTTCTTTTTTTTCACTTACTTCGTTGAATATTTTTGGTAAATAATTATTAAATTGTTGGGCGCCTAAGCTTCCACCTAGCACTAATATTCTCAGCGGGCCCTTTCTTCCAGAAAATCTCTTAGAGGGATTACTTATTTTATATATTTCTTCTCTTATTGGATTTCCTATTAACCGCATACTTTTTATATTTGATTTAAGTCCGGCAAAACTAATATTTGAAATTTTATCAATTACTTTATTACTTAAACCTACTAAAGCATTTTGTTCGTGAATGATAAGGTGTACCCCTAAAATTCTTGCAGCAATTGCTACTGGAACAGAAATATAACCTCCCATAACTAAAATAACTGAAGGTTTCCATTTTTTAATTATCTTCATCGCTTGCATGGTTGCAAATGTAACTATAAAAGGTAATTTTAGCCATCTTCCTATCCCTTTTCCTCTAAAGCCTTGCATGGTAATTTGTGCAAATTGAATTTCATTTTTATTAACCAAATGATTTTCCATTCCTTCTTTCGTACCTAACCATGAAATTTTGAAATTATTTTTTTTGAATTGATTAGCTACAGCTAACCCCGGATATATGTGTCCTCCAGTGCCAGCAGCAGCAATTAATATATGTTTATTATTTATAATACTGGCCCCTCATATTGCTTCTATTGTCATTATCAATTCTTAATATAATTGCAAGGGCAACCATATTTACTAAAATTCCAGTCCCTCCATAAGACATAAGGGGAAGAGTTATACCTTTTGTAGGTACTGCACCTAAATTCACCCCTATATTTATTAGCCCTTGAACTGCAAACCAGATTGCAATACCTTGTGCCATGAGAGCTGAGAAATGTTTCTTATTTTGTATTGATTCTTTAGCAATGCCAAATATCTTTAACACTAAATAGGAAAAAAGTCCTATAACAATAGCAACTCCAAATAAACCAAATTCTTCTCCTAGAATAGCTAATAGAAAATCTGTATGTGCGTCAGGTAGATATCCCATTTTTGCTACACTCCCTCCTAATCCAACCCCAAAAAATTCTCCTCGGCCAAAAGCCATTAATGCATTAACTAATTGATACCCTTCGCCAAGAGGAACAGACCATGGATCCACCCATGCGGTAATCCTATTTGATCGCTCTTGAGATGATTTAATTAGAAAATAGATAATGATTGGAGCCGAAATTACTAATCCACTGATGACTTTATAGGAGATACCTCCTAAGAATAAAACTCCCATTGCAATCATTGTGATTACAGCTAACGCTCCAAAATCTGGCTGTCTAAGAAGTAAAATTCCTGTTAACACAATCACCCCCAGCATAGGCAGAAAACCTTTCACAATTGTCCTCATTTGCTTTGATTTTCTCAAGACATAATCAGAGGCGTACATAACTGTGAATAATTTAACTAGTTCAGATGGCTGAAAATTAACCACTCCTAATGGTATCCACCTCTGAGATCTATTAATTTCAACTCCCACGGCCAACACAATAATTAATAATATGATGCCTAATACAAATAAAAATGGAGCCATTTTCTGCCAAAAATAGACAGGTATTAGAAATGTTATGTATCCAAACATAAAGCCGATCAATATATAGACTGATTGCCTTAATAAAAAATAATAATTCTGATAGTCGAATGCATTACGCGAAGCGGCTATCTCAATAGACGCAGAATAAACCATCACCAAGCCAATTCCAAGTAACAATAATGATGTCCAAATTAACCCATAATCCACACTAGGCATGTTGTACTTATTTTTAAATGAGAATATTTTCATGGTTAATAATTAGCAACAATTGACTTAAAGTCATTACCCCTCTCTATATAATTTCTATACATATCATAGCTAGCACAGGCTGGTGCTAACAACACAATATCCCCTGATATTGCATCATTAAAGGCTTGATGAGTTGCTTCCTTCATTGTTTTAAGTATTTTTATTTCTACTTTCAGACTTTTACATGCATCTTTAATTAGCTCAGCATCTTTTCCAATTAAATATAGTTTTCTTATTTTATTTTTAAGAGCCTGAGAGAAAAGAGAAAGATTTTGTCCCTTACTATCCCCTCCAGCAATTAAAAAAATATTTTTTTCTTCAAATGCATTAACTGCAGCAATTGCGGACGAAACATTAGTAGCCTTAGAGTCGTTATAAAAATTAATTCCATTCACTTCTTTTACCCATTCTAATCTATTATTTATTACTGGAAATCTCTGAAGGACGCTCTCAATTTCATTAAATCTATTGTCAAATTGTTTAAATGTAGCAATTGCAGCCATAATATTTAATTGGTTGTGTTGGCCTAATAAATTCACATTAGTTATCTCAATTTTTAAGTTTGAATGATCTACAATATATTTCTTATATTTCTCATTTTTAATGCCATAAGCTTTTTTATTTCTTTGTATGCGCTCAGAAAATACAATTACATCTTCAATATCCCATTTCTTCATCACTTCGTCATCAGCACATATAATCTTTTTCTTAGAATACTCAAGTATTGAGTATTTTGCCGAAGCATAATCATCAAAAGTATCATATCTATCCATATGATCTTCTGTAATATTGAGAATTACTCCAACATCAAGAGATAATTGATTTTTTATTTCTAGTTGAAAACTTGATAGCTCAAGAATAATGAAATCTAGATCATTTATATTCTTAATCTCTAGCATTGGTAAGCCTATATTGCCCGCAGAAACTGCTTTATATCCAGCCTTTAAAAAAAGGTGTTCTAATAATGTACATACTGTTGTTTTTCCATTTGTGCCTGTCACACCAATAACTTTTGTTTTTTTATTACTGATTTCATTAAAAAATAATGTGAGATCATTAATAATAGGAATTTTATTTTTTATTGCGTTTTTAAGTATAGGATTTCTCAGATCTACACCAGGACTTACTGCAATACAATCTATACTATTAAGATATTTTTCTTCTAATGGACCATCATAATAATTACTAATATTAATACCTTTTAATTTTTTTTGAATATCGTGAATTGATTTATCAGAATCATAAACTGAAATTAATATATTTTTATTTTTTAAAAATTCAGAGATTGAATAACCAGTTTTTCCCATACCAACTATTAAGACATGATTATAATTATCTATAATCATTATCTAATTTTTAAGCTGGCTAGACCAATTAAAACTAACATCATAGTAATAATCCAAAATCGAACAACAACCTGCGTCTCTTTCCATCCTTTTTTCTCGTAGTGATGGTGAAGAGGTGCCATCAAAAAAATTCTTTTACCAACTCCATATCTTTTTTTTGTATAACGAAAGTAGGATACCTGAAGTGCTACAGAAAATGTTTCAACAACAAATACGCCAGCCATAATCATTAACACAATCTCTTGCCTAACGATAATTGCAATTGTTCCCATAGCAGCCCCGATGGATAATGAGCCTAAATCACCCATGAATACCTCTGCAGGATATGCGTTAAACCACAAAAAGCCTAAACCCGCACCCGCAAGTGCTGCACAAAAAATAGTTAACTCTCCCGCCCCTTGAATATAGGGGATGCTTAAATAGGATGAAAAAATTGTATTGCCGCTTAAATAGGCAAAGAGCCCAAGTGCACTCACTACCATTACAGCAGGCATTATAGCTAGACCGTCTAGGCCATCTGTTAGGTTAACTGCATTACTACTTCCTACAATCACTATATATGCGACCAGGATAAAGCCTGTAGCTCCCAAAGGTATACTTACATCTTTAAGATAAGGGATTAATAACTCTGTTGACTCTGGAGTTGAAGCGGTTACTAAAATATATGCTGCAACACTAAATCCAACCAATGACTGGAGCCCATATTTCTGCAGTGCTGACAACCCATCTGATTTTTTATTCTTGATCTGACTGTAATCATCCACTAATCCTATTACAGCAAATGCAACTGTCACGATTATTAACAACCAAACATACCGATTATTTAAATCAGCCCACATTAATGTTGAAATAAGAATAGAAATTAAAATTAATCCGCCTCCCATTGTAGGGGTGCCCGTTTTTATAATATGGGACTCAATTCCATCTGCTCTAACATATTGACCAAAACTATAATCACCTAATTTTTTAATAAACCAAGGACCTAAAATAAATGAAATAATGAGCGCTGTGATAATTGCAAGTACCGCTCTTATTGATATATAGCTAAAAACATTAAAAAAGCTATGCTCGTTAGCTAAAAAATTAAAAAAATCTAATAACATATTATGGTCCCTGTTTTTATTCTAGCTATATGATTATATGAATAATTTCTTCCATTTTCATTAATCGAGAACCTTTGAAAAGTACAACACTATCCTCTTTCATTAAAGCTCTCAATTCCTTAATTAAATCATTTTTTGAGTTATACCAACTGCCATACTTAATGTTATTTGTTATTGGCTGCTTCATACAATCTCCAATTGCAAGAGTATGACTAATACCCGAATCATTGATATATTTAATTATATCGCTATGTAATCTTTGGCTTTGCTCTCCAAGTTCTGCCATATCACCAATTACTAATAGTTTATGCGAACTAGTGTGTGAAGCAAGAACATCAATAGCAGCAATCATCGATGAAGGGTTAGAATTATAACTATCATCAATAATTATTGCGCCATTCTTTGCATGCTTAACTTCTAGCCTTCCAGCTACCCCCTTAAATGATTCTATTCCTTTCTTGATTGAATTAATTGAGATTTTTAGAGCCTGAGCCACACCAATAGCCGCCATAATATTCATTATATTATGATCTCCTATAATACTGGATTTAGCATCCATGAATTTATCTAACAAAAAATATCGGGTAATTAAATTATCTTGAGATGCGCAACTTATATCAGCTTCATTACTTTTCCCGAATGTAATAATATTTTTGGTCACTAAATCTGTAGCCAGAAACTCAAAATACGTATCGTCCCTTGGTAAAATTACAAAACTATTCTTTGAGATATTAGCTAGAATTTCTTTTTTTGCTGCAGCAATACCATCTCTTGATTCAAAATTTTCTATATGCGCCTCTCCAATATTTGTAATTACTGCTATGTCAGGAGGGGTAATTCTTGTTAAATCCTCAATCTCACCCTTATGATTCATTCCCATCTCAAGGATAGCTATTTTATGAACTTCATTGAGCCTTAAAATTGTTAATGGCAAGCCAATATCATTATTAAAATTTCCTTGTGCAATTAATAATTCTTTTTGTGAGTATTCTTGCTGAAGAATAGATGCAGTAATTTCTTTTGTTGTAGTTTTACCATTACTACCAGTTACTGCAATTACTTTTGGATTTATTATCTTCATAATAAATCCTGCTATTTTTTTTAGAAACTCTTTGCCATCTTTTACATAAAATATATTTGGTGCAAGATATTCCTTATTTGAAGTAAATGCGATGGTTGCGCCATTTTTTATTGCATCAAGAACAAAATCATTTCCATTATATTTTTCACCTTCAATAGCAATATAAGCATCACCTTTTTTTACTGTTCGAGAATCAATTGAAAAATCTGATATTGGTTGGTCATAATTTATATCTCTTACTGGGATCTCTAAAAAAGAAGATAAATCATTTAATGTTATTTTTATCATCTAATTATGCTTTCCTAATATTAGCTAGTGCAATTTTTTTATCAGAAAATGGATATTTTTTTCCTTTTATTTCCTGGTAGCATTCGTGTCCTTTTCCAGCAATCAATAAAATATCATCATCATTCATATTATTTATTGCATATATAATTGCAGGCTCTCTTTTCTCAAATTTTTTAAATGGGATATTAATATTTTTACTAATTTCATTAATAATACTAATTGGACTCTCATCTCTTGGGTTATCTGAGGTAATGATTACATTATCAGCTAGTTGATTTGCAACTTTCGCCATTTCTTGTCTTTTTCCTTTATCTCTATTTCCACCACAACCAAATAATAAAGTGAGGTTTTTAGGGTTACGTTGCCGCAGTGATTCTAAGATATTTTTTAATGCGTCGGGTGTGTGTGCATAATCAATAAATATGTTTGGTCGATGACTAGAATTTAGATTAATTACTTCAGCCCGACCCTCTACACCAATAATATTACTAGCAACAGTTTGTATATCTTTTATGCTAATCTTAAATTCTAGAAGACACCCAATAACACCAAGAAGATTATATAAATTGTATCTACTAAAAATTGGGACATCAAATTTATAACTCTCTTCATTATGATCTATATAGAATATTGTTCTATCATTTGAGACAGAAATATTTTTCGCCATTAAATTAGAGGAGTTTTTAATTCCAAATGATAATACTTTTAAGTTAGCTTTTTTCTTATTTATTTTTTCTATTATCTGATGCCCTACTGGATCATCGTTATTAATAACAATGCACCCACCTGATTTAGCATTTAAGAGAAATTTAGACTTACATTTAATATAATTTTCAATATTTTCATGGTAATCCAAATGGTCTCTCGTAATATTTGTTAGCAACTTAATATCAAATTTAAGATTATCAATTCTACCCTGGTCTATAGCATGAGATGATACTTCCATTGCTATATGACTTTTATTCTGTTCTTTGAAATCTCGTAGAATTTTTTGGGTTGTAACGATATCCGGAGTAGTATTTTTTGTAGGATTGATATTGATTCCATCGCCATAACCTGTTGTACCAATAAATCCTGTTTTTTTACCAAGTCTGTTTAAACATGAAGATAACCATTGAACGCTTGTTGTTTTTCCGTTTGTTCCAGTTACACCAACTAACTTTAAATTACTAGAAGGGTTACCATAAAAGCTACCTGCAATTTCTGGAAGTATTTTTTTTAATTTATCTATACCTAAATGCGGTATTTCCCATTCTTTTCTCCAATCAAAATTATTTTTATCATAAAGAACACCTGCTGCCCCTGCTTTAATAGCTTGGCCTATAAAATCTCTTCCATCAAAATTATTACCTGGGTAAGCGACAAATAATGTTCTATTTTTTACCTGATTACTATCCAAACTAATGTCATCACAAATATTTAATAACTGTTGTAATGATTCAATCATATTATGCTATCAGGCTTAGTTTCTCTTTTTTGTTCATCAGCTTCTACAAAACCGTCTTGTGGTATTGAGTATATTTTAAGTGCTTCTGTCATTAATGTGCTGAATACTGGGCCTGCAACAGTGCCTCCATAATAACCACCTATTGAAGGTTCATCAATCATTACCGCTATAACAAATTTTGGATTTGACACAGGGGCAATACCCACAAATGACCCAATATGCTTTTGCCCATATTTTCCATCTGGGCCTAATTTCCTCGATGTTCCAGTTTTTCCAGCAACTCTATATCCATTCACCTCAGCATATTCGGCAGTTCCATCTTTAACGACAGATTCAAGCATGTTTAACATTTGATTGCTAGTTTTTATAGAAATTACCCTTTGTCCTATCGACGGATCTTCTTTTTTTAAAAGGGAGATTTGTTTAATTTTACCTTCGTTAGCAAAGACAGTATATGAATGTGCCAGTTGAATAAGGCTTGTACTAATACCATAGCCAAATGTTGCACTTTCATGGTCTGTTCTCCTCCAATTCTTATAATGCTTTAATTTTCCTCCTACCTCACCAGGAAAACTAACCCCTGTTTTTTTTCCAATACCAAAGTTATTCAATGTATTCCATAAATATTTATGTGATACTTTTTCTCCAATAAGAATAGCTCCAATATTAGAGGATTTTTGAATAACCTCTGTGACTGATATTTTTCCATATTTATGAGTATCTGTTATACGACTTTTTCCTACTTTATAATAATTCGCGGATGTATCAATAATACTATTGGGCTTTATTGACTTACTTTCTAGTGCGGCACTAACTGAAATTGGTTTTATCGTCGATCCTGGTTCAAAGCTATCTGTAACCACTCTATTTCTTATAAAATTATTTGATTTTGATTTTTCTTTTGTATTTGGGTTGTAGGAAGGGTAATTTGTCATAGCTAATATTTCCCCCGTTTTTGCATCTAATAATATCGCTGATCCAGATATTGCTGCATGTTTTTCAACAGCCTTTTCTAGAGCCCTATAAGCAGTATATTGAAGTCTTTTATCAATCGACAATTGAATGTCTTGCCCGTCTCGTGGTATTTTTACATCTTGAATCTTATCAACAATTCTTCCAGAAATATCTTTTAGTATTCTTTTTTTGCCAGGTTCTCCTGCTAATAATTTATTTGAAAAGTATTCAATACCCTCTAAACCTTCTCCATCAATACCAGTAAAGCCAACCAAATGCGCTGCTATTTCTTTAGCAGGATAAAATCTTTTATATTTTTTTTTGGAAGAAATACCAGGAATCTTAAGTGCCATCACTTGGGCCGCTTTTTTTGGGGATAATTGCCTATTTAAATATACGAACTCTTTTTTCTTTTGTAATCTTTTTTCTAGGTCTCTACGACTTAATGATAATAATCTTGCAAGTTTATTCTTTTGCTTAACTGTTATTACTAAAACAGATGGATTTACGATTATCTCTTCAATAGGAGTGCTTACTGCAAATACATTATTATTCCTATCAATTATTTTTCCTCGATAAGCATGCAATTTAACCGTACGGTCACTTCTATCTCTAGCTTCTTTCTGATAAAAGTCTTTTTGTATTCCTTGTACATAAATCGCCCTTGAAAATAATGCAAGAAACATGGATAGAAGTATTAATAAAACAAAGCGGCGTCTTATCTTTGAAAGTTCAAAAAATTCTGTCTGTTTTTTTCTGGTATTAATCATTTCTTATTTTTTTCATCTAATAACTTTGATTTCTTTTTTATTAGGGGTATACATTCTTAACTTTTCTGAGGCTATTGTTTGTATTCTTTGATTACCTGACTTATCCGACTCTTCTACTTCGAGTTTTGTTTTTTCATCACGAAGTTCTGATGTGGTTTTTTTCTCAATATCTAATCGCGAAAAATTATTTCTATATTGATGGTAAGAGCTAACTGTTGCCATCGCAAAAAAAATTAAAAGGATATAAAGAATTAAATTTAATCTCATAACTAGTCAGTTACCTTTTCAATAACTCTTAATTTAGCGCTTCTTGATCTTGGGTTTAGTTTTGTTTCCTCTGTTGATGGTGTAATTAACTTTCCAATCTTCTTAGCTGAAGATAATTTGATATCACTTGCTTTAATTGGAATATATTTTGGGATTAAATCTGTTTCCATTTTAAATTTTATAAAATTTTTCACTATCCTATCTTCTAGAGAATGGAAGCTAATAACGACTAATCTGCCTTTAGGATTTAGATAGTCAAATGCAATAGGTAATGATCTTTCAACCTCTTCGATTTCTTCATTTACTTTTATTCTTAACGCTTGAAAGGTTCTCGTTGCAGGATTTTTTCCTGGTTCTTTTTTGGGAACCGCTTGGTTAATAATTTTCGCAAGCTCATGCGTCCTTGTTATTGAGCCAATAGTATCTCTATGAATTAAAATAGAACGCACTATTCTTTTTGAAAACTTCTCCTCTCCATATAAAAAAAGTAGTTCAATTAATGCTTTCTCTTCATAAGAATTAACTATATCTGCTGCAGTTAATGATTGAGATTGATCCATTCTCATATCCAGTGCAGCATCAGACTGAAAGCTAAAGCCCCTGCTTGGCTCATCAAGTTGTGGTGAAGATACGCCCAGATCCATTAATATCCCATCAAGTTTTTTAATATTTTTTTTTTTAGAAATTCTCCCATTTGGGAGAAGCTTGAATTTATAATTTCGAATCTTTTATCATTAATCTTGTTTGCTGACTCGATTGCAGCCTGGTCTTTGTCCATAGAAAGTAATCGGCCATTAGGGCCAAGATTTTTCAAAATTTCTCTCGAGTGACCACCTCTACCAAAAGTACAATCAAGATAGATACCGCTTTTCTTGATTGAAAGGCCAATAATGGCTTCTTTCAATAAAACTGGAATATGTTTTTTTGGATTATTTGTCATAATGAAAAACCTCCAAGCTCATCTGGCAAGTCATCATCTTTATTTGTACTAATTTTATTTATTTCTTGGTTCCATATTTCCTGATTCCATATTTCAAAATGTGTACCTTGACCAACAAACATGATTGTTTTTTGAATGTCTGCAAAGTCTCGCAATGCCTGAGAAATTAGAAGTCGTCCGGCTCCATCTACTATGCTATCTTCGGCATAACCGACAAGTAATCGCTGAAGACCACTAGATTTTTTATCGAAACTAGAGAGTTGCATTATTTTTGATTGAATTGGTGTCCAGGCGTCCTTGGGATACAGAAGAAGGCAACCATGAGGATGTGCTGTTAAAATCATCGCACCATTTGACTCTATTAGTAAATGCTCTCGATATTTAGTTGGCACAGCGAACCTGCTTTTGCCATCTAAACTCAAAATTGTTGCACCTCTATACATAGTGTCCACCTAAAAAGGTGGGAAATTACTGAACGCCCTTAGTTTCGTTAAATAATTTCCCACAAATTACCACTTTTTCCCCTACACGAACACTATAGGCAATAAAAAAGTGCTTTGCAAGCACTTTTTTTTACTTTTTCTTTATTCTTCAGTGAGTTAGATTAAGGTAAGTTGACCGATAAGCCGGGTTCTGTCGTGGACAGTCATTCCTCTAGGCGACCAATTACTTGATCGCTCAAGCAGCCTACCCGGTAGCAACACGAGCAGTGTCAATGCTACCCTATTTGGCTTTGCTCCGAGTGGAGGTTACCGCGTTTCACCGTAACTGAATACGCTCGTCTCTGTGGCCCTATTCCTCGTCTCGCGACGTATGGCTGTTAGCCATCACTCTGCTCTTTGGAGCCCGGACTTTCCTCTATAAATAAATATAGCGACTGTCTAGTCAACTTAACTTATTTTATCACTTAATAAGTATATTTATGAAATTTGCCAATGAATGGTTTGGCCAGCTAAGAACGGAGTAATGTGATTATTTTTAAATTCTAATTGATGGGGTATTTCATGATCTTTTCTTATAAGTCTAATCTTGTCCTGATTACGTGGAAGACCATAGAAGTCAGCTCCAAACTTGCTACTGAAATCTGAAAGTTTACCTAAAGAATCATTCTTATCAAAAATTTCAGCATAAAGCTCAATTGCTGTTCTTGCCGAATAAACACCAGCACATCCGCACGAACTCTCTTTTTCAGATTTTAGATGAGGTGCGCTGTCTGTTCCAAGGAAAAATTTTGAATTGCCTGAAATTGCTGCCTCAAGAATTGCTTTTTGATGAATTTCCCTTTTTAGAATAGGTAAACAATAATTATGAGGTTTAATTCCTCCTGATAGTAGATCATTCCGGCTTAACATTGCATGTTGCGGAGTAATTGTTGCCGCAACCATAGAAGAAGCATTCATAACAAATTCCACACTATCTTTAGTTGAAATATGTTCAAAAACTATTCTAAGTGATGGAAAATTTTTACATATCCTAGTCAGGTATTTATCTATAAACATTTTTTCCCTATCAAAAATATCAACCTTTGGATCACTTACTTCGCCATGAACTAATAATGGTAAGTCATTTTTCTCCATCTCCTCAAAAAGGTTAAAACAAGAATCTATAGAACTGATTCCACTTTTTGAATTCGTTGTGACACCTGATGGATACAGCTTAATACCATGAATAATTTCAGACTCTTTAGCTTTTTTAATTTCTTCTTTTGATAATGAATTTGTTAAATATAATGTCATTAACGGCTCAAAATTATAGCCATAGCCCTTAATTACATGATAATAACTTTTGGCTAATGCTACAGTTGTTACAGGTGTATTTAGATTCGGCATTACAATTGCTCTAGCAAATTGACTAGCCGTATCCTTCAAAACAAATCCTAATATCTCTCCCTCTCTTAAATGGAGATGCATATCATCTGGCTTATTGAGTATTAATTCATTTTTCATTTTTTATTTCCAAGGCTTGATTATAAACTTCCTTTTTCTTTTTCTTTAAAATTGTTGCTGTTAATTTTACTGCTTGATTTAATGGTAGTTCATTTAGTAAAATTTTTAACACATGTTCATCGGATATATCAGAATGAGCTAGAGAATTTTTTTCTGTTCTACTAAGAATAATTACAAACTCTCCCTTCTGATCATTTGGATTTTGAGAAATTTTATCAAATAACGATATTGCCTTATCTTTATAGATAGTTTCAAACAGTTTAGTTAGCTCCCTGCCAATGACTACCTCTTTTTCAGAACCAAATATATCAATAATGGCTGCTAAAGTTTTAACTACTCTACGCGGAGACTCATAAAATATTGTTGTCATATTCATATTGAATATATCTTGTAAGGTCTTTTTACATTTACCTTGTGAGCTTGGAAGAAAACCAATAAATTGAAATTGGTTAGATGAAATTCCTGCCACAGAGAAAGCAGTTGTTAATGCAGAAGGCCCTGGAATAGGCACAATATGTAAATTATCAAGATGGGCTTGATTAACCAGAAACGCACCTGGATCACTTATGGCAGGAGTTCCGGCATCTGATACATAAGCTACCGAGCCTCCTCCCCTGATAGTTTCCAATATAAACTTAGTCTTTTCTTTTTCATTATGCTGATGAAGGGAGGTTAATTTTTTTTTGATCGAAAAATGCGCTAATAATTGACCGGTATGCCTTGTGTCCTCACATGCAATTAAATCGACGTTTTTTAAGGTATCTATGGCTCGCAAAGAAATATCCTGCAAATTACCAATAGGTGTTGCTATTAAATATAAGGTTGCTTTCAATTTATTGTCTAGTCTTTTAAAAAAATTTCTATATAGAAAATATTCGAGCTATAATTTAGTTGACATGACTAAATCATACAAGCTTTTCATCTTAATTTTTCTTTTTATAACACAATTGGCAGGCTGTGCTGCAGTTGGGGTAACTAGCGTAGTTGCTCCCCCTTTAAGTTTTGCCGATAGAAGGTCAACAGAGATCCAAATCATTGACCAAAGAGTTGAATTTAAAGCAATTATAGAAATGCAAGAAACTTATAATGAAGCAAATGTTTCTTTTGTTTCCTATAATCAAACTCTTATTATTACTGGGGAAGTGCCCTCAGATGAACTAAAAAATAAATTAGAAGATTTAGCAAAAAATATTAAAGGAGTTAAAAATATTAAAAACTTCCTATTGGTTGGTAAAAATAGCTCCCTTCGATCTCAAGGACTTGATCTTATAGCAACAGCTAATGTCAAATCAAGGTTATTTATTAATACAAATAAAGGTCAGTATAAGGACAAAGTATCTCCAACGCATATTAAAGTATTTAGTGAAAGACAAGAGGTTTATCTGATGGGATTAGTTACACAGGAGGAGGCTAATACAGCTATAACGATAGCAAAATCCTCAAAAGGAGCAAAAAAAATTATTCCCCTTTTTGAAATTAATGAGAGCTTTAAAAAATAATTATTGATTATGGTTGATTTATGTTTTATCATGCACTCAGAATCAAATCAATATTTCCCAATATAAAAATCAAATATCAATAAAAGCTTTAATTATGAGCAATGAAATTATTCATCTAAGTGATGAGACCTTCAAAAAAGAAGTAATAGAATCATCCATTCCAGTTCTTGTTGATTACTGGGCTGAATGGTGTGGTCCATGCAAAATGATTGCTCCGATACTAGAGGCGTTGATATCTGAATATGATGGTAAAATTAAAATCGCTAAACTCAATATAGACGAAAACCCACAGACTCCTACCAAATATGGAATAAGAGGCATACCCACTCTAATGATTTTTAAAGATGGAAATATTGAGTCGACTAAAGTTGGTGCCTTATCTAAGTCACAGCTTATTGCTTTTATAGACAGTACAATCTAAATGGAAAAATATGCACTTATCTGATCTAAAACATCTTCCGGTTACCGAGCTTGTAAATATGGCAGTTGGCGACGAGATAAGTAATGCTGGGAGAATGCGTAAACAAGACTTAATTTTTGCTATCCTTAAAAATAAAGCAAAGAATGGAGACACCCTATTTGGCGATGGAACATTAGAGATACTTCAAGATGGTTTTGGATTTCTAAGATCACCAAGTGCTTCATATCTTGCAGGTCCTGATGATATCTATGTTTCCCCCTCACAAATTAGAAGATTTAATCTTCACACCGGCGATACTATAGAAGGTGAAATTAGAACCCCAAAAGACAGTGAGCGTTATTTTGCGCTAGTCAAAGTTGATAAAGTTAATAATGACGCACCAGAAAATACAAAGAATAAAATACTCTTCGAGAATTTAACCCCATTATTTCCAACAGAGCCGATGATATTGGAAAGAGACACTGGCGGTGGGGAAGAAAATAACACCAGCAGAGTTATTGATATGATTTCCCCTATTGGTAAAGGGCAGCGAGGCTTAATTGTTGCCAGTCCAAAAAGTGGAAAAACCGTAATGATGCAAAATATTGCTCATGCAATTACCTCTAATCATCCAGACATTTCATTAATCGTATTATTAATAGATGAAAGACCAGAGGAAGTTACTGAAATGACAAGATCTGTTAAGGGTGAAGTTGTTGCTTCTACTTTCGATGAGCCGGCAACAAGACATGTTCAAGTAGCTGAAATGGTTTTAGAAAAAGCTAAGAGACTAACAGAGCATAAAAAAGACGTTGTTATTCTTCTCGACTCAATCACAAGGCTAGCAAGAGCATACAACACCGTTATTCCTTCATCAGGGAAAGTATTAACTGGTGGTGTTGATGCAAATGCACTACAAAAACCAAAACGTTTTTTTGGTGCTGCAAGAAATATCGAAGAAGGTGGTTCCCTTACAATTCTGGCAACTGCATTAGTTGACACTGGCTCGCGAATGGACGATGTTATCTATGAAGAGTTTAAAGGGACAGGAAATATGGAGATCCATCTAGATAGAAGAATGGCTGAGAAAAGAGTTTACCCGGCTATAAACGTTAATAAATCTTCAACACGACGTGAAGAATTATTAATCCCTCAAGATGTACTTCAGAAAATTTGGGTATTAAGAAAATTACTACACCCAATGGACGAATTAGAAGCTATGGAATTTTTATTAGATAAAGTCAAGTCTACCAAGAATAACGCAGACTTTTTTGATAGTATGAGAAGATGATAAAGTTGAAGAAACCATTGATTTTTTATCAAATATCAATAATAATTACGCCTCAAATTTAAGAATATTAAAATACAATATGAAAAAAGACACTCATCCAGAATATCCAGAAGTAAATGTAACTTGTAGCTGCGGAGAAAAATTTAAAACTCATTCAACTATCGGTAAAGACATGAATATCGAGGTTTGCTCTAAATGTCACCCATACTATACAGGTAAACAAAAAATACTCGACACTGGTGGGCGCGTAGAGAGATTTAAGCAAAAATATGGTATGTAGAACTTAAAAGAAAAAAAAGGCAGCTAAGCTGCCTTTTTTTATATACCATATACAATATATGAGATTTGATTTAGAACATGACTGGCAAGGCAATATGGCTACCCCTAGAAAAAATTTAGGGGAAAAAACAAAAATACAGCTTTTTTTAATATTAACGGTTATTTGGATTTTTACTGGTCTCACAGGTCATGGATCATGGCAATCAATCGAGTCAGATACGATTAGTCAGATATTAGACATAATCCAAAAAAATGAATTTATTGCTCCTCTAGCAAGTAGCAACACTTCCCTAACTAACCCCCCTTTATACTCTTTTGTTGCAGCTGGTTTTGCAAAAATGTTTACATTTATTTTGCCGGTGCATGATGGAGCACGCTTATCCAATGCTCTCTGGGTATCAATAACCCTAATATCTATTGGGCTAGCCACAAGAGAGCTGTGGGGTATAGGTTTTGGAAGACAAGCAGGCTTACTATTTATTGCCTCCATTGGATTAATACTGAATATTCATAGCCTCATTCCCGATATTGCTACATTAACAGGACTCTCACTATGTTTTTATAGTCTTACCTTATATTACCGAAGACCATTTAGATCTAGTATATTGATGGGTTCAGGTTTAGGCATATCCTTCTTGTCAGGAGGACTTGTTCCATTAATCTCTATAGTAGTAACATCGATTATTTTATATGCTTTTATATTCTGGAGAAATAATCGATATTTAACATTTATCGGGCTATCTTTTGGAATTGGTATTGTAATAATATCACCATGGGTAATTTCAATGAATTATTTACACCCACAATTATTTAGTAATTGGTTAAATCAACAAATTTTTATCAGTAGCCCAACATTTCTATATACATTATCTGGAGTAAGTTGGTTTACATGGCCCTCTTTACCATTGGTAATTTTTACTTTATTTCAGGGGTATAAAAATATTTTAAAACAAAAAAGATTATTGTTACCACTAGTATTCATATTAGTTTATTTTGTTGTTATTTCATATTCGAACAAACAAGATCAAATGAGTCTAATGCCCTTCTTGATTCCCTTTTGTATTATAAGCGTTGGTTCTATCGATACATTAAAAAGGGGTTCAGCAAGTGCATTAAATTTATTTGGTATTTTGATTTTCGGATTTATAGGAATTCTAATCTGGCTAGGATGGTTAGCCATGCAAACTGGGATGCCAAGTAAAATTTTTGAACGTATGTTTTACCTATCAGGAAATTTTAATGCAAGCTTTGAAATTATCCCGTTTATCATTTGCCTTATATTTACTTCTTATTGGGCACTATCTATATTTAAGCAAAGAATAACTAACCGAACTGCTATTTCTAATTGGGCAATTGGAATTACAATGATTTGGCTATGTCTAGTTATGCTGTGGGGACCATTTATTGATAACCGAAAAAGTTATAAGCTTATCTTTAATGAAGTTAAACAACATCTCGTTCAATCAACAAGCTGTCTTTATTTACACAATCTATCAGAAAACCAAAAAAATTTATTACACTACTACACCGGGGTGAAAGGAGATAATAATCCTACTAATCAGGGTTGTTATTTGGCGCTAATTTCGTTACGAGAAGAAGCTGAATTTCCCTCTGAATATAGAGAATGGGAGGAAATTTGGACAGGAAAAATTTTACGAGGAAAAAATTATTTTATACTTGTTAGAAAAGATTTTTAAATTAATGTTTTAAGTATTGTTTTATTGCTTTGATTACCATCTGATCCAGCCCATCGTTTTTAAAATTTTCTGAGGAAATAATTTCAACTATTTTTTTACGCATTACAGGTGGCCAGAATTTATTTAAATGCCCAGCTATATCTTTTGTAGCTTGCTCCTTATCAGGGTAACTTTTAAAAAAAGCTCCTATCTGATTTGCCATCGCTATTAATGTGCTATCTTTCATCTAGTAATTTTACTCTATTATTGTTTCTTTGTGGCTATAGATCGTATATCGATCATCTCTAGCAAATCCAACTAACGTAACACCAATTTTTTTTGCCAATCTTACAGCCAATGCAGTCGGGGCTGAAATAGCGATGATTAATCTTAAATTAAGGTAGGATAATTTCTGGATCATTTCATAGCTTGCTCTACTAGATGTAACAACAAAACAATCTTTATTGATAATTTCTTGTTTGATTGCAGCGCCTATTAGTTTATCAAAAGCGTTGTGCCTGCCTACATCCTCACGAATTAATAAAAACTTTCCTGTGTTTTGATATAAAGCAACAGCATGGGTAGCGCCTGTTTGCTTTTGTAATGTTTGATTGGTTGGAAATTGATCAAGAGCATATCTAATTTGATCATATCTGAATGTTGTGTCACTAAATAAATTATTTTTTTTATACTTTATTACTTGAGTAAGTGTCTCTGCTCCACATAATCCACATCCTGTTCTACCTGTTAGGTTTCGTCTTCTTTCTTTAAGATTCATAAAGCATTTAGATGAAATCTCTATTTTAAGTTCAATACCATCTTTTATATGGTTAATTTCTACAGAATATAGATCAGAAGATGAGCCAATAATCTCTTCGGTAATAGAGAATCCCAATGCAAAATCTTCGAGGTCAATCGGTGATGCCATCATCACTACATGTGATATTCCATTATAAACAAATGCTACTGGGGTTTCTTCTGCAAGATTTTCTATGGAGTTACTTTTAGATTGATTCTTATGAGCAGGAAAATCTAGTGATGAATTTTTAGTTTGTATTAATTTAGCTGAAGTCACTTATCAACCTACATAACTTTTTCTGAATCTTCTTTTACAAACTCTATTTGTTTCTCACTGAAATTTTTATAATTTTTCTGCCACTCAGATGGTTGAGATACTTTTGTTACCTGAACAGCTGTAACCTTAAACTCAGGACAGTTAGTTGCCCAATCTGAATTATCAGTTGTAATAACATTCGCTCCAGATACCGGGTGATGGAAAGTAGTGTATACAACACCAGGTTGAACACGTTCAGTAATCTTTACTCTCAAAACTGTATCTCCAGCACGACTATTTATTCCAACCCAATCTCCCTCTTTAATACCTCTATCATTTGCATCATGTGGATGAACTTCTATTAAATCTTCTTCATGCCAATTAATATTTTTAGTCCTTCTAGTTTGTGCGCCAACATTATAATGCGCCAGAATACGTCCTGTAGTAAGAATTAGTGGGTATTTATTATTGACTCTTTCAGTAGTAGGAATATATTCCGTAATAAAGAATTTTCCTTTACCTCGTACAAACTCGTCAACATGCATAGTCGGAGTTCCCTGAGGATGCTCATCGTTACAAGGCCATTGAATGCTGCCTAATTCATCAATCTTATCAAAGCTAACACCTTTGAAGGTTGGGGTTAACATAGCAATCTCATCCATTATTTCACTAGCATGCTTATAATTCATAGGGTAACCAAGAGCACTAGATAGCTTTGCCGTAATTTCCCAATCCTCGTATCCATTCTTAGGGGCCATTACTTTTCTTACTCGAGATATTCTTCTCTCCGCATTAGTAAATGTCCCATTCTTTTCTAGAAATGATGAGCCTGGTAAAAATACGTGTGCATACATTGCTGTTTCGTTAAGGAATAAATCCTGAACAATCACACATTCCATAGATTCAAGAGCATGGGTTACATGCTGGGTGTCAGGATCAGATTGTGCAATATCCTCCCCTTCACAATATACAGCTTTAAAACTACCAGATATTGCTTGATCTAACATATTGGGTATTCTTAGTCCTGGCTCATCATATAGCTTAGTATCCCATGCACTTTCAAAAAGAGCGCGGGTTGATAGATCAGATACATGTCTATAACCAGGAAATTCATGTGGAAATGACCCCATATCACAAGCACCCTGTACATTATTTTGCCCGCGCAATGGGTTAATACCAACTCCTTCTCGTCCAATATTACCAGTTGCCATTGCTAGATTAGCAATTCCCATAACCATAGTTGATCCTTGGCTATGCTCTGTTACGCCTAAGCCATAATAAATTGCTCCATTACCACCTGTTGCAAATAACCTAGAGGCTTTGCGGATTGTTTCTGGGTGAACACCCGTTTCAGACTCAAGTGCCTCAGGTGAATTTCTTTCTTCAGATACAAAATCAAGCCAATATTTATATGCCTCATCTTCACACCTAGACTCAATAAACTTTTTATCCATCAATTTTTCTGTCGCTATTACATGTGCTATTGCGTTTATGATTGCTACATTTGTTCCTGGCTTGAGCTTTAAATGAAAATCAGCCTTAACATGCGGTGTATTTTTAACTAAATCAATTTCACGTGGGTCAACGACTATTAATTTAGCACCTTCTCTAAGCCGCCTCTTCATTTGTGAAGCGAAAACTGGATGGCCATCAGTTGGATTAGCGCCAATTAGGACAATCACATCAGACTTCATCACAGAATCAAAATTTTGTGTACCAGACGACTCACCAATTGTTTGCTTTAGCCCATAACCAGTAGGTGAATGACAAACTCTTGCGCAGGTATCAATATTATTATTACCGAATGCTGCCCTTACGATTTTTTGCATTAAATAAGTTTCTTCATTAGTGCATCTTGATGAAGAAATTGCTCCTACAGAATCAAAACCATGTTTTTTTTGTATTCTCTTAATTTCTGAAGCTGCATAGTTAATTGCTTCGTCCCATGTTGCCTTTTGCCATGGGTCTTTTATGCTTTTTCTGATCATAGGTGTTGTGATTCTGTCTTTATGGGTTGTATAACCCCAAGCAAACCTTCCTTTTACACAGGAATGCCCATGATTTGCTCCCCCATCTTTATTTGGCGTCATTCTAACAACTTTATCACCTTGTAATTCAGCATTAAACGAGCAGCCCACTCCACAATATGCACATGTTGTAGTTACAGATCGATCAGGCGTCCCATGATCAACAATAGATTTTTCAATTAGTGTCGCTGTCGGACACGCTTGAACACAAGCTCCACATGAAACACACTCTGAATCCATAAAATCTTTATCGCCAGCAGAAACTTTTGACTCAAATCCTCTTCCATCAATTGTCAAAGCATATGTTCCTTGAACTTCTTCACAAGCTCTCACACAACGAGAACATACAATGCATTTTGATGGATCAAAAGTAAAATAAGGATTAGTTTCGTCTTTAACTGAATCTAAATGATTTTCTCCTTCGTAGCCATATCGAACATCCCTTAAACCCACGGCTCCTGCCATATCTTGCAGTTCACAATCTCCGTTTGTTGCGCAGGTAAGACAGTCTAAGGGGTGGTCTGAAATATAAAGCTCCATCACACCTCTTCTTAAATCTTCTAGTTTTGGAGTTTGAGTGGAAACTACAAGTCCTTCAGCAGCGGGAGTCGTACAAGAAGCTGGGTAGCCTCTTTTACCTTCAATTTCTACCAAGCATAGTCGGCACGAACCAAAAGGGTCTAGGCTATCCGTGGCACATAATTTTGGAACGCTGATACCTGCCTCAGATGCAGCCCTCATTAAAGAGGTACCTTCAGGGACAGAAATATCTACTCCATCAATAGTTAAATTCACTAACTTTTCAGAGTTTATCTTTGGGGTGCCGAAATCTTTTGTATCATCCATAATTTTTTATTCTAGTAAGTTATTAATTTAATTAAATTATTTTCTAATTTTATGCCGAAGTTTCTTTCTTTTCAACCCCAAAATCTTCTGGGAAAAAATTTAGTGCACTAATTACCGGAAATGGTGTCATTCCTCCCATCGCACAAAGAGATCCTTCAACCATAGTTTCTCCCAAATCTTTTAATAATTTTATATTCTTCTCTTGATCTTTTCCTGATTTAATTTTGTCTATAACCTCCATACCTCGTGTCGAACCAATTCGGCATGGGGTACATTTTCCACAAGACTCAATCGCACAAAATTCAAATGAATAACGAGCTAATTTTGACATATCAGCGGTAGTATCAAATGCAACAATCCCTCCATGACCAACAACTGCTTTTATTTCACTAAACTTTTCATAATCGAGAGGAGTATCAAATTGCGCTTCTGGTATAAATGCACCTAATGGTCCTCCAACCTGAACAGCCTTAATTGATTTTCCAGTTGCTGAACCACCACCAAAATCATACAAAAGTTCTCTCAAAGTTATTCCAAAAGCTTTCTCAATCAACCCTGTATTTTTTAAATTCCCAGCCAATTGAATTGGTAACGTTCCTTTTGAGCGCCCCACACCAAAATCTGCATAATAAGATCCACCCTTATCCATAATAATTGGAATAGTAGCCAAAGAAATAACATTGTTAACTACTGTAGGCTTTCCATACAAGCCTTCTATAGCTGGTAATGGTGGTTTATAACGAACCATACCTCTTTTACCTTCTAAGCTTTCAAGTAATGAAGTTTCTTCCCCACAGATATAAGCTCCTGCGGCGCGAGTCACTTCTAATTCAAAATTATGGTCTGTACCTAAAATATTGTTGCCGAGATAGTTGTTTTCTTTTGCGATATTTATAGCTTTATTGAGAACAGCAAGTGCATGAGGGTATTCTGAGCGAAGATATATATATCCCATATCTGCTCCTACAGCTAATCCAGCAATAATCATACCCTCTATCAATACAAAGGGATCATTCTCCATAATCATTCGATCAGAGTAAGTGCCCGAATCTCCTTCATCAGCATTACATACAATATATTTTTTTTCCGACGGAGCATCTAAAACTGTTTGCCATTTAATGCCAGTTGGGAAAGCTGCACCCCCTCGACCTCTTAGTCCAGATTCAGTAACTTCTTTTACAATCAACTGAGGCTCTAATTTGATAGCATTTTTTAAACCCTTAAATCCATCATATTTTTCATAATCTTCAATATTTAGTGGGTCTGTGATACCAACACGTGCATAAGTTAATCTTTCTTGTTTTTTTAGCCACTCAATTTCATCAGTTAGGCCTAAACATAACTTATGAGGCCTACCCAAGAAGAACTCACTATCAAATAAAGATGGCACATCAGAAATATCTACTGGGCCATAAGCCATTCTTCCTTTGTTTGTTTCTACTTCAACTAAAGGCTCTAAAAAAAATAATCCTCTAGAACCATTTCTAACAATCTCTATTTCAAGTTTTCTATTCTTAGATTCCAATAAAATAGCGCGGTAAACTTCTTCAGCACCAAGAGAAAGAGCAGTAGAATCAATAGGTATATAAATTTTAAGTGTCATAAGTTTTCTTTAGCAATTCGAATAATATCGTCTATTTTCTTTTTTGATACTCTACCGATTACGTTATCATTTATCATCACTGCAGGAGAGCATGCACAATTCCCTAAGCAATAAATTGGTTCTAATGTTATTAAATTATCATCTGTAGTTTCATGATAATCAATTCCTAAAGTATCTTTACAATATAATTCAATTTCTTCACTACCCATTGCTTGGCATGATTCAGCCCGACATACCTGTAAGATGTTTTTTCCAGATGGGTGTGTCCTAAAATGGTGGTAAAAAGTTACAAAACCATGTATCTCAGCAATTGATAAATTATAAGCTTTTGATATTATTGAGTAAGAATCCTCAGGCACATACCCTAAATCATCCTGAATTGCATGCATTAAAGGAAGCAATGCTCCAGGAGTATCTTGAAAATTTGACACAAGCTGTTCTATTTTTTTAATTTGTATTTCAGTTAATGTCATAGTTAATTCAATATAAATACTGTGATTTGTTCTAAAGGTCATTATACTTTAAGAATAAAGGGTATATATTAAAAAAATCCTTATTATTGACCTTAATTAAAATATTAATACGATATGACCACAACTTTGATCGATCAGTTCAATAGAACTATCAACTATATTAGAATTTCTGTAACAGATAGGTGCGATTTTCGATGTATCTACTGTATGTCGGAGAAAATGAAATTTTTACCTAGAGATGAGGTGCTTTCCTTGGAAGAAATAAACCGCCTCGCAAATATTTTTACGTCCTTAGGAGTTAAAAAAATTAGAATTACTGGAGGTGAACCATTAGTAAGAAAAAATATAGATTCCCTATTTCATAACCTTTCAAAAAATAAAAAAATACATGATTTAACTCTAACAACTAATGGTAGCCAATTAATTAATAAAGCTGTCATGTTAAAAGAGGCTGGGGTGAAGAGGATAAATATTAGCCTAGACAGTTTGAATCCTTCTACCTTTAAAAAGATGACTCGTATTGGTAACCTCGATGAAGTAATAAATGGAATTGATCACGCACTCAATGTTGGCTTTGAAAAAATTAAATTAAATACAGTCTTAATGCGAGATATTAATGACACTGAAATTTTCGATCTAACAAATTTTGCTATTAAACGAGGTCTAGACTTATCATTCATTGAGGAGATGCCTTTAGGTGCAACTAATTATGAAAGAAAAATAACATCTATTAGTAATGATGAAATATTTATAAAATTAGCTGAAAATTATGACCTAGAGAAAACATCATATAAAACAGGGGGGCCAGCTAAGTATTGGTCAATAAAGAATACAAAAACAAATGTAGGTTTAATATCCCCACATAGTCATAATTTCTGTAGTGACTGTAATAGAGTAAGGATAAGTTGTAAGGGAGAATTGTTTCTTTGCTTAGGGCAGGAGACAAAAATTGAGTTAATGCCTCTTCTCCGACTATTTCCCAATAGTGACGATCCGATTAAGAATGCAATAATTAACAGTATGAAAATAAAACCAAAATCTCATGAATTTGATTTAAATCAAGAAAAACCAGCTGTTGTTCGTTTTATGTCTCATACGGGTGGTTAATTGATAGAATTAATTGAAGGTGTAATTCTTGCTGGAGGCTCTTCCGCCCGTATGGGAACAAATAAGTCTTTAATTACATTCAAAAAAAAATTAATGATTCAACATGTTTATGACAGGCTTAGTCCTCAAGTAAATAAAGTATGGATTAATAGCAATATTTTTCTTGAACAATTTCCCAAAGCTCAACAATTTAGAGATGAGCTAAATCCCCATACTGGTCCTTTAGTAGGTATTTATACTGGATTAAAATCAGCTCAAACTGAGTGGGTACAATTTTGTCCAACTGATACACCGCTCTTACCTCTCAATTTAGTTGAAAAATTATTTAAAAAAACTAAAAATACGAGTAGCACCATTATTGTCCCTATGTTGAGTGGACAAATTGAACCGGTATTTAGCTTATGCCATAAATCTACATTAGAAGGATTAAAAGCATTTATTTTTAGTAAGAAAAAGAAAATAGCAGACTGGATTGAACAAAATAATTTTGAAACAGTAGTCTTTGATAATCCAGATGAATTTAATAATATAAATAATAAGGAAGATCTAAAGAAAATTGAATCATAATAAAAAAATAAAACCATTAATTCTTGGGTTCTGTGCCTCTTCAAGTGGAAGTGGAAAAACAACCTTACTTGAAAAAATTATTCCACTACTCAAAATAAATGACCTCATTATTTCAGTTGTAAAACATGCTCATCATAGTTTTGATATTGATATCCCAGGAAAAGACAGCTACAGACTGAGAGAATCTGGAAGCTACCAAACTCTAATATTAAATCAGGATCGATCTGCATTAATCACAGAAAATCAAAAACATAATATCGCTATTAACGATATGATCAAACAAATGGACCAAAATGTTGATATGATTTTAATAGAAGGGCTAAAAACTTTGCCGTATAAAAAAATTGAAGTTTTCCGTAAGGGTATATCACATGAAAAGCTTTATACTAAAAATGAAAGCATTATTGCAATAGCAACTGATACCAATGATAAGGAAAGTATCCCTTCACTAAATATCAATAAACCTGAAGAGGTCTGCGCCTTTATATTAAATTTAATTAATAAGTCATGAATGAAAAAATTACAATAGGTAAGCTAGCAAAAGACCCGGGGTGCTTAGCTGAATACGACCCTAATGCAATGGAATATAAAGATGCCTTAAAATGGATTAGGCAATTTATTGAGCCAGTTAAGGAAACTCAGATAATTCCAATAAGAGACTCCTTATGCAGGGTCTTATCAGAGGATATATATTCTCCTATTGATGTCCCTAATTACGATAATTCTGCAATGGATGGATTTGCATTTTATAAAACAAAAGAAAATTTACCTACAACGTATGAGGTTATAGGATCAAATTTAGCAGGGCAATCTTCAAATGAAAAAGTACTTCCAGGACAAGCGATTCAAATAATGACAGGAGCAAGAATTCCTAATGGCGCCAATACTGTCATCCCAATAGAATTAGTTTCTTCCGAGGGTAACAAGATCTCAGTAAATAAAAGTATATCAATTGGTGGAAATATTAGAAAAATTGGAGAAGATGTAAAAAAAGGTGAGTTAATTTTAAAGAGAGGGAGATACATTAGAGCATCTGAAATTGGACTACTTGCTTCTCTGGGACTTCCTAAGATCAGTGTATACCGTCAAATAAAAGTTGCTTTTTTTTCTACTGGAGATGAGGTAGTAGAGGTAGGAAATTCATTAAAAGTTGGGCAGGTATATGACAGTAATAACCATACAATCGGAGCAATGCTGGAGCGCATAGGCGCAGATATTATAAACCTTAAAATTATCTCTGATGATAAAAAAGAGCTTAAGAAAACCTTACTTTCAATTGCAGATAAGGTTGATGTCATCATCACAAGTGGAGGGGTGTCTGTTGGAGCTGCAGATTTTATGAAAGAGGTTTTAAATGAAATTGGGGAGGTCTTATTTTGGAAGTTAGCAATTAAACCTGGACGACCCTTAGCTTATGGAAAAATTAATCAAACGCATTATTTTGGCTTACCTGGCAATCCTGTAGCTTCCATGGTCTCATTTTATCAAATTGTTCAGCCTCAAATGAAAGCGTTAATGGGGGAAGTTGACTATGAGCTTCCACCACTTTTTTCAGTCAAAACAGAAAGGGCTATCTTTAAAAAACCAGGTCGTATGGAATTCCAAAGAGGTATATTGTTTCAAAATAACGATGAATGGTGGGTGAAGCCTACAGGTCAACAAGGTTCAGCAATTCTAAGCTCAATGAGTCAAGCAAACTGTTTCATTGTAATGGAAATAGATGAGAGCACAATTGATTCTGGAGGCATAGTAAAAGTCCAACTTATGGAAGGATTTATCTAAGATTAATACCCTTTTTTTGGCACTATTTCAGCTATAATTTCTAAGAAGACTTATTAAATACTATGGGGCATTAAATAAATTTATGAGTGATTTAAAATTAAATAAAACTATTCCATCCTTCTCATTGGAAGGAACTAATGGATCTTTATCAATTCCATCTGACGCTGAAGGTAAAAAATTAATTGTTTATTTTTATCCCAAAGATTCAACACCAGGATGCACAAATGAAGGTATAGATTTTACGGAAGCATACAGCCAATTCAAGGATTTAAATGTGGTGATTTATGGTATCTCACGAGATAGTGTTAAGTCGCATGAGAATTTCAAGAAAAAATATAATTTTTCATTTGACTTAATCAGTGACCCAGATGAAATTGCTTGTAATTTGTTTGGTGTGATGAAAATGAAAAATATGTATGGAAAGCAAGTGCGAGGAGTAGAAAGAAGTACATTTCTGATTAATGAAAATGGGGAATTAATTAAAGAGTGGCGAGGCGTGAAAGTCAATGGTCATATTCAAGAAGTTTTAGAATTCTTAAAAAATTAATCCAACAGAAAAATGGTTAAAAAAAATATAACGAAGCTATTTGTTTTAGATACTAATGTATTAATGCATGACCCATCATCACTTTTTCGATTCGAAGAGCATGATATTTATCTCCCAATGGTAACTCTTGAGGAGCTGGATAATGGTAAGAAAGGGCTTACAGAGGTTGCAAGAAATGCGAGGCAAACAAGCCGTTATCTAGAAGAAATTATGGGTTCAGGTCTTAATAATCTTGATTTAGGATGCCCACTTAAGTCAGAAATAAATAATCATGTATCTGGTCGATTATTTCTTCAGACTGATCCAGTAGAATTTGACTTACCAATGCTGGCAGGAAGTAAAGCAGATAATCAAATTCTTAGTGTTGTCTTTAATTTAAAAAATAAAAATTTAAAAAGAAACGTAATTCTTGTTTCCAAAGATATTAATATTCGAATTAAAGCTAGAGCTTTAGGCATCACAGCAGAAGATTATTTTAATGACAAAGTAATGGATGATACAGAGTTACTTTATTCTGGTGTTACAGCTCTTCCTGAAAATTTTTGGGAGCTGCATGGTAAGGCAATGGAGTCTTGGCAAGAAGAAAATAGAATGTTTTATCGGGTAACGGGTCCAATTTGCAAGGAATTAGTAATAAATGAATTTGTGCATTATAGTTTTGATAAACCCTTCCATGCTATCGTTAGAGAAGTAAAAGGAAAGACTGCTACTTTACAGGTAGTCCAAGACCACACTAACCCAAACTTTAATATATGGGGAATCAGCGCAAGAAATAAGGAACAAAATTTTGCTCTTAATTTATTGCTTGATCCTGAAGTTGACTTTGTAACCTTACTAGGCCAGGCTGGAACCGGTAAAACTCTTCTTACACTTGCAGCTGGTCTTCAGCAGGTTCTAGAAAAAAAAATATACAGTGAAATTATTATGACACGTGTAACAGTTCCAGTTGGCGAAGATATAGGATTTCTTCCAGGAACTGAGGAAGAAAAAATGTCGCCATGGATGGGGGCCTTAGATGATAACCTGGATGTTCTAAATAAAACAGATGAAGATGCAGGTGAATGGGGACGTGCAGCCACTCACGATTTAATACGATCAAGAATTAAGGTTAAATCTCTTAATTTTATGAGAGGAAGAACTTTTTTAACCAAATACCTTATTATTGATGAAGCTCAAAATTTAACTCCAAAGCAGATGAAAACTTTAATTACAAGAGCGGGGCCAGGAACTAAAGTAGTTTGTTTGGGTAATATAGCCCAGATCGATACTCCTTACTTGACAGAAGGTAGTTCAGGACTGACTTATGTCGTAGATCGCTTCAAGGGATGGCAACATAACGGACACATTACCCTCATGAGAGGGGAGAGATCGAGGCTAGCTGATTATGCTGCAGAAACGCTCTAAGCCAATAAAAACTGAAGGATTCTACTATTTCCTTTCAGCACAATTTTTATCTGCATTGGCTGATAATGCTCTATTATTTGCAGCAATTGCTATGCTTGCAAATTTACAGGCACCTAATTGGCACCAACCATTACTACTTCAATTTTTTGTTCTTGCATATATTATACTTGCTCCTTTTGTTGGAGCATTTGCAGACTCAAAACCTAAAGGTCAGGTAATGTTTATCGCTAATGGAGTAAAACTTTTCGGCTGTCTTGCAATGCTTGCTGGAATGCAGCCACTGTATGCATATGCTATTGTCGGAATCGGAGCAGCAGCATATTCTCCAGCTAAATATGGGATTTTGACAGAATTACTTCCCGAAGAGTCTCTAGTTCCTGCGAATGCGTGGGTTGAGGGGTTAACAGTGGCCGCTATTATTTTAGGTGCAATTTTAGGCGGAATTGCAGCTTCTTATGATGTCAATCTTGCAATTATTTTAATAAGTACCTTATATATATTAGCTGCATTATTTAACCGGTATATTCCAACCTTACCGATTATTCATAAAATTAAGCATACTAATCCATGGCTTCTGATAAAAGATTTTTTTAATTCTTATGGAAAGTTATGGAGGGACCCTTTAGGACAATTATCATTGGCAATTACAACATTATTTTGGGGCGCAGGCGCAACACTTAGGCTGGTAATTATTGGATGGGCCGCTTATGCTCTAAATTTTGGTCTTGATAAATCAACACAGCTAACAGCAGTAGTTGCATTAGGAGTTGGACTTGGGGCGTTAGTTGCAGCTCGTTTTATTTTAATGAAAGATTCTATTAAAATTTTACCTGCTGGTATTGTTATGGGTTCACTAGTCTGCTCAATAGTTTTCGTTGAAACCTGGCAAACAGCTGCTATCGTTCTTATTCTTATTGGCATTTTAAGTGGATTATTAATTGTTCCGCTTAATGCACTGCTTCAATACAGAGGTCACAAATTAATTGGTGCAGGCCACTCAATTGCTGTCCAAAATTTTAGTGAAAATTTAGGGATATTATTCCTTAGTGGTACCTATACGATGATGGTTAAATTTAATATACCTATTAACGCTATAGTATTTATATTTGGATTTTTTGTTATCCTAGCAATGACTGTAGCTAGCCAATACTATGCAAAAAATGATTAATGTAATTTAACATGTGTTTCAGTTCTTCTTGTAATAAACTTTGCGATCAATCTAAACGATACAACAGTCACACCGTGAAGCGCCATTAAATGCATTTGATAAAGCATAAGGTACATTATTCTTGCTACAAAACCCTCAATAAACATACTCCCACCTGTCAAAGAACCCATTAGATTTCCTACGGTAGAGTATCGGCCTAGGTTAACTAATGATCCATAATCCTTATAACTATATTGAGGAAGATTATTATTATTTGCTATCAATCGCTTCATGGTTTTTTTTAATAAAGATGCTTGTTGGTGAGCAGATTGAGCTCTTGGCGGGACAAACTCTTTAGCCTTTGGTTTAATGGGACAAGCAGCGCAATCACCAAATGCGAAAATAGAATTATCATCTATAGATTGAAGTGTTGATTTCACTATGATCTGATTTATTACATTAACCTTTAAACCCAAATTTCTTAGGAATTCTGGGGCTTTAATACCTGCGGCCCAGACAACTAATGCAGAAGGAATAAATCGCCCTGTATGAGTCATGACACCTTCAGCAGAAACTTTAGTTACTCTCTCTCCCAGATATAAATTTACATTTAACTTCTTTAATTCTCGATTAACAGAAGAACTCATTCTTTCTGGTAGAGCTGGCAATAATCGCTCGCTCGCCTCAATTAAAGAAATTCTAATATCCTTATCTGGATTGATTTTATCTAGTCCATATGCTGTCATCTCGCGTGTTGCTTTATGAAGCTCTGCAGCTAATTCAACTCCAGTTGCCCCTGCTCCTACAATTACAACTTCTAATTGACCTCGAGTAATTTCATCTTTTTGAGTTTGTGCTTTTAAGATAGCGTTATGGAGTTTCTGGTGAAATTTTTGTGCTTGTTTTTGATTATCCAATGCAATTGCATGTTCAGCAGCTCCCTCTATTCCAAAATCATTAATTGTACTTCCTACAGAAATAATTAATGTGTCATAACTAAATCTTCTTCGAGGAATAATTTCTGATCCGTCTATAGCAATAAACGGTGCCAGAGAAATCTCTTTTGTTTCTTTATTTAAAGCGTCCATAGAGCCCAAGCGAAAACTAAAGTTATGCCAATGGGCTTGGGCTAAATAATCTAATTCATCCTTATCTGCATTTAAACTCCCCGCAGCAATTTCATGGAGTAATGGTTTCCATATATGTGTCTTTTTAGAATCAACTAAAGTAATTTCAGCTTTTTTTTGTTTTCCTAATGTGTCTCCGAGCTTAGTCGCCAGCTCTAAACCACCAGCTCCCCCACCTACAATCACAATTTGATGTTTTTTATTATTCATTTAATTAAGTTTATTCGTAGATGAAAAAAAAGACCGAGCCATTATAACTCAGTCTTTTTTATATTATGTTACTGCTTTGTAACTTAGCTTATAAGCCTTCGTTCCCTGTAAGACCTGTACTTGATTGAGCACGAATCCAGGCAATTGTTTTAAGGAGTTCATCAACAGTCATACCATCATCCGCTGTCATAATGCCGTATCCTTTTCCACCCATACCGCCGTTAGAACCAGCCCATACAGTTTCAAACATACCTTTATTAGTTGCATCTTTAGGATATCTAAATGTTGGTCCCAGTAGTCCTGGTCCAACTTGGCCACCAGCAGTAGGTCCATGGCATTGAGTACATGACCACCATCCAAATCTTTTTTTACCACGTTTAATAGCTGCAGCGTCGCCAATATAAATATTTTTACCTGTCTTTAAAAACTCAGTTTCAGCTGCTGTCATTACATTATCTTTTTTCTTAGTATCGCCAAAAGATTTTGGGTCTGTTATTTTAAACTCTGAACCATCTGTAGTTTTGATTAATTTAATTTGCGCATTCACCATACCTGTAAAACCAATAAGGGATGCGAGTAAAGTTGATATTAAAATCTTTCTTGCTAACATAATTTCTCCTAATTAAGTTCAGTCATCTATATTTATATGACAACACACTTACAAAAAGTTTCAAAAAATAATGGGTTAAATAAAGCGACGATTATTTAATTCTTAGTCTTTAATCTTACTTTTTTTTTATTTTATTGTCACTGCTTTTGATGAAAAAAAATTATTTACTTTTTTCCATCTAATTTATTATTAAATTCAGGTTCTGTATGAGGAACACCAAAATCATCTAGAATTTTTAAAATCTTATCTTTATTTCGTGCAATTGCACCTTCAATCATTTTTAAACGGTCCCCTTCACCATGGCGCACTGCAGCTGAAATATTCCAATATGTTTTACCTGAAAGTTTAGTATTTTCAAATTCTGGAATCAGTACTACCTCCATTGGAACCGATGATTTTTTAGCATAATATCCGCCTATTGGTCCCCACATAATTGCAATATCGATTTTTCCTTCCTCTACATGAGTTACAAGCTGGCCTGGATCTTTTGTTAAATCTCTCATCAACCTATACGGCTTAGCATTCGCCATTAAATCATTCATATGTAACTGCATTGCTACAGGACTTTTATCAACAATTCCTATGGTCGCTTTTCTTAAATCTGGTGACTTCCAATCCTTGACGTTATATCCGCTATCTTTTCTATAAATCCATACATGACCTGATCGATAATATGGAGATGATGTTTTAACCATATCAACTGCCGTCGATGTTCCAATCAACACGTCACATCTTCTAGCATTCAATGTATTTCTAATAAAACCGAAACGATCTGGCCAAAACTGAAAGCTTAGTTCTTTTTTAAGGTCCTTAGCTAGAACTGCTGCTATTTTGTTTTCAAATCCCTCTTGATTTTCATTTGAAAAAGGTAGGTTATTTGGGTCAGCACATACTTTGAATTCATTATCTTTTGGAACTCTCATTGCTTGACCAGGACGACCAATATCAGTATCAACTCCTCCAGAGAAAGCTGGTAGGCTTATAAAAGCTGGTAGGCTCATTGCCAATAGCAAGAACATTTTTATTGTAACTTTAAACATAACATTTCCTTAATTTGTATTTGGCTCAATTATACATTCAAACTGGAATGTATTACCTAATGATAATCTTTAATATTTCAATTCATTTAGAGTAAAAAAAAACACCCTACCGAAATAGGGTGTTTTTAAGACTAACTTAACTGCAATTAGTTCTACAAAAGATCTTTCGATCTAATTATAGGCTAAATACTGTTAATGCACCGCCGCCAGGAGCAGCGTTGTATTTTGTTAGTTCAGCATAACCACCAGCAGCGCCAAGAGCGTCTGTAGGATTAGTTAAACCTAAGTTCATTGCAACGCCAGCCCAACCACCGATGCCTGAAAGCACACCAACGTGTTGTTTACCTTTGTTTGCATATGTGAATGCATTACCAATCACACCTGAACCAACTTGGAATTTCCAAAGTTCTTTACCGCTTTTCGCGTCAAGAGCTTTAAACCAACGATCTAAAGTACCGTAGAAAACTAAGTCTGAAGCAGTTGTTAAAGCGCCGCCCCATGCTGAGAATTTCTCTTTGTTGTACCATACTTTTTTGTTAGTCATAGGATCATAAGCAGCAAAGCCACCCATTACGCCGTCAGGACCAGCAAACATAGTAAGTGTTGCACCAACCCAAGGTTGACCAGCAACATATTTAGACTCAACTGGCTCATATGTCATACACACGTGATTCATTGGTGAGTAGATTAAACCAGTTTTAGGTGAATATGCAGCAGGCTGTTGGTCTTTAGTACCAAGAGCAGCTGGACATGTACCTTTAGTGTTGTAATCTTGGTGAGTAGAATGCTCAGCAAGTTTGTTAGGCACACCAGATTTCATATCGATATCTGAAGCCCAGTTCACGAATGGATGAACTTTTTCAGCAGCTACTAAAGTACCTACGTCTGCAGTCCATGTGTACGCGAAACCATTTCTGTCATGATGCCAAGCGTATGTTTTTCCACCTTTGTCAAATAGGATAACTTCGTTAATACCGTCATAATCCCATTCGTCATGTGGAGTCATTTGCATACCCCAACGAGCAACACCTGTATCCATATCACGAGCAAAAACAGTCATAGACCATTTGTTGTCACCCGGACGTACGTCTGGATTCCAAACAGATGGATTACCTGTACCGTAGTACACTAAGTTTGTTTTTGCATCATACGGCCACCAGCCCCAAGTAGAGCCACCACCATGTTGCCAACCATCTTTAACAGCTTGAGGTTTCAACCATGTTTTAAGACCTAGATCTGCAGTACCACCTTGTAGTTGGTCATTAGGAATCTTTTTGAAAGAACCGCCTTGCTTATTACCACCGTTTACATCTTCGTAAACTGATAGTGCTGAGTAAAGTGGGTTTTCTTTGTTAAAGTCAGCGCCAATTAATACATCAGCATCTGAACCTGTTGACATTGCTTTCCACGCTAAAGAACCATCATTTAGGTTGTAAGCTGCAATAAAGCAACGAACACCAAATTCTGCACCAGAACAACCAGTAAGAACTTTGTCTTTAATTACGTGAGGAGCGTTAGTATTTGTAGCACCAATTTTTGGATCTGTATTCTTAGCATTCCAAACTTTAGCACCAGTTTTAGCATCTAATGCTACTAACATACCGTCATTTTGTTGTAGTAAGATTTTACCGTCACCGAAACCAAGACCACGATTTACGTTATCACAGCAAAGAACTGCTTGAACGCTAGGATCTTGTTTAGGGAAGTAAGACCATACAACTTTTTGATCATTATTAAGATCTAAAGCATATACGTTATTTGGAAACGCAGTATGAACGTACATCATGTTACCAATAACTAAAGGTGAACCTTCGTGGCCACGGTTTACACCAGTGTTGAATGACCATGCTGCTTTAAGGTTTTTAACATTACCTTTGTTTATTTGAGTAAGTTTTGAATATGCTTGATTATCGTGCTGACCACGAGGGTGAGCCCAATTATTTGCACTTTTCATAGCTTTTTCTTGATCTGCAGCAGCAGAAGCAACCATAGGCATAGCCATAGTAGCAGCAGCAACAAAGCCAAGAGCTAGTTTGATTTTATTTAATTGCATTATAAATCTCCATAGTTTTAACTAAGGGTTTAAAAAAGAAGTAAACCTGTCAGCCAATACTTTAGTAAATTAAGTCTAGGTTAGATAAGTTTACTTTTAGTACGATATTGCTTGTACTTGAAAAGTACTTTATCCCTTTCAAATTTGAATTGCAACAGTTTTGTAACAATTTAGTAACAATTCTTGATTTATTTTACTTATCAAAAAATAACCATTTTGCGTCATCACTAAGGTAGAGAATAATGCTTTACAATATTAGATAACCATTTAAACCTTTAGGACTATCAAATGCTTTCCACTTCACAACAAAATTCTCTTAAATTATTTCCAGAGATCGAGCCTTTTAATAACTTCTACTTACCTAGCAATAATATGCATGAGATATATGTTGAGGAATCAGGAAACCCAGAGGGTAACCCTATTATCTTTATACACGGTGGTCCTGGAGGCGGATGTGGGACTAAACAAAGAAGATTTTTTGACCCAAATTACTATCGAATTATTTTATTTGATCAAAGAGGATGTGGAAAAAGTAAGCCCTTAGGAGAGACACAAAATAATACTACATCCGATCTAATCAATGATATGGAATCAATTCGTAAATATTTAAAAATTAAAGATTGGTTTCTGTTCGGTGGGTCGTGGGGAAGTACATTAGCCTTAGCTTATGCTATTAAATTTCCAAAACTAGTTAAAGGATTAATTCTTCGTGGTATTTTTTTAAGTCGTCCTCATGAACTTGAGTGGTTTTTGAATGAAGTAGATCAATTCTTTCCTGACCTTCATGGTAATTTGTTATCCCATGATTCATCCATCAACAAAAAAAACTTAGTTTCCCAATACAGCAAACTTGTTTTCGGTGACAACCAAGAGGCAGCAAAAAATGCAGCAGTAGCATGGAATCAATTTGAAGGAAGTATTCTTAAATTAGCACCTCCTGAAAATACTGAGCCGTCTGAGTCTGTAAATTTCGATTTTGAGCTAGCTAGAGCAAAAGTTCAGCTACACTATATTCAAAATCAATGTTTTGTTGACGGTGAAGAAATTCTAAACAAAGCCAGTATACTTAAAGACAAGCCTATTATTATTGTCCAAGGTCGTTATGACATGGTATGCCCACCAAAAACTGCTTATGAATTAATGAAGAAATTACCTACCAGTGATTTTATTATGGTGCCCGATGCTGGCCACTCTGCCTCAGAACCAGGAATCTTATCTGCATTGATAGGAGCCACAGAAAAGTTTAAATCACTATAAGTTAGGTTAAAGAGAGTTTAATTTATAATTATGCCAAAAATTTTTATGCTTGCTGACCAGCATCAAGGTAAGCTATATTTTATTATAAGAGAAATTTTTATGGGATTTAGGAGGCATAATTTTGTGTCACTAAATGCCTCGATTGCCTTCTTTACTCTTTTTGCATTTATCCCATTTGTTCTATTAGTATTCTTTTTTTTAAGTCAATGGCTATCCAGCTCTGCATTTGCCTTAGAGGAATTAAGCACCATTACCTCCCTATTACTTCCAGAGATGAGTCAAAAGATCATGGATGAGGTTAGCAAAGCCTCCACCCAACATGCATCATGGGGAATTATTTGGATTATGGTTCTATTCCTTGCTGCTACCCCTCTAACATCTTCTATCCGTTCAGGACTTTTAAATATAATGGGCCTCCCCCCACGACCAGCTTTTTTTAGAAATAAGTTAAGTGATATTTTTGCTGTAATCGGCATAATGCTTCTATTTTTTATTTATGTCTTTATTAGCTTATATTTGCGGCAGGCATCTTTAATATTTAATCAATATGCACCTTTTATAGAGAAGGGTTTTTTAATTGGGTTTCTATCATTTGTTCTCCTTATAGGGGTTGTTACATTATTTTTTAGGTTTTACTTCTCAATAAAAATTGAAAAAAAATATTTATTGATAGGTGCGACGTTAACAAGTTTATGTTGGCTACTATTAAGTAATACTTTTGAATTTTTTGTATCAATGAGTGCTTCTTACGGATTGTTCTTCGGAGGGATGCGCAATATTTTTATCTCCTTTATCTGGCTATACCTAAATACTGGTGCATTATTAATAGGAGCAGAGATCATCGCAGCACTTCATAAACAAGAAATTCTCCTAATTAAACAATTATTCAATCTAAAAAAAATTTATCAACACCCCATCGTAAATCTTCTTTTGGACTTATTTGGTAAAAAATATAGAAAGGATGCAATTATTTTTGAAGTAGGCGACCATGACCAGCGGTTATTTTTTATTATCGAAGGAGAGGTAGGAATAGTTAGAGATGGAAAAATTGTTTCAAGGGTTGTTCCGGGGCAATATTTTGGAGAGCTATCCTTACTTAACAAAGTACCGCGTATAGCTTCAGCTTTTGTATCCTCGGACTGGGCAAAAATTATTGTCATTCCAGAGAAGCAAATGAAAATATTATTAGCAGAAGATAATGAAATAGCTATGAGCTTCTTAGCTAATATGGCAAAAAAATTACAGGTTACCTAGGTTCTGGCTTCAAATCAAAAGCAATACATATTCTTTCTTCGTGAGAATTGAAAGGGATAGTTCGATGAAATACTGAGGAAGGGAAAAAAATAACGTCTCCTGCCTCTGGTAATAATATTTTCTTTGGAAAGTCATCATGCATTCGCGGGTACTCATCTCCATCAGTACTTAATTCAATTCCCCCTTCGTCTTCATGATTTATTTTTTTTGGGATTGAAAGGTAAACGGCACCGCTTATCCATCCATCTTCATGAATATGAGAGCTTAAATGTCCACCAGATTGCATTTTCACAAACCAAGAACTACTAAATTCAACTTCCTTTGGGAATGAATTAATAAATTCGCAAGGTATCTCTTTAAATCTTAGAAAGTAATTCTTAATTAATTTTGATAATGCTACTTCCAGAGAATTGAATGACTTTTCAGGACGCTTAAATAAATTACCAGCAGACTGCACTCCATATGACAGCCTCTTTTGTTTTCGCTCTCCAATCTTACATGTATTGATATCTTTTATAAGAGCATAAAGTAGCTTACCATTACTTTCCATCAACTCTGGAACCTTCTCATGACAAACAAAGTCAAGAGGTGTCGGGCAAAAGTTGTACATATCTTTAATCCTCATGTTCTGTGAGTAATGAGTGGATAGTGTAGCCAAAAATGGAGATACATTCTTTCGAGTTATAGCTTT
>JAOMKM010000006.1 GCA_028351715.1 Methylophilaceae bacterium | reverse complement strand
GTGGCTTCACGATGCTAAAGCGAAAGATGGAAAAGGTGAGAAATTTGATAGTTCTCTAGATCGTCGAGAGCCTTTTAAATTTACATTAGGAGTTGGTCAGGTAATTAAGGGGTGGGATGAAGGAGTGAATGGCATGAAAATTGGGGGAAACAGGCTCATCATAATTCCTTCAGACATGGGTTATGGAAGTAGAGGTGCTGGTGGTGTTATTCCTCCAGATGCTGACCTAATATTTGATGTTCAATTATTAGGAATTGACTAAATGAAGGTCAATGTAAAATGGACCGATGGTGTAAGCTTTATTGGTAGGTCTGAAACAAATCATACGATAAAAATGGACGGCCCCTCAGAAGTTGGTGGTATGAATAAAGGTATGCGACCGATGGAGACGTTACTTATTGGTATGGGAGGTTGCACCTCATTTGACGTAGTGACTATTTTGAAAAAATCAAGGCAAAAAATTGAAGGTTGTGAGGCATTAATACATGCAGATCGATCTCAAAAGATCCCAAAGGTTTTTACAAAAATACATATTCATTTTATTGTAAAAGGCAATAATCTTGATGCGGTTGTTGTTGAGAGAGCGATTAAATTATCGGCGGAAAAATATTGTTCTGCAACAATTATGCTTAGTAAATCAGTTGAGATTACTCATGATTTTGAAGTTCTCGAGGGGTCTAGCAAGGTTATTTAATAACCTTAATTTTTAGAGTTTCTTTATTTTCAACAATATCAAAAAGACGGTCTATATTTGGATGCTGGCCAGGGTGTTTCTCAGCTTCTAAGCTGTGTTCTGAATATAATTCAATTCCTTCGAGTGCTGCGTGTATATTTAATTTACCATATGTTAACCATAAATGATGGTAAATTTTTATTGAACCAAGGCTCCCAGGTTTTTTTTCAATAATACCTACAGTTTCATTCTTATTAGATAATATTATTTCTTTAATATGTGATGCATCTTCTAATGTTTCAAGAATATCCTTAAAATTTTGCATTTAATTTATATTTTATAAGTTATTGAAGTCATTATTTTTGATGCTACACTCATCATCTTTTTAATTATTTTTGGTAGTTCAACCCCACCCATTTCTACTGCAGATTTTTTGTGGCCCTCTTCCTCCTCTTTCATTGATTGAATTATCTTAAGTGTTTTTTTATCCAAAGGGTTCAGTTTTTTAATGTGAGATTCAAGATGTAATGCAACCTGACTTTCAGTCTCCGAAAGAAAGCCTAGGTTATATTTATCATCAATAATACTTGCTGTTGCACCAATACTAAATGAGCTTATATATAAAATCGGATTAAGTTTACTTTTTGAACCATTTAATTCATTTATTCTTGAATCACACCAAGCAAGATGATCAATTTCTTCTAGAGCAGCTTCCGTTAATTTATTTTTAATATTTTTATTTTTATTGAAAAAAAGCTGACCTCGATATAGGCCTTGAGCACATATTTCCCCAGAATGATTTACCCGCATATATTTAGAGTGAATTTTTTTTTCTGAAGAACTTAGTGAGGCTGACTCAAGAATATCTTTATCTGGCCTATCGCGATTTTGTATTGTAGGAGTGCTCAATAATTTAAGCCCTCTATCTATTTCAATTAGTATTCGATCAATCATAGAAATTTAAAAATTCAGCATTGAAGTTTTAATTAAAATAATAATTAAAAAAAGTGTATTTTTTAATTAGACCTTTAATTTTTTTGATATAAGTCTATTCCTTTGAGAATATTAAGTGCCTCATTGAATTGTTTGTCATCCTTACCTCCTAATTCAATGGGCTTAAAGTTCCTTAATGCCTCTCCCCCATCACTTGTAGGTAAATCAATAGAAGATTCGTTGTCTAAATTACCTTCTTCATTTTTTTTCTTGTCTTGCGGGTTAGATAAGGTATTTGTTAAATCAGATTCTCTAACAGCTAGAAATTCACTTCCATCCTCTACAATGATATCAGGATCAATCCCTTTGCCTTGTATTGATCTTCCATTAGGAGTGAAGTATCTGGCAGTTGTTAATTTAATTGCTGTGCCATTGTTCATGGGTAATATTGTTTGAACGGACCCCTTACCAAAGCTGCGAGTACCAACTATCAATGCTCTCTTATGATCTTGCAACGCTCCCGCAACAATTTCTGATGCTGATGCTGAACCATTATTTATAAGCACAACTAGCGGTGTATCTTGGATATCTTGTGGTAGCTTTCTCATATAATTATTTTTTGTTGGGTTGTCTCGAATAAAATTTTCTGGAGCAGTTGTTAGTTTCATTCTTGAGTCTTGCGTCCTTCCTTCTGTATAAACTACTAATTTATCATCTTTAAGGAATGCTGCAGATACAGCAACTGAAGAATTTAAAAGTCCCCCAGGATTATTTCTCATATCAAGAATGATTCCATTAAATGCAAACTTATTTTCTTTTCGAAGTTTAGTTAATGCTTTAGCAAGGTCTTGCCCAGTTCTTTCTTGAAACTGCGTAATTCTTACATAAGCATAATTAGGCTCAATTAACTTAGACTTCACGCTTTTAGTTTTAATTTTTGCTCGATTGACTGTTAAAAAGAATGGACCATCATTACCCTTTCTAATTACTTGAAGCCTGATTGATGTGTTAGGTTTGCCTCGCATCAATTTAACTGCCTCATTAAGAGTAAGTCCTTTGACGGACGTTTCATCTAGCTTAATAATAAGGTCACCACTTTTTAATCCTGCTTTGTATGCGGGGGTATCTTCGATGGGCGAGATAACTTTCACGAAACCATCTTCCATTCCCACTTCAATTCCTAGTCCACTAAACTCACCTGAAGTTCCTGATTGAAGGTCTTTAAAATGATCTAGGTCTAAGAATGTTGAGTGTGGGTCTAAACCAGATAGCATGCCAGTAAGTGCTTCATTAATTAGCTTTTTATCCTCTATTTCTTCTACATAGTCTGACTTAACTTTTCCAAAAACTTCAGCAAAAGTTCTGAGTTCGTTAATTGGTAAATTAGATGTCTTTGTTTTGTCAGCAAAGACTGGTAGATTAATACTGATTAGAAGGCCTAAAATGCACCCACCAAATATAAGGCTTATTTTTTCAAATTTAGATCGCATGTAAACTCTTTATAAATGTTTAAATTAAACTGATTATCAGAATATACCTTATATTCACCGCTTAGAAAATTGGAAACTACCAAAATGATAAAAAAATATATTATTACTATAAATTTTTGCACCAAATGTGGATGGCTTATGCGTGCGGCGTGGATGGCACAAGAGATCATCAATACTTATGTTAATGACATTCAATCAGTTAATTTAGTTCCTGGGGAGGATGGTAAGTTTGAAATTTTTTGCGGGAAAAAAGCTATATTCCTAAGGCATGAAGAAGGAAAATTTATTGAGATGAAAGAAATAAAGAAGCGAATTAGGGATGTTATAGATCCAGAAAGGCACCTAGGCCATATTGATAGAAAGATTAAGCCATGAAAAATGATCTAATTATCGATGAAATATTTAGTGATGATGGAGCATTGAGCGAAGTTATTCTTGATTATCGAAAAAGATCTGAGCAACTAGATATGTCAAAAGCTGTTAATGAGACTATACAACTAAAAAATTCATTAATTGTAGAGGCTGGAACGGGTGTAGGAAAAACTTTCTCATATTTAGTTCCGGCTCTAATAAATGGAGGAAAGGTAGTTATTTCAACAGCTACTAAAAATCTTCAAGATCAACTATTTTTAAAAGATATCCCAACCATAAGGGATGCATTAAAAATTCCTGTAAAAATTAATATTTTAAAAGGAAGAGCTAACTATATTTGTCAGTTAAGAATGGAAAATTCGCTAATTGAAGGGAAGTTTTTTAATAAAGAGGATGCATCATTTATTAATAAAATTAAAACTTTCTCGGATCATTCTAATACGGGTGAAGTATCTGAAATACATGATATTCCTGAAAATTCTACAATTTGGCCCTCTGTAACCTCAACAAAAGAAAATTGTTTGGGCCAAAACTGTGACTTTGCTAAATCATGTTTTTTAATTAAGGCTAGAAAAGAGGCTCTTGCAGCAGAAGTTCTCATTGTCAACCACCATTTATTCTTTGCTGATTTTATTCTAAAAGATGAAGATATTTCGGAGATACTTCCTGCTGCAGATACAGTTATATTTGATGAGGCTCATCAAATTCCGGATGTTGGCTCAATTTTTTTTGGCGATAATTTTTCAACCATACAAATCTTAATTTTAATTCAAGACATTCAATTGTCCTTCAAAAATATAGCTAAAAATCTAGAAGAATTAGATATTATTTGTAAAAATATATTGATATTTATTGTTGAACTAAGAGATTATCTTGATTCTCGTAATAATCGAATCTCATATAATAAAATACCAAATAAACAAGAATTCACCCAAAAATTAGAAGAGGTAATCGACGAGGTCGTTAAGCTAAATAACTTTATAGATTTACATAGAGATCAAAGTGCAGAAATGATGAAGCTGTCTGAAAGAATTAAATCTCTAGTTAATATTACACAGATTTGGAGAGCAAGTGATAGTAATGATTACGTTTATTGGTTAGATATTTTTGCTAAGTCAATTCAATTTAATATTACCCCTATTAGTATCTCGAGTCAGTTTAAAAAGCTTCAAGATCAAACTAAAGCTTCATGGATTTTCACATCGGCCACATTGGCAGTTAATGATAGCTTTGAGCACTTTCAAACTATAATGGGACTTGAGGAAGCGAAGACATTACAGCTTAAAAGTCCATTTAATTATAATGAAAATGCTTGTCTTTATGTTCCTAATGATATGCCAGAGCCAAATACAGAGATATTTAATTTAGCTTTAATTAAGAAAGTTTTTCCTTTAATTATTGCAGCAAAAGGTAGAACATTCATTCTTTCAACAAGCATTAAGTCAATGAATGAAATAACTTCATTTCTCAAAGAAGAATTCGAGAAAGAAAATATTATATTTCCAATTCTAACTCAAGGAATGGCTCCAAAAAATATGTTGTTAGATCAATTCAAATCTCATGGTAATGCAGTCTTAGTAGGTTCATTAAGTTTTTGGGAGGGGGTCGATGTTCGTGGGTCAGCATTATCTTTAGTTATTATTGATAAACTTCCTTTTCAATCTCCTGGAGACCCTGTCTTCGAATCGAAAATTAATATGTTGAAGACTAAAGGGGGCAATCCATTTATGAGTCTTCAGTTACCTCAGGCAATTATTAATCTTAAACAGGGTGCAGGGCGATTAATTAGAGATGAGTTGGATAAAGGCGTATTAATGATTTGTGACTTAAGAATTATAAATAAGCCTTATGGGAAGAAAATATGGAAAAGTTTACCAGCCTTTAAAAGGACGCGGGATGAAAATGAGGCGATTGATTTTTTAAAAAGACTATAATATGTCAATGCAAATCCTTTCTATAGATACATCAGGACAAATATTATCAATTGCGATTCTAAGAAAAGATGTAATTGAGCTATCGGAGTATCCAGCAGGTAAAATAAATTCTGAAAAAATCCTACCTGAGATCCAAGCAATGATGTCTCGCTTGTCTATAAACTTCTCTGACCTTGATGGGATAGCATTTGGAGCGGGACCCGGATCTTTCACAGGTATTCGAATAGCATCTGGAATTGCATATGGTATTGCTTATAGCCTTAATATTCCAATTATAGGGATTAATACACTGGAGGCTTTGGCAACATTATTTAATAGTAATTACTGTATTTCTTGTATAGACGCAAGAATGAGTCAGGTATATATTGGGGCTTACCAGCTAAATAATGGATGCATCACTACAATTAGTGAGCCGGGTTTATATGACCCAGAAACATTGCCTGATATAAGTGTTACTGAGGCAACGATTATTGGGTCAGGTGTGCGGGCTTATAAAAATCAATTAGAAAAAAAATATAAAAATATGAGCCATAATTTTATTGAGAAAGAATACCCACTAGCTGGTGTTATTGGTAAATTAGCATTACCTAGAATGAATAAAAATTTTGATTTAGATCAAGCTAAACCAATTTATATTAGAAATAAAGTTGCCCAAACAATCCTTGAGCGCAATTCTTAAATTTTTCTAAGAGAAAAATTTTAATGGTAGATTATTCAAAAATTAAATGTTGCGACGTTAAGGTATCTGATTTAAATCAGATAGTAGCAATTGAAAATAATTCACATTTCTCACCATGGCCAAAAAAAAGTTTTGAAGGCTCTATTAATGCAAAGAACATATTTAAAGTTTTCTTAGAAAAAGAAAAAATTATTGGTTATTACATTGCATTAATTGCTCAAGATCAATGCGAGCTTCTTAATATAACTGTTATAAAAAGTAGCCAAAATTTAGGACTAGGAAATTTTTTTCTTAAACATTTAATTTATTTTTGTGAAGTTCGTAAAGTTGCTAATATGTTTCTTGAGGTAAGAGTTTCAAATATTGCAGCAATAAGACTTTACGAGAAGAATGGTTTTAATGAACTAGGAGTTAGATATAATTATTATAAAACTTTACATGGAAAAGAAGATGGTTTAATGATGGGGTATACGTTTGACTGATAAATTAGAAAATTCTTTGGTTTTAAAGGAACTAGGATTTGATTTTGTTTGGCTTTTAAAAGAAAAATCCCAAGAAGCAGAAAAAATTTACCATGCCTATACCTTAAATTTAACTGGCCGTAATATTTTATTCGTTGCCAGCTCAGATATTACCTCGGGTCTTGAAGAGGCTAGCTTATTCAAGAATATTGCATTATATCTTCATGCTCAGTCAATTAATGAATCATTGAAATTCTTATTAAATATAGACCCTATTAAAATTATAGAGACTATTGAATCATCTAAATTTGACCATCTTTTTCTATTTTGCACCCAATTAGATTTTTTAGCCGAAGAATATCAATTAGCAAATAAAAATAAAGTATCCTTATCAGTGCCACTTAGTAAAATGATTCAAAATCCAGAGTTAAAACAAAAGTTGTGGCATGATATTCAGATATTATTAAACAAAGTAAATGGATAATAAACAATTAAAATGAAAGCATCTAATTTTTATATTTCAACTCTTAAGGAAGCTCCTGCAGAAGCAGAGCTAATTAGTCATCAATTAATGATTAGAGCGGGCCTCGTTAAAAGATTAGGCTCCGGACTTTATAGTTGGATGCCGATAGGATTGAGAGTACTTAAAAAGATAGAGACAATTATTCGAGAAGAAATGAATAAGGCAGGTGCTATCGAATTATTAATGCCGGCAATTCAACCATCTGATTTATGGAAAGAAACTGGGCGTTGGGATGTTTTTGGTCCACAGATGTTAAAAATAAACGATAGGCATGATCGATCTTTTTGTTTTGGACCTACCCATGAAGAAGTAATTACTGACATTATTCGAAATGAAATTAATAGCTACAAGCAATTACCAATCAATTTTTACCAAATACAAACTAAATTTCGCGATGAGATTCGACCGAGATTTGGAGTTATGAGAGCTAGGGAGTTTCTAATGAAGGATTCTTATTCTTTTCATTCGGATATTGACTCTCTAAAAGATACGTACGAAAAAATGTATAAAACTTATACGGCAATTTTTGACAGAATTGGATTAAAATTTAGAGCAGTACAAGCAGATAATGGAGCAATTGGTGGGGATGGATCACATGAGTTCCATGTTCTGGCAGATTCGGGTGAAGATGAAATTATATATGATGAGGCAAGTGACTTTGCAGCCAATATTGAGGTAGCAAAAAATCATCCAGATAAGGATAAGTTAAAGACATGTAGGGGAATTGAAGTTGGGCATATCTTCCAGCTTGGGACAAAATATTCTGAAGCAATGAAAGCAGAATTTATTGATGAGCATGGACAATCTAAACCCATGATGATGGGCTGTTATGGTATTGGAGTTTCAAGAATAGTTGCAGCAGCAATTGAACAACAGAATGACGCAAAAGGAATTATTTTTCCTTCATCAATATCTCCTTTTGAGATTATATTGACACCTATTGGTTACGACAAGAGTGATCTCGTTCATAAATCAACAAATGATCTATACAGCCATTTGGTTGAGAGTGGCTTTGACGTGTTGCTTGATGACCGAGGATTAAGGCCAGGCATAATGTTCAGCGAATCAGAGCTACTAGGAATACCTCACAGGATAACTATTAGTGAAAAGACGCTGGCAGAAGAGAAGCTAGAATATAAGCATAGAGCAAGATCTGAAGCGGAGTTCATTGCATTAAATTCAATCGTTAAAAAATTACAGGAATACTAGCTCAAAACTTTGAAGGCGTAATAGGTTCCAAACTCACCCTCTGAATCTATGTACAGAAAGTAGTACCCATTTAATGTGTAACCCAATCCATTAAAATGATTTTTTGATCTTATCTTTAAATTACTAGGTATTTTACTTGCTCCTTTGTAATTTCCTTTTATATCGTATATTAAGAATCTTTTATGATCGACATCCAATAGAATAAACTCTTCTTCAGCCTTACCAGTGAAAGCGATAAAGCTATCTGCAACATCATGGTGCTCAACTTTTGGTGTTTTAAAATCTAATTTAATATCATTTATAAGCTGATAATTTTCAGCGCTAATAGAAAAAACAGAATTTGTTCTTTCTTGCTTTGCATAATAAACATTACGATTGGAGTCATATGAGGGCATTGTTGAGGCACTTCCGAATGCAGGAGAAGATTGTGCAATAGTATCGGATTTACCAGTTAACAACCCTTGATCATCTAATCCCAAAGAAAAGATTCCCGTCATTGGGGCAAATCCTGCAGCGCTAGATATGTTGTAGGTAATAGTTTCTAGCTTTGACGTCTTTTCATTAAAATAGATAGAGCGATTATCAAACCCTGCGCGCGTTGATTCAATATATTTACCATTTTCATCAAATGTATGAATTAATGATTTTGAAATAGGAGCCTCATAAGCAGACCCCATTGGTGCCAATCCACCATCTGCAATATAATATTTTTTTTCTACAGGAATATATGCAACAGTTTGTGGCATAGATGTTGGCGGTTTTACTAGTGTAATTTTAAATGCAATTTCTGCATTTTCAATAATTTTAGCATTTAGCGAGTAATTCAATAACAAGGCAGGTATAAGCCCATAGATAATTTTTTTTATTGTCATTTTGATTAATTTCTTTTTAATTAATATTTATTTGTATTGGATGGACAATCTTATTCTATTTTTTGTTCAATAAACATGGCATCACCATAACTAAAAAAACGATATTTGTTTAATATAGCATGTCGATAGATTTCTTTTGTGAATTCATAACCTGAAAATGCAGAAACTAGCATCAGAAGAGTGCTCTTTGGTAAATGAAAGTTTGTAAATAAAGCGTCTACGACATTAAATTTGTATCCTGGCTTAATAAAAATTTTGGTTTCTTGTTTGCCTATGCAGATACTATTATTGTTAAATGCACTTTCTAGAGCCCTTAATACAGTAGTCCCAATGGCAATAATTCGACCTCCCTTTTTTTTTGTTATTTCAATCAGATCTCTTGTTCTCTCATCAATTGAGTAGAGCTCTTTATGCATTATATGATGATTTATGTCATCAACCTTAACCGGCTGAAAAGTACCAGCTCCTACATGAAGAGTTATAAATGTAAAATTAATATTTTTAATTTTTAGTTTATCCATATCTTCCATTGAAAAATGTAACCCTGCAGTTGGTGCAGCAACTGCACCTGATTCTTTAGCATATATTGTTTGATAACGATCCTCGTCAATAAGCTTATCTTTGCGATTAATATAAGGAGGAAGAGGAACATGACCAAGACTTTCTAAAACCTCGTAAAAAGACCCTTTATTTAATTTTACTTTAAATAGATTATCCTCTCGGCCATAAATATTGACATTATGCTTATCGGATAATTGGATGGTATTTTTTTCTGAAATCTTTTTTGAGGAGCGAATCATAGCTAATGCATTTTTATCATCAATAATTCGCTCTACTAAAATTTCAATTTTCCCCCCAGTTTCTTTTTTACCAAATAATCTTGCTTTTAATACTTTTGTATCATTAAAGACAACAAGGTCATCAGGATTGATTTGGTCAAATAAATTTACGAATTGAGTGTCATGTATTTTTTTTGATAAGGGATTTGCAATTAATAACTTACTTTCCCCTCTTTTTTCAGTAGGGAACTGCGCAATTAAATCTGCAGGTAATTCATAATTAAAATCATCAATTCTCATTCTGTCCTTTGATTGCTATAATGTCGGCTCTCAAAAGCCGGGATGGCGGAACTGGTAGACGCACGGGATTCAAAATCCCGCGCTGGTAACAGCGTGCGAGTTCGATTCTCGCTCCCGGCACCACTTAATTTTAATAGTGCGATTATATATGATTGAACATAAACTTATAGATGAAGAGTTACATCAAATTATAGTTAGGCCAAACCCTTCAATGCCATGGCCACAACTAAAAAAGATATACTCAATATTTGCTTGCTTCATTTTAATTATTGCAATCATCCTCAGTACTATTAATTTATACTTGGCAATTCCATTTTATGGTGTTGAAGTTATTTTTTTAGGATATGCACTATATATAAGCTCCTTAAGGAGCACTTTTTATGAAGAAGTTAGGATTAGTCAATTTAATATTAATGTTTCATTCATTGAGCGTAAGAAAAAATTAGAGTTTAAATATGTAAGGCAATGGACAAATTTTCAGTACACAAGTCAAACTAGAATGCAACCATCTACAATCTCTATTGGCTCTGGGAAGAAAAAAATTTATATAGGTCAAAAGGTTAACGAAAGTGATAGAAAAAAATTAGCAAAATTATTTAAAACTATCTCTTAAAACACTTGTCCACTTGTTACAAAATTGTTACATTAGCACTGTAAAAGAAATTGAATTTTTTTGATCCAGCTGTTAAAATCCTAAAAATTTTTTTTTGATAGCACCATACAAATATTAATGAAAGGTAACCCAAAATTGAAATCAAGTTTCCATAAAATTTTATTAGCACTGCTTCTTACTCCATTGACCGCAATAGCAGAGTGGGGATTAAATATGACGCAGGGGGTTACACCAATCAGTAGAGAAATTTACAGTATGCACATGGTTAGTTTATGGGTTGTAACTGTTATTGGTATCGTAGTCTTTTCCATAATGTTCTGGTCTATTTTTCATCATCGAAAATCTAAAGGCGTAAAGGCGGCACAATTTTCTCACAGCACCACAGTTGAAATTATTTGGACAATTATTCCACTAGCAATAATTATTGCTCTTGCAATACCTGCGACAAAGCTTTTAATAAAAATGGATGACACATCTGAGGCTAAAATAACTGTGAAAGCAACCGGCATTCAGTGGAAATGGAAATATGACTACCTCGACGAGGGCTTGACTATTTACAGCGTACTTGACAACAATAGTGCTGAAGTCAGTCAGCGAAATTCTGGTATAGACCCTATGCAGTCAGAAAATTATTTACGTGATGTTGATGAGGCAATTGTATTACCAATAAATACTAAAATTCGAATTCTGACTACAGCTGCTGATGTGATTCATGCTTGGTGGGTTCCAGACCTAGGTTGGAAAAGAGACGCTATTCCCGGTTTTATCAATGATAACTGGGCGATAATTGAGAAGGTCGGAGTTTATCGAGGTCAATGTGCAGAGATTTGTGGTTCAGGACATGGATACATGCCTATTGTAGTTAAAGCAGTAACAATGGATGATTATACTGAATGGGTAAGTGAGAAAAAAATAGAGCAAGAGGCCAAGAATAATACAAAAGATATGGTCTTGACGAAAGCAGAGCTTATGACAAAAGGTGAGGGTGTATATAAGGCTCAATGCATAGCCTGTCACCAAGCAACTGGAGAAGGTATAAAAGGAGTTTTCCCTGCCATTGCTGGCAGCTCTGTGGCTATTGAGGCAGATAATAGACTCAGACACGTTCAACAGATAATTTATGGAAAAGGATTGATGCCTGCTTTTGGCGAACAATTATCTGATGTTGATATTGCATCAGTAGTAACTTTCACAAGAAATTCTTGGGGAAATAATACGGGCGATGTTATTCAAGCTAAGGAAGTATCTGAGGCAAGAACTAAACCAAACGTTATTACTGCTGGCGATAGTAAAAAAGAAAAAATTGCTAAAGGTAATATCGATGAACTTACGAAGGCTAGATAAAAACAATTTAATTTAATTTTGGGAATAAATTTATGAGTACACTTGCACACGACGATCACCATGATCATAAGCCAACAGGTTTAAAGCGATGGTTTTTCTCTACTAATCATAAAGATATTGGGACGCTTTATTTAATTTTTGCGCTGACTATGTTCTTTGTAGGTGGTTCTATGGCAATGATTATCCGTGCTGAGTTATTTCAGCCTGGTCTTCAATTTGTTGACCCACAATTCTATAACTCAATGGTAACCGTTCACGCATTAATTATGATTTTTGGGGCTGTCATGCCCGCAGGAGTTGGTCTTGCTAACTGGATGATCCCTTTGATGATTGGCGCTCCTGATATGGCTCTACCAAGAATGAATAATATGAGCTTCTGGATTTTGCCTTTTGCATTTGCGCTTTTAATTAGTACTTTATTTATGGAAGGCGGAGGTCCTGCTGGTGGCTGGACAATGTATCCTCCATTAGTACTTCAAACCGGAAATGCTTTTCCTTTCTTGATTTTTGCAATTCATTTCTTAGGTGTTTCATCAATAATGGGTGCCATCAATATTATTGCAACAGTATTCAATATGCGTGCTCCTGGAATGACATTAATGAAAATGCCATTATTTGTATGGACATGGGTAATAACCTCATTCCTGCTCATAGCTGCCCTTCCTGTACTGGCCGGTGGTGTGACAATGCTATTAACTGATAAATACTTTGGTACCAGCTTTTTTGATGCCGCTGGCGGGGGTGATCCAGTATTATTCCAGCATATATTTTGGTTCTTTGGTCATCCAGAAGTTTATATTTTAGCTTTACCTGCATTTGGTATCGTGTCACAAGTAATTCCTGCATTTGCTAGAAAACCTCTGTTTGGTTATGCGTCAATGGTTTATGCCACAGCCTCAATTGCCATACTTTCATTTTTTGTTTGGGCACATCATATGTTTACGGTAGGTTTACCCATCAAAGGTGAATTATTCTTTATGTATGCCACCATGTTGATTGCTGTTCCAACAGGAGTTAAGGTTTTTAATTGGGTTGCAACGATGTGGAAAGGAGCCATGACATTTGAAACGCCTATGTTGTTTTCAATTGCATTCGTTATTTTATTTACTATTGGTGGATTTTCTGGCTTGATGCTTGGAATTACTCCAGTTGACTTCCAGTATCATGATACTTATTTTGTAGTTGCGCATTTCCATTATGTATTGCTAACAGGTGCTGTCTTTGCTCTCATGTCAGCAGTTTATTATTGGTTGCCTAAATGGACTGGTTATATGTACGATGAGCGCCTTGGAAAAATTCATTTCTGGTTGTCACTGATCTCATCAAATGTATTATTCTTTCCACAGCATTTCTTAGGCTTAGCAGGTATGCCTAGAAGAATCCCAGATTACAATATCCAATTTGCTGACTTCAATGCGATTTCAAGTATTGGTGGATTTGCTTATGGTTTAACGCAATTATTGTTTGTGTATATTGTTCTCAAGTGCGCTTTGGGTGGTAAGAAAGCAAAACCACGTGTTTGGGAAGGTGCTAAGGGTCTTGAATGGTACGTTCCTTCTCCAGCCCCGTTCCATACATTTGAAACGCCACCGAAATTAACTAAGGAAATGCTAGAGCATTAGTCCTAAAGGCAAGTAATATGAGTGATGATGATATTAGTAAAAAGAATCGAAAGCTTGCTTTTATATTAGCTTTAGTCGCGATTTCTTTTTATCTTGTTTTTGTATTGATGCATAGTTTCTAGTGAGAAATATGCAGAGAGGAGTTAGAAAAACAACATTAAAATTATTTTTGTTCGCGATCCTAATGTTTGGTTTTGGTTATGCCATGGTTCCTTTATATGATGTTTTCTGTGATATCACTGGTATCAATGGTAAAACGTCTCGTGTTGTAGAAAATAAGAATCAAAGTAACGTTGTATCTGATCGGTGGGTTAAAGTTAAATTTGATGCAAATATAAACGGTAACTTACCTTGGCGGTTGAAGCCACAAGTTAGGAATATGAAGGTTCAGCCAGGCCAATTTTATGAGGCGACATATATAGTAGAGAATATGTTAGATGTAGACATAGTTGGACAAGCCATCCCAAGTGTGTCGCCACAAATAGCATCATTATATTTTAAAAAATCAGAATGCTTTTGTTTTGTAAATCAATTACTCAAAGGATATGAAACAAAAGAAATGGTAGTAAGGTTTGAAGTAGATAAGGATTTACCTGATGATGTTTCATCATTAACTCTTTCATATACTTTTTTTAGAGCAAAATCAGGAAATTCATAATAAAATAACTTTTTGATAGGAAATAAATTATGGCAAGTCAAGAAATATACTACGTTCCCGAAGGCAGCAAATGGCCTATAGTCGGAAGTCTTTCATTATTTATAACCTTTATGGGTGGAGCAATGATGTTTAATAATGCTCCTGGAGCTTTGTATGTTTTAGTTCTCGGTTTGGCAGCACTGGTCTATATGTTTGCAGGATGGTTTGCTGATGTAATTAGCGAGAGTTTAGCTGGTAAATATAGCAAGCAAGTAGATGTGAGTTTCAGAATGGGTATGGGTTGGTTTATATTGTCAGAAGTTATGTTCTTTGCTGCTTTTTTTGGCGCCCTATATTATGCGAGAGTATTTTCAATTCCTTGGTTGGGCGGCGAAGGTCAAGGGCTTCATAATGGAACACATGAGTTTTTATGGCCAGCATTCCAAGCCATGTGGCCAATGAATGTTATGCCTGACCCATCTAATTACACTCAATATAAAGATACAATTCCTGCATTCGGCATTCCTGCAATTAATACAGCATTACTTCTTACAAGTGGAGTAACCTGTACTTTTGCTCATTGGGCATTAAAAAAAGAGCAGCGTAAATCTTTATGTTTGTGGCTAGCTGCAACCGTTTTGCTTGGTTTTATTTTTGTTGGTTTTCAAGCTCAAGAGTATGTTCACGCTTATAAAGATTTAGATTTAACCCTAAACAGTGGAATTTATGGGTCAACATTTTTTATGCTGACGGGTTTTCATGGCTTTCATGTGACAATGGGTGCCGTAATGTTAGCAGTTATTTTATTTCGAAGTATGAAGGGACATTTTTCTAACAAGGATCATTTTGCATTTGAGGCTGTTGCATGGTACTGGCATTTTGTTGATGTAGTCTGGTTGGGATTATTTATATTTGTCTACTGGGTGTAGATTAAAAAAACCACCTGAGGGTGGTTTTTTTTATACAAAGTTTGGAGTGATCCAGCCCATTGAATAACCAAAAAATAATAAAATAAATAGAAAGACTGAAAGTATTACTCTTAAGGTTAGAGATCTTGCGAGTCTTGTAGATTTATCCTTGTCTTTTATAAGGAAATGAAGGCCACCAGTTAGGGAGGCTAGAATAATTATCAAGATAAAGATAATTAAAAACTTAAAAGCAAAAACTATGTCCATATTGATGGGCTCTATATAAGGTAGTAAATTGAATTTGAATAAATACCAGTTTAACTTTAAAATTGTCCCAACAGCAATTTTTCTAATTTTATTTTTAGGATTTATTCGTTTAGGGTTTTGGCAGATAGATCGAGCAGACCAAAAAGAGATATTAAATGATGCATACTCCTCTCGTCAGTCAGACGCACATATTAATTTAAACAATATAGACGATTTGAATAATGATTCTCGCTTATTATGGAAAAAAGTTGAGTTAAAAGGAATGTTTAAAAATGAACAAAATATTATCCTCGACAACCAAATTCATAATGGAGTCGCTGGTTTTAATATCATTACTCCATTTAAAATAGAGGGGATAGAATGGGTAGTATTAGTCAATCGAGGATGGCATAAGAATCTCAATTTACGCTCATTAATTCCTGATATAAAGCCAATAAGAAATAAAATTCAAATAAAGGGGAATATTGTTAAATTTCCAGTAAGTGGTATCTCTCTTGGGGAGAAGAAGCTGGAAGTAATAAATTCTGAAATTAATAGGGTTCAGAGAATTGACATACAAAATCTTAATAATTTTTACTCTTCAAAATTTTTACCTTATATGGTTTATTTAGAGCCACTTCTAGACCGTGATTATGAGTCCAGTTTTAAATTACCCGCTCCCGGATCAGATAAAAATTACGGCTACGCATTTCAATGGTTTGCTTTTGCGTTAACACTACTTATTATATTTTTACGGTTAGGGATAAAAACTCATAATGATGAATAATAAATCAAAGGGAAGATTAGCATTAATTGGGATTGCGCTAATGTTTTTTGTACCAATATTCTTATCATGGTACCTTGTATTTTTTTCAGATTATAAGGATGGTGTAAAGACTGTAAATAATGGTGAGTTGGTTTCACCTATTATTAATTTAGGCCCTATAGAAATGAGGTCTTTCTCTGACGATAAAATTTATAGTCATGATAGAACGTGGATTTTAGCTTTTTATATCAAAGATAAGTGTAATGAATTATGCCAAGAAAAACTTTATCAAATAAGGCAAATTAGATTAGCTATTGGCAAAGATCAGGATAAATTAGAGCGTCTAGTTTTATCAAAAACTAAGTTAGATTGGGGGCGTTATAAAAAAGAATACCCAGGTCAAAAATATATAGATGTATCAATGACTAAATTTGAATCTATCATAACTGTATTTAAGGGTAATCCAGAATTAAAAAGTAATTCAATCTACTTGATCGACCCTTATGGAAATTTAATGATGCAATATAAAGATGGTACTGAGCCAACAGGTATTATTAAAGATATTGAAAGATTAATTAGGAACGCGCGTTAGCTTTTTTAAGTAAAGCTTCTAAATCCCGATTAAATTCTAGAAAGTTTATTTCTCCAATTATTGTATTAACAATTTTTCCCTTATGATCTATTAGTATAGATGTAGGAGTCAATTTGATACCATTAAAATTATTCATAATCTTCTTTTCAATATCAAGAACAACAGGAAAGGGTAGATTTTTATCTTTTGCAAAGCTTAGGACTCGATTTGGAGGATCATAAAACATAGCAACCGCAATAACCTCAAAGTTTTGTTTTTTATAGTTATTATAGGTATTAATCAATTCTGGCATTTCATTGATACAGCCTGGACAGTCTGTGGCCCAAAAATTGATAAGGTATACCTTGCCGCGAAGCTCGTGGGTTGATATATTTTCTCCCGATATGGAAATCATATTAAAGTCGTTTATATTTTTTTTAACTAGACTTAATGAAACAATTCCAATCAAAAAGAGTCCTACTAAAACAGATAAAATTTTTTTTGCCATATTCAATAACCCGTCGCACAGTGACTGTATAATTAGAGTGTCAAAAGAAGTTTACATTAAATTTTTGAAAGTTAATTTATGATTTGGTTCAAACGATTATTACTTTTTTCTACATTTTTAACGCTATGCGTAGTTGTTTTTGGTGCTTATGTCCGATTAACTGATGCCGGTCTGGGTTGCCCTGACTGGCCCGGTTGTTTTGGTACACTTACTGTTCCAGAAAGTTTGGAAGCTATTGCCAAGGCTAATAATATGTATCCAGATAATATTGTTGAAGTAGGAAAGGCTTGGCGAGAAATGATTCATCGTTACTTGGCTGGAGGTTTAGGCTTATTAATTGCAGCCCTCTCTTTTTTAGCTATTAAAAATCGCCATCAGATTAGAGTACCTTTATATCTCCCATTATTTCTAGTTTTATTAGTTATATTCCAGGCAGCTCTTGGAATGTGGACTGTAACTGAATTATTGAAACCAGTTATTGTTAGTTTGCATCTAATCGGTGGAATGACAATTTTAGGATTATTGACTTTCATCACTCATCGCCACCTTGGTACAACAGGATTAATAGTTGATAAAAATTTAATTCTGATTGCAAGGCTTGCAATAGTATTATTATTTGTTCAGATTTTCCTCGGTGGCTGGACTAGCACTAATTATGCTGCATTAGCATGCACAGATTTTCCAACCTGTCATGGATCTCTTGTTCCTGATATGGATTTTAGAAATGGATTTTCTATCTTCAGAGATTTAGGTGTAACTGCGGAAGGAGATAGCCTTTCAATTCAAGCCCTTCATGCGATTCAATGGGTCCATAGAGTTGGGGCGGTCATTCTAGTCGCTTATTTCTTATTCTTTGTATACCTTTTATCTCGATATCCTGGAATTCGATTTTATCGTAATCTTTTGATTCTTGTTTTAATATCTCAATTTATTATTGGTATAGCTAATTTAATATTTTATTTACCGATTGCATTGGCTACAATGCATAACCTAGGAGCTGCATTATTAGTTATAATAGTCGTTATTATTAATTCAAGATTACGAAGAATATGAGTAAAGCAGTTGTTCAGAAAAATTACTACTCAAATGAGAGCTTAAAAAACTTTTTTGCTTTATGTAAGCCAAGAGTTACAGCACTAATTATATTTACTGCGATAATTGGAATGTTCCTAGCTACTCCAGGAATGGTGCCAATTGATATATTATTCGCTGCGAGCATTGGTATTGGTTTTGTTTCTGGAGCAGCGGCAGCATTTAATTGTTTAATAGAAGAAAAAATTGATGCAGTAATGGCTAGAACAAGAGGCCGTCCACTACCAACAGGACAAGTTTCTCATAAAGAAACATTAGTATTTTCAACAGCTCTTGGAGGTTTGGGACTATTAATATTATTCTATTTTGTAAATTTCTTAACTATGTGGCTTACGTTAGCTACTTTTTTTTCTTATGCTGTGATCTATACTATATTCTTAAAACCAGCAACGCCTATGAATATTGTTATTGGAGGAGCATCAGGGGCTATGCCGCCTGTTTTAGGTTGGGCTGCTGTTAATAACTCAGTTGCGCCAGAAGCATTAATTTTATTTTTAATAATTTTTTGTTGGACTCCGCCTCATTTTTGGGCATTAGCATTATATAGGCGTGAAGAATACGCTAAGGTTGCAATGCCTATGTTGCCTGTAACGCATGGCGAGAAGTTTACTTTACTCCATATTCTCTTATACACAATAATTTTAATTATTGTTACACTCATGCCCTTTAGTGTGGGTATGACTGGGTTGATCTACCTTGTCATTGCTACCATTCTGAATGCATACTTTTTGTATTATGTTGTGATGTTATATCGAAATTATTCTGATAAACTATCCATGAAAATTTTTAGGTATTCAATATTATATTTAGGTTTGATTTTTACAGCATTTTTAATAGATCATTATTTTAAGTATCAATTTATATAATATTTTTAAAGTGAAGGGAAACAATATGAGTAAAGGAACTGAATTAAGAAGTGTTTTAGAGACTGTTGGTGTCGTTATTGGTAGTTTAGTTGGCGCGATTATCTTAATTGTATTTGCAACTACTAAATATGAACCAAGTGAATCTCCAGATAAAATAGTTGGAGAAAAAAAACCTAGTATAGAGAATATAGCACCAGTAGCAGAAGTTAAAGTTATGAAAGATTCAACATCAGATACAAAGTCTGCTATTTCTGGTGAGAAGATCGCACAGGCTAATTGTGCGATGTGTCATGCAAGTGGATTAATGAATGCACCTAAAATTGGAGACGAAGGGCAGTGGGGACCAAGAATTGCTCAGGGTAAAGATATGCTTGTTAGTAATGCTATTAATGGTATCAGGACAATGCCAGCTAAAGGAGGAAATACTTCCTTAACTGATGAAGAAGTTGCAGCTGCTGTAATATTCATGGCTAATGCATCTGGAGGCAGTATTTAATAAATAAATGGCAACCTATGCAATTGGTGATATACAAGGTTGTTTTTATTCGTTGCAAAATTTATTAAAAAAAATAAATTTTAATAGTAAGGTAGATGAGCTTTGGCTTGTTGGGGATATAATAAATCGGGGCAAAGGCTCTCTCGAAACTCTAGACTGGTGCTATCAACACCGAGAAAATTTAAAAATTGTCTTCGGCAATCATGATTTACATTTTCTTTCAGCCGCTTTTAATCAAAGAAAAATGTCATCAACAGATACACTTATACCGATCCTATCATCAGAGAATCTTAATAAGTATGTTGATTGGATGCTTTTTTGGCCATTCATCTATAAGGAAAAAGATTTACTTATGGTACATGCAGGATTATTACCTGATTGGTCAACTGATGATGCGTTAGATTTATCAGAAGATTTGATGCTATCCCTACAAAAAAATCCTAATGACTTCTTTAAGAGAATGTATGGAAACACTCCCGATAGATGGTCCCTATCAAATAAAAAAGAAGATAAACAAAGATTAGCAATTAATGTAATGACGCGACTTAGATGTCTAAATAATAATAATGCTATAGATTTTAGCTATAAGTCAGGCTTGAATAACATTCCTGATAATTTAACTCCTTGGTTTGATATAAAAACGAAAAAGGCAAGACCTGAGTTTATTATTTCTGGACATTGGTCTGCTATAGGAATTCAAAAGCACAAGTATGGAATAACTCTTGATACTGGATGTGTTTGGGGTGGAAAATTGTCAGCTTACTGTATTGAATCTATGTCTGTTATATCAGTTTGTTCGGACAGTAGAGACCTACCTTAGGCTCTCTCCAAAATAATTTTCAATATCTTTTATTGAGGAGGTATGATTCTGCCCTCCTTGCGATTGTATTTTAATTCCGCCCATAATAGAGGCTAGCAAACCTGTTTTTTCCCAACTTAATTTATTAACAATTCCATAGGTTAGCCCTGATCGATATGCATCTCCACATCCTGTTGGGTCAATAATTTTGTCAGCAGGAAAAGGATCAATCTTTATAATTTTATTATTTGTATAGATTAAAGAGCCTTCACTCCCCTTAGTAATTATTAATGCAGTAACTTTTTTAGAAATATTTTCAATACTAAGATTAGCAGTTTTAGATAGGACTTGAGCTTCATAGTCATTAACAGCTATGTAAGAAGCTTGTTCAATAAAAGTTAATAATTCTTCTTGATTAAACATGGGCAAACCTTGTCCTGGGTCAAATAGAATTGGGATATTTGCTTCATGGCACTCATTAGAATGATTAATCATGCCATCTTTTCCATCTGGAGCAATAACTGCGAGACATATATCTTCTGAGATTGTTGAAATAGTATTTTTATGGGACTGGGACATTGCTCCAGGATGAAATGCAGTGATTTGATTATCATCAAGATCGGTAGTGATAAATGCTTGGGCTGTATGTGTCCCAGGAATAATTCTTATATAGTCCTGCACAATCTCTAATTTACTTAGCCTGTCAGAATATAGTGAAAAATCATCACCTGCAGTAGCCATTATAATTGGAGCGCTATTTAGTAACCTTAAGTTATAAGCAATATTTCCTGCTGTACCACCAAAATTTTTCTTTAGTTCGGGGACATAAAAAGATACGCTTAATTTATGAATTTGATCAGGAAGGATATGGTCTTTGAAATAATCTTCAAATACCATGATTGTGTCGTATGCAATTGATCCACATATTAAAATATTATTCATAATGGTTTTATAACTACTAATATAACGATTAAAATTAAAAGTATCACAGGAAATTCATTAAACCATCTAAAATAAACATGACCACGTTTATTTTTTTTATTCCTAAAGTTTATGAGATGTTTAAGGCATAAACAATGATAAAAGATAAGCAGTATTACACAAAATAATTTCAGATTTAACCAAAGCCCGAAAAAGTTATAGTCAAACCAAAGCCAAACACCAGAAATAATAGTTAGTAGTGCTCCTGGAGTCATGATCCCATAAAACAACTTACGCTCCATAATGACGAACCGATCATGGCCGACTTTATCGGTTGTCATTGCATGATAAACAAAAAGCCTTGGTAAATAAAAAAGACCTGCAAACCATGTAACCATAAAAATTATATGAAAGGATTTTATCCAAAGCATGAACTTATTCTCAAAATTTTAATCATTTAAATGTATGACGAAATTTTCTCATAATTAGCTAAATAACCCTAATAGAATTGACGTTGTATGGCGGCATCCAACATGCTATGATTTTATTAATCTACAATTCGAAACCCAATGAACGCATCTGTATCCCCTGATTTTTTAAAAGCCCAATCACAGTTCTCAACTCGCCTTAGAGAAATTCCATATAATTACACCTCTTTTTCAGACAAAGAAATTGTATTACGTTTTCTTGGGGAGGAGATTTGGCTAATTATTGATGAGCTTAGGGCGCAAAGGAAGACTGGACGTTCTGCAAGAATGCTCTTTGAGGTTCTAGGAGATTTATGGGTAGTCTCAAGAAATCCATATCTACATGATGACTTAATTGAAAATCCTAAGCGGTTTAAGCAATTAGTTGAAGCAATGAGACATCGAATTAAGTCTATTGAAGATAGAAGCTTTGGCAATATAAAGGTAGCACAGCTCACTACTGCTTCGCTTGCAGCCATTCTGAAATTTGAATTTGATTTTAAAAATGCAAAAAAACATAGAAAAAAAGTTTTATCAAAATTAAAGCGATACACTAAAAAACATAATATCCAATTTGATGGATTGGCAAGAGTATCTCACGTTACAGATGCTACTGATTGGAGAGTTGAATTTCCTTTTGTCGTTATCAACCCAGATAAAGAATCAGAAATATCTGGCATTGTTAAGGCATGTATTGACCTTGAATTAACAATTATTCCTCGAGGAGGAGGTACTGGCTATACAGGAGGTGCAATTCCTTTAATACCAATGACAGCAGTAATTAATACTGAAAAACTCGATAGGATTAGTGGCGTTGAATTTAAAAATTTACCGGGACTATCTGAATCTGTTCCTACAATTCGATGCGAGGTTGGGGTAGTAACAAGAAGGGCAATGGAGATAGCTTCTGATGCAGGCCTTGAATTTGCAACAGACCCAACATCATCTGATGCATCATGTATTGGTGGTAACGTAGCTATGAATGCTGGAGGTAAGAAGGCTGTTCTTTGGGGAACAGCACTAGATAATTTGGCTTCTTGGAAAATGGTTGACCCAAATGGTGATTGGATGGAAATTGAGAGATTAGATCATAATTTATCAAAAATTCATGATATAGACCTGGCAAGGTTTAGGATTACTAAGTTTGATAAGGACGGAATTATTCCGAAGGATGATCCAGAGATTTTAGAGATACCTGGAAAAAATTTCAGAAAAATAGGGTTAGGTAAGGATGTAACAGATAAATTTCTAAGCGGACTTCCTGGCATACAAAAAGAAGGCTGTGATGGGCTGATTACATCAGCAACTTTTATTCTTCATAAGATGCCTCAACATATACGAACGGTCTGCCTTGAATTTTTTGGCAATGTATCGACAGCGGTACCTGGTATTGTAGAAATTAAAGATTATTTAGATAATATAGAAGATGTATTGTTAGCAGGCTTGGAACATTTAGATGAGCGATACATTAAAGCCGTAGGGTATAGCACTAAGGCTGCTAGATCAATGCGACCAAAAATGATTCTGATTGCAGATATCGCAAGTAATAATGAAGATTTGGTTGGTATTGCTGCCTCAAAAGTTGTTCAGATAGCAAACTCAAAAGATGGTGAGGGATTTATTGCAGTTTCTGCAGAAGCAAGAAAGCGCTTTTGGCTCGATAGGGCAAGAACAGCTGCCATTGCTAAACATACTAATGCTTTTAAGATTAATGAGGATGTTGTAATTCCACTGCCTAAATTGGGTGAATATTCAAATGGTATTGACCGCATAAATATAGAGCTATCTATATCAAACAAATTAAAAATTGTTCAGGAAATACGAAGATACCTAACTGAAGATTTAATTAGCCTACACAATCAAGATATTGATGAGACTTTATTTGAGAATAAAAAAGTACTTAGCCTCTCACTTATTGATGAAGTTATTAACAAGTGGAAAGAATACCTAATAAAAATGGATGACTCAATCAGTGAATTTATTAATTTACCTGATTTTCAAGAAGCTTATAAGAATTTATTTGAGGCCATTCAATCTCAGGAACTTAAAATTTCTTTTAAAAAAGAAATAAAAATACCATTAATGAAAATTTTTTCTGGAAGAGAGTATGAATTAATACTTAAAAAGATTGATGATATTCATCAGGATATATTAAAGTCGAGACTTTTTATTGCTCTGCATATGCATGCAGGAGATGGTAATGTTCATACAAATATCCCAGTTAATTCAGATAGTTATGAAATGATGCTAGAAGCAAAGAGAGCTGTTGTTAGGGTAATGGAACTAGCAAAAAATCTAGATGGTGTTATTTCTGGGGAACATGGAATCGGTATTACTAAAATGGAGTTCCTCGATGAAGCTACTATAAATAGTTTTGTAGACTATAAATCTAAAGTGGATCCAAATGGTCACTTTAATAAAGGTAAGCTCTTGCCTGGCTCCGGACTTCAAAATGCTTATACACCAAGTTTTGGTTTATTAGAACAGGAATCGATCATTATGGAGGAGTCTGCAATAGGAGAAATTGCTGATTCAATAAGTGATTGTATGCGTTGTGGAAAATGTAAGCCGGATTGTTCTACTCATATTCCAAAAGCAAACCTTCTTTATAGTCCTAGAAATAAAATTCTTGCCACTTCATTGCTCATTGAGGCATTTTTATATGAGGAGCAAACAAGAAGAGGTATCTCACTAAAGCATTTTGATGAGTTTAATGATGTAGCAGATCACTGTACGGTTTGTCATAAATGCTTAAATCCATGCCCAGTAAATATTGATTATGGAGATGTCTCTATTGCTATGAGAAACTTTCTTAGGGAGCAGGGTCAGAAACATTTTAATGCTGGCACATCGCTTGCAATGACCTATTTAAATTTAAAAGATCCTGTAACTATTAAATTAATGAGAAAGATGATGGTCGATGTTGGATATCGAGCCCAAAGAATTGGTCATAACTTCCTTAAAAAAATTAGAGCAATTAACTATTTTAAGAAAAGTCCCCCACCAACAGTAGGTAAACCCTCTGTTGTTTCACAGGTTATTCATTTTATGAATAGGCCAATGCCGAAAAGTATGCCAACTCGGACATCCAGAGGTTTGTTAGGAATTGAGGATGATAAAATTGTACCGGTAATTAGAAATACAAATAAGATTGATGAAAATTCAGATGCAGTTTTTTATTTTCCAGGCTGTGGCTCTGAGCGACTATTCTCTCAGGTTGGTTTAGCAACCCAAGCAATGTTATATGAGGTGGGTGCAATTACAGTCCTTCCTCCAGGTTATTTGTGTTGTGGATACCCACAAACCTCATCAGGAAATCATGACAAAGGTCAGGAAATAACATCAGAAAATAGAGTTCAGTTCCATCGAATTGCAAACACACTTAATTATTTAGATATAAAAACAGTAATTGTATCGTGTGGTACATGTATGGATCAACTCCAAAAATATGAGTTTGAGAAAATATTCCCAGGCTGTAGATTGCTTGATATACATGAATATTTAATGGAAAAGGGTGTCAAAATGGATGGGGTTAGTGGTCAGCAGTATATGTATCATGATCCTTGCCATACTCCAATGAAGACATATTCACCTACTGAGGTTACAAATACATTAATGGGGGAAGATGTTCCATTAAATGAAAGGTGTTGTGGGGAATCTGGAACTTTTGCTGTTAGTCGTCCAGACATAGCTTCACAAGTAAAAATGAGAAAACAAGAGGAAATTGAGAAGGGTATAAGAAAGCTACCAAAAGTAATAGATGAGAAGCTACCAATAAAAATACTAACATCATGCCCTTCGTGTTTGCAAGGCCTCGCTCGCTATGGTGATGATACAAATACTACTGCAGATTATATTGTGGTTGAGTTAGCTAAAAATAATTTGGGAAATCAATGGCTTGAACAATATGTTGAAAAAGCAACTAATGGCGGAATTGAAAAGATTCTTCTTTAGTTAAAAGGGAAGGAATATTCCTGTTGCAATACTTTGAAGAGCTCGCGTTATACTTCTCTCAGATTTTTCAGATAATGCATATGCAAAATAATCAATTCTTCCAATTATTTTTCCGAATTCTCGCTCAAAAGATAGATTTGAATTTTTTTCATTCATCTCATTTGATACCAAGAAAAGCTGTCCAGCAATATTTCTTTTAGTTGATAATTTCCATAAAACGATTTCAATATTCCTTGCAGAATTATATATTGATTGAGCATTAAGAGAGTCAAAAACAAAAAATTCTATTTTATCCCCATGTGCCTTTTTAATCATAGTGTATAAACCTGTAATTAATGAAAGAACACGATCCCCCTCAAATGATTCATCGAATGCTTGATTTAATGCATCTGTTCCCTGAGCAAAGTTTATAGATTTAAATTTCCAGTCATGTTTTGCATTGAAAACCCAATTAGTTACTATTTCAGCATTATCAGATGATGTTTTCCTAAGTTCTTTAGGGTTTCTTTTGTAGAATTTAACCATTAATATTTTTAGACTCTCAATATTCTCTCTAATTTCGTAATCAGCCATTCGATCGAAGTCAGTTTTTCCGAATTGACTAACGGATGATCTATCATATTGGGTTGAGTCTTTATTTTTTAGGGTGTTGTTTGCGCACCCAGTCAACAATATAAGTATGAGTAGAATACGAAACATTATTTAAATAATATTCTTTCAGTTGGGAAGATCAGTTTAAATGAGCTTCCAGAATTAAGCTCACTCGCTACTCTTATTTCTCCTTGGTGTTGATGCATAACATTCTTAACAATCGATAAGCCTAGCCCAGTTCCTCCAGATTCCCTACTTCGATCTTCATCAACTCGATAAAATCTTTCCGTAATCCGATTTACATGTTCTTCTGGTATACCAATACCTTTATCAATAACCTGAAATATTGCATCATTATTTATTTTATTCCAGCTAACACTAATTTCCCCTTCTTTATCGGTATATCTTATTGCATTTGTTAGTAGATTTATAAAGGCACTATAAACTTCAGATTTTGAACCATATAAGTTTATTTCACTGTTAATTGAGTAAATTATTTTATGCTGCTGCTGGTCTATTAAAGATACTTCATTTTTTAGTTTCCTAAACATATCCTTCATGATAATTTTTTCAGAGCGATTATGTAAATAGTCACTTTCAACGTTAGAAAGCAATAACAAGTCATCAATTAACTTTTTCATTCTATGGGCTTGTTTGGACATTAATAAAATTATTTCTTTTGATTTATCATCAATGGTTTTTCTATCCTCAAGTGTTTCAAGAAACCCTGAGATAACAGTTAAGGGTGTTTTTAATTCGTGAGAAAAATTTGATACAAAATCTTTCCTAAGATTTTCAATTTTATTTAATGATGTTAAGTCTCTACACGTTATTAATTTGTGACTTTCTCCAAAGAACGTAGCTTTTATTTCAATATCTAATTTATTAGTTGGATTATGAATACTTATAGGTTCCTCATAATTTTCTTTTACTAAATAATTAGAAAGGGCTGTATTTCTAAATATATAATTAATAGGTTGGTTGTAATCCTTTTTTGGATTTATATTTAACATTCTTTGTGCTTTTTTATTGGACCATAGAATTTCATTTTCTTCATTCACACCTATAATTCCGTCATTTATAGCTTCTGCAGCCTGAATAAATTGATCTAATGTTGACGTTAATTGTGTCTGAGATTTTTTTTGTTGACGATAGGTTCTGTATATTTTGGCGAATATGTTTTGCCAAATACCTGTTCCATTTGGTAAATTCTTTAGGCTTGGTGACTCAACCCATTTACTGAGTTTATATATCCAAAAAATATGTATAAATATAAAAAGAATTAGCGTTACTAGTACAAAAATGACGGCAAATTTTTGACTGAAAATTGATGACACAATGAAATATAAAAATATTTCAAGTAGTAAAAACCAAAATGTACTCCAACGAATGTCTTGCAATTTATAGCCGCCTGATTTAATTATTTGTGTTTAATTATAATAGTTTATTTGAGTAATTAGTTTTCTGGATTTTCAGAGAATCGGTATCCCATTCCTCTAACTGTTTGGATTAATTTTTGGTGGCCTTTCACAGATAGTGAATCTCTGAGTCTTTTTATGTGAACATCTACAGTTCTATCATCTATATCTGATTGACTTCCCCAAACTTTATCAAGGATATGGTTCCTAGTAAAAACTCTGTCAGGATTTTTCATAAAAAAATGTAATAATTTGAATTCAGTTGGACCCATTCTAATTGAAGTATCATTTGACTTAATTCGATGGGTGGAAGGATCTAAATGTAAGGCATTTATCTTAATTGGTTCATCTATTAATTCTGGTGCCTTTCTTCTTAAAATTGCGTTTATTCTTGCAACCAACTCTCTTGGGCTAAATGGTTTTGTTAGATAATCATCAGCACCTGAATTTAAACCTTGTATCATATTCTCTTCTTCACTTTTAGCCGTTAACATAATGACTGGTATTTTTTTTGTTGTAGCATCTGATCTAAGTCTTTTAGCAAATTCAATTCCACTCATTCCAGGTAGCATCCAGTCAAGAATAATTAAATCTGGAATTGCTTCGTGAATTAATTTATCAGCGAACTCAGCATTAAGTGCGCGAATAGGATTGAAACCTGATTGATGAAGGTTAATTGCAATCAATTCCAGTATTGATTCTTCATCTTCTACTATAAGTATGTTAGCTCTCATTTAAATATAGTATGACATTTTTATGACAGTTTTATGACAGTTTTTTTAAAATAAAATATTAAAAATATACCAAGACGTGTTAAATTTTTATTTAAACAAATTATTTAATTAAATAAATAGGGGATCAAATGTCTATTCTTTCGAGGGAGCGTATTGTTGCCAACGCATCATATAACCGTTGGTTAGTTCCACCAGCAGCTTTATTAATCCATTTGTCTATTGGTATGATTTATGGCTTTAGTGTTTTCTGGCCTGCTAAAGGGAAGGGGCTACTTACATTAATTGGTAACCAATGTGATGCGATGTCGACATCATTATACGATCGTCTTTTTATTACATCCTGTGATTGGTTCCTAAGTGACGTGGTGTGGACTTTCTCAATCGCAATTGTTTGCTTAGGCCTTTCTGCTGCCGTCTTTGGGCATTGGTTAGAACGAGCTGGACCGAGAAAAGCTGGGTTTGCTGCAGCTATTTTATGGGGAGGAGGTCTTATCATTTCATCTTTTGGTGTTGCTTCACATCAGTTATGGTTAATTTGGCTGGGAGCTGGTGTTATTGGTGGAATAGGTCTAGGTTTAGGTTATATATCACCGGTATCAACCTTAATTAAATGGTTTCCAGATCGACGAGGTTTAGCGACTGGCATGGCAATTATGGGTTTTGGAGGAGGCGCAATGATAGGAACTCCAGTTGCGGCAAATCTTATCGATGCCTTTGGTGTTGGTAATGCACTTTTGTACATGGGTTGCTTTTATTTTATTGTAATGACTATTGGTGCTTTTGGTTATAGGGTTCCACCTGCAGATTTTAAAGTGGAAGGAAAAAAAGAGGTTAAAAAAAATACTGCAATGATTGCCAAAGGTCATGTCCATGTTAGCCATGCCCATAAAACTTATCAGTTTTGGTTGTTATGGGGAGTTTTATGTTTGAATGTTTCTGCAGGTATTGGAGTTTTAGCTGTCGCAAAACCAATGTTCCAAGAAATTGCTGCACAAAATTTCTCTGCAGGTGAAATTGGGGCCATTGCTGGTGGTTTTGTAGCGCTATTATCTTTAGCTAATATTATTGGGCGAATTATTTGGGCGTCCTCATCGGATTACTTAGGCCGAAAATTAACTTATTCAATATTCTTTAGTCTAGGAACCCTTTTATATTTTTCAGCACCATGGGCTGGCCTTAATCAATATATTGCCCTTTTTGTTCTAATTAATCTGGTTATTTTAACGATGTACGGTGGAGGTTTTGCAACAATTCCAGCCTATTTGGCAGATATTTTTGGAACTCAGCATGTGGGTGCTATTCATGGGAGGTTACTAACTGCATGGGCTACCGCAGGTATTCTAGGCCCAGCTATTATGTCCTATGTGAGAGAGTACCAGCTTCAAGCGGGTGTGCCTCAAGCTGAGGCATACAACTCAAGCTTTACAATGCTTGCCTGTCTTCTTGTGCTCGGATTTATTTTAAACTACTTCGTTAAACCCTTGGATAAAAAACATTTTATGTCCGATGCTGAATTATCTAAAGAAAAAGAGGTTGCTGCTAAAAAAGACTCTGATAATGCTTTGTTAGTAAGTAAAGGTGAATCTAATCAAGCAATACAGAAATTAATATTACCTTTTGCTTGGATTGTAGTCGGGCTCCCAATTTTGTGGGGGATATCTAATGCCCTCCAAAAAGGTATAATCATATTCCACTAATTTTAAGATTGGAATATTTTTGGAAAACGAGGCATTAGAAACCCTAAAGGTTGGTGTTGTTTCATCACGATTTAATGAGAAGGTTGTAAGAGAACTTTGTGATGAATGTATAAATAAGTTAAAGATAGAGGGTGTCTTAAGTAATAATATTACTCATGAGTCAGTCCCTGGGGCACTTGAAATTCCGATTATGTTGGATAGCTTTGCCCGACAAAAAAAGTTTGATGTATTAATTGGTATCGGTGCAGTAATAAGGGGTGAAACTTATCATTTTGAGATAGTTTCAGATCAATCTGCTAATGGATTACTTCAGCTTCAATTAAATTATCATATCCCTATCATTAATGCCATTATCACAACAAACTCCAGTGATGAAGCTTTTGCACGCACTAAAATAAAAGGTGAGGAGGCAGCACTAGCTGCAATAGAAATGGTTAAATTGGTAAGAAAATATGATTGATAAGAAGAGCTTAAAATCCCCAAAAAAAAAGATTAATAGTCGTAGGAAGTCACGTGAGTTGATTATGAAGGGGGTGTATAGAGCCCTTGTTAATAATTTTGATATTAAGCAGATTAAAAAAGATATTCAGGATGATCCTGATTTTATTAGGGCAGACGAAGCATTTTTTTTAGAGGTTGTTGATGGTGTATTTGACAATTTCGATTTACTGAAAAAAGAAATTATTACCTATCTAGATAAGAATTATGATGAGTTAAGTCCAATTGAGTTAGCTATTATTTACTGCTCATTGTTCGAGCTAAAATTCTCTCCATCGGTTCCCTACAGGGTAGTCATAAACGAAGCTATTGAAATTGCAAAATCTTTTGGAGGCACAGACGGACATAAGTTCATTAATGGAGTCTTAAATAAAGCAGCAGCAATAAATCGTAAGCATGAGTTTGCTACGAAGACAAACTAAGTGTTATGTATTTTAGTTTATTATCTTCCCATAAAATATAGTTACCATTCATATGCCAGTCACCAAGAACCCAGCGTTGTAAAAATCGACTTTCTAGTAAGTAATCATGAATGTTAGGGCGATGTGTGTGTCCATGAATTAAATATTTTGGGTAATTATTTTTACGCAATATCTCTTCAACTGCTCTGTCATTTACATCCATAATTGAATCACTTTTATTTTTCTTTTTACTTTCACTTTGATCTCTCAATTCCTCACAAATTTTCATCCGCTCCGTAAGTGGTTTTTCTAAGAAATTATTAATCCATTCTTTTGAGCGAACTTGAGCTCTCCATTTTTGATAATCAATATCATCTGTACACAATGTGTCCCCATGCATAATTAGGGTTATAGTGTCGCCAAGTGAAATCAATGTTGGGTCTTTTAACAGGCTTACCTGAGAGGAAGACAAGAATTTATCCCCAATCAAGAAATCACGATTACCAGCTATAAAATAAATTTTTACTTCCTTAGACAGTTCTTTCAAAGAGCTCTTGATTACCTTGAATGTATTTGCATCATCTCCTATCCAGTAATCAAATAAGTCACCTAGAATAAACAATGCTTCATGTTTAATTGCATCATTTTCGAGAAAATAAATAAATCTATCAATGGTTCTTGCCTCTGTTTCAGATAAATGAATATCAGAGACAAAAATTGCAGAATTCTTAATCTTAATCAGAGAGGACTTCCTCTATCATAATTGCTTCGGTTGGAACGTCTTGATGTCCATTACTTGAACTAGATGCAACTTTTCCAATTTTATCAATGACCTCTGTTCCATCTACTACTTTACCGAATACACAATAGCCAGCTCCATCTTGTCCTGGATAGTCTAGAAAAGAATTATTTGCAACGTTAATAAAAAACTGCGAAGTGGCTGAGTCAGGATCTGATGTTCTAGCCATAGCAATGCTATAAGGTAAATTTTTAAGGCCATTATTTGCCTCATTCTTTATGGGAGCATCTGATTCTTTTTGCTCCATGTCCTTGGTGAACCCTCCACCTTGAATCATAAAGCCATCAATAACCCGATGGAAGATAGTTCCATTATAGAAATCTTTATCGACATAGCTTAAAAAGTTTTTTACTGTTATTGGTGCTTTATCTGGATAAATTTCGATGATCATATTTCCATGAGAGGTTTCAATATTAAGCTTTTCTATGTTTTCTGAGTAGCCCAATAGAGAGATAAAAAGCAAATAAAAGAATAATGTAATGTTTAATAATTTTTTCATGTTGTATATATTTTTAAAGTTGATAAGTTAAACCAGACAAACCTGCATCTGGCACGTGATATAATTTTTGCAAAATCATGCCAAAATTTATCATAAATGTTAGATCATTACTACATACCTACCTATACTAATTTAAATGCTTAAAATATTTAACAGTTTTTCTAAAAAGAAAGAAACCTTTAAACCCATTAATTCTAATGAGGTTCGCATGTATGTTTGTGGGATGACGGTATATGACTATTGTCATTTAGGACACGCTAGAGTTCTGGTCGTTTTTGATTTAATAAATAGGTGGCTAAAAGAAAGTGAATATAAAGTTCTGTACGTTAGAAACATTACAGACGTTGACGATAAAATAATAGCAAAATCAATTGATCAGAATATATCAATGCATGAGCTAACTAATAAATATATTAAGGCAATGAATCAAGATGCTGCAGTCTTAGGGGTAATACCGCCAGATATTGAGCCAAAAGCTACTGATCACATTGATGGCATGATCCAAATGATTAAATTACTTATTGATAAAGGATTTGCCTATTTGGGTGACAATAAGGATGTTTACTACTCTGTTTCTAAATTCAAAAATTATGGCAAACTTTCCGGAAAGATGCTTGATGATTTGAGGGCAGGAGATCGTGTTGTTATTGATAACAATAAAGAGAATGCATTTGATTTTGTTCTGTGGAAATCGGCAAAAGATAATGAGCCATCATGGGAATCGCCTTGGGGTAAAGGGAGGCCTGGCTGGCATATTGAATGTTCGGTTATGAGTAACAAGCTACTAGGTAGCCACTTTGACATTCATGGCGGAGGTCAAGATCTGCAGTTTCCTCATCATGAGAATGAGATTGCTCAGTCTGAGGCAGCAAATGACTGTAAAATGGCTAATTATTGGGTTCATAATGGTTTTGTAAAAGTTGATGATGAAAAAATGTCTAAATCACTGGGAAATTTTTTCACGATAAGGTCAATTCTTGAGCATTTTGAGCCCGAAGTTATAAGATTTTTTATTTTAAAAGCACATTATAGAAGCCCATTAAATTATTCGGACAAACACCTTGGGGAATCAAAGCAAGGTTTGACTAGACTATATTTAGCAATTAGAAATATTATAGACAATAAAAAATTAATAGATTGGAAGAGCCCTTATGCAAAAAGATTTAAAGAGGCTTTAGACGATGATTTTAATTCAGCCGAGGCTTTAGCTGTTCTTTATGAACTAGCAAATAAAGCAAATAAGAACAAAAATAATGATGATCAAAACCTTCTATTAAGACTTGCAAATATTATTGGGATTTTAAATCAAGACCCAGAAATTTTTCTAAAGGGTGAGAAAAAAGAAACAAATGACTTTGATATCGATGAGTTAATACTCAAAAGAGTAGCCGCTAAAAAAAATAAAGATTTTGCAGAGGCAGACAAAATTAGAATTTTTCTTGAAAGTCATGATATTTTACTTGAAGATACTTCTAGTGGAACAATATGGAGAAAGAAGTAAAATGCCAGTTAATTTAAAGGCTCAAAAAAATGCTGCATTACATTCAATTTCAGGCATTAAGTTAGGAACAGCTGAGGCTGAAATTAGATATAAATCACAAAGGGATCTATTAATTATCTCTATCGATAGCGGAGCGGTTGTGTCAGGAATTTTTACAAAAAATAAATTCACTGCCGCTCCCGTTATTGTTGCTAAAGATCATCTCAAGATTAATAGTTCTCCTAGAGCACTTATTATAAATACTGGATCTGCCAATGCAGGTACTGGAGAAGACGGATTAAAAAATGCAAGAGCTGTGTGTGACGTATTAGCTAATGAGTTAAATATTAAGGCGGTTGATATAATTCCTTTTTCGACAGGTGTAATCATGACCCATCTTCCCGTTGATAAAATATCTAGAAGTATTCCAGTAGCTATTAAAGATCTTAAATCTAATAATTGGTTAAATGCAGCCGAATCAATTATGACTACAGATACAGTCGCAAAAGCATCATCTACAAGAGTAATGATTCAAGATACAGAAGTTTATATAACAGGAATAAGTAAAGGCTCTGGAATGATTGAGCCTAATATGGCAACTATGTTAGGTTTTGTTGCAACCAATGCAAATATTACTAAAGAAATGTTAGATGAGATGATTATAGAGATTGCTGATAAATCATTTAATTGTATTACTGTCGATGGAGAAAATTCTACAAATGACTCGTTTATTATAATTGCAACAAACCAGTCTAATCATCAACTAATTAATACTAAGAATGAAAATTATTATTCACTTAAAGAGGCTTTATTAGAAACTTCTAAAACTCTTGCTCAGTCAATTATTAGGGACGGTGAAGGAGCAACAAAATTTATTTCAATTAACGTTCATGGCGGAAAAAATAGAAAAGAATGTATTGGTGTTGGAAAGTCTATAGCAAATTCGCCATTAGTTAAGACAGCTTTCTTTGCGTCTGATCCTAACCTAGGAAGAATATTAGCTGCTATTGGTAACTCACCTATTGAATCACTAGATATAAATCTAATTGATGTTTTCCTAAATCAGTTGCAATTTGCCAAAAGTGGAGCATTAGCTGAGGATTATAAGGAGTCTATAGGTTTGAAAGAGATGAAAAATCAGGAAATTACACTAGATGTTTATCTTGGGAGAGGTGAATTTACTGGTACTGTATGGACTACAGATCTTTCATATGATTATGTCAAAATTAATTCAGAGTATAGATCTTAAATAGTGCATATCAAGGTTGCAGTTGGGTTACTTATCGATTCAAATAAAAAAATATTTTTGGCTCAAAGACCAAAGTCACGCTCCTGGTCTGGTTGGTGGGAATTCCCTGGAGGCAAGTTAGAAAAGAATGAGTCACCTGAGGAAGCTCTTACTCGAGAATTAAAAGAAGAAGTAGGTATTAATGTAGTTAATTTTGAGAGGTGGGTTACTCGTAACTACACACATGAAGATCAGAATGTTACGTTGTATTTTTTTAAGGTAACTAAATGGAATGGAGAGCTAACCCCAAAAGAAAATCAGAAATTGCTTTGGATTAATCCTTGCGAGGTGAACAAGGCCACCATACTTCCTGCTAATGTCTTTATATTAAATGCGCTATCACTTCCAACTCAGTACGGTATTACCAATATAAGTGAGGTACCTAAAGAAATATTTTTGACTCAGCTGTTAAAACAACTAAAGCAAGGTTTAAAAATGATACAAATCAGAGAAAAAAATTTATCACTAGAGGAGTTAAAAAAAGTTACGTTAGAGATTATAAAGATTTGTAGGCCATTCTCAGCAAAAGTTATTCTTAATTCATATATTGAGTTGGCCAATGATATAAATGTAGATGGCATTCATTTAAATTCAATTGAATTGAAAAAATTTACAAAAAAAACAAAAAATATAATTGTTAGCGCTTCATGCCATTCAGAAGTGGATGTTAAAATTGCACAAGATAAGGGTATAGACTTTGTTGTGTTGTCACCAGTAAATAAAACAATTTCACATCCTAGAATACCGCCAATAGGTTGGAGTAAATTTCTAGAGATAAGTAATAAATTTGATATCCCAATCTATGCCCTTGGGGGGATGAAAAAAAACTACGTAAATATTGCATTAGATTCTGGTGCTATAGGAATAGCATCTCAGCGAGATATTTGGTCAAATTAATTTATTTTAAATAAAACATTTTGGGCTATTAATTTACCTGAACTAGTCTCCAGAGTAAATTTAAGGACCAATTCGTCTGCAACTGATATTCTTTTGTCTATTTCATATAACATTAAGTGATTGCCGCCTGGTTTTAATATAAAGGGTAACCCTTTGATAATTTTAGGAGATTCAATTTTGCGCATTTTCATTATTTCAAGACCATCAGATGTTTTCATCATCTCCATACTATGAATTTCAATACGTCCAATTAAATCAGACGTAATAGACTTAATTAATAGATCTTGACTAGAAGAAACAGTAAAAAATCCTACTGATATATTCATCCCAGCTCGTGGAGACTTGATAGTTTTAGAGCTAAATTTTATATCTGCAGCATAACTGTTTAATGTTATCAGCGCTAGTAATAGTAATAATTTAAATTTCTTCATCGTATTCTTGCCCATTTTCTTTTCCAGAAATTTGATATTGCTCTGAAGCCCATGCTCCTAAATCAATTAACCTACATTTTTCACTACAAAAAGGTCTAAATAAATTATTTTTATTGTACTCAATATTTTTTTTACATGTTGGACATAATATTTTCATTTAATCTAATCTTTAATAGCTCGAGACACCAATTCTGAATTTCGTAGATCTTTTTGTTTCGGATAATGATTTTTTAATAGCCGTAAAATTAATATTAAGTGCGTATTTGTTGGATGAAAGAGCTGGAATTAATCCTGGGGCCTTTGATAATTCAACGGCAACAAAATCATTTTTTTGTGAACTATCTAATTTTACTTCATACCTATTATCTTTCGTTAATTGAGATTCCATTATTACATTTCTTCGTAAAATATTATTAAGGCAAATAATAGTTTTCTTGATTGGAATAAATGGGGAAAATTTATCCTTGAAGAATATCCTTCTAGACTCTGGTGTTTGTGTCTGAAGCCAATGTTGCATTTCAGGAAAATCAGTTGATAAAATACCAAACGGACTGTCACTACGAGCCTTTATTTCTTGAAGAAATTTGTCTGATCCAAAATAAAACCCTGACTTTATAGAGCTTCTCTCTAACAAACCTCTAAGCTTTTTAATGTCAGTTAATAGGATAATATTTTTTTTTGTCTTTTTTAATTTACCTAATCTACCTCGCTGTCTTTCAAGCTCCTGGATAAGCTCAACCTTTATATCTGATCTTGAAGCTGATGCCATTAAATTAAATAGAGATTCAAATAAATCGTACCCCGTATTTTTCATTCGACTAGCAAGTTGCATTTCAGCCTTCACAAATATTTCTTCAAGTCGTAAAAACTTCCTTGTTTTTTCATTCAATGGGAATTCATAACGAATCATAGTAATTTCTCATTTAATTTTTCTAATATATCCTTGTGATAATACAGGATGTTTGTTTTAAGTATATTCTTGCTCCCGTTGTTTTCTATAATGGTATCAGCTTCATTTATTTTTTTATTTCTTGTCATTTGCGCCCCCATAATTTTTTTTGCTAATTCATTTGTAATTCCATCTCTTTTAATTATTCTTTTAAGCTGTAATTCTTCAGAGCAATCAATCAAAAGGCTCTCATTAATTATTTTCTGGTACGTTGTCGTTTCGAAAAGTAGAGGAATAACCACAATAATATATATCTTATTATTATTTGCTTTGATACGAGTTAAAAATTCTTTATAAATTAGCGGGTGGAGTATTTCTTCAAGCATTTTCTTATATTGTGGCTTTGAGAACACATCAGCTTGTAATTTTTTTCTATCGATATTTTTTGATTGATCAAGGTAGAATGACCCAAATTTTTTTACAATCTCTTTGTAACCTTCTTCATTCTTTTGTGAGATTTTTTTAGCGATCATATCTAAATCGATAATTGGCACTCCTAGGTCTTCAAATATAGATGAAGCTAAGCTTTTTCCTGAGCCAATACCTCCAGTTAGTCCAATTATATGCATTTTTTAGCTTGTAAATTCATTATTCGACACCATATTAATTTTAGTGATTATATGATAAATTAAAGATTAATTATGAATGAAAAAAAAATAGAAAATTCTAACTTGAATCTAGATTTAGATCTAATTTCATTATTTGACCCAGTTGTCTGCAAAGTTGAGGTTGATTTGACTGGATGGCTCTACGATCTATCTGGCGGCAATGGATGGAAAGTAGATTCTGAACAGGAAAATGATAATTATACTAGCTTTTATCTAAAGCAAGGTGATCGAGTGGCGGAAGTTACTCTTTATCATTCTGGCTTTGCTCAGGTAGACATTGATGGACAATTAGTATTTCATGGCGATATGCTTGAAAAAACCTGTAATAAAGCTAAATTAAATTATTACAGAATAGATAGTGGGGATAAGATTCTATTAAATTAGTTTTTCCGATCTACGGAGAACTCTGCTAACTCCATTACAGTTTTTTTGTAAGAAGATTCTTCAAAGCTATCAAGAAGTGATTTGATTTCATTTAGGTAAATAAGTGATTTATTTTCTACACTTTTTATTGCATTTGTTTCTTCTATAACTTGCATAACATCTGACAGATTATTAATACCACCTTCTTTAATTGCTTTTTTGATTGTCACTTGTTGGGATTTATTGCTTTTTTCTAATGCATATATTAATGGTAAGGTTATTTTTCCCTCCGTTAGATCAGCCCCAAGATTCTTACCAATATTAATGGCTTCACCAGAATAGTCGAGAATATCATCCGTTAATTGAAAGATAATTCCAAAGTTTCTCCCAATTTTTGCACATTGGCTAATCTTTTTTTCATTATTATTTATGGTGGCTGCTAAAGAGCCACAAACTTCAAAAAGTTTAGCTGTTTTAAATTCAATTACCTTAAAATATTCCTGTTCATCAATATTTGGATTATGAATATTTAGTAATTGAAGTATTTCTCCCTCTGAAATTGCATTTGTTGTATCTGAAAGAAGCTTCATGACATCCATATTATTTATTTCACTCATCATCTGAAAAGATCTTGAGTAAATAAAGTCTCCAACTAGAACGCTAGCCGAATTTCCAAATACGATGTTAGCAGACGTAATATTTCTTCTTTTAGTGGATTGATCTACAACATCATCATGAAGTAGCGTAGCTGTATGGATAAGCTCAAGAATTGCTGCGATATTATAGTTTATTTGACTGATCTCACCGGATAATCCTGAAAGAAGAAGATGAAGAATAGGACGCATTCTTTTCCCACCGCTTTGAATGATATGGTTGGCTATTTGATTGACTATAGTGATATCTGAATGAAGTGAATTTTTTATCACAACATCAACAGAGTCTAAGTCTTTCTTTATAGGCGAGATTATTTTATTAAATGACAAGTTTTTTTTTATTCAGTTTTAACTCAACATTTTATCATATAATATTTTTTACGATAAGATTACAGATTCACAATAAACCAAGCTTAAGAGCTCGTATTTAATTGATAAATTGCTTTTTATTTAGTATAATCGCGGATCTTATTTAGTATATATTTTTTAAAAGGTATTTAAATGTACGCGGTTATTAAAACAGGTGGCAAGCAATTTAAAGTTTCTGAGGGAGATACCCTAAAAGTAGAGAAAATTGCAACTGAAATTGGTAAGACATTTAGTGTCAATACAGTTTTAACATTAGTAGATGGAGAAAATGTAAAAATAGGCACTCCAATAGTGGCTGGGGCCATTGTCAATGCTACTGTTGTATCTCATGGTCGAGGTGATAAAGTTAAAATATTTAAAATGCACCGCAGAAAACATTATAGAAAGTCTCAAGGACACAGACAAAGTTACACAGAAATAAAGATTGATAAAATAGCTGTTAAATAATTTATTAAAGGTTACATTTATGGCACATAAAAAAGCAGGTGGAAGTTCCAGAAACGGAAGAGATTCTCAGTCAAAAAGACTTGGTCTAAAGGCTTTTGGTGATCAGTTTGTTAAGGCAGGAAGTATTATTCTTAGGCAACGTGGAACAAAAATGCACCCAGGTAGCAATGTCGGTATAGGTAAAGACCATACATTATTTGCTAAGGCAGATGGGAAGGTCAGTTTCACAACAAAAGGGTCGCTTAAAAGAAAATTAGTAAATATCTTAACTGCATAATTTGTTTTATTAGATAGACCAAGCCCTATCATTTGATAGGGCTTTTTTGTTTGGTGGAAAATATGAAATTTATTGACGAAGCAATTATAAGGGTATTTGCTGGGGATGGAGGGAATGGGATAGCTTCTTTTCGTAGAGAAAAGTATGAGCCTATGGGCGGCCCAAATGGAGGCGATGGCGGAAAAGGAGGTTCTATTTATTTTGAATCAGATGAGAATGTAAATACATTAATTGATTATAGATTTGTAAAGAATTATCGAGCAAAACGAGGTGAAAATGGGCGTAGCGCAGAATGCTATGGAGCCAAAGGCAGCGATCTTCTTCTTAAAGTCCCAGTTGGAACGGTGATAACTGAAAAGCAATCTGGGAAAATTCTAGCAGACTTTGAGAGACATGGTGATAATTTATTAGTTGCTGCAGGGGGTAAAGGTGGGCTTGGAAATGTTCATTTTAAGTCCAGTACAAATAGAGCGCCAAGACAATTTACGAGTGGTGAGCCTGGTGAGGAATATGAATTATATTTAGAGCTTAAAGTGCTTGCTGATGTAGGTTTATTGGGAATGCCAAATGCTGGTAAGTCCTCTTTTATAAGATCTGTTTCAGCAGCTAAGCCAAAAGTAGCAGATTATCCATTTACTACACTAGTGCCAAACTTAGGCGTTGTAAGGGTCGATCATCAAAAAAGCTTTGTAATTGCTGACATTCCAGGGTTAATTGAAGGGGCTGCAGACGGGCATGGATTAGGACATCAGTTTCTTAGGCACCTAGATAGAACAAAATTATTGCTTCATATTTTAGATATAGCTCCATTTGACGAATTAGTTAACCCTGTAGATGAGGCAGTTGCCATTATTAATGAATTAAAAAAATATAGTGAAAAATTATTTATTAAACCAAGATGGTTAGTCTTAAACAAAATGGATCTAGTAAATAATGTAGATGAAGTTACAGCGGGTATAGTAGAAAGGCTAGATTGGGAGGGTGAGGTTTTTTGTATATCAGCAATTAATGGTCATGGATGCAAAGAGTTAACTTATGCAATAATGAAGCATATTGAAAATGAAAAACGAAATGAATAGTCAAATAAAATTACTCGAATCAAAAAGAATAATAATTAAGCTTGGATCTAGCATCATTACAAATGATGGTAATGGAATCGATGAGGGTTGTTTATTGAGTTTGGTGAAGCAGATAGAAAAATTAGCAAACAAGGACAAGGAAATAGTACTTGTTTCAAGTGGTGCAATTGCTGCAGGCTTAAAAAAACTTGGAATAGCTAAAAGACCAAGGGAATTAAGTGAACTTCAAGCTGCAGCAGCTGTTGGACAAATGAGCTTACTGAAAATATACGAACAATTATTTTCTAAGTGTAATTTAATATCGGCCCAAGTTTTACTTACTCACGAAGATTTAAGTAATCGAAAACGATATCTCAATGCACGTTCAACTCTAAACAATCTTATTATTAAGAAAGTTATTCCTATAATTAATGAAAATGATACGGTAGCAAGTGATGAAATTAAGTTTGGAGATAATGATACTCTTGGGGCGATGGTTGCAAATCTTTTAGAAGCTGATTTATTGATATTATTAACAGACCAAGATGGATTATTTTCAGATGACCCTAGAAGAAATGATAATGCACATCTAGTTGAGCATGCGTATATTGACGACGAGAAATTAGATTTACTAGCTAATGATACTATTTCGTCAGTCGGAACTGGCGGAATGATTACTAAAATTCAGGCTGCTAGAAAAGCAGCATCAAGTGGGACTCATTCAATAATAGCCTCTGGAAGAAGAGAAAATATTCTTACTGAGATTGGAAGCAATAATTTTTACGGTACATTTCTTGAGTGTAGGGAGCCAAAGCAATTAGCAAGAAAAAAATGGTTAGCAGATATTTTACGGTCAACTGGAAAAGTTTTTATTGATTCGGGGGCAATTAATGCTCTTGTTGAAGAAGGGAAAAGTTTGTTAGCAGTTGGAGTGACAAAAGTGAATGGTAATTTTGATCGAGGAGAGGTAGTGAAATGTCTTGATGCTGAAGGAGGCGAGGTGGCACAGGGACTCATTAATTATAGCTCAGATGAGCTAAATATGATTAAGGGACTTTCAACTGATAAAATTGAATCTATTTTGGGTTATGTCAACGAACAAAGTTTAATTCATCGAAATAATTTAGTTATTACGAGATCTAAAGGGAAATAAAATGGAAAAGAAAAAACCACTGGTCGCAATAATTATGGGATCCAACAGTGATTGGCCGATTATGAAGCATACTGCAGATATTCTTGATAAATTTAAAATTACATATGAAGCTAAGGTTATATCAGCTCATCGAACTCCAGATCTTATGTATAATTTTTCAGAAACAGCGGAAAGTGAGGGATTTAAGGTAATTATCGCAGGGGCGGGTGGGGCAGCTCATCTTCCTGGTATGGTCGCATCTAAAACAATAATACCAGTTTTGGGAGTTCCAATCCCAACAAAACACCTTGAAGGTCAGGATTCATTATTATCTATTGTCCAAATGCCAAAAGGCGTTCCAGTAGCTACTTTTGCTATTGGAGAGGCGGGAGCTATTAATGCAGGTCTATTTGCTGCTTCAGTCATTGCTGATAATGATTTTAAGATTAAGGAGAAATTAAACGAGTATAGAAAGCAACTGGTTACTAATGTTACTAATATGAAATTGGAAGCTGATTAAATTGGCAGATAATATTAAACCACCTTCAATGTTAGGTATTTTGGGTGGCGGACAATTAGGCCGTTTTTTTGTAGTTTCTGCTCAGAATATGGGTTATCAAGTAACAGTTTTAGATCCAGACAAGGATAGCCCGGCCGGAAGACTTGCCGATGTTCACTTATGTTCTGATTATGATGATATTTCAGCTCTAAATTCAATGAAGAAAACCTGCGTTGCAGTAACTACTGAATTTGAAAATATTCCTGCCACAACGCTTGAGTTCCTTGAAACAGATTTAATTGTTAGGCCCTCATCAAAGGCTGTCTCTATAGTACAAAATAGGATCTATGAAAAAAATTTTTTTAAGGATAATCATTTCTCTGTGGGTCCATTTGTAGTTATTACTGATAGAAATTCCTTAGACCTAGTTAAAAATGATATGTACCCAGCAATTCTAAAAATTGCACAATTTGGATATGATGGAAAAGGACAGACCCATGTTGCTAACCAAAAAGAACTTGAGAATGCATTCGATGGTTTTGACCGTAAGCCCTGTATTCTTGAAAAAAAATTATCATTAGAAGCTGAATTATCTGTTGTGTTAGCTCGGTCTTATGATGGCAAAAAAGTTAATTTTCCAGTTATCGAAAATCAGCATATTTCAGGTATTTTGGATATGTCAATTGTTCCTGCTAGAGTTGCTAGTTCGCTGTGTAATAAAGCTATTGACTATGCTGAGCAAATAGCATCTAAATTAAATTACATTGGGGTTATTGCAGTTGAATTCTTCATCGCTAACAAAAAAATTTATGTGAATGAGGTCGCTCCTCGTCCACATAATTCAGGACATCATTCTCTAGACTCATGTGATTTTAATCAATTTGATCAGCAGGTACTCACTTTAACAGGCACTTCACTAAATAATCCAAAATTATTAAGAAATGCAGTGATGGTTAATTTATTAGGAGATATTTGGTTTAGAGATGGTAAATTAAGTTTACCAAACTTTGATATTTTTGAAGGTTCTGCTAATGAAGTACTCCACTTATATGGTAAAAGTGAAGCAAGACCTGGAAGGAAGATGGGGCATTTTACTGTTACAGGGAATGAAATGGAAACTAATTTAATGCGAGCAAATCAGATTAAAACTTTGCTCTCAAAAAATAAGAGCAAAGAATAATTTTTTTTAATTAGAGTGCTTTAATGGCTGAATTAAGCCTAGATTTATGTCGAGCTGCCTTATTTTTATGGATAATTTTCTTATCTGCAATTCGGTCAATTAGAGATATATTCTTATCATATTGTTCCTTAGCTACTTTTTTATTCCCAGCTTGAATTGCTTTAACAATTTTTTTTAATGCTGTTCTTAACATTGTACGCAGACTTGTATTATGAGCTCGTACCTTATCATTTTGTCTAGCGCGTTTTCTGGCTTGTGATGTATTTGCCATAGATTAAATCCTTATATATACATATTTGAAATAACCTCGTATTCTATATATCTTTTATCATAGATACAAGCGGTTAAAATGTTTTCTCATTTCATTATTTTGTAAAGATAGGGGTCCCAATAATCAACATGTTAAAATTTTATCTAACTTATTTTTATAGCCCCTAATGAATATATCTAAAACACTAGCTAATGTAAGTGGTATGACTACTCTCTCAAGAATTCTTGGTTTCTTGAGGGATAGTATTATTGCAACAACTTTTGGGGCAGGTATAGCTACCGATGCCTTTTTTGTTGCATTTAAAATTCCAAATTTATTAAGAAGAATTTCTGCTGAAGGTGCTTTCACTCAGGCTTTTATTCCTATCCTTGCAGAATATAAGGCAAAAAAATCTAAAAAAGATATTAATTTATTGATAAATAAAGTTGCTACTTTATTGGGAATTATATTGGTTGTCATTACATTATTTGGTATTTTTGGAGCTCCTTGGATAATTTATATTAGTGCCCCAGGCTTTAGTGCTGACCCTAATAAATTTGAGCTAACTGTTTCATTATTACGAATTACATTCCCATATATACTTTTTATTTCACTAGTCTCTATGGCAGGAGGAATTCTAAATACCTTTGGGAAATATAATGTTCCAGCTTTTACTCCAGTATGGCTGAATGTGTCTTTAATAGTAGGTGCTTTATTTTTTTCAAGTTCATTTTCGAATCCAGTATTTGTTTTGGCCTGGGCTGTTTTTATTGGAGGGATATTACAGCTAATATATCAGTTACCTTTTTTATCTCAAATTGATTGTATTCCAAAAGCCGATTTTGATTTTAAAGAGCCAGGACTTTGGAAAATGATGAAATTAATGATTCCTGCGATTCTTGGTGTGTCAATTACTCAAATTTCATTATTGATTAATACAATTTTTGCATCTTTTTTAGCAACTGGCAGTGTTTCCTGGTTATATTATGCTGATCGATTGATGGAGTTTCCTGCAGGGGTTTTGGGTGTTGCATTAAGTACAGTGTTATTACCTAGTCTTTCAAAAAGCTTTTCAGATAATAAACATACAGAATATTCTAGGTTAATTAATTGGGGTCTTAAATTAGCAATTTTATTTGGGGCTCCCGCAGCTGTTGCATTGGGATTATTATCTGTACCTATCATATCTACATTGTTTTTTTATGGTGCATTTACTCAGTATGATGTACTTATGACGCAATATGCAGTAATTGCTTATAGTATTGGTTTGATTGGGTTGATTTTAGTTAAGGTACTTGCTCCAGCATTCTATGCCCAACAGAATATTAAAACACCAGTAAAGATTGCTATCTTCACTTTATTTTGTACGCAATTTATGAATTTAATATTTATTGGCTACTTTAAGCATGCAGGGCTTGCACTTGCTGTTGGACTAGGGGCATGCATCAATGCAGGACTACTCTTTTATTTCTTAAGGAGATATGAAGCATTTAAATTAGAATCTCAATGGCTATCATTTTTAATTAAAATTATTACTGCTCTTATAATTATGTCTCTTTTTTTATTGTACACAAGAGGTACAATAGAAGAATGGACGTCATTTAGTCTATTAAGCAAGATATCAAGATTATTCTTTCTAGTTAGTGCAGGTTCAGCCGTATATTTTGTAGCCTTGTTCTTATTGGGTATTAATCTTAAAGAGTTACTTAATAAAAAGATTATATAATTTATGCAGGTTTTTAGACATTTACCAGCAGCTAATGCTGCATGTGCAGTCACCATAGGAAATTATGATGGCCTTCACTTAGGCCATCAAAAAATATTAGAAACACTTATATTTGAATCAAAAAAAAGACACCTTGAAACAGCTTTAATAACATTTGATCCGCATCCAAAAGAATTTTTCTCCCCAGAAAATGCACCTGCAAGAATTATAAGTCTTAGGGAAAAATTAGAATTTTTTGAGGAGCTAAATATAGACAGAGTTTATATTATTAAATTTGATAAAATTTTTTCTGAAATTAAACCTGATAAATTTATTAGTATCCTAAAATTACTGAGAGCTGATTTAGTTGTAGTGGGCGAAGATTTTAAATTTGGTCATAAACGTGAGGGTACTATAAATGACATTTCAAAAGAATTACTCGAAGTTATTGGAGTTAAAGAAATCACACATGATGCCCAAAGAATTTCTAGTACCACAATCAGAAAGAGCCTTAATGATGGTGACCTTATAAGAGCTGAACTTCTTATGGGGAGACCATATTCTATTTCAGGAAAAGTTATTCACGGGAATAAACTAGCAAGAGAAATAGGCTTTCCTACCGCGAACATTCATATGTTTCATAATCGTCCGCCATTAAATGGTGTGTTTGCTGTAAAATTGGGAAGTAATTTTGGTGTAGCAAATTTAGGAACTAGACCAACTATAGGCGGAATTTCTAAGCTTCATCTTGAAGTACATTTATTTAATTTTTCAGATGATGTTTACGGACAACATGTGCATGTAATCTTTTTGAAGAAAATAAGAGATGAATTAAAATTTAATAGTATCGATGAGCTAAAAAAACAAATTCAAATTGATATAGAGAAAGTAAAAAATTATATAAAAAGTTATGACAGAGAAAAATAAATATAAATTAAATCTTCCTGATACAGATTTTCCAATGAGAGGTAATCTTGCAAAAAGAGAACCAGATTGGGTTAATCAGTGGAACAAACGTAATTTATATCAAGAAGTATCAAGCTCTAGAAAAGGAAAGAAAAAGTATGTTTTACATGATGGCCCTCCTTATGCGAATGGAGACATTCATATTGGACATGCAGTTAATAAAATTCTAAAAGATTTTATTATTAAATCTAAAATTCTCTCAGGGTATGATTCTCCATATATTCCAGGATGGGACTGTCATGGGTTACCGATTGAATTAGTTGTCGAAAAAAAATATGGAAAAGATATTGATCCAACTAAATTTAGATCGCTATGTCGTTCATATGCCCTCGAACAAGTTGAGAAGCAAAAAAAAGATTTTCAGCGGTTAGGAATATTAGGTGACTGGGATAATCCTTACCTAACTCTCAATTATAAAACTGAAGCAGATATTGTCCGCTCCCTTGGAAAAATATATAAAAATGGTTTTTTATACCAAGGTAGTAAGCCGGTCCATTGGTGCACGGAATGTAGTTCTGCTCTAGCAGAGGCCGAGGTTGAGTATGAAGACAAAGTATCTGCAGCAATTGATGTAGGTTTTATTTCATCTGAAGGAAAAAAATTAGAAAAAATCTTTGGGATCACTTCTTCGAAAGAAGTTATGGCGGTAATTTGGACAACTACACCCTGGACACTACCAGCAAATGAGGCTATATCAGTTCACCCTGAACTTGATTATGGTATTTATGAGACTGATGAGAGACTTCTAATTTTGTCTACTGATCTCGCAGAAGAGAGATTGAGTAAGTATAAGTGTAAATCGGTTAATCTTGGTAAATGCAAAGGAAGTCAGCTAGAGGGAATAATGTTCTCTCATCCATTTCTTGAAAAATCTGTACCAATTATTTGTGGTGATCATGTAACGACTGAAGCAGGAACTGGTCTAGTTCATACAGCTCCAGCCCATGGAATTGATGATTATATTGTGGGAAGTAAATATAATCTTCCAGTTGATAATCCTGTTGATGAAAAGGGAAGATTTAAGAAAAATGTTCCATTATTTGCTGGTGAGTCTGTTTGGAAATCAAATCTACTTGTATCAGAGGTGTTGGATAAAAATAATAAGTTACTTCTTAATGAAAAGCATCAGCATAGCTACCCACATTGCTGGAGGCATAAATCACCTATTATTTTTAGAGCTACACATCAGTGGTTTATAGGCATGAATCATAAGGGTAAAGATAATAAGTCATTGAGAGATTTTTCTTATAAGGCAGTTATTGGTACTAAATTTTTCCCTGATTGGGGTAAAAAAAGACTCGAATCTATGATTAAAAACCGACCGGATTGGTGTGTTTCAAGGCAAAGAAATTGGGGTGTGCCTATACCTATTTTTCTAAATAAGGATACAAATCTTCCGCATCCAAGATCAGAAGAATTTTTTGATATTGTTGCAAAAATGATTGAAGAAAAAGGAATTGATGCTTGGTTCAATATGGATCCTTCAACACTGCTAGGTGCCGAGATGGATCAATACACAAAGATTCAAGATACATTAGATGTTTGGTTTGATTCTGGAACAACGCATCAGTCAGTACTAGTTCCAAGAGAGGAATTATCTAATCCAGCTGATCTCTATCTAGAAGGCTCGGATCAACATCGAGGGTGGTTTCAATCAAGCTTATTAACTAGCTGCGCAATCACCGGGGAGGCTCCCTACCGTGCGCTCCTAACACATGGTTTTGTAGTTGATGGGCAAGGCTATAAGATGAGTAAATCAAAAGGTAATGTCATAGCTCCTCAGAAAATAATGGACCAATATGGTGCTGATATATTAAGGTTGTGGGTAGCGTCAACTGATTATTCGGGCGAATTAAATATCTCAGATGAAATTATGAAGCGTGTATCTGAAAGTTACCGAAGGATAAGAAATACCTTAAGATTTTTATGTGCAAATCTAGATGATTTCGATCATAAAAGTATGTCAGTTGATGTATCTCAAATGGTTTCTATCGATAAATATAGCTTGTTTTTATTAAATGAGCTGCAGGAATCAATTCTTAAAGACTATGAGAATTTTGAATTTTATTTAGCGATTCAGAAGTTTGTATCTTTTTGCTCTGAAGACATGGGTGGTTTTTATCTTGATGTGCTTAAAGACAGACTATACACTCTAGGTGAAGATTCAAAAGAAAGGCGTTCCGCCCAAACAGCTCTTTATTTCATAACGCAATCACTTATCAGAATAATGGCACCTATTTTAAGCTTTACCGCACAAGAAGTTTGGGAAGTTACTAATAAAGACCACACAAATACCGTTTTTTCTGATTATTGGTATGAGATTCCTGCCCACACTTTATCAAAAGAAGAGCTTGGTGCATGGCAAGCAATAATAGAAATCAGAAACCTAGCTAATAAAAAAATTGAACAGATTAGAGAAAAAGGTGAAGTAGGATCGTCACTTCAGGCTACGCTAGAAATTGTTACTCAACCTAGCACCTATAAATACCTTTTGAATTTTCAAGAAGATCTAAAGTATATATTTATTACATCTTCAGTGAATATAAAAGAAGGTGAGGGGGAAACTAAAGTCTATGTTTCTGCTTCGCCTCATTCAAAGTGTGATCGATGTTGGCATTACGATGAGTCGGTTGGTTCAATCAAAGATCATTCAAGTCTTTGCAAAAGATGTTTCTCAAACCTATTTGAACAAGGTGAATTAAGGACTCATGCGTAAATTTATTCTAATGAGTATTTTTATACTCATTTTAGATCAAGCCACTAAGTTACTCGTAACATCTTATATACCTTACGAGAGTTATATTGAAATATCCTCATTTTTCAAACTTGTTAACTTTCATAATACTGGGGCAGCATTTAGTTTTCTTCATAATGCGGGAGGGTGGCAACGATATTTTCTAATTTTTATAACATTAATTGCAGTCGTATGGATTATATTTATGCTGATGAAAAATAAACATATGCCAATAATCTCTCTAAGCTTGCTATTAATTTTGGGGGGAGCATTAGGAAATTTAATTGATCGAATTAGGCTGGGTTACGTTATAGATTTTATTTATCTTCATATTAATGGCTGGTATTGGCCAGCCTTTAATATTGCAGACAGCGCAATATGTGTTGGTGCAGGACTTCTTATTTATGATATGTATAGAAGAAAGAATTATGTTTAATTTTAATAAAATTACCCAAGTAACTATAAGTAATAAATAATCTGATGAATAATAAGCCAATTAAGCAGCTGTTTGGAGAGCTAAATAAGCAAACAGACGGCCGTAATTTATACGATATTACTTCTGATATAGAAAGCTGGATAGGTAACTATGATATTTTAAATGGATTATTAACGTTACAAATTTTACATACTTCAGCAAGCTTATTAATTAATGAAAACTATGACTCGGATGTTTTAGTGGACTTAAATAGCTTTTTTAATAGATTGGTGCCAGATGGGGACCAACTATTCATTCATACAGCAGAAGGGAAAGATGATATGCCCGCACATATTAGAACAGCATTAACTCAGACTTGTTTATCAATTCCAATCAAGAATGAAAAATTATTACTTGGACAATGGCAAGGAATTTTTATTTTTGAACACAGACTACATAATTTTTCTAGAAAAGTTAACATACATTATATTGGTGATTAAGTTAGTAAAGATTACTTTGTCCAGCTAAGAGGATTGAACGGCTTACTATTTCTTCTAAGTTCGTAATAAACTCCATTGGATTTATTACCACCACTATTACCTACTATTGCTATAGCTTCGCCACTTTTAACAATTTCATTAGATTGTTTAAGTAATGATTGATTATTACCATAAAGGCTCATATAGCCTTTACCGTGATTAATAATAATAATATTTCCATAGCCCGGTAACCAATCTGAAAAAACAATTTGACCTTTAGCAACTGCATAAACCTCATTACCTTCTTTTGCTTTAATAAATATACCTTTCCAGCGTGTTCCAGTTGTTGGTCTTTTTTTACCAAATTTATAAATTACCTTTCCAACAACAGGTAACTTTAATTTTCTTTTAAGTTTTTTAAAATTAATGCCATCAAACTTTTGGTACGGAATAATTTTTTTATCAACGTTTGCCTTATTTTGAATTTTTTTTCTTTTATCATTTTCAATTGATTTATCAATTAAATTAGTAATAAGGTTTGTAAGTTTTTTTTCATCACTGATCAGTTTTGTTTTTATTTTTTTTTGGGTTGTTATTTTATTGTTAATTTTCTTTAAAATTTTAGACTTTGATTTTTTCTGCTTAATTAGTTGCTTAGCTTTTTTTTCTTTACTTTTTTTAAGTGAAACAACTTTTTTTAATGTTGAATTTGCCTTTTTTTTGTTCTTATCTAGCTCCTTATATTTCTTTCTTATTTCATTAATATTTTTATTTTGCGATAGAGTAAATAACCGAATATATTCAATATCACGTGAAATTTTGTTTGGGTTTGACCCTTCAATTATCATTTGAATTTGAGTTGGATCCCCCTGAGTATATGTCCTATAAAAATGTTGAGATAAAATTTCCTTTCTTTCTTTAATCTCCTTATTAAGTGCTCTTAGTTTTTTCTTAAGTTTACTTAGATTCCTTGAATTTTTTTTAACCTTTTTTTTAATTTGATAAATTTCTTTTTTTGTACCACTAATTTTTTTTTCTTCTTTCTTAAGTTCTTTAGTTAACGTTTTTTTTACTTCAGTATTTTTTTTAATTTTTTTATTGATAACGTCAATATTTTTCTTAATCTCAACTAGATCATCTTTTTTAATTGATACTGAATTATCAGCTAGCCCAATATTTGGATATAGTTGTAGAAAAATTATTGCTATCAAAATTATAGCTTGGAGTTTAATAGTACTTTTATTCATCAAAATTTATTAGGCTTATTCCGGTCATTTCATTTGGTTTTTTTTCACCCATTATATGTAATATTGTCGGCGCAATATCTGATAGCTTACCACCGCTCTTTAAATTTGATTTTCTACCCATATAGATTAGCGGTACCAGGTTTGTAGTATGTTGTGTGTGTGCTTGTTGATTAATTTCATCTATCATGAGCTCTGCATTTCCATGGTCAGCAGTGATTATAAGATGACCATCAACGCCTCTAATAGCTTCGGAAACTTTTCCTACGCAATCATCAAGAGTTTCTACTGCTTTTATTGCTGCACTTAAAATACCAGTATGTCCAACCATATCTCCATTCGCATAGTTGCAAATTATAAGGTCATATTTTCTTGATTTAATTGCTTTAGCCAGCTTCTCTGTAAGTTCATATGCGCTCATTTCTGGCATTAAGTCATAAGTTTCCACCTTTGGTGAATTTACTAGTATCCTATCTTCCCCATCATAAAGTCGCTCTTCTCCACCATTAAAGAAAAAGGTTACGTGAGGATATTTTTCAGTTTCAGCAATACGTAGTTGGGTTTTTCCTAAGGTTGAAATGAACTCTCCTAATGTATTTTTAACTTCAATTGATGGAAATATTGGAATAGCCTTTTTTTGATTTTTATCATAGTCTGTAAGGGTGAAGTAGGTAAGATTTTTTACTCGTCTACTTCTTTGAAAGTCATCAAAATTATCGTTAAGAATTGCATCTGTGATCTGTCTGGCTCTATCAGACCTAAAATTCATAAAGACAATACAGTCATTTTCTTGTATTTGAATTTTTGAATTATCAGATTGAATGATAGTAGGAGATATAAATTCGTCTGTTTCATCTCTCTTGTAAGCTAATTCGATCGACTCCATAGGGCTGTCGGCAAAAAATTTAGGTTTAGAATTAATAATAAGATCATAGGCTGCCTCTGTTCTCTCCCATCTTTTATCTCGGTCCATCGCATAAAACCGCCCACATACTGAGATTATTTTACCTATAGAATTTTTTTCACAGTAGCTCTCTAACAGCGCTATATATTTTTTAGCACTTTTTGGTGGTGTATCTCTTCCATCCAAAAAGACATGAATATAAACTTTTTTTACATTTTGTTTTTTAGCCATTTTTAATATAGCTTCATAATGATTAATGTAACTATGCACGCCACCATCTGATAATAGTCCCAAGAGATGAAGTGAATTATTTTTTAAGGATAGGTTATTAAATTTTTTAATTAATTCTGGGTGTTTAAAAATTTCATTTGATTTAATACTATTATTTATCCTCTCTAAATCCTGTAGGATAACTCGACCTGAACCAATATTTAAGTGCCCAACTTCTGAGTTACCCATCTGGCCAACAGGAAGACCTACTTCGGATTCAGAAGCATTAATAAGCGTATGAGGATTCGTTTTTTTCAATTCATCTAGATTTGGAGTATTAGCCTGAAGGACTGCATTATGTTTTTTGTCTTCATTGTGCCCAAATCCATCTAATATTAAGAGTACTATCGGGTTATTTTGCATTGAGTTATAATATTTGCTTTAAATTTTTGTTACCTTAATTATAATGCCTGTTTTAAATTTAACCACGACTAATAATTAATAGTTTTCTTTATCAAAGGATTTATCATTGGACTTTCTTCTCAACAGTATTTTTTTAATTATTCTTGTAATTTTATCTGGGCTTTTACTAATTTTCCCAAATATCTTATCTGGAGGGAGAAGTAAAACAATTACACCTAGGAATTCAGTATTAATGATGAACCGACAGCCTTCATTTTTGATTGATGTTCGGGGAGAGAAAGACTTTAAGTTAGGTCACCTTCAAAATGCCACTAGTATTAAGTTAGAAGAAATCCCTGAAAAAATTAATATGATTAAGAGGCATTCAAAAAAACTAATTGTTGTTTATTGCCAAAAGGGTATTAGATCAGAGCAGGCAGTTAAAATACTAATTAAGTTGGGACTAGATAATGTGGTTAGTATAGAGGGTGGACTAAATGCTTGGATTAATGAGCAACTTCCAGTTACTAATAAATAATTTATGAATAATATTATTATGTATACAAGTCAATTTTGTCCTTATTGCTCTAGTGCAGAGAGGTTACTTAAAAGTAAAGGATTAGATATATCAGAAAAAATTTATATTGATAAATATCCAGAAGAATTAACTAAAATGATGGAAATGACAGGAAAAAGAACGGTGCCTCAAATATATATAAATCAAAAATATATAGGTGGATTTGATGAGCTAAGAAAATTAGACAATACTGGTGAGTTAGATAAGTTACTAGATATTTAATTTATTCAAGAATTTAGGTTCATACTTTCATGATTAAAAGATAGAATAGCTTACTAGCAAATATTATTTTAACAATAAAAAGTGGACTAAAAATGGCAGAAGATAAAAAGAATCAAAAGAAAGCAGCAAAAGCATCAGCAAAGACTAAGAAATCCTCTGCGGCAGCAGCAGAAGATCAGTCAAAGAACCAAGGCCCTGGTTTTGGTATTGAAAAGCTTTTCTTAAGAGATGTATCTGTTGAGGTACCTAATGCCCCAGAGATATTTACAATTCATGATGCGCCTTTGATTGATATTGAATTAAATAATTCAGCCGTACCTGTATCTGATGGTTACTACCAGGTTTCATTACAGGTTACAGTTAAAGCGAAGCAAGGTGAACAAACAGCATTTCTAATAGATGTTACACAGGCTGGTATTTTTGCACTCAAGAATGTTCCTGAGGAGGGTATTGAGATGGTCCTAGCAATAACATGTCCCAATATATTATTCCCCTATGCTAGGGAAGCAATCTCTGATTTAGTTGTTAAGGCTGGATTTTCATCTGTCCTGTTAAATCCAATCAATTTTGAGGCACTTTACATGCAACAAAAAGAAGATCAGGCAGCTGGAAACACAGGTAATGCTAATTAATTACTGTCGTAAATTTTTTCTCTTCATTTTATTGTGTTTTTTTATCTCACATAATGTTTTAGCGACAGATTTTGTATCAGTTAAAGAAAAAAAAGCAATTTTATATGAAGGTCCATCTGAAGCTACAAAAAAAAAGTTAATTATTACTGAAGGCTATCCATTATTAGTTATAGTAAAGCTAAAGGAATGGCTGAAAGTTAGAGATCATGAAGGTAAGATTAACTGGATTAAAAAAGCTGATACTAGCACCAAAAGAACAGTAATGACAATAAGGGTCGGAGTCCCTATTTACAATGAAGCCTCATCAAATAGTAATAGATTGGCTGATGTTGAAGATAGAGTTGTGCTTAAACTCTCTTCACCACTAGTGACAGATGGTTGGGCTAATGTTAAATCTGAATTAAACGACTTAAAAGGCTTCGTCTCTTCGAACGATATTTGGGGTGTCTAGTTCATGAATGTTTGCGTTCTTGGAGCGGGTGCCTGGGGAACTGCTCTAGCCATACATATAGCGAAGAAACATAATGTAATTTTATGGGCAAGAGATTCAAGCCATGTATCTGGAATGGAGAAATCAAGAGCTAATCCTCTTTACCTAGGTGATTTTACTTTTCCAAAAAATCTTTCATTAGAAAATAATTTAGATTTGGCTATTGAGAGTGCTGAAATAATAATATCGGTAGTTCCTACCTCAGGCTTTAGGTCTATTCTTGATTATATTCAAAAAATAAATAAAGAAATCCCCATTATTTGGGCAAATAAAGGACTTGAAAAAGGTACTGCAAATTTACCACATGAAGTTGCAATTGACGTGCTAGGCGACTCAAATACTAATAATGATCGTCATTTTGGTGTGATTTCAGGACCTAGTTTTGCTGCAGAGCTTGTTAGATCACTACCAACTGCGGTAACTATAGCATCAACTAATGATCGACTATCATCTATTGCTGCCACATTATTTCATCATAGTAATATGAGGATTTATACAAGTAATGATCTGGTTGGAGTTTCTGTAGGCGGTGCATTAAAAAATGTTATTGCAATTGCCTCAGGTATTTCAGACGGAATGGGTTTTGGTAATAACGCAAGAGCCGCTCTTATAACAAGAGGGTTAACAGAAATTAGTAGGTTTGGAGTTGCGTTAGGTGCTAAGCCAGAAACCTTTAATGGATTGGCGGGTGCTGGTGATTTAGTTCTTACATGTACTGGAGAATACTCTCGAAATAGGGAAGTTGGAGTCCGATTAGCCAAAGGACAGGCTCTTGAAGAGATATTAAATGGTCTTGGTCATGTTGCTGAAGGTGTATTTACTGCTGCTGAAGTAATTGGAAGAAGTAAGCAATTAGGGATTGAGATGCCGATCACTCAGGAGGTAAATGCTGTTATACATAAAGGAAAGTCACCACGTGAAGCAGTGCTCGATTTACTAGGCAGATCTATAAAACAAGAGAATTAGATTCTTTCGTCAAAATTATTTTGTCGCCATGCTTCATATAGAATTACTGCAACTGAATTGGATAAATTTAAACTACGATTATTCTTTACCATCGGTATACGTATATTCATGAAATTTGCTGGATTGGTTAATATCTCCCTTGGGAGACCTCGAGTTTCTGGCCCAAAAAGTAAAATGTCCCCTGGTATGAAACTTGTTTCATGGTAAAGCTTTGATGCTTTTGTTGAAACCGCAAATATTCTATTTCCTTTGAGAGAATTAAAGCATTCCTGGTAACTTTCATGGACAGTAATATGTGCCATTTCATGATAATCTAGACCAGCACGTTTTACTTGTTTTTCATCTAGATTAAAACCCAAAGGTTTAATAAGATGAAGGTTTGCATTTGTATTAACGCAAAGCCTTATTATATTTCCTGTATTGGGAGGTATTTCAGGTTCAAATAAAACGATATTAAACATATGATTAAATTTTATACAGTTGTTTAAAATTAGTGTAATATTACTTAACAACTTAATTATATATTAATTATAATAATAAAATCAATTATTTAGGGGTTAATATGACACAGTCTAATGTTGATGCACATGAAGAAACTATTCATTTTGTCAAAAAAAATAATTCAGCAGAAGTAAGTGATAGGTGGAGTAAAGTAGCAATATCAGATTTATTTAACCTCCCCTTTAATGACCTAATTTTTAAGGCTCATAAGGTTCATAGGGAAAATTTTGACCCTAATGCGGTTCAGTTAAGCACTCTTCTTTCAATAAAGACCGGTGGATGCTCGGAGGATTGTGGCTACTGTCCACAATCAGCAAGATTCTCGACAGAAGTTGAAAATACTCCAATATTATCAGTTGATGAAGTAATCAAATCCGCAAAGGCTGCAAAAAATGCTGGTGCATCTCGTTTTTGTATGGGGGCTGCATGGAGAAAGCCAAAACAAAAAGATCTTGATCTTGTAAAAGAAATGGTAGTTTCTGTTAAAGCATTAGGGCTGGAAACCTGCGCAACATTGGGTATGCTAAACCTTGATCAGGCGGAACAATTGAAGGACGCTGGCCTAGATTATTATAATCATAATCTAGATACCTCTCCTGAGTTCTATGGCGATATTATTTCTACTAGGACCTATCAAGACAGACTTGATACCCTAGAAAATGTTAGAAATGCAGACATCCATGTATGTTGCGGAGGTATTGTTGGTCTTGGTGAAAGCCTTGATGACAGAATTGGATTAATTTCACAATTAGCCAATATGGAAGAGCAACCTGAAAGTGTGCCAATTAATTTATTAACACAGGTTGAGGGTACACCTCTCATGGGGGTCGAACCATTTGATCATCTAGATTTCGTTAGGACAATTTCCGTTGCTCGAATTACAATGCCTAATAGCTTTGTTCGTTTATCAGCTGGAAGAGAAGTAATGGACGACGGAATTCAGTCATTAGCATTCTTCGCTGGAGCTAATTCTATTTTTTATGGTGAAGAGCTCTTAACAACAGGCAACCCTAATATTGAAAAAGATCAATTATTGTTTAAAAGACTTAATCTTAAAACGATTTAATAAATGTTAATAGATGAAATTAGTGCGGAATTAGATCATTTAAGGGATGCCGAATTATTAAGATCAAGAATTAATATAGAAGCAGTCAATAATTCAAGAGTTCTTGTTGATGGAAATTGGCTGCTTAATTTTTCAAGTAATGATTATCTTGGAATCTCTCAGAATAAAATTGTTAAATCCTCCATTATTAATTCTGTTAAAAAATATGGCAATGGATCTGGAGCATCCCATCTTTTATCAGGCCACTTTGACCCTCATAATAAGCTAGAGATAGAGGCGGCTAAAATGATACGGATGGAAAAGAGCTTATTTTTTTCTACAGGCTATATGGCAAATCTTGCTGCAGTTGGAGCTTTATGCAATAGAAATTCTATAATCTTTTCTGA
>JAOMKM010000005.1 GCA_028351715.1 Methylophilaceae bacterium | reverse complement strand
AGTTATTGGTATTACGTTAGGAACACATGCTTGAGTTATTGGGTAATCTCTAGTCTGTATTGATTCAACCAATAATCTGCCAAGCCCATCCCAACTAAAAAGAGTTTCAGTAATAACTGCTCCAGATAAGAGTGAGCCAAATTGGAGGCCAATAATAGTTACAATTGGTATTAAAACTAATCGTAATACATGATGAATAATAATTGGCCATTTATCTAGTCCTTTTGCTTTAGCAGTTCTTACCACATCAGAATCGATAAATTCAATCATACAATTTCTTGTCATTTTAATAATAATCGCCAGTAAGCCTAATGCTAGGGTTAAAGCCGGAAGGATAATTGAGGAGGATGAGCTCATCCCATTAACAGGAAGCCAACCTAACCATATTGAAAATAATATAATTAATAAAGGGCCTAAAAAGAAATGTGGTGCAGAAATAAATATTAAACTTGTATTAATAATAATTTTATCAATAAACGTATCTCTATATATTGCCGCAGAAATTCCAGCACTAATACCAAAAAATATAGCTATTGAAAGAGCGGTAATTGCAAGCGTATAAGTATTTTTAATTGCTTCTAATAGTCTATCAATTACAGGGGTTTGATTGATAATTGAATATCCAAAATCACCATGTATTATTTGAACAAATGACCTCCATAGTTGAACATAGATTGGCTGATCTAAGCCTAGCTGACTTCGTAATTTATTTTGGTCTGCTAATGAAGATGATTCACCAAGCATAACCTGAATTGGGTCACCAGGAATTAAGTGAAGCAGCAAGGACGTTAATATAAAAATTCCTAATAACTGGAATGCAATAAAAATAAATTTTGAGAAAATATTATTTTGCATTAATAAACACGTCTGTACCAACCTCTATATATTTAAACAAGGCGAGGATGTCTTGATTTGCCATTCTTATGCAGCCATGTGATGCTGGAGAGCCCAGTAAATTCTCCTCATTAGTGCCATGAATGTAAATAAACCTTTGCATGGAATCAAACTTTCCTAAACGATTAAGGCCAATCTCTTTACCAGAAAGCCAAAGAATTCTAGTAAGAATCCAATCATCTTTTAGTATCTTTTCGTCAAGGCTCTTATTCCAAATATCACCTGTGGGCCTCCTTCCTTCGTAAACTGAATATATTGGATTATTTTCACCAATTTTTGCTCTAACAATATGATGCCCCAATGGAGTTTTATAACTACCTTTTATCTGACCAATACCAGCTTTTGCAGTTGAAATTTTATAAGTAAATTTAATTTTATTATTAATAAGTAACAGTAAATTTTGCGATTTTATAGAAATAATAATCTGATATTTCATTATATTTTCTTGGCGGACATAAGACCATCCCAGCTTCCATTAGGGTAAATTTTAAAATCTTTAATGTTGTCTCTATAAGCGGAGAAATTTCCTTCGTACCATAAAGGTATAGAACCAATTTTTTTTGATACCTCTAAAATGACAGGGCTCCAATCATTATTTATTTTAGCGTTATTTATATAAAGATCCATAGATAAATCAGAATATTTCCCTCTGTTTAATCCGTTAGGTGGAGTAAAATCAGAAGAAAAAATCTTCTCGTAAATTTCAGGGTTTCTAATACCAACCCACGTTAATCCGTATAATTGAAAATTTCCTGACTGAATGTCTTTAAAGTAGGTTCCCCAATCTAGAGTTTTTATACTCATCTCTAATCCAACCACAGCTAATTGCGCCTGAATGATTGTTGCAATTTTTAACCTAAAAGGATCAGTTGAAGTTTTGTATGTTAATTTAATTTTTTTTTCTGGAAGGATATTACGTAAAATTTCTTTTGCCTTATTTGGGTTATATTCTATGCCCTGAATATCTTGACTAGCCCAATGCTCTGGAGGCAATATTTGATGTGCTATACGAGTTTTAGTATTAAAAAAGTATTTAGCAATTGAAGCACGATCGATTGACATAGCTAATGCTTTTCTAAAATTATGATTTTTTAAAAGTGGGTCCATAAAATTAAATCCAATATAAGAAACATTGACGCCTTTTTTTAGCTGATGATTTATACCACTTTGCTCAGTTAAATAATTTATTAACTCCAAAGGTAAATCATTTTGAATAATATCAATTTCAGCATTTACAAGCTTAAGAACTCTAACTGTTGGATCTTTAATCTCAACTAATTCAAATAACTGATTATCTATAATTCTTCTTATTTTTACATTAGGTTTATTCGAAATAAATTCAAATGGACCTGAACCTATAGGCTCATTTGCAAAGCTATGTCCACTATCAATATGTGTTTTTGGTAGAATTGAAAATGATAATTTTGATAAGAAATTGTGGTCAGATTTTTTTAATAAAATTTCAAAATTATTAGATGAGATTTTATTTACAGCACTAATCACCTTAAGTTCATTTGAATAAGGTGATGCAGATGATTGCATTAAATGTCTGATAGTTGAAATTATGTCATCAATGCCTAGTGGAGTTCCATTATGAAATTTTGGAGGATTTCCAGTTACAGTGAAGTTATACTTTTTACTGGATACTTTTTTTGTCTCTACAAGATTAGATCTAATTGTAAAATCTTCATTAAAAAAAATTAAAGGTGTATAGATAAGGTTACTTAATCTTTCTGATGCTGCATCTGACGAAAATCTTGGATCTAGAGTTTGAGGCTTCTGAGCAATACCAAAATAAATGGTCTCATCATTTTGACTATTATTACAGCCCAAAATCAGTGTAAAAGTAAAAAAAAGTATCCCTAATATTACAAGCTTAAACTTATACATTAAGCTCAAAAAGTGCAATTGATTCAACGTGTGATGTATGTGGAAACATATTTAAAATTCCTGACTTTGAAAACTTATAGTCTTTTTCATTAATTAATATATTGGCGTCTCTTGCAAGAGTTGCAGGATTACAGGAAATATAAACTATTCTCTTTGGCTGTATATCTGAATTAATTAAATTAATTAAATTAAAAGCACCGTCTCTAGGGGGATCAATTAGCCATTTGTCAGCATTACCTAAAAGCTTTATATCCTCTTGACTAGCATTAAACAAATCAACCTTAATAAAATTAACATTTTCACTTAAATTATTTTTTTCTGCATTCTTAAGTCCTGATTCAACTAAGGCATCATCTCCCTCAACCCCAATTACACAAGAGCCAAATGTTGCTATTGGCAATGTAAAATTACCAAGTCCAGAAAAGAAATCAATAATAACCTCGCCTTTTTTTGGTTGTAATAATGCCATTGCTCTCCTTATTAGTACAAGGTTAATAAATGGATTGATTTGAGTAAAGCTTGTGGGTTGAAAAAAAAAATTTAATCCAAATTCAATATTTGAATAAATTATTTCAGTATGCATTGTTTTAATAAGTGGCTTTATAGTGTCGTAACCTTTAGTTTGCGTCCAAAACTCGATTGCATAAGTCTCTTGAAATAATTGAAGGCTTTTTACATCCGAATTAGATAATTCTTCTAATATTCTAATCACCAAAATATGTCTTTCTTGGTTTGATGCATATTCAATTTGTGGAATACTTTCTTTTATTGTTAGGGTATTAAATAATAATTTAAGTGGCTCTAATAATAGAGATATTTTTTCTGGGACAACAGCACACATATTCATGTCCATTAAAAAATGTGATTTTTTTTCATTAAAACCAATGAGTACTTTATTTTTCTTTTTTACAAACTTCACACGAAATCTTGCTTTATGCCTGTATGAATGCTGTGGCCCTCCTATTGGCGATAGGATAGTTTCAGGTCTTACTTTACCTACGTGCTGAAGTGTTTCTTCAAAGGCTCTTTGTTTGTATGCTAACTGAGTGGATCCTCGAAAATGCTGCATTGAACAACCACCACAGACTCCATAAAAAGAACATATTGGGCTTACTCTTTGAGTTGATTCCTTAAGAATTTCTTCAGCACGTGCAAAAAGTATATTTTTCTTTTTTTTTAATACTCTGAAACGTACCTTTTCATTTATTAATGCGTTATCAACGAATATAGTTTTATTATTTAGATGCCCAATGCCTCTACCTTCATTATCTATGGAAGTTATTTCGATTATGTTTGATAAATCAGCTTCCATTTATCTACTTCCAGCTATGCTGGAAATATTCCACTAGACAGATAACGATCTCCTCGATCGCAAGCAATGGAAACAATAACTGCATCTGGATTTTTCTTTGCAATCTCTAAAGCAATAAATAATGCACCACCCGTAGATCCCCCTGAAAATATTCCTTCATTTTTAGCTAGAGATCGAGCAGTTTCCTCTGCATTAAATTGACTTACTTGAAGAATTTCATCAATATTTTTATTGTTAAATATTTTTGGTAGGTATTCTTCTGGCCACTTTCTTATCCCAGGAATTTGTGCACCCTCTTCCGGCTGAACTCCAATAATTCTAATTTTTGGGTTCATTTCCTTTAAGTATTTAGATGTACCTACAATAGTTCCTGTAGTCCCCATACTTGAAACAAAATGAGTTATTTTCTTTTCTGTATCCCTCCAAATTTCTGGGCCAGTCCCCTCATAGTGAGCAAGTGGGTTATCAGTATTTGAAAATTGATCTAGTACAAGTCCTTTGCCTTTTGCAGCAAGGTCAGTTGCAGTATCTCTAGCTAGCTCCATACTGCCCTCAGATGAAGTAAGAATTAATTCTGCTCCGAATGCCTTCATAGTCTGGCGCCTCTCAATAGATTGGTTTTCCGGCATAACAAGAATCATTTTATAACCCTTCATTGCAGCCACCATAGCTAATGCAATTCCTGTATTTCCAGATGTTGCCTCAATGAGAGTATCACCTGGTTTTATTTCCCCTCTTAGCTCTGCATGATGGATCATAGAATTTGCAGGCCTATCCTTGACTGACCCAGCAGGGTTATTACCTTCCAATTTAAGATAAATACTACCAATTGACTTGCTACTAAGCCGTTGTATTTTTGCTAAGGGAGTATTTCCAATTGTCGACTCAAGTGTGTTCAATTTATTTAACCTTTAAAAAAGTAATAAATGCTATTGTTAAAAACAATAAATATCCCATTAAGGCTAACTGAGGCAGCGTAATTCCAATGAAACTCCAGTCAATAGTTGAGCAGTCTCCCGTGCCTTTAAATAATAAATTCATTGCTTGGGTTAGAGGAAAATTCTCAAACATATAGTCTAAGTCTATCCCACATTCCGCAGGGACAGTAATCCACTTTTCCTGGATCATTATATGCCTAACTGAGAAAATAACTCCTGCTATGCTTGCTGTTCCTAGCATCAACAAATGGATAATCCGAGTTAGGGGGTTATGTTTAAAGAAAAGAAAAAAAACGAATATTAGGCCAATAACAATAAAAATAATTCTCTGTGTAATACATAGAGGGCAAGGTTCTAGTTGATAAATTAATTGGATTAATAAGGCAGCCCCAATCATTACGAATGAGAGAATTGCGCCAAAAAGGTTAACTTTTGAAAATGTTGTGAGATTTTTCATAGTTGTGCATATTTTTTCATATTAAAGACTTATAATAAAATTACTATTAAATAATAAATAAACACTTCCATGATAAATGAAGAAGAGAGTGATAGCCAAAAAATATTTTCTGTCACGGAGCTTAATAAGATAGTTAAGAATGTTCTTCAGCATAATTTCCAGGTTATGTGGATTAAAGGAGAGATTTCCAACTTTATTGCTGCAGCTTCTGGACATTGGTATTTTTCTTTAAAGGACAGTGAAGCTCAAGTAAGATGTGCAATGTTTAGAGGTAGTAACAATAAAATTGATTGGATCCCAAAGAATGGCGATCAAATCGAGGTCAAAGGCCAAGTAGGGCTTTACGAAGTAAGAGGTGAATACCAACTAAATATAGAATATATCCAACGAGCCGGCATAGGAGCACTTTTCGAAAAATTTAATCAATTAAAGAATAAACTTGATGTTTTAGGTTTATTTGATATTACTTCAAAAAACCCAATAACAGCCTATCCATCATCAATTGGTGTAATTACATCCCCAGATGGTGCGGCATTAAGAGATGTTATCTCCACCCTCCGGCGAAGAAATAAGTCAGTATCGATAATTGTCTACCCTACATTAGTCCAAGGAGATGCTGCACCAGAGGGAATAATTAAAGCATTGAAAATTGCAAATACTAGAAATGAAGTAGATACAATTATTCTATGCAGAGGTGGTGGTTCAATTGAAGATTTGTGGGCTTTTAATTCTGAAGATTTAGCTTTTGAAATTTTTAATTCTACTATCCCTATTATTTCTGCCATTGGTCACGAAACAGACTTTACTATCTCAGATTTTGTTTCAGATATTCGAGCTGCAACTCCAACAGCAGCAGCAGAACTGATTAGTGAAAATCTAGAGCAGGTTGTCATTCAAATAGAAGTCTATAAGAAATCTATGTCCAATATTATTAATGAAAAGTTACAGTCTTTATCTCAAAAAATTGATATGTATGAGAAAAGACTTGTTTCTCCATCTGAGAGATTATTAATGCAATTAGAGGTAACTAGAAACCTTAGAAAAAGATTAAAATTTAATTTTGAAAAAAAATTAGAGGCTTATAAAAACAAAATAGATGGTTTGCAGAAAAACCTATTACATTTAGATCCAAACTCTATTCTTTTAAGAGGTTACTCAATAATCTTTGATCAAAATAAAAATATTATTAATAGCAGCTCAAATGTAGCTTCAGATGATAAAATTAGTATTAAATTTCATCACGGAAGTGCGCAAGCAAAAATTATAGACCCCCTTATTGATAACATAGAATGAAAATATCACGTAAAAATAATTCTGGATTATTCGTCCTGTCCGTTGCTGCTCTTGGCGTAGTATTTGGTGATATTGGTACGAGTCCACTCTATGCAATTAAAATGATTTTTAGTATTGGTAATAACATCCTTGAATTAAACAATGAGAATGTTCTTGGAATACTATCTCTAATATTTTGGTCCTTAGCATTAATAGTTTCAATAAAATATATTACTTTTATTATGCGAGCTAATAATAATGGGGAGGGCGGTATTATGGCACTCTTATCACTAGCCAATAAAAATGCTAAAACACGCAGAAAAAAACTAATCATAATGATTATTGGAATGTTAGGTGCTTGCATGTTTTATGCTGACGGCATGATAACCCCAGCTATCTCAGTACTCTCAGCTATCGAAGGTATAGAATTAGTCACGCCAACGTTTGGTAGTTTTATTGTTCCTATAACTCTTATAATTATATTCGGCTTATTTTGGGCTCAAAGCAAAGGCACAAGCGCAGTGGGATTTATGTTTGGTCCAGTAATGCTTATTTGGTTTTTAACACTAGCAGCTTTAGGACTATATAATATTATTCAAGCACCATTTGTTTTAAATGCACTAAACCCATACTACGCATTTTATTTCTTCCAATCACAATTTAATATAGCATTTATTACTCTAGGGGCAGTTGTATTATGCGTTACCGGAGCAGAATCTCTCTATGCCGATATGGGACATTTCGGTAGAAATCCAATTAAGATTACTTGGTTTAGTTTTGTCTTCCCTGCTCTAGTTTTAAATTACTTTGGGCAGGGTGCATTACTTATAAATGCTCCAGAAAGTATTTCTAACCCATTCTATCTCATGGCTCCCAATTGGTTTACTTTTCCACTAGTTATTATGGCTACATTTGCAACAATCATTGCCTCACAAGCCTGTATTACAGGGGCATTTTCTGTATCTCGCCAAGCATTGCAGCTTGGTTTTATTCCAAGAATGAGAATTGACCATACCTCCGAAAATCAAGAAGGACAAATTTATTTACCGCGAGTTAATTGGCTTCTAATGGCAGGGGTTATGGCAGTAGTTCTTATTTTCCAAAACTCTAGCGCATTAGCTGGTGCATATGGCGTAGCAATTACAATGAATATGGTAATCGCAACAATCCTTGCAGGTTTTGTGTTTATTGATGTATGGAAATGGACATGGATAAAAGCTTCCTTATTTATTACAATATTCCTATCAATCGATCTAATTTTCTTTTCAGCAAATATTATTAAGATTGTTGATGGAGGTTGGTTCCCAATTCTAATTGGCTCAATTCTGATATTACTTATGACTACATGGAAAAAAGGCCGTTCCCTTCTATATCGGAAGCTAAAAAATGAATCTATGGAAATATCTCCTTTCCTTCGTTCCATAAAGGGAAATTTAAAAAATCGTGTGGACGGGACATCAGTTTTTTTAACGCCAAATCCTAAAGGTGTTCCTCATGCATTTCTTCATAACTTAAAACATAATAAAGTAATACATAAAACAGTTGTATTGCTAACAGTTCGATTTTCAGACTCACCTCATATGAACTCAAAAGATTTAGTTACAGTTAATAAGTTACCTCATAATTTTTATCAAGTTATAATTAATTATGGATTTAAGGATAGAACAAATATTCCCAACGACCTTAAAAAATGTAAAAAATTTGGTTTAGATTTTGATTCAATGGATACATCATACTTTATTGGTAAGGAAAGTTTAATTGCTCAGCCAGGCTCGAATATGAATTACTTAAGAAAAAAAATATTTGTTACTTTATTTAGAAGCTCAGAAAATATTACTAATCAATTTCATTTACCTGTTAATCGAGTTGTAGAGCTTGGAAGTCAGGTTGCAATATAAGATAAATATCAATATGAAAATACTACTTATATTTTTATTTTTTATCAGTTGCTCAACTACAACCATGGATACCGAATCAGGTATTTCAAGGACACAATTCTTATTGCTCCCAGAATTCATGGCCATGAATATGGCTGAAGATGCCTATCGACAAGAGATTAAAAATGCTGAAAAAAATAATAAGCTTAATATTGATAAAAAAGAGCACGATAAGGTAAAAAGAATTGCTTATAGACTAATTGATAATATCCATGTCTTTCGAGAAGATGCATTAGATTGGAAATGGGAGATTAATATTCAAGATAGTGAGGAAGTAAATGCATATTGTATGCCAGGTGGCAAGATAATGGTACTAACTGGACTTTTAAAAAAAACTGACGCGACAGAAGATGAAATTGCTGCTGTATTGGGTCATGAAATAGCTCACGCACTAAGAGAGCATGGTAGAGAGAGAATGTCGACTGCATTAGTTCAGCAAGTTGGAATTTTGGGTTTTGCTGCATATATAGCTAATAAAGCTGATGATAGAACGACAGCAAATGTTGCTATTCAAGCAGTTGCCTTTGGTGCAACTTTATTCTTTGCTCTACCAAATAGTCGCGAACATGAAAGAGAGGCAGATAAAATGGGGATTGAACTAGCAGCAAGGGCTGGCTTTAATCCAATGGCAGCTGTGAGCCTTTGGCGAAAAATGGGTCATCTTTCAAATTCTAAAATTCCTGAATTTATGAGCACTCACCCATCTAACGAAAATAGAATCGTAGACCTTACAGCGCATGCTAAGAAATTAAATCAGCTTTACTTAGATAATAAAGTTAACTAATTAAACAAGACCTAAATATATCCAAATTAATGTAAAATTACCTCCTTTTAAACCAACCAAAAAAAATAAACATGACATCATTACAAATAATAATTGAAGAGGCATTTGAAAATCGTTCGGAGATATCGCCGAGTAATGTTGATAAGAAAATTAAAGATGCTATCGAAGAAGTTCTTGATGGATTAAATAATGGAAAATTGAGGGTAGCATCAAGAATTGATGATTCTCAGGAGTGGGAAACTCACCAATGGCTTAAAAAGGCTGTTCTCCTCTCATTCAGAGTTGAAGATAATTTTGTTATGCCAAGTCGCTATACAAATTTCTTCGATAAAGTTGAATCTAAATTTAACAATTTCTCTGAGGAAGACTTTAAAAATGGTGGTTACCGAGTAGTACCAAATGCAATTGCAAGAAAAGGTAGCTTTATAGGAAAGAATGTTGTTCTTATGCCATCCTACGTAAATATAGGTGCCTATGTTGCTGAGGGAACAATGGTTGATACATGGGCAACTGTTGGTTCTTGTGCTCAGATTGGTAAAAATGTTCACCTATCTGGAGGTGTCGGAATTGGCGGTGTCCTCGAACCAATTCAGGCGGGACCTACAATAATTGGAGATAACTGTTTCATTGGTGCACGCTCTGAAGTGGTAGAGGGGGTTGTTGTTGAAGATAATGTAGTTATTTCAATGGGTGTTTACATTGGACAATCAACAAAAATTTTTGATAGAGAGACAGGAGAGGTAACCTATGGAAGAGTTCCCAAAGGCTCTGTCGTTGTTTCTGGAAACCTTCCTTCAAAAGATGGGGCTTACAGCCTATATTGTGCAGTTATTGTAAAAAAAGTTGATGAAAAAACATTAAGTAAAGTTGGGATTAATGAACTACTAAGAGGGATATAAATTGTTACAGGTATATGGAATTAAAAATTGCAACACAGTAAAAAAATCACTTAATTGGCTATCTGACCATAATTTTGAGTATGAGTTTTTTGATGTTAAAAAAAATGTTTTAAGTAAACACCTTATCAACGATTGGATTAGTAAAATGAAAAGTAATTACACATGGATAAATCTAATTAATAAATCTGGAATTACCTGGAAACAATTAAGCGATGAAATTAAAAATGGGATATTAACCTCAGATGATGCTATCAGTATTATATTAAACAAGCCAACCATTATGAAGAGACCTGTAATTACCAAAAAAGGAAAATTAATTGCTATAGGATTTGATGAAAATTTATATGAAGAAGAAATAAAATGAGTAAAACATTTAATATTGCTAAAGAATTAATTTCAAAAAAATCTATTACGCCTAATGATGCCGGATGCCAAGATTTACTTATAGAACATTTAACTGCGCTAGATTTTTCTATAGAAAATATGGACTATGGTGATGTTAAAAATTTCTATGCAAAACGTGGAAAAGGCTCACCATTAGTTGTTTTTGCAGGCCACACAGATGTAGTACCTCCTGGGCCAGAAGATCAATGGCAAAGTCCTCCATTTTCCCCAACAGTAATTAATAATAATTTGTACGGCCGGGGTGCTGCGGACATGAAATCATCTCTAGCTGCATTTATAGTTAGCATAGAAGAATTTATAACAGACAATCCTAATCATCCAGGATCAATTGCACTTCTTATAACATCTGACGAAGAAGGTATTGCAATTGATGGGACTGTAAAAGTTATTGAGGAATTAAAAAGTAGAAATGAAAAAATTGATTATTGCATTGTTGGAGAGCCAACTAGTAATTTGAAATTTGGAGATACAGTAAAAAATGGTCGGAGAGGTTCATTATCTGCAAAATTAATTGTTAAAGGAATTCAGGGGCACATTGCCTACCCTGAGCTAATTAAAAATCCAATCCATGATGTGGCGCCAGTAATTGATGATTTAGTAAATACAGTTTGGGATGATGGGAATGAATATTTCCCTAAAACATCATGGCAAATTTCTAATATTAATGGAGGGACGGGAGCCACAAATGTAGTGCCTGGTGAAGTTGAGATACTTTTTAACTTCAGGTATTCAACTGAAAATTCTGCAGAATCATTAAAAAGTAGAGTTGAAGCTACTTTAAATAAACATAAATTAAATTACAAAATTCATTGGCAGCATTCAGGAAAACCTTATTTAACTGAGGAAGGACTTCTTGTTAATAAGCTATCAGAAGCCATCTACGACGTGCTAAATAAAAAACCTGAAATATCTACTACGGGTGGAACTTCAGATGGAAGATTTATCTCTACCATATGTGACCAAGTAGTAGAGTTTGGTCCAATTAATGCATCTATTCATAAAGTCAACGAACATGTTGATATAGGTGACATAGACAGCCTTAAGGAAATATATAAAGTAACATTGGAAAAAATTTTACTAGACTAAACTACTGCCTCTTGAATTTTTTCTCTCTTCGCATCTTATTGTGGTCTATTTGTGGCATTACAAAATTATTTGATTCAATTTCACAGAACTTCAATAAGTTGATAACTTCACTTTGCTTTAATTCAAGAAACATCCCTCTTTTTAAGTGTGACGGTAATATTGTGCTCCCAAACCTAACTCTAATTAATCTACTAACTGTTATCCCTAATGATTCAAACATACGCCTAACTTCTCTATTCCTTCCTTCCTTTAGTGTTAATCGATACCAACGGTTAGCCTTTTCTCCCCCTTCAAAATAAATTTTATCAAATTTTGCTATGCCATCCTCTAATTCAATTCCTTCTCTAAGGATATTCATTTGCTCTTCACTTAACTCACCTAAGATTCTTACAGAATATTCTCTTTCAATTTCATATCTTGGGTGCATTAATCTATTAGCAAGTTCCCCGTATGAAGTGAAAATTAGGAGTCCTGAAGTATTAAAATCCAATCGACCGATCGAGATCCATTTTGATCTTTTTATTCTAGGTAGCTTCTCAAAAACAGTTGCTCTTCCCTCTGGGTCATTTTCAGTGACTAACTCTCCTTCAGGCTTATGATAAATTAAAATACGAGGAAGGATATTTTCCTCTTTTAGACGTACAACTTTTCCATTAAATGTAATTTTATCTGAAGTAACAACGGGCTGCCCCAGTATGGCAATTTCATTATTAACCTTAACTTTTTTCTCTGAAATTGCTTTTTCAATTTCCCTTCTAGATCCATAGCCTGATTGAGCCAATACTTTATGTATTCTAGTGCCGACCGCACTCACTCTAGAAGAGGACTGAGAGGGCTTATTTTTTTGGTATGTACTCATTTAACTTTCTTGTGTTGAGTCAATATTGTCTGGTTTTAGCTCATCAAGGCTATTTTCATTAGTAAACTGATTGATATCTGGTAGTTCTGTTATTGATAATAATCCAAAATCATCTAAAAAGTATTTAGTTGTTGCATACAATGAAGGTCTTCCTGGAACTTCTTTCTGCCCAATAATTTCAACCCATTCCCTCTCTAAGAGCTGTCTTAATGCATTAGGATTTAATGAAACTCCTCTAATTTTTTCGATATCTCCGCGAGTAACAGGTTGGCGATAGGCAACAATTGCCAAAACTTCCATTACCATTCTCGAGTATTTTATTACTCGATCAGGATTTAACCTCATTAAAGCTTCAGAAAATGATGATAAAGCTTCGAATCGATATCCTGATGATACTTGGATTAGATTCATCGTTTTATCCTGCCAATCAGACTTAATCTCATCAAGTAGCATTCTAATTGTAGATCTTTCAATTTTCTCTATAAATAATTTCTGAAAATCATCTATAGAAAGTGGCCTATGACTAGTTAATAATGCAACCTCTAATAACTCTTTTATTTTTACTGTTGATTCAATCACGAACTTTCTCTTTGCAAATATATAGGGGAGCATGGCTCCTGTTGATTTATTTTAATAAGCCTCTCCTTTGTTAATTCTAGAATAGCCAAAAAACATACCACAAGCTTAGGAATTGGATCCTTTTCTGCATTAAAGAAGCTTGAGAACTCTACCAGATCTTTTTCTACTAAAGATTTTAGAATTATCGTCATATGCTCCCTAACTGACAATTCTGAACGGGATATTTTATGATTATCAAACTGTTTTGCCCTTTTAATTACATTTTTCCAGGCATTAAATAGCTCATCAACTGAAACATCAGGGTATTTTGTTTCTATAACTTTCTCAAAATAAGCATTGGCCACAATTCTATCTTTACCAAGTTGTGGAATCTGTTCTAATTCTTGTGCGGCAGACTTCATTAATTCATATTCAACTAACTTTCTTACAAGCTCTGCTCTTGGATCTAACTCCTCACCCTCGTCAGACTCTGGAGTTGGTAAAAGCATTCTTGATTTTATTTCAATTAACATTGCCGACATTAGTAAATAATCTGCTGCTAATTCCAGCTTGATGGCCTTCATCTTTTCTACGTAAACCATATATTGGGCCGTTAGATTAGCCATCGGGATATCAAGAATATCGATATTATTTTTTCGAATAAGGTATAACAATAAATCTAAGGGGCCCTCAAAAGAATCTAGATAAACCTCCAAAGCGTCAGGTGGAATATACAAGTCTTGTGGAAGAAGACCAATATGCTCCCCATATACTTTTGGTAATAACTGATCTGTATCTGACTGCTCGTTCACTAAAAATTAACCCCCATTACCTCTTTCACATCCCTCATTGTATCTCGTGCTATTTTTCTTGCCTTTTCGCATCCCTCGGCTACAACACTTTTGACTAAATCAGGGCTATCAATATAATGTAAAGCTCTTTCTTGTATAGGTTTTAATTCTTTTGAAATTGAATCAACAACTGGTTGCTTACACTCAATACAACCAATATCAGCATTCTTACATCCATTTTCTACCCACTCCTTAATCTTCTTGTCTGAATAAACTTCATGTAATTGCCATACAGGACATTTTTTCGGATCACCTGGATCAGAACGCCTTATTCTTGCTGGATCAGTTGGCATTTTTCTTATTTTTTTCTCAATCTCATCTGGATGCTCTCTCAATGAAATTGTATTATTGTAAGACTTTGACATTTTTTGTCCGTCTAGACCAATCATTTTTGAAGCTGGAGCAAGCTTATACTCTGGTTCAATTAAAATCATTTTTCCTCCACCCTCAAGAAAACCTAGTAACCTCTCTTTATCACCCAGACTCAAACTTTGTTGCTCTTCGATTAATGCTTTAGCTGATACCAAAGCTTGATCATCTCCTTCTTCTTGATAAGCAGTTCTTAGTTCTCTATAGAGCTGGCCTTTTTTGGATCCGAGCTTCTTAATTGCTTCTTCAGCCCTTTCTTCAAATCCCACTTCTTTTCCATAAAGATGGTTGAATCTTCTGGCAACCTCTCTTGTAAATTCTATATGGGGAACTTGATCTTCCCCTACAGGCACCTGGGTTGATTTATAAATTAAAATATCGGCACTTTGAAGTAAGGGATAACCAAGAAACCCATAGGTTGATAAATCTTTAGAAGATAACTTCTCTTGCTGATCCTTGTAGGTAGGAACTCGCTCAAGCCATCCTAATGGAGTAATCATTGAAAGTAATGTAAAAAGTTCAGCATGCTCCGGAACTTTAGATTGAATAAAAATAGTAGCTTGAGCGGGATCAACTCCAGCTGCTAACCAATCGATAACCATATCCCAGACATTATTTTCAATAATTTCAGGAGAATCATAATGAGTGGTTAATGCATGCCAGTCAGCCACAAAAAATAAACACTCTAGCTCATGCTGAAGAGTTACCCAATTTTTTAATACACCATTGTAATGTCCTAGATGAAGCATCCCAGTGGGACGCATTCCAGATACCACTCGATCAATTGCCATATATATTCCTAATTCCTATTTACCCAAAAATACTAAAAATTATACTTGTACTGATATTTATCAATGGAGTCAATATTCCACTCAATAAACCTGAGAATAACAAAAATATTAAAATAAAAAATCCATATTGCTCAATACTAGCTAACTTATTAGACCATGGATGAGGCAGCAAACTAACTGCAACTCTTCCACCATCTAAGGGTGGAAGTGGTAATAAATTTAAAACCATCAAAACAATATTTATTTGGATGCCAGCTAATGACATTACCCTCAAAAATAGCTCTGCCTGTGAAGGAAATAAATTAATGCGCACTAATATAATTGTCCAAAAAATTGCCATTACAAGGTTTGATGCGGGCCCTGCTAAAGCGACCCAGAACATATTTTTTTTCGGACTTCTAAGGTTTGAAAAATTTACTGGGACTGGTTTAGCCCATCCAAATAAAAATGGGGATGATATTATAAATAAAACAGCCGGGAGAAGGACTGTCCCCATAGGATCAATATGTTTTAATGGGTTTAAGGTTATACGGCCCAGGTAATGGGCAGTCATATCGCCAAAGTATTTTGCAGCATAACCATGGGCTGCTTCATGCACTGTAATTGCGAAAATTACTGGTAAAGCGTAGGCAGATAATTTTTGAATAATAGTTAATTCCATGTCATCCCATTCTGTGTCACTACAAATATTAAAAAAGTATTTTGAATTTAATGAATAGATTCCATTATATTAGTCCACTTACTCCAAATAGGTTTACACGGCTCTGGCATTACTTGTACAGAGCCCATAGCTCTATGAGAAATACCTGGACCATGAAAATCTGATCCACAAGACCCCAACAAATCATAATCATTAGCTAACTTACAAAAGTAATTAGCTTGAGAAGGATCTTGGCTCCCAGAAACAACTTCTACTCCAGATCCACCAAGACTCTTAAATTCAGAAAAAAGTTTTGGGTATAACTTATTACCCATATCGTAGCGACCTGGATGAGCGATTACAGCATCGCCTCCTGCATCACTAATCCAAGAAACAGCTTCTTCTAAAGTTACCCATTGATGATCAAAGAAACCAGGCTTTCCTGGTGTTAAATATTTTTTAAAGACAGATTTAATATCTTTTGCGTAACCCTTCTCTACAATATAGCGAGCAAAGTGAATCCTACCGATAGTGCTATTTTTTGCGTAACTTCTTGCTCCCTCGTAGGCATTCGTAATTCCAGCCATACCTAAGCTGTGGGCCATTTTTTTTGCTCTTATATCACGACCTTTTCGAATTGATTCTAGCCCATTTATGAGATTTATATTCTTCTCATCAAAATTTAAACCCACAATATGAAGAGTTCGTTTATTCCATGTTACCGATATCTCTACCCCACTAATAAATTCAATTCCAGCATTCTTTGCTGCGATACGAGCTTCCTTTAATCCAGCAATGTCATCATGGTCTGTTAGTGCCATTACATTAACATTACATTTTTTTGCATAATTAACTAGCTCAGTTGGCGTTAAAAGCCCATCGGATATAGTAGAATGGCAGTGAAGATCGATTATTGAATTTATCATAGTTTGTAACTAGATTATATTGGTTATTTGATGTCGACGATACATTAAATTTATATATAGGGTTATATGAAATTTTTATACGATTTACTTCCAGTAATACTTTTTTTCATAAGCTATAAATTTTACGGAATTTATACTGCTACAGCAGTAGCTATTGGAGCCACCTTACTTCAAATAGTTATTGTTTTAATGATGCAAAAAAAGGTCGATAGAATGCTTTTATTCAATGGCTTGATAATTACTTTTTTAGGTGGGCTTACAATTCTACTAAAAGATAAAACCTTTATTATGTGGAAACCATCTGTAATTTATTGGATACTATCTGCTGCCCTAATAATTTCTGACAAGATTTTTAGTAAGAACCTTATAAAAAAATCATTTGGTAATCAGATAACCCTTCAAGAGAAATACTGGACTGGGCTAAGTATGTCAACTTCTGCATTCTTTATATTATTAGGATTTATTAATTTATATGTGGCATTTAACTATGATGAAAATACTTGGGTAAATTTCAAACTGTTTGGAATGACTGGTCTTCTATTTGTCTTCATGATATTTGTTACTATTTTTATTTCGAAAGTATCAAAGGAATAATTTTATGTGGTACTGCATCTTCGCAACCGATTGTAAAGATAGTTTAAGCATGAGACATAAGCATAGACCTAAGCACCTTGAGCGACTAGAAGAACTTCAGAGTCAAGGGCGACTTCTGTTAGCAGGGCCATTCCCTGCAATTGATTCCATGGAACCAGGGCCTAATGGTTTTACGGGTAGCTTGATCGTAGCCGAATTTGATTGTCTATTTGATGCCAATGAATGGGCTAATCAAGATCCATTTATGGTTAATGGTATCTTTGAGAATATTAATGTGAAGCCCTTTAAAAAAACATTACCATAATCATGATGGAAAATATAATTCAAGATCGATTAGCGTTTCTTAAACCTACCAAGATGAATATTATAGATGAGAGTTATATGCATAAAGGACACGCCGGAAATACAGGCGGAGGACATTTTAACTTAATAGTTGTTAGTGAAATTTTTCAAAATAAATCTACCATGGAAAGGCATCGTATTATTTATTCCGCCCTCGAAGACTTAATTCCAAATGAGATTCATGCATTAAGTATTAAAGCTATTGCTCCAAGCGAAATATAAATATCTATATTGAATTAATTTCAGCTACAGCATCATAAATAATTTTAGCATCTCCATCTATTATTCCAGTTGGAACTAATGAAGGCCATAAATTAGATAAATTTTCTATTATTTTTAAAACTTTATTTTTCTTAATTTCTTCTTCTTCACTATAGGTAACTGTTCCAGTTAGAATACTTTTTGCAACAATAGTAAACCCCAGAGCATCCTGATATTCAAATTTATTTTCTATATTTCCATTTACTATTCCAATAGCATACTCATCTGCTGCAACTGTGAGTAATGAACTCACTAGAATCATTCTTTTACTTAGTAGCTTGGTTGATTCATCAATATAATTCTCATTTGTAGCCATTGCATCAGCGAGGTTCTGGTATCTAGATGAGATAAATGCAAAATCTTTTTCGCCTTCAACTGCAGAAGCTAAATCTGCTAACTCAACTGCAAAACCCGCAGATTTTTTTGATTTAAATGTTGGGATAATATCGGAATATAACTCACTTTTTGGGTGCTTCATATGTCTTTTTGCATTATCAAGATATCCGTTTTTATATAACTCAATTCCTACATATAAATGACCTCTCATTAGTGCAATTTGGGTTAAATATTCATTATCACTTCCATATACTTTTGCTATTTCTTTATCCTGGCCATGATTATGTCCCTCATGATTATGTCCCTCATGATTATTTTCACTTAAACACCCATTAAGGATAAATATATTAAATGCGATACAAATTAATAGTATTTTTTTCATGATGCCTTTTGTAACTTAAATTTATCAACAGACTTTTTATTAGGAAAATAAAAATTTCTCCACATACTTATTCCAAAAAATAACGAGACAGCCCATAAGATAAATTCAAGCCAATTTGGATTGCTATTGTATCCAAAGAAGCCTTTAAGAAAAACTCCTACCCTACCATTATCATGAAGTATATGTATGTATTTATTTTTTCCATTTAAATTGAAAGAGTAAAAATTTTCATTAACACCGTCAGGAATTTTTTTTAATGGTTTAAGAATATTCCAGGGTCGGGAAATTTCACTTTTTGATTCTATATTTAAATACTCTAAATGGTTTCCCTTAACAACGAATTCCTCCATTTCATGAGTTCCATAAGCGACCATTCCAGATGCAAATAATACCAACATAAAAGTTGTTCCTTGAAAGAATAGCTTTAGATTTATCTTTCGACCCTGAATCACAATCCCATACCCAATTAAAATTGCTATCACCATTCCACCAAAGAAGCCTAGGTAGGAAAAAGTTCCTGTCATAGAAAAACTACCCATTAAAAATAAAGCAGTTTCAAAACCTTCTCGTAAAATGGCAAAAAATACTACAAAAAATATACCTAAACCTGCTGAAGTCATTGCCTGTTTAGTTTTTGTTTCCATACCAGATTTATGACTTACATGCTTAGAGAGCCAAAAAATAACATACCACAACAAAATAGCTGTGATATACATACTTATTCCCTCAAATAATGCGTGAAGAGAAGCATTTCCTATTGATTCTTTGAGGCTATTAAGGGAAATTGCCACCACTATACTTGCTGCAATAGCAGATAGTACTCCAAGCCATAATTGATTAATCTCTTTTTTTAGATTATTTTTTTCAAGGAGAGTATATATAATTCCTACAATTAGACATGCCTCTAAGCATTCCCTAAAAGTGATAATGAATTCATTCACAATATTTTATTCTTTATAACGAAATTTAAAATGTAATTTTAAATGAGAATGATTCTTATTACAATAAAAAAATAGTATATTTATTTTTATATTAGCTTTTAATTAAAACTATGAAATAGTTTCCTTATTAAATAAAAACATCTTTAGTTTTTATAAGAAACACTGATAAAATCTACTTATACTTTAAAACATTCACTCTACCTAATATATTTAATGCAAAATAATTACTTCACCTGGATGTTTGGCTCACAAGTTTTTTCAGAATTTCGAAAAATAACTCTCATACAAAAACTAAAATTAATAAATCCGTCTATTAATAATATTGAATCATCTTACCTTCACCTAGTAGAAAGCAGCAAAGTATTGAAAGCTGAGGACAATAAGCGTTTAGAGAAAATTTTAGCTTGTAGCTCATCATTTCACTCTTTTAAGCATATGAACATAATCTATATTGGCCCAAGAATTGGCACAATATCTCCATGGAGCTCTCGTGCCTCAGATATAGCAAAACATGCAGGTATAAATATTAATCGTATTGAGCGTTGCTCTGCTATCTCAATTTCTTGTTCTAAAAAATTAACGAGAGAGAATTTAAGGGGGATAGGTGAATGTATTTACGATCAAATGACAGAATCTATCTTTCTTGTTAAAGATGATATTCTTAAACTATTTCAACACCATCCACCAAGCCCTCTTGTATCAATAAATTTTTTAGCCGAAGGATTGCCTTCACTAGAAAAATTTAATGAATCTCAGGGGCTTGCTTTGTCTTCTGATGAGCTTTCCTATCTTGCAGATTACTATAAGTCAGAGAAAAGAGATCCTACTGATGCAGAGCTAATGATGTTCGCCCAAGCTAATTCAGAACATTGTCGACATAAAATTTTTAATGCTGATTGGATTATTGAAAATAAAGCTCAACAAAAATCACTTTTTGGAATGATACGTAATACACATGAAAAATCACCCCAAAAAACAGTTATTGCGTATTCAGATAATTCCTCAATTATTGAAGGCTCATCTATTAATCGCTTTTATCCAAACTCAAACGGTATCTATGGGGCACACCAAGAACTTACACACTATATAATTAAGGTTGAAACTCATAATCATCCAACTGCAATATCTCCATTTTCTGGTGCTGCAACCGGAGCTGGTGGCGAAATAAGAGATGAAGGAGCAACTGGTCGAGGCTCAAAACCAAAAGCTGGTTTATGTGGATTTTCGGTATCTAACCTTCAGATACCTAACTTTATTCAACCCTGGGAAAGTAAGGCTATCGGAAAGCCAGGCCGTATTTCATCTCCACTCCAAATTATGATTGAAGGACCTATTGGAGCCGCATCTTATAACAATGAATTTGGGCGACCTAATATTTTAGGATATTTTCGAACACTAGAAATTACTCTCGATAATAATGACACCAAGGGCTACCACAAACCTATTATGCTTGCCGGTGGAATTGGAAATATCAATGACTCTCATACCCATAAAAAAGACTTAGCTGAAAATAATTTACTAATACAGTTAGGTGGTCCAGCTATGCTTATAGGTTTAGGTGGAAGTGCTGCCTCTAGTATGGGTACAGGTAGTAATAATGAAAATCTAGATTTTGCTTCTGTACAAAGAGGTAATCCAGAAATTCAAAGGCGGGCTCAAGAAGTAATCGATCGATGTTGGCAAATGGGAGATAGTAATCCAATTTTAAGTATCCATGATGTTGGTGCAGGTGGCTTATCAAACGCATTTCCTGAGCTAATTGATGATGGAGGTGTTGGGGCAATTTTTGATATAAGAGCTATTAATAACGAAGAACCAGGTATGACACCTAAAGAGATATGGTGTAATGAGTCTCAAGAAAGATATGTTTTATCAATAAATGAAAAAGATTTACCACTCTTTACCTCAATATGTGAAAGAGAGCGCAGCCCCTTTTCTATTGTTGGCAAAGCAACAAAAATAAGGAAATTGGTAGTTAATGATACACATCTAAATAAAAATGTTGTCGATATGAATCTTAATGTTTTACTTGGAAAACCACCAAAGCTAACTAAAAAAATAATAGCTACAAAAATTAAACAAAATAAAAATAAAATAATTAATAATTCCCTAAAAAATAATATTGAATCAATTCTAAGATACCCTTCCGTCGCCTCTAAAAATTTTCTAATTACTATAGGAGATCGAACAGTAACAGGTTTAATCGCAAGAGATCAGATGATTGGTCCATGGCAGATCCCCGTAAGCAATGTTGCAGTTACAAAATCAGATTTTGAAGGTATATCTGGTGAGTCTTTTTCAATTGGGGAAAAAGCTCCTCTAGCCTTAATTAATCCAGCTGCCTCTGCAAGAATGGCTGTAGGTGAATCACTAATGAATATTGTTTCAAGTGCCATAAATAGTATGAGCTCGATAAAATTATCAGCCAATTGGATGGCAGCAACTGGTAATGACGAAGATGATTTTGCGTTATTTGAAGCAGTAAAAGCAATAGGAATTGATTTATGTCCCGATCTGAATATAAGTATTCCTGTAGGAAAGGATTCAATGTCAATGCAAACAAAATGGAATGACGGGGCTGAAAAAAATGTTAAATCACCGTTATCTGTTGTTATATCAGCATTTAGCGAATGTTACGATGTAACTCAAACATTAACACCTCAAATAAAACCATCTCCTAACACATCTTTAATTCTTATTGACTTAGGGAATGGAAAGAACCGAATGGGCGGGTCATCTCTGAATCTAATAAATAAATCAGTCGGTAGCGATTCACCTGATTTAGATCAACCAGAACAACTTAAAGCCTTCTTTGATGCTATCCAAGGTCTTAATCGAAATAATAAAATTTTAGCTTACCATGATCGTTCTGATGGAGGGTTAATCACATGCCTTCTAGAGATGTCTTTTGCTGGACATAGTGGCATGGATATAAATATCAACATAGATGATAATGATGTCTCTAATTTTTTGTTCAATGAAGAATTAGGTGCTGTTATCCAGGTATCTGACAAGGAATCAGATTTTGTTCTTCAATCCCTCCAAAAATCAGTAGGGTCGGTAATATCAATAATAGGTAAACCGCGTATCGATCAAAATATTATTTTAAACAACAATAAAGATACTATTTTTAATGGAGTTCGCTCTCATTTACAACAGATATGGTCAGAAACAAGCTTCAGGATTCAATCCCTTCGAGATAATCCAAAAACAGCTTCTGAAGAATATGAAAATATTCTTAATGATTTAGACCCTGGCATCTCACCTAAAGTTAACTTTGATATTCCAACAATAAATATTAATAAACTAAAGCCAAAGATTGCAATACTCAGAGAACAAGGAATTAATGGTCATAATGAAATGGCTGCAGCTTTTCATTATGCTGGCTTTGAAACGCATGATGTTCATATGTCAGACATCCTCTCTGGAAGATTGAGTCTTAATGATTTTAAAGCTATGGTTGCATGTGGTGGATTCTCTTTTGGTGATGTTCTAGGTGCAGGAAAAGGATGGGCCGAATCAATTCTCTTAAACTCTAAAGCTAGAGACGAATTTGAGACTTTTTTTAACCGACAAGATACCCTCTCTCTGGGAGTATGTAATGGCTGTCAAATGATGAGTCATATCAAAGAAATTATTCCAGGCGCTGCACTTTGGCCACAATTCATTAAAAATGAATCGGAACAATTTGAAGCAAGATTTGTTTTAGTTGAGCTAAAAAAGAATAATTCTCCATTTTTTATGGGTATGGAGGGAAGTATACTGCCAATAGCGGTTGCTCATGGTGAAGGACGGGTTAATTTTATCAACAATCATGACATTGAATCTGTTCAGGCTAATAATTTAGTGGCTATGAATTATGTTAACAATCAACATAAGGGAACTTTACGCTACCCTTTTAATCCAAATGGTTCTGAACTAGGTATTACGGGATTAACCTCTACAAATGGGCGTGTGTCAATCATGATGCCTCACCCAGAGAGGGTTTTTAAATCGGATCAGAATTCATGGTATCCAAAAAGTTGGAATGAATACGGTCCTTGGTATAGAATGTTCGCCAACGCGAATAAATTTTTTACTTAACAATAGGATTAAATTATGAAATATATTATTAAGAGTTTTGTTGCACTGCTTCTAACAGTCTCTTTTAATGCTTTTGCATTAACTGACCCTCAAGAAATGGAATTTACTGGGGCAGTCAACGTAGGTGATATGAAAACAGTTAAAATGTATGTTGAGACAATGAATGTTGATCTTGAACAAGGTTATTTCGCTTGGACACCATTCCTCATGGCTGCAGCTAAAAGACAATTAGATGTCTTAAAGTATCTTAAAGAAAAAGGTGCAAATATTAATTACACGCATCCAGTAACTCGTTTCAATGCACTTCATCACGCAGCATTTAATAGAGACAAGGCTATGGTGAAGTATTTAATTGATATAGGTATAGAACAGAATAACCTTAAGGGTGATGTGACATTAATACGAGCATTAAGTGAAGATGGTAAAGAAGATATGGCAAAATATCTTACATCCTTAGGTATGAAAGATGAAGGCTGCAAAGAGAAGAGATGTTTTTAAATTAAATAGTCAATAATTAGTAAAAAACCAAAAACTATGTTCTTGATTTTTTACTAATTATCATCGTAGGTATTTTTTATAATTAATCTATCATAAAGGTTAATTGACTGTTTAAAAGGAACTTTGTGATGTTAAGAAAAAATATTGTTATCGGATCAATTTTTTTATTAACATTACCCGCCATCTCTGAACAAACTTTTAGTAATTATAAACAATATAGCCTCACAAAAACCTCATATAAATTAGATAAAATTGCACAAGGACTCAATTACCCTTGGGCTTTGACTTTTTTGGATAAAAAAAATCTTTTAATCACTGAAAAAAATGGTGGTTTATTTAAGGTTAATACTGAAAGTGGTAAAAAAGAAAAAATTAGCCATAACATTCAACACATAGACCACCTTGGTGGTCACCAAGGTGGTCTTTTAGATGTCTATTTTAATAGTAATGATAATTTTATTTATTTTACTTACAGTCATAAATTTAAAAATATCAAAAATCTTTCTAGCTCTGCTATAGCAAGAGGAAAGTTAGTTGGAAATAAAATAAAAGATCTAAAGGTTTTATTGATTGCAAAGCCTCCCCTGCCTAGTAAAAAACATTATGGCTCAAGAATTATTATTAAAGGTGAGACTCTTTTTGCGAGCTTTGGTGAGCGTAATGAAGGAATGATTGCGCAAGATCCGTCCCAACATCCAGGAAGTATAATACGCATTAAGACTAACGGGAAAATACCTAAAGATAACCCAAAATTTATAGGTAAAAATATATGGCTACCTGAAATTTATACTATTGGTGTTAGGAATCCTCAAGGAATGACAATTTCACCTCATGATGGAGAAGTGTATTTCTCGAATCATGGACCCAGAGGAGGTGACCATATAGGTAAGGCTAAACCTTTAGCAAATTATGGCTGGAAAGATATTGCATGGGGTGGTACTGAATATTCTAGATTTAGTATCGGAGATACACCTTTTAAAAAAGAATATGATAGACCAATTAAAACCTGGGTGCCTTCAATGGCAATTAGTAGTATTCAGTTCTACCAAGGTGAAGAATTTCCTGAATGGCAGGGAGATTTAATCGTATCCTCACTATATGGTCAAAGTCTTATCAGATTAGATTATGAAAATAATGTTATTGTAGGTGAAGAAATTATCTTTAGAGATAAAATTGGACGTATTCGTGATTTTGAGATTGGTATTAAAGGCAATATTTATATTGTCAGTGATAGTCCAAGATCTTATCTATGGAAACTAAGTAAACAAATAAGGAACAAATAAAATGCGAAAAATTATTATTGGAATTCTGCTGGCTATACTTTCTAACATAAGTTATTCAAACGAAGTAATTTCTGGATTCAAGATGCCTGAATCAGTTGCAGAAGGTCCTGATGGATCAATTTACTTATCAGAGATTGGTGAGCGAGATAAGGATAAAGATGGAAAAATAACCAAGATTAATAAAAATGGAGTTATTTCAACTGTTGCTGAGGGGCTCTATGACCCAAAAGGGATAGTCTTTTATAATAACAAACTATATGTCACTGACCGTGATGCCGTAATTGAAGTTAATCTAGATGGCTCCTGGGGCGTATATGCAGGGACAATGAGTTTTCCAAAGACACCTGTGTTTTTAAATGATATTGATGTATCAAAAAATGGTGATTTATATGTAAGTGATACAGGAGACTTCAATTCAAGTGGATTTGTATTTCTAATCAAAAGAACTGGTCAGGTAAGTGTTCTTTTTGAGGGTAATTCAAAAATAAAAGCACCAAATGGAATTCTCCCAATAGCTAATAATAAATTATTGATACTTGATTGGGGAGGAGATCTACTAGAGGCAAATCTAAGAAATAATAAGATTAAAAAGATTGCAGATGGATTTGATGGTGGAGATGGTTTGGCATATGCAGATGGTGTGATTTATATAAGTAGCTGGAAAAAAGGTATTGTTTACAGCCATAAAAATGGACTAACAAAAATCATGGATGATAATTATCAGGCAGCAGCAGATATTGCATTGAGTCGTAACAAAAAAACTCTAATCGTTCCTGATATGAAAGGAGGTACAGTTACTCTCATTCCAATAAAATAAAAAAATCTTAAATTTCTTTTTTTAAGTTGTTAGTTTTTGAAAAGTAAATTTGGCTTGCTATACTTTTTTGAATCATGAACATATAGTTGGCACTACTCTAATTGCATTCTGATATCATTAGAGCTTAATTAACTTTATAAATTTTTTTGATGAACCTTCACGAATATCAGGCAAAAAAAATACTTGCATCTTCCAAAATAAGAGTCCCTAACGGTAAAGTCGTGAAGTCTTCAACAGAAGCTGATTCCTATGTAAGCGCCAATAAAGGCAATACATTTGCAATAAAAGCTCAAATACATGCAGGAGGAAGAGGCTTATCTGGAGGGGTAAAAATAATTTCTTCTGCTAAGGAGGCAAGTAATTTTACGAATAAATTTCTAGGTACTAATCTAGTTACATACCAAAATGAACCATATGGTCAGCCAGTTAATAGTATTTTAATAGAAGAAACTGTATCCATAAATCAAGAACTATACTTCTCTATTATTATTGATAGGCAAACTGAAGCGGTAACAATAATATGCTCAACTGCAGGTGGGATGGAAATTGAGGAAATTTCAATAAAAAATCCTGAGTTAATCTTTACTGTCTCCTGTGAAATTAATAAACCACTCAATTCAAAAAAAGTAAAAGAAGTTATAAGTTCTCTATCTCTTAATGATAAAGTTGCCATCCAATTTAACGAATTACTATGTTTTTCATACAAGTTATTCATTGACAACGATCTTTCACTTCTAGAAATAAACCCCCTCGTAATTACTGACAACAATGAACTGATTGCACTCGACTGCAAAATGTCTGTTGATGATAATGCCCTTTTTAAGCATACAGAAATTAAAGGGCTGCACGACTGGTCGCAATTAGACTCCAAAGAAAAAGAAGCTCATTATGCAGGGTTAAATTACATTGCTCTGGATGGAAGTATTGGTTGCATGGTAAATGGTGCAGGGCTTGCGATGGCAACTATGGACCTTATTAAATTATCTGGTGGTAGTCCAGCTAATTTTCTAGATGTTGGAGGTGGGGCCACTTCTGAAACTGTAAGTAAAGCTCTAAAAATATTAATCTCAGATAATAATGTAAGGGTTGTATTAGTTAATATTTTTGGAGGTATCATGCGGTGCGATATTATTGCAAATGGAATCATTAACGCCGTTATAGACGTAGGAATAAAAATTCCAATAGTAGTAAGACTTGAAGGAACCAATGTTGAGCTTGGAAAAGAGACTCTAAATGATAGTAAATTAAATATTATTTCAGCAGACAGTTTAACTGATGCGGCCAATAAGGCGGTTGAAATAGCTAATGGTAAATAATTAATGTCAGTTTTAATAAATAAAAATACTAGAGTTTTATGCCAAGGATTTACGGGTAAGCAAGGTACATTTCACAGTGAACAATCAATTAAATATGGGACACAAATTGTTGGTGGTGTGACCCCAGGAAAAGGTGGAAATACTCATTTAGAACTTCCTGTATTTAATAATGTAAAGGAGGCTATGTTAAATACAGAGGCAAATGCTACAATGATATATGTCCCTCCTCCATATGCAGGGAATGCAATAATTGAAGCAAGTGAAGCTGGTATTGAGTTAATTGTTTGTATTACTGAAGGCATACCAGTCCTAGAAATGCTTAATGTAAAGTCTATTATCCAATCAAATGGATCAAAATTAATTGGTCCTAACTGTCCTGGAATCATAACACCTGATGAATGTAAAATTGGCATTATGCCCGGGAGCATTCACAAGTCGGGTTCAATAGGTATTATTTCAAGATCAGGAACTTTGACATATGAAGCAGTTCAACAAACGACAGAAATCGGGCTTGGGCAATCGACATGTATAGGTATTGGCGGAGATCCAATTAAAGGAATTAACTTTATTGAATGCTTAGAAATGTTTGAAAATGATCCAAAAACTAATGCAATAATTATGGTTGGTGAGATTGGTGGTTCTGATGAAGAGCTGGCTGCTGAATATATTTCAAAAAATATTTCAAAACCAGTAGCTGCATATATTGCTGGCAGAACAGCTCCTAAAGGTAAGCGTATGGGGCACGCTGGTGCAATTATATCTGGCGGAACAGGTAATGCAGAAGATAAAATAAAATCTCTTGAAAAAGCTGGGGTATGGGTATCAGAATCACCGGCTGATATGGGAATTACAATTCAAAAAGCACTAAAAAATCATGAATAATAATAATATTAAAATATTTATTTATTTAATATTTTTATCTATATCTTTCTCGTCATTTTCTAAGGCAGAAGAAATACCTTATCTGTTAACTGCTTCTTCTAAAGGTGATATTGAGATGGTAAGGGCAATCATCGAAAGTGGAGGAAGTCCTAATACAAAAGATAAGGATAATATCACGGCGCTAATGTATGCCTCAAGGAAGAATCAGACTGAAGTAGTTAGGTACTTAATTAACCAAGGGGCCATCATAGATAAAACAGAAAGGGATGGGTGGACGGCTTTGATGTATGCTGCAAAAAAAAATTATACTGAAATAGTTTCGATACTTTTATCTAATGGAGCAGACCCAAAATTGACTGACCCAGATGGATGGTCTGCATATGGTTTAGCAGCAAGCTCAGGCTTTCATGAAACAATTAACCTTCTAATCCAATATGGAATTGATCCCAACACAAGAAATAATTCTGGACTTACTGTTCTAATGCTTGCCTGCAGAAGTGGGAATATTCCAACTATTGCAACATTATTAAAAAACAAAGCAAACATTAATCTAAAAGATAATTATGGTAAAACAGCTTTAATGTATGCAGCGATCAACGGAAATTTAGGGGCCACAGAATTTTTAATTGCAAATAATTCTAAAATTAATGATTTTGATAAGAATGAATGGACCGCCTTATCATGGGCTATTCAAAAAAAACAATATGATATTGTAAAGATTCTAATTAGCAGTGGTGCCGATATAGACCACAAAGACAATGAAGGAACATCACTAATGCATTATGCTATTTTTAGTAAAAATGAAAAAATTACAGAATTATTAATAAATTCTGGCGCGACCCTTAAAATAAAAGACCAATATGGACTTACGCCCCTTGTATATGCTCTTAAAGCAAAAAATAAGAAAATAATTAATATGATAAAGTCTGCTGGTGGGAGATATTAAAATAAATGAAAATATCTTTAGCTCAAATTAATAGCACTGTCGGAGATTTAGAATATAACTACTCTCTTATTTCTAGCGCTGCCAAAGAAGCATTAGATAATAACGTATCTTTATTAATTACTCCAGAATTAAGCCTTACAGGTTATCCCCCAGAGGATCTACTATTAAATAGTGATTTTCTAAATGAGGTTAATAAAAAATTATTATTATTAGCCAAAGAAAACTCTCAAATAATGATTATTGTTGGGCACCCTTTATTGCATGGAAAAAATCTATTTAATGCGGCATCAGTTCTATATAAAGGTAAAATTTTTAAGAGCTATAAAAAACAGATATTACCTAACTATGGAGTTTTTGACGAAAAAAGATATTTTGTTCCAGGAGATTCAAACCTAATCTTCAACCATGAAAAATATAAAATTGGGGTACTTATTTGTGAAGATGTTTGGAGTGACCTACCAATAGAAAATCTAATTAAAAATAATATTGATCTTATAGTCTGCATTAATGCTTCACCATATGAAATTAACAAAAATTATTACCGGATAAAAAATATTAAAAGAAAAATTAAAGGTTCAAATACAAAATTAATATATTTAAATGCAGTTGGTGGGCAAGATGATTTACTGTTCGATGGTGGGTCATTCATACTAGATTCAAATCTAGGATTAGTTCTTTCATTACCACAATTTAAAACTATCAATAAAATAGTTGACCTTAAATTTCTAGTTAATGAAGAAACTAAAGAACATATAAGTACTACTAATATACTTTTTAATGGGTTAGTTTTAGCTCTAAAAGATTATTTACGAAAAAACTCAATAAATAAAATTTTTCTTGGTCTCTCAGGGGGAATAGATTCAGCTGTTGTATTATGTATTGCTGCCAAAGCATGCAAAAAAAACGACATACAAGCAATCATGATGCCAACAAAATATACTTCAAAAATGAGTCTTGATGATGCTAAAAAGCTAACTAATAATATTGGAATAAAATATACAATAAAACGCATAGACTCATTAAATAATAAAATCAATAAAATGTTTGAGGAAGAATTTTCTGACTATGCTAAAGATACTACAGAAGAAAATATTCAAGCACGAATTAGAGGATTACTTTTAATGGCCTACGCAAATAAATTTAATGGCGTTGTTCTGGCAACAAGCAATAAAAGTGAAACTGCTGTTGGTTATGCTACTCTTTATGGTGATATGGTAGGTGGTTTTTCTATTTTAAAGGATGTGCCAAAAACATGGGTGTATAAACTAGCAAAATATATAAATGAGAAACAAATAATTATTCCTAATAGAATTATTACTAGACCACCTACAGCAGAATTAAAAGATAATCAATCTGATCAAGATAGCCTTCCTGATTATGAATTACTTGATGGGATAATTGATTTATATTTAGAAAAAAATCAAAGTCCATCTGCAATAATAAAAAAAGGTTACCCAGAACTTCAGGTTAAAAAAGTTGTCGGTTTAATACATAGTAGCGAATTTAAAAGGCGTCAGTCTGCTCCAGGACCAAAAGTAACAAATAAAGCATTTGGAAAAGAAAGACGTTATCCTATAACTAATAATTTTAGAATAACAACTAAAGGAAATTTTTAATGAAAAAAATTGAAGCAATAATTAAACCTTTTAAGCTTGACGAAGTCCGTGAAGCTCTCTCAGAAATTGGCATAATGGGTATGACAGCAATAGAGGTAAAAGGGTTCGGTAGACAAAAAGGTCATACAGAGTTATATCGTGGAGCAGAATACATTGTTGACTTCCTTCCAAAGGTAAAGCTAGAACTTCTAGTTTCTGATCAAATTTCTGATAAAGTAGTTGATACAATAGTAAAGATTGCTCATACGGGGAAAATTGGTGATGGTAAAATTTTTATATTAAACGTTGAAGATGCAGTGAGAATTAGAACTGGGGAACGAGGTGACAAAGCAATATAACTTTACCCTCCAATATATTTCTTTATTGCAGCCAAATCATCTAACGTATCAACACCTTTCATGTGATCTCCACGATACTCAAAAACCTTAATTTTAAGATCATTATCTATCGCTCGTAATTGCTCTAAATTTTCAATTGCCTCATGTTTTGACTCTGGAAAATCACAAAAAATTCTCAATAATTTTGGGGTATACCCATAGAGACCAATATGATGAAAAGAGATATTTGGATCCCAAAAATTACTTTCATCGCTAACAAAATGAGGAATTTTTGAGCGGCTGAAGTATATTGCAAAATTATCTTTTCCAATTATAACTTTTACGTTATTCGGATTAGAATAATCATCGTAACTTTTAAATTTTGACGCAGCTGTTGCGTAATTTAACCCCTCCTCGCTCATTCCTTCATATAGCAATTTAATTAACTGTGGGTCAATTAAGGGCTCGTCACCCTGAACATTTATAATTAATTGATTATCTGACCAATTTTTTTGTTTTACGACATCAAGAACTCGGTCAGTACCAGAAATATGACTCTCACTAGTTAATAAAGCTTCGAAATCATAGCTAGTAACCACATCGATAATCCTTTCATCATCTGTAGCAATTACAACCTCATCAGCCCCACTCATTCTAGCTTTTCTAGCAACATGAATTACCATAGGAATTCCACCAATTTCAATTAGTGGTTTACCTGGAAGACGTGTACTCATGTAGCGGGCTGGAATAACTACTTTAAAAGTCATTTATTTATCAACCTTTATTGCTCTAGCTTCGTCTTCTAAAAGAATAGGTATATTATCTTTAATTGGATATGCTAATTTGGCTGAGTTTGAAATTAACTCATTATTCTTTTTATCATAAATTAATGGTCCCTTTGTTACTGGGCATACAAGAATATTTAGTAATTTTTTATCCATAATCTAAAATCCTATTTTATTTTTCATATCAGTGAATAATCTTTCGTCAACAATTGCCATAATAGGAAGATACCATAAGTTTTTATTTTCTAAATGTAGGCATCTTACTGAATCTTTCTCAGTCATGATTATAATTTCATTCCCACACCCTCCAAAATCATCATTAGAAAACATATGATGATCATCAAATATTAATCTATCAAACGTTAATCCATAATTGTTTAATAGTAAAAAAAATCTTTCTGGATTACCAATACCCGTGGCAGCATATAGCCTAGTATTTTTTAAATCGTTAATATTTATATATTTATTATCAAGTACAGATCGAATCTTATCGCTAGGTTTGTAGTACATGCCATATGAGTTTTTAGAGTTTTTAGAGTTTCCATTAGTTACTATTGCATTAATACTGCTTAATTTTTCAGTTTGCTCTCGGAGAGGCCCAGCTGGTAGTAAACAGTTATTACCAAACCCTCGTGTCTGATCAACAACAACAATCTCATAGTCTCTAGCTAGCTCTAAATGTTGAAGACCATCATCCGACAAGATAATATCAACCTCAGGGTAAGAACTAAGCAATAGTTCGGCGGTTAAAAATCTTTTTTTACCAATAAAAACTGGGATTCCAAGGTGTCTTTTTATCATAAAAGGCTCATCGCCTACATCAATAAATTTTGAATTATTTGTAACTTCTCTCGAATTTATATTTGAAGACTTATAACCTCTTGAAATAATTCCTGGCTTAAGACCAATACTTAAAAAATGAGATGCAATTGAAATTAAAAGAGGAGTTTTACCTGTTCCTCCCAATGTAATATTTCCTATGATAATAACCGGAACTGGAACTTTTTTTATTTTTAGTATCCCAAAAGAATATAAAAAATTTTTAAGGGTTATGAATAACAGATAAAGGTAACTTAAAGGAATTAGTAGCTTAATCCACGTTGACTTTACATAAAATTGTTGATTGAATTTCTCATGAAGAGACATTATTTAATCAAACCCCTTCTTGTATAGCTTTGTATAATATTTATTGGCTTTTAATAGGGTATTATGAGTACCCTCTTCTACAACCTCACCGTTACTTATAACAATAATTCTATCTGCATTTAAGACAGTACTAAGACGGTGTGCAATAACAAGAGAGGTTCTTCCTTTAGTTAATAAATCTAGTGCTTTCTGAACATATTTTTCTGATTCTGAATCCAAGGAGGATGTTGCTTCATCTAAAAGTAAGATTGGTGCATTCTTTAAAATTGCTCTCGCAATTGCGATTCTTTGCTTTTGTCCTCCTGATAACTTGACACCCCTATCTCCAATAATATGATTAAATTTATTTGGTAATTTTTCAATAAATTCTAATGCATTCGCAGCTTTAGCAGCCTTTATTATCTGAGTCTTACTTTTGGAGCGACTACCGTATGAGATATTGTTATAAATAGTATCGTTAAAAAGTATAGTATCTTGACTGACTAATGAAATTTTTTCTCTTAAATTTGATAATCTTATTTCAGAAATATTTTTTTTATCAATAAATATTTGACCGGATTTTAAGTTATAAAATTTTGGTATTAAATTTAGCAGAGTACTTTTACCTCCACCGGACATTCCAACCAAAGCTATCTTATCTCCAGAATTTATTTCTATATTTATATCTTTCAGTATATTTTTGACAGTTTTAGTATAATTAAATGAAACATTTTTAAATTCAATTTGACCCCGAACTTTACCTAGTATTTTTCTTCCATGATCCTCTTCTTTTGGCTCATCTATAATAGAGAAGATACTTAATGCAGCAGCATATCCGATTTGGATTTGCTCATTAATAGCAGTAAGTTTCTTTATAGGAGAAATTAACATTAATAAAGCTCCGATAAATGCTGCGAATTCTCCAGCACTGAAATGCCCAACGGAATAATAAACTACCAGCGCCAGTGCCAATGCAGACAATATTTCAATTACAAAGCTGTTAACTCCGGATAACCTTGCTAACTTAGTATGCATTTTTCGATTACGCATATTTATTACTGAGAAGCGTGATAGCTCAAATTTTTCAGCTCCAAATATCTTTACAATCCTTTGTGCTGAAATTGCTTCTTCAGAGATACTTGTCATATCACCCATAGATTGTTGAACCTCCGCACCTGCTTTTCTTAGTTTTGGTGATACTACTTTTAAATAAAATCCCATGATTGGTGCCATTACCAGAAATGTAAGAGTTAAAAGCCAATCTAAATAAACCATATAGCTAAGGATAGCAATAACTGTGAAGGTATCTCTTATAGCATCAAGTGCAACCTTCGTAACAATAGTAGACAACTGCTCAGTTTCATAGGTTAGCTTCGAAACTATATTTCCAGCCGCCTGTGAATCAAAAAATTTTACCGGGAGTAGCATTAATTTTTTAAATATATCGTAACGCATATCTTCGACAATTTTTCTTGAAAGCCATCTCATCGAATAGCTTGCAATGAATCCAGATAATGCCCTAATTGTCATTAGAGCTATTAATGCGAGTGGAAGAAAGATAGAGGCTTCTGTAGATTGCTGCACTATACCTTCATCAGTAATTTTCTTGATGAGTGCTAAAAATCCAGTGTTTGTTGCAGCAAGTACTAATAAAAAAGAAATACTTAGAATTAGCACCCATTTGTATTTAAAGGTATATTTTAGTAGCCTTAAATAGATTATTCTAAATGAGTTGGGGTTAATTTTTGCCGTATTTTTCGACATAGATATTTTTGATAATACTTAAAATATTAATTTACCTTCGTGGAGAAGGTAATTTTAGTGAGGCCTGCTCTTCTAGATGCCTCCATTACATTAACAACTGATTGGTGATTTGTCATAGCATCAGCATTAATAATTACTGGCATTTTATCCTGGTTTTTTTTAGATATTTCCATCAGTTTATTCTGTATTGCTTCGATTGTAATATCAGATAATAAATCTTCATTTATGGTGTATTTTCCATCTTCTGTTATTGAAACATTTATAGGGACATTTTTACTTTCAATAGGGTTAGCCTCGGCAACTGGTAAATTTATTTTCAATTCACTAAATTTCGAAAACGTGGTGCTCACCACTAAAAAAATAATAATTACCAGTAACACGTCGATTAGTGGAATAAAATTTAACTCTGGTAGATCTGGCTGAAGTTTTTTTCTAAAGTTCATAATTATTTAATTAAGAATTCTCCTGTAAAGTTTCTATTAAAGCTAATGCGTGCATTTCCATTTCATTGATAAAATGATCTACCTTAGATCGATAAAAACGGTAGGCTATCATTGCAGGAACTGCAACAACAATACCGCCAGCAGTATTGTAAAGTGCAATAGAGATTCCTCTTGCAAATATTGCCACATCATGACCGCTACTAGTAAATGAACTAAATAACTCAACCATACCTATAATTGTTCCAAATAAACCTAATAAAGGTGCTACAGTCGCAATTGTACCTAAAACTCCTAAATACTTTTCCAGTCGATAACTTACTGATTCACCGGTTTGCTCAACAGCACTTTTGATAACATTAGCGGGTTTTCCCTGATTTTTTAGAACTGTTGCATATATTTCGCCAAGCATCGAATGCTTTTGAAGTGACTGAATTTCATCTTTCCTAATACTACCTTTACTAATCATTTTTTTAACATCACCTATTAGTGCTCTTGGGATTACAAAGCTTTCCCTCAAGGACCATGCACGCTCAATAACAATAGCAAAGCCTACAATTGACGTTATGATTAAAGGCCATATCGGCCAACCTGCTGCTTGAATAATTTCCCACACGATGCTCTCACTCCCAAATTTAAAATGTTTAATGAAAAGTATACTACCTTGTACGAATTTTTCCTTCAGTTAACTGATAGATTTTATTCATTTTTGTTGCTAATTTATTATCATGCGTCACTAAAATTATTGTAGTATTTATCTCTTTTGTGATCTCAAGAAACATATCAAATACTAATTCTGCATTTTTATAATCTAAATTACCTGTAGGCTCGTCAGCTAAAATTATATCTGGCTTTGTAATAATTGCTCTGGCAATTGCAATTCTTTGCCTCTCTCCACCAGAAAGCTCGTGAGGCATATGATTAATTCTATTTTCAAGACCTAAGACCTTAAGTAATTTAACTCCTTGCGTTAAATTAGCTAATGGATCGTCCCCTCTAATTACAAGTGGCATAACAACATTTTCAATGGCAGAAAAATCTGGAAGAAGATGATGGAATTGATAAATAAAACCAAAGTGCTTATTACGAATAGTAGAAATTTTATTTTGGCTTAACGTGTTAATAGGATGGCCAAATAATTCAACTTTTCCATGATCTGGCTTTTCTAAGCCCGCCATTAAATGAAGAAGAGTACTTTTACCTGATCCAGAAACTCCAGTAATTGCTATATTCTCACCCGATGAAATTAAAAAATTAACTTTATCTAGGACAGGGGCTTCTAACCCTTTAAATGATTTAGAGACGTCTATAAGCTTTAGTAAAAATATTTTACTCATATTTTAATGCAGTTGCTGGGTCTATTTTAGTTGCTTTTATACTTGGATAAATTGTAGCAACAAATGATAAAAGTACCCCCATAATTCCAATTGAAAAAATGTCTTTTAATATCAACTTTGAGGGAAGCTCAGAAAGATAATATACATCCGGCGGTAAAACTTGAACGTTAAATAACCTTTCAATAAAGGGAACGATTGTACTTATATTAATTGAAATAATTACTCCGAATAAAATTCCTAAGAAAGTGCCAATTATTCCTATCATTAACCCCTGTGCCATAAAAATCATTAATATACTCTTCTGTGAAGCCCCTAGAGTTCTTAAAATTGCAATGTCAGATTTTTTTTCTGTTACACCCATAACCAATGTTGATACTATATTAAAAGCAGCTACTGCAATAATTAATGTCAGTATGATAAACATAACTCGCTTCTCCATTTGAATTGCAGCAAACAAGTTAGAATGTTGCTTTGTCCAATCAGAAATAAAATAACTACTATCTTGATTTATCAATTTATCTATATTTTTAGTAGTTGATTGCGTTCTATCTAAATCTTCTAACTTCACACGTATTCCTGATACATCTTGGTCTAGCTGAAAGAACTTTTGGGCATCATTTAAGTGAATTAAAACAAGTCCGGCGTCATATTCATACATCCCTACATCAAAAATACCAGAAACCTTAAATTGTTTTAATCTAGGAAGCATTCCTAATGGAGAATAATTTGCCTGAGACGAGATAACTGATATCTTATCTCCAATATCTAGCCCAAAGTATCTTGCTAAACCTGATCCAATTATTATATTAAATTTTTCTGGCTCTAACTTAAAAGAACCTTTAGTTATTTTATTATGAAGATCACTTACACCGAATTCTATTTCAGGAGAAATGCCTCTAACAATTACTCCTCTATTAAATCTTCCCATCGCAACCATAGCTTGATTTTGTGAGTATGGGGCAGAAGCAAGGACATTTTTTGATCCCTTTATCGATTCGCTTATTTTTTTCCAATCACTTATCGTAAACTTAGTGCTAGTAATTTCAATGTCCGAGGAAACACTAATAATTCGTGATTTAAGCTCTGATTGGAATCCATTCATAACAGAAAGCACTATAATTAATGCCATTACGCCAAGAGTTATTCCAAGAATACTGGTCAATGATATGAATGATATAAAATTATTTTTATTTTTTAAGCTGGTATATCGAGATGCCACCCATAATTCATAGAAATTTTTCTTAAGAAGGTTTTTTATGTGCATTATTAATTAGGATTGAAGTTATTCATTCTGCTAGAATTATGGCATGTTTACTGGAATTATTGAATCAATTGGAAAAATCGAGTCCTTAGATAATAATGGGGGCGATATTCAAGCATGTATAAATTATGACAATAATAAATTAAGAAATTTAGAGCTTGGAGAGAGTATTTCAGTTAATGGGATTTGCCTTACTCTAGTAAGCTTTAATGATATAAATCTTAAATTTGATATTTCAAATGAATCATTAAACAAAATTAATCCTTTTAGAGTTAAGGACCACGTTAACTTAGAGACATCATTAAAATTCAACGGAAAAATATCTGGGCATTTTGTATTTGGTCATGTGGATGGTGTTGCAGAGCTAATTGATATCAAACAAAAAGATGGTTGCGAAGTATGGGCAATAAAAGCTCCAATGTCACTATCAAAATACATAGCAAAAAAAGGCTCAATTTCAATTAATGGCGTAAGCCTTACAGTAAACGAAATCAAAAACGGTATATTTAAGATCAATCTTATTCCGTTCACATTGGAACATACGTCATTTAAATTTAATAAAATTAATGATTCTTTAAATATTGAGGTGGATATGCTTGCACGATATGTAGAAACCATTCTGGCTAAAAATTAAAATGCATACAACCAATGAAATAATAAAAGATCTACAAAATGGCAAGATGGTGATTTTAGTAGACGACGAAGATAGAGAAAATGAAGGTGACTTAGTGGTTGCAGCTGACTTTATTTCATCAGACCACATAAATTTTATGGCGAAGCATGGAAGAGGTCTAATATGCCTCACACTTACTGAAGAGAAATGTAACCAGCTTAAGTTGCCTCTAATGGTCAAAGACAACGAAGGTAAACTCGGTACTAATTTTACTGTTTCAATTGATGCTGCCAAGGGAATAAGTACTGGAATTTCTGCTGCTGATAGGGCTAATACGATTAAGACGGCAATTGATATAAACGCAAACTACACCAGTATAACTAGACCGGGACATATATTTCCGTTGCTTGCTCATCCGGGTGGTGTTCTCTACCGAGCTGGGCATACTGAAGCTGGTTGCGATCTCGCGGGACTCTCAGGCCTTCAACCAGCCTCTGTAATTTGTGAGATACTTAACGATGATGGCAATATGGCTCGCCTACCAGATTTAATAAAATTCTCTACTAAACATAAAATAAAAATAGGAACAATTGCTGATTTAATTGAATTTAGGAGTAAATCTGAAAAGCTTATAAAGAAAATTAGTGAAAAGCCAATAGAAACTGATTATGGTCAAATGCGACTTATTGCTTATTCAGACTTACTCTCAAAAAATACACATATTGCTCTCGTAAAAGGTCAGATAAGAAAAGAAGATGAAGTTCTCGTTAGAGTTCATGCACCTCTTACTATATTTGATTTTATTGAAAAAGATAAAAACCATTCCTGGTCTCCTCTAAAAGCATTAGAACTAATTAATAATGAAGAAAGAGGAGTAATTATTTTCCTTAACTATCACGAGTCGCAATCTGAAATTGCAAGTCTATTACACGAAGAAACCCCGAAGATTAATAATAAGAACGATTTGAGGAATTATGGGATTGGCTCACAAATACTAGTCGATATTGGAGTATCAAAAATGAGGTTGCTCGCATCACCAAGAAAAATGCCAAGCATGATTGGATATGGGCTTCAAGTGATTGAATTTATTGAAAATAAATAATTAGACGTTAAATTATGTTACTATCCTTTTATTGGAAATTTATACTAAAAAATTAGTTACTTCTATATATTAAACAAGCTGTTATTTTTCCTTATTTATTGTATGCATATGAATAATATGAGCACAAAATCAATAATAAATTCAAGCAGTAAAAGTAATGTTCTCTCATTAGACTTTGGTGAAACTAAAATAGGTTTTGCTATAGGCAATCAATTTACACAAACAACACATCCACTAAAGACTATTATTTCATCTAAAAAGGCGGAGCGCTATAAAGCAATAGAAGAGCTTATTGCTGAATGGACTCCAGGACTCATCGTTATTGGATTACCGCTTAATGAAAATGGAAGTGAAAGTAGACTTACATTACTTGTGAAAAAATTTTCAGAAAAAATTATTAACAAATTTAATGTTCCAACAATACTAGTTGATGAAAGATATACATCGGTCGAAGCTGAATCATTATTAATTGCTTCAAACGGAAAATATAAAAAGAAAAATGGTGTTATAGATCAAGTTGCAGCTCAAATTATTTTAGAATCATATTTTGAAAGAAGTCTAAATGTCACTTCCTGAACCAACAGATCTTATAGAACAACTTTATGAAGAGATCAGTAAAGATATCGATATTAATACATGTTTAATTGGTATTCCCAACGGAGGAAATCTGATACTAAATGAATTAAAGAAAAAAATTAAGCTTAATATAAATTATGGATTAATCGATTGTTCTTTCTATAGGGATGATCTTGATATATCAGGCTTAAAAGTCAGAGAAAAAACTACTTCAATAAATTTTAATGTAGATGGGAAAAGAATTATTCTAATTGATGATGTCTTTTATACCGGAAGAACAATTCGTGCAGCAATGAATGAATTATTTGACTTTGGGCGACCCAAAGAAATTAAATTATTTGTTTTAATTGATAGAGAGATGAATGAACTTCCAATTAGACCCGACTTTTCATCATGTAAAATTAATATTCCTTTTCATGAATATATTGACTTAATAAAAAAAGATGAAAAATTAATTTTTAGGTCTAGAGAGACTTAATGTCAAATATTCAAATAACAAAAAAAGATAATTTTCAACATCTACTATCTATAGAGGGAATGAACAAAGAATTAATTATTAAAATTTTTGATATTGCAGAAACATTTCTAAAGATTGGAAAAAATGATGTAAAAAAAGTACCTCTACTTAGAGGAAAGACTGTTTGTAATCTTTTCTTTGAGAACAGCACTAGAACAAGAACAACATTTGAAATTGCAGCAAAAAGATTGTCGGCAGACGTCTTGAACCTAGATATATCCTCATCTTCGCAATCAAAAGGTGAATCAATTATAGACACTATTAACAACCTTATAGCTATGAGCGGAAATATATTTGTTATCCGGCATCCTGAATCTGGAATGCCAGAATATATTGCAAGCAATGTTAATAAAGACGTGCATATAATTAATGCTGGGGATGGAAATAATTCTCATCCAACACAAGGGCTTCTTGATGCATTCACAATTAGAAAGTATAAGAAAGATTTCGATGGCCTTAAAATAGCAATTATTGGTGATATCAAGCACTCAAGGGTTGCTAGATCTGAAATGCATGCACTTTCAATATTAGGGGTATCTGAAATTCGATTAGTTGGACCAAAAATATTCATGCCAGATGATATTGATCAAAACAAATTTATGGAATTCAATGATATGGAATCAGGTATAAGTGATGTTGATGTAGTAATGATGTTGCGTATTCAAAAAGAAAGAATGCAGCAAGAAATTATTCCCTCAGAAGAAAATTATTTTGAATCATTTGGGCTAACAACAGAGCTAATGAAATTGGCGAAAAAAAATGCAATCGTAATGCACCCAGGTCCAATTAATAGAGGGGTAGAGATACAAACGGAAGTTGCAGATTCAGCTCAGTCAGTTATATTGGCACAAGTAACATTTGGTATAGCTATAAGGATGGCAGTCATGACAATGCTTATTGATAAAAATATTTGATAAAAAAATATTTTTAGATATATAATCAGCTAAGTTTACAAAAAAACTTCTAAAACATACCGGGGGGATATATGCTAGAGAAATTCTTTAATGCTTTATTTGGAAAAGATTCAACACCTAAAACAACAACTGCTAAAAAAAAACCAGCAGCTAAGAAAAAAGTTGTAGCTAAGAAAAAACCAGCAGCTAAGAAAAAACCAGCAGCTAAGAAAAAACCAGCAGCTAAGAAAAAAGTTGTAGCTAAGAAAAAAGTTGTAGCTAAGAAAAAAGTTGTAGCTAAGAAAAAACCAGCAGCTAAGAAAAAGTAATAGTAAGGGTTTGAAATTAATTCCTAAAAAAAAACCAAGCTATTTAGCTTGGTTTTTTTTATTTTAAGATATGTCACTAATTAAAAAAATATACTTAGTATTATTAATGAGTTAAAACAAAATAATTCTCAACAAAAAGAAGCTGTACGCCTTGTTGCAGTTAGCAAAGGGCAAGGGCATGAAAAAATTATAGAAGCCTTAAAATCTGGTCATAATATTTTTGGTGAAAATTATCTTCAAGAGGCTATTGATAAACAAAAAAATCTTACAGATTATAAAATTGAGTGGCACTTTATTGGGCCAATACAGAGTAATAAATGTAAATTAATCGCTGAAAATTTTTCATGGGTCCATAGTGTAGACCGAACCAAAGTAGCAAATAAATTGAATGATTCACTTAAAGAAAAAATATTACTTAATGTCTGTATGCAAGTAAATATTAGTAATGAAGACAGTAAAAGTGGATTAAAAATTAATGAAATAGACTCTCTCGCAAAGCATATTAACAATCTAGATAAATTAACTTTAAGAGGTCTCATGGCAATCCCTTCAAATACAAGTGATAATGAAATCCTAAAAAATGAATACAAACAATTAAAATTTATTTATGAAAGCCTAAAGAAAGAATATTCATCGGTTGATACTTTATCAATGGGAATGTCTAACGACTACTTGTTAGCGATAGAAAATGGGTCTAATCTTGTACGAATAGGAAGTAAAATTTTTGGTAAAAGAACATAATGGCTAAAACAAAAAGAGATTTTTATTTTATTGGTTTTGGAAATATGGCACTGGCTATTTACCAAAGAATGGATAAAAGTCTCTACGAAAATATTTTTCTTATTGAAAAAAGCAACAAAAGAATTAAAGAAATTAAAAAAATGAGCTCAATCGATTCAGGAGAATTCTTTCTAAGTCATCATACTAAAATAATTAAACAATTGAGCAGGAATAAGCTCTCTTATTTCGATATTATTTTGTTAGCAGTAAAGCCTGCTCAAATAAAATCTGTATGCACCCAAATAAAAAGTTTGACTAATTCACCCTTTGTAATTTCAATTGCTGCAGGAGTTAATACATCAAAGATTATAAAATATTTAGAATATCCCCCAGACCGAATTGCTCGAGTAATGCCAAATTTATGTGCAAAAAAAGGTAAAGCTATCACAGGTATTTTTTATGATGGTAAAAATAATGTAAAAAAGAAAAGTGCAGTTGGTTCCACGGTTTCTCAAATTTTTGCCTCAATTGGACAAGTGTTGTGGGTGAAACAGGAATCAGATCTTGATTCTGTTACTGCTATATCAGGGAGTGGTCCTGCTTACATTTATTACATCATGAATGCAATGATTGAAGCTGCTGAGGAGATTGGGTTAAAAAGAAGTGACGCACAAAGATTGGTTGCACAAACTATTATTGGGGCTGGTGAAACAGGTAAAGGTATAGAGAATCTTGAAAGTGAAATTGTTAAGGTCTCCTCAAAAGGTGGTACAACCGAAAAAGCTATTGATGTTTTCAAACAAAAAAAATTAGATACGATTATTAAGCAGGCGGTAAAAGCTGCACATAAAAGATCTAAAGAACTCAGTAAATAATAAGGCTATGAAAAAAAATATTATTGTAGGCCTTTCTGGTGGAGTCGACTCAGCAGTAACTGCATGGCTTCTAAAAGAACAAGGGTACAATGTTACCGCCCTATTTATGAAGAACTGGGAAGATGATGATGATGACGAATACTGCTCAAGCAAACAAGATCTAATTGATGCAGTTTCTGTTGCTGAGAGAATTGGGATTGATATTGATGTTGTAAATTTTGCAAAAGAATACAAAGAAAAGGTTTTTTCACTTTTTATCGATGGTATAGAAAATGGAATAACTCCAAATCCTGACATCTTATGTAATTCAGAAATAAAATTTAATGCTTTTTTAGAGCATGCCATGAAATTAGGGGCAGATAAAATTGCAACGGGTCACTATGCAAATATTAATGAGATTGATGGAAAATACCAGCTGCTTAAGGGAAATGATGGAACAAAAGACCAAAGTTACTTTTTGTATAGATTAAATCAAACGCAGCTCTCAAAATCATTATTTCCTTTAGGTAGGCTTCTAAAAAGTGACGTAAGAAACATTGCCAAAAAAAATCGATTACATAATCATGACAGGAAAGATTCAACGGGTATCTGTTTCATAGGAGAGCGGCCATTCTCTCAATTTCTCGCTAAATACATTAAAACAAAGACAGGTTCTATTTTAGATACTAATGATAATATTATTGGGGAACATGACGGTGTAAATTTTTATACAATTGGTCAGCGCAAAGGATTAAATATTGGTGGTTCAAAAAAGGGAAATGGGCAACCATGGTTTGTAGTAGAGAAGGATATTAAAAATAATCAGCTAATAGTCGGCCAAGGAAAGCAGCATCCCCTGCTATTTAAAGATGGAGTAGTGGCGACAGATATACACTGGATTTCAGAAGGCAATCCAAAAATTAATTGGGTCTACTCTGCAAAAACAAGATATAGACAATCTGATTCAGCATGCGAGATTGACAAAATAAGTAACAATAGTTGCACGGTCATGTTTGGACAAAAACAATTAGCAATGACACCAGGTCAGTCCTTAGTAATTTATGAAAGCAACGTATGTCTTGGTGGTGGTTTTATTAAAAATACTATTAATTTGTAATACAAAATAAATGTCTATCAACATAAAACTAAATTTTTCTAAAAAAGTTCTTCAGGATGCTATCTTAACTAACGTAAATGCAGCACTTAAGGAAGATTTAGGTAGTATTGATAAAACTAGCCGACTAATTTCAAAAAATGAGTTAGGGATTGCAACCATTAAATCCAATCAAAGTGCAATTTTATGTGGGTCTCTCTGGGTAAATTCTTGCTTCAAGAAACTAAATAATAGAATAAAAATTAATTGGCTTGTATCTGAAGGTCAGCCAATTAAAAAAGGTCAAACAATATGCCAGATACAAGGCAGATATATTGATATATTAGCTGGAGAAAGAGTTGCTTTAAATTTTTTACAAACTTTATCTGCTACAGCAACAGAAACGAATACTATGGTTAGACTAATTAAAAAATATAGCGCCAAGATCTTCGATACACGAAAAACTATTCCAGGTCTTCGTATCGCTCAAAAATATGCAGTTAGAATTGGCGGTGGGGAGAATCAAAGACTAGGACTTTATGACCAAACATTAATCAAAGAAAATCATATCAAATCATTCGTAAATTTATCTGACTTATTAAATAAAGCTATACTAGATAATGAATTTGATAAAATTCAAATTGAAGTTGAAAATCTTTCACAACTGAAAAAAGTATTAAGCTATGGAATAAAAAATATATTGCTTGATAATTTTAATGCCTCTAAAATTAAAGAAGCAATTAAAATTAATAAAAATAGAGCAATACTCGAGGCATCAGGAAACATCAACAGAAAAAATATTATTAATTTTGCAAAAACAGGTGTCCCTAGAATATCTGTTGGGTTTATTACAAAAAATATTCATTCAATTGATTTTTCAATGAAAATTGACCGTAATTAGGTCGCTTTGAATTGACCAAATAGGTGCAAACAAGGTATTCTACTGTTTTATCAAGACCTATTCTTTTCATGAAACCTGAAATTATCACTGGCGCAGAAATTGTTATTCGCTCTCTTCAAAAAGAAAGCGTTAAATTTGTATTTGGATATCCTGGAGGGGCTGTTCTAAATATTTATGATGCCATTTTTAAACAAACTCAATTCAAACATGTGCTTGTTCGCCATGAACAGGCTGCCGTGCATGCTGCTGATGCTTTTTCTCGTGCGACAGGCAAAGTTGGTGTTGCCCTAGTTACTTCTGGGCCCGGAGCAACAAATGCTGTGACTGGCATTGCAACAGCCTTTATGGATTCAATTCCTATGGTTGTAATTAGTGGGCAGGTTCCAACCCACGCAATAGGTCAGGACGCTTTCCAAGAATGTGACACTGTAGGAATTACTCGTCCGTGTGTTAAGCATAATTTTTTAGTTAAAGATGTTAACAATATTGCATCAACAATAAAAAAAGCATTTTATCTAGCTGCTACTGGAAGACCTGGTCCTGTCCTTGTTGATATCCCAAAAGATATTACAGCTGAAGAAGCAGAATTTATTTATCCCAAAACAATTTCAATGAGATCATATAATCCTGTAATTAAAGGTCATACCGGTCAAATAAATAAAGCTATTGATCTTTTAGTAAATGCAAAAAAACCCATGGTTTATTCTGGGGGTGGTGTTGTTTTAGGAGACGCTTCAGAATCATTGACTAATTTTGTAAATGAATTAGAGTTTCCTGTAACTAGCACACTTATGGGTTTAGGGGGCTTCCCAGCTTCTGATAGTAAATTTCAAGGAATGCTAGGAATGCATGGAACATACCAAGCTAATATGGCAATGCAAGAATGCGATGTCTTACTTGCAGTGGGTGCTCGATTTGACGATCGAGTAATTGGTAATCCTGACAACTTTTTAGCAAAACCAAAAAAAATTATTCACATAGATATTGATCCTGCATCTATCTCAAAAAGAGTAAAAATTGATGTGCCTATCGTAGGTGATGTTAAGAATGTTCTTGATGAGTTTATTTTGACTTATAAGGACATAAAAAAAACCCATGACAAATCAATTACATCAGACTGGTTAAAGCAAATAAAAGAATGGGCTGATAAAGATTGTATGGCTTTTAAAGATGATGGCTCGCAAATTAAACCGCAACGAGTAATACAAATGCTCCATAAGGTTACTAATGGTGATGCATTTGTGACCTCTGACGTTGGGCAACACCAAATGTGGGCAGCCCAATATTACGCATTTGATAAACCAAGGCGATGGATAAACTCAGGTGGACTAGGAACAATGGGTGTTGGATTACCTTACGCAATGGGTTGCCAATTAGCATTTCCAGACTCTCAAGTAGCATGTGTTACTGGTGAAGCGTCTATTCAAATGTGTATTCAGGAACTTTCCACCTGCAAACAATTTAATCTGCCAGTAAAAATTATTAACCTAAATAATCGCTACATGGGAATGGTTAGGCAATGGCAAGAATTTTTCTATGGTAATCGCTATGCAGAATCTTATATGGATGCTCTTCCTGACTTTGTAAAGCTTGCAGAATCATATGGTCATGTAGGTATGAAAATTGAGAAATCATCAGATATTGAGCCTGCATTAAAAGAGGCATTCGGCCCCAAACTTAAAGAACGATTAGTATTTATGGATTTCATCACAGACCAATCAGAGAATGTATTTCCTATGATTGCTAGTGGAAAAGGCTTGTCAGAGATGATTTTAGCTGAGGACTTATAGATGAGGCATATTATTTCGCTGCTTATGGAAAATGAAGCCGGTGCATTATCAAGAGTTTCTGGGCTTTTTTCTGCAAGAGGATACAATATTGAATCATTGACTGTTGCCCCTACTGAAGATTCTACTCTTTCTAGAATGACTATCGTTACCAGTGGGTCAGATGAGGTTATTGAGCAGATTATCAAACAACTAAATAAGCTTATAGACGTAGTAAGAGTCCTTGACTTAAATGATGGTAAATATATTGAGAGAGAATTGATGCTTGTTAAAGTAAAGGCATCAGGACAATACCGAGACGAAATGAAAAGAATATCAGATATATTTAGGGGCAGAATAATCGATGTATCTGACAACACGTTCACAATTGAATTAACTGGTGCTACAAGCAAGCTTGATGCTTATATAGACAGTTTAGATAACGATTCAATTATAGAAACAGTCCGAACCGGTGCCTCTGGCATTGGCCGAGGAGATAGGATATTAAAAATATAATTTTTTAAAGGAACAATATGAAGCGTTATTACGACCAAGATGCAGATTTAAGTATTATTAGAGGTATGAAGGTTTCAATTATTGGGTATGGCTCTCAGGGTCACGCTCACGCAAATAATCTAAAAGACTCAGGAGTTGATGTGTCTGTTGGTCTTAGAAATGGTTCAGACTCTACAAGAAAAGCTTCTGAATCTGGGCTGACTGTTAAATCAATTGAGGAAGCAACAGCATGGGCTGATTTAGTTATGGTTTTAGCTCCGGATGAGTTTCAAGCAAAAATTTATGATGAAATTATTGAGCCTAATTTAAAACCTTCGTCTATATTGGCATTTGCGCATGGATTAAATATTCATTACGAATTAATTAAACCTAGACCTGATCTTGATATCATAATGATCGCACCTAAAGCCCCTGGCCATACAGTTCGATCAGAGTTTGTAAAAGGAGGGGGGATACCTGATCTAATTGCAATTCAACAGGACGCATCAGGAAAAGCTAAAGAAATTGCATTATCCTATGCCTCTGCAATTGGAGGTGGAAGGACAGGAATTCTAGAAACAACATTTAAGGATGAGACAGAAACTGATTTGTTTGGAGAGCAGGTTGTATTGTGTGGAGGAACTACTGCTTTAGTTCAAGCTGGCTTTGAAACATTAGTTGAGGCAGGATATGAGCCTGAAATGGCTTACTTTGAATGCCTGCATGAACTTAAGTTAATTGTTGACCTTATGTATGAGGGAGGTATAGCTAATATGCGTTATTCAATCTCGAACACAGCAGAATATGGTGATGTAACAAGAGGCCCAAGAATTGTTACGGATCAAACTAAGGTTGAGATGAAAAAAATTCTTGCTGAAATCCAAAATGGTAGCTTTACAAAAGAGTTTGTTAAAAATGTTGGAACGCTTCCAGAAAGAAGAGAGGTTCAAAAACAACACCAAATTGAAAAAGTCGGTGAGTCACTAAGGTCTATGATGCCTTGGATTAAAAAAATAGTTGATAAATCGAAAAATTAATTGAACTCTAATAAAATTTATCCCTTAATCGCTAAAGAAGGTTGGCCATTTTTATTGGCTGGTCTTTTATTAGCTATTCTTAGCTCCTATTATCAATTATCAGTATCTTGGATTTTTTGGGCTATTTTTATATTTATGCTTCAATTTTTTAGAGACCCAAAACGTAATGTAAATAATGGTAAAAATATTATAACCTCATCAGCGGATGGCAGAGTTATTGAGATTAAAAAGACTCTTGATCCCTATCAGAAAAGACAATCTATCAAGGTCAGCGTGTTCATGAACGTATTTAATGTTCATTCAAATAAAATTCCAATATCTGGAGAAATCATTGGAAAATTTTACTTTCCAGGTGAATTTATAAATGCATCTCTATCTAAGGCTTCATTGGAAAATGAAAGATGTGCGATCATAATTAAAACAAAAGATAATAAAATTATTACGTGCGTCCAGATTGCTGGCTTAATTGCTAGAAGAATATTGTGCTACAGGGAAACAAAGGACATTGTAAACATAGGTGAACGATATGGCTTCATTCGCTTTGGGTCGAGGGTAGACTTATATTTACCTTTGAATGCCTCAGTTAAAGTGATTTTGGGTCAAAAAGTTAAGAATACAGAAACTGTAATAGCAACTCTCTAATCATTTTTTGATAAATGCTCCCAGAGCTCATTTAAAGCCTGCTCATAAACATCTCTCTTAAAATCAATAATTTGATCAAGAGGTGACCAAAAGTCATCCCATTTCCAGGCATCAAATTCAGGTTTACTTGTACCTTCAAGAAAAATATTTGAATCGTCACTAACCAATCTTAGTAAAAACCAAATTTGCTTTTGACCTTTATAGTTGTCTCGCCAATCTCGCCTTATCCAATTCTTGGGGACATCATAACGGAGCCAATCTTTAGTTCTTGCTATAATTTCTACATGTTCATGGCTTAGACCAACCTCCTCCATTAGCTCTCTATACATCGCTTCTTTTGGTGACTCTCCTTCGTTTATTCCCCCTTGAGGAAATTGCCAGGCATCTTCATTAACTCTCTTAGCCCAAAGTACCTTCTTCTTATTATTACAAATAATAATACCAACATTAGGCCGATATCCCTCATTGTCAATCATGGATGCTATCCTTATATAAAATTACAATTTAAATTACATTTTTCCATATAAAAGTCTATTTTGATATAAAACATTTATGAATTTTACTTCCCAAAAAAAAATACTAATAACTCTTCTACTGATTTTACTTATAACTATATTTAGTATTTGTCTATCAAACGCTAAGGGAGAGAGCTTTGCCTATATAACTAACCAAGGCGAAGACACAGTCTCAGTAGTAAACCTAAATGATCTAACTGTCCATAAGAAAATTGATGTAGGAGATAGTCCGCTTGGTATTGCAATTATTGACTCAAAAGAACTAGCAATTATTGGTAATGTAGATAGCCAAAATTTATCGATAATCGATCTTAAAATAAATGAAGTAATAAAAACAATAAAACTTGATACAGCTCCATTAGGTCTAGCTCCTAATCCATCAGGAGGAGAAGTATTTATTACCAGCTGGTTTAAAAATCAGGTGCTTGTTTTATCAACCAAGGACTTTTCTGTTACACAAACATTCAATGTAGGAGTAACTCCTTCTGGAATTGCATTTAATAAAAAATATAACTTTATTGTGATAACAAGTCGAGATGCAAATCTAGTCGAAATATATAATGCAACTAATTATAGTTTGAAAAAGAAAATTAAGGTTGGTAGTCATCCATATGGTATTTCAACATCCGATGAATTTATTTACGTTGCTAATGTGTACGATGACACTATTAGCATTATCAATATTAAGAATTGGGAGCAGAAAGTAATCAAGGTTGGATTGCGCCCCTATAACGTAATCTCATATAAAGATAAGGCTTATGTTACAAATGCCCAGGGAGATAATATAAGCGTCATTGATCTAAATACATTCAAAGAAATTAAGAAAATTAATACGGGGGAGACGCCAGAAAATATTAGCGTTGATAAACTTCATGGCAATTTAATTGTAAGTAACTGGGGTTCTGACTCCATCACAACAATTGACATAAAAACACTCAAGGCATTAAAACAAATTAAAACTGGTCTCCAAAGTCGTGCATTTGGACAATTTATTTATACAAAATAGCTTATTCCAAAGAAATTGAAAGTAGTTTGTAGTAAAATCACTCAATCAATTTAAAATTAAAAGGATTTTTACAGATGAAGAAGTTAACGTTATTCATAACAGCAATTTTATTTTCAATTTCAGTTTTCGCTCATGGGCCAACACCTCAAAAAGTTCAAGAATCGGTAACAGTAAATGTTTCCCTAGATAAAGCATGGGGTCTAGTTAAAGACTTTGGTGCAATTGATAAGTGGCATCCAGCAGTAAAAGATACAAAAATTGAAAAAAGAGGGGAAGATACTTACCGAATACTTACTCTAGAATCAGGTGATAAGCTTGAAGAAAAATTTAGGTCAATTGACGAAGACCTAAAGAAAATAAAATGGGAAATAACAAAAGGTAAAGTACCATTCACTGATTTTAACTCGTACATGATAGTAACAAAAGGTGCTAACGCTAACGAATCAATAATTCAGTGGACTTCAAGATTTTATCGTACTTACAAGCTTAATCCCCCGATACCAGAAGGACAAGATGACGCAACAGCAAAGGCTGCAGTTCAAGGGATTGTGGATAATGGTATAGCCGGTCTGAAAAAAACTTTAGAATCAAAATAATGCTTATGTATTTTATAAGGAGCGGATTATTTAATCCGCTTTTTTTATGCTAGTCATTAATAGCCAAGAGAATCCTAAGGTACTTGTTATATGGCTTCATGGTCTTGGCGCAGATAGCTCTGACTTTAAGGATGTAGTTGGAATATTAAATTTATTAGATATTGAATTTATATTGCCTGATGCTCCCTTAAGGCCAATAACTATGAACCAAGGTATTTTGATGAGAGGTTGGTATGACATCAAAGGTACGCACAAATCAATTGATTTTAACTACCAAGATGATGCTGGACTTATTTCATCTATGAAAAGAATAGAAGGAATTATTACGGAGAGAATTAAACAATTAAACAACAAAATAAAAATTATCCTTGTAGGGTTTTCACAAGGTGCAGCACTTGCAATATTTACAGGAAAATCATCTAAAATTAAATTTGATGGGATAATTTCACTATCAGGATATCAACCGATAACAATAGGCAGCAATCCCTTTAAAAAAAATATTCCTATTTTAGCAATGCATGGCTTGCATGATGATATTATTGATATTGAAACTGCGAGATTGAGTTATAAAGATAATTCACCAGAATATTTTAATTTCAAAACTTATGAAATGGGCCACGAAGTTATTGATAGCCAACTCTTAGAAATTCAACAATTTTTATTAGGTATTATAGATTATGACTGAAAAAAAAATGGATATTGAGTCCACCCTTGAGCAGCTAGAAAAAATTGTCACTCAGATGGAAGAAGAAAATCTAAATCTTGAAGATTCGTTAAAATCATATGAAAAAGGTGTATCTTTGGTTAAAAAAGCTCAAGAATCTCTAAATAAAATTGAGAAAAAAATTCAAATTCTGTCTGCAAATAATGAGCTTATTGATTTAAACCAAAATGAGTAATAATTCCAATAATTGGATCGGATTTCATCAAAGTAGAATAAATAGAATTTTGGTAGAGCTCTTCGATTCACGAAAAAATAAAACAACACTTCATAATGCATCTAGTTATAGTGTGTTAAATGGTGGTAAGCGAATTCGAGCACTTCTAGTTTATGCGGTTGGGGAAATTGCTGGCACTAATATAAAGGTATTAGACCAGCTAGCAAGTTCTTTTGAATTAATTCACGCTTATTCTCTAATACACGATGATCTCCCTTCTATGGATGATGATAATTTACGAAGAGGTAAAGCAACTTGCCACATTAAATTTAATGAAGCTCAAGCGATATTAGCAGGGGATGCATTACAGGCACTTGCATTTGAATTACTTTCATCTCCCCAATTGGATATAGATAGTGCGAAGAAAATAACTATGATAAATATTCTCTCAAATGCAATTGGGATAAATGGCATGGTATTAGGTCAATCTCAAGATATTGAGTCAAAAAATGATGGGCTAGATATAGATCATTTAGAGAAACTTCAAGAATTGAAAACAGGTTTGTTGATTCAAGCTGCTTGTGAAGTCACTTATCTAACAGTAAAAAATTTAGATATAAAAACCAAGGAATTAATAAAAAATATTGGAATATTAATTGGTAAAATTTATCAAATCACAGATGATATTTTAGATTGCGAAACAAATTCATCTATTCTAGGTAAAACTGCAGGAAAAGATAAAAAAGATAATAAAGCAACATATGTTTCACTTTTAGGCCTTAATAAATCAAAAGAAAAGAATAGCTTATATTTCATTGAGCTAAAAAAAATTGTTAAAGATCTTCCAGGTAATACAACTAATATTATGGTCCTAATTAACTACATATACACTAGGACGTATTAGATGAGTATTATTGATGACATAAATTATCCATCGGATATTAAAAAGCTTTCTCGAATAGAGTTAAAAACTCTAGCCAAAGAAATTAGAGAATTTATTATTGATAGTGTCTCAGAAACTGGGGGACACCTCTCATCTAATTTAGGAGTTATTGAGCTTACTATTGCTCTCCATTATGTTTTTAATGCGCCGAAAGATAAACTTATATGGGATGTTGGGCACCAAACTTATACCCATAAAATTTTAACGGGTAGAAAAAATAAAATGCATACTCTTAGGAAAAAAAATGGATTGTCAGGATTTCCCAATAGAATTGAAAGTCCATATGATGAATTTGGTGCGGGACATTCGAGTACTTCAATATCTGCAGCTCTTGGTATTTCAGAAGGCTTAAAAAAAACTAAATCTAAAAATCGTGCTATTGCAATTATTGGTGACGGAGCGATGACGGCTGGCATGGCTTTTGAAGCACTAAATAATGCAGGAAACTCTGAGAATGATTTGCTTGTTATCTTAAATGATAACGATATGTCTATCTCAAAAAATGTTGGGGCTCTAAATAATTATTTAGCAAAGCTATTATCAGGGAAAATTTACGGGGGATTTAAGTCAACCGGTAAAGCACTTCTATCAAAAGCTACCCCCATTCTTGAGTTAGCAAGAAAAACAGAGGAGCACATTAAAGGAATGGTTATTCCAGGAACCTTATTTGAAGAGTTTGGCTTCAATTATATAGGGCCAATTGATGGTCATGATATTGATGCATTAATTGATACACTTTCTAATATTAAGTCTCTCAAAGGACCGCAATTTCTTCATGTAGCAACAAAGAAAGGTTATGGCTATAAACCGGCTGAAGATAATCCAAATATGTATCATGGTGTTAGTAAATTTAACGCCAATAATGGAAGTACTGAAAAAATAAATTCCCAGAAAACATTTACTGAAATTTTTTCAGACTGGATTATGAGTCAGGCAAAAAAAAATAAAAAATTATGCGCTATTACACCAGCCATGTCAGATGGCTCTGGTTTAACAAAATTTTCTGAGAAATATCCTGATCGATTCTATGATGTTGGTATTGCGGAACAACATGCACTAACATTCGCAGCTGGCCTTTCCCTTAGTGGATTCAAACCTGTTGTTGCCATTTATTCTACATTTATGCAACGAGCATACGATCAACTTATTCATGATATTGCCATTCAAAATATACCAATGTTGTTTGCAGTAGATCGCGCTGGAGTAGTTGGTGCAGATGGGGCAACTCATTCAGGGAACTTTGATATTTCCTTCTTAAGATGCATTCCTAATATTATTATAATGACACCATCTAATGAAAATGAATGTCACCATATGCTTACATTAGGCTATGAATATGAGGGTATTTGTGCAGTACGATATCCTCGAGGTTATGGTTCGGGACAATTAGTTTCAAAGAAAAATAAAATATTATTAGGAAAAGGGAAGGAAATTCGAAAAGGGAAGGATATTGCAATCTTATGTTTTGGCCCCCTTCTAGAGACATGCAAAGCTGTGGCAGAGGAATTGAATACAGGTCTAATTGACATGCGTTTTATTAAGCCTATTGATGAAACTATTATCGTAAAAAATGCTCTATCGAATAAGCTTTTAGTTATTGTTGAAGACAATACGGTAGAAGGTGGCGCTGGATCAGCTGTCCTTGAAGTATTAAGCCGGCAACAAATAAATTGTAAGACTCTTTGTTTAGGTATTCCTGATAAATTTTTAGAGCATGGGACTCAGGAAGAAGTTCATAGGCTTTGTGGTTTAGATAAGAATAGCATTTTAAGTAAAATTGTTAATCATATTGACAGATGATAAAATCAAATTTTTAAAAAAGGGTAAAATTAAAATTATGAACAGCCCCACTACACCAAAACTTATTGAAGATGTTCAAGGTTCTGAAGATAAAAGACATCTTGATATAGATCAAGTTGGTATCAAATCAATAAAGCACCCGGTTATTGTAAAAGACAGATCTGGGGGTGATCAGCATACAATTGCAAATTTTAATATGTATGTTCACTTACCTCATAACTTTAAGGGGACGCATATGTCCCGATTTGTCGAAATTCTAAACGAGCACCAAAAAGCTATTTCTGTTGAGTCATTTGAAAAAATTCTCAGAGAGATGCTTAAACGTCTAGAATCAAAATCTTGTGATCTAGAAATGACGTTTCCATATTTTATAAATAAAGCTGCGCCTATCTCTGGGGTAAAAAGCTTATTAGACTATGAAGTTAGTTTTATTGGCCAGATTATTGATGGTAAGTTTATTAATACAACAAAGGTACTCGTTCCAGTTACTAGCTTATGTCCTTGCTCAAAAAAAATCTCAGAATATGGAGCACATAATCAAAGATCTCATGTAACAGTTACTATCCAGACTAATGATTTTGTATGGGTTGAAGATATTATCGAAACTATAGAAAATCAGTCATCTAGCGAGTTATTTGGATTACTTAAAAGACCTGATGAAAAATATGTGACTGAGAAAGCATATGATAATCCAAAATTTGTTGAAGACATGGTTAGGGATATTGCAACAGAACTTAAAAATAATGACAGAATTAATAGTTTTGTTGTGGAGTCTGAAAATTTTGAATCTATTCATAATCATTCAGCTTACGCGCTAATCAAGGGTACTAATTAATTAAGGAGTTATTGTGTTTGGGTAATTTTTTAATCCAAGATAAATTACAATAAAGCCTAGTAGTGGTAAAAGTGCAGAAAGCATAAATGTAAGGCTTGCACCATAAGCATTAATCATTAAGCCACCTCCCAGACCCCCTATAGCTCCACCCACCCCATATGTAATGCTGTTATATATTGATTGGCCCCTTGCATGATGATCTCTATTGAAGAAGTACTCAATAATTTGAATTGATGCAACGTGAAAACTTCCAAATGTTGCAGCATGAAGAACCTGAGCAATTATAATAATATAAATGTTGTTAACAAAATTTCCGATAAGAAAAAATCTCAAAATAGCTAAAGCTAGACTTATTAGTAGAATTTTTTTTAAATTTATTTTTTTAAGAATTTTTGGCATCAATAAAAATATAAAAATTTCTGAAATAACTCCGATTGACCATAGTGCTCCAATAGCAAAACTTGAATAACTATTATCTGTTAAGAATATTGAATAAAAGTTATATAAAAGTCCATGTGAAGAAACCATCAATCCAGACCCAAGCAACATTGCAATCACTTCTCGATTTTTTATTACCTTTAAAATTGATCGCTTGAACGGGTATATAACCTGTTCTTTTTTTTCAGGAATATAAAAAGTTAAAATAAATATTGTTAATTGAGCTAATAGAAGTGCCCATACTAATGTTTTTATGCTGAATAAATCAATAAGGTAACCCAAAAAAAATGCAGCTACAATAAAGCCAACAGAGCCCCAAAGCCTAATTCGACTATAGGTATTATTTTCCTTACTTGTCGATAAATGAGATAGCGTTAGTGACTCTGCTAGAGGTAGTGTAGAGCTTGTAAATATACTCATAGCCATCATAGTAAAGAACATAAGGTAAAAAGTATCTGCCCAAAAAACACCGCAAAATCCCAACACACCAAGAAATGATGACAGCCTTATCCATCTTGCTCTTTGTCCTGTGAAGTCTGCCAACCATCCCCAAAAATTAGGTGCAATGATTCTACTAAAATGAAAGAGAGATAATAAAATCCCAATTTCTACAGCATTAAATTTTAAGTCCTGAAGATATAAGCCCCAATAGGGAGTAAATAAACCTACAAAAAAATAATAAAAGAAATAGAAGCGAGAAAGTCGCCAATGAAGCGTGGAGGTCACAATTTAAAAGGGTTAATTCTTTTAACATCCATATTTTGAGCCCTATCTCTCAATACTTGATCCATTAAGACTAATGCCATCATTGCTTCCACTATAGGAACGGCTCGAATTGCAACGCATGGGTCATGCCTTCCAGTTGTTTTCATCTCAACGGGATTACCCATTTTATCTATAGAATCTCGATTTTGAGGAATACTCGAGGTAGGTTTAAATGCCACGTTAACCTCTATATTTTGACCGGTAGATATCCCGCCTAGGATCCCTCCTGCATTATTACTTTTAAATCCACCAGCATTAATTTCATCACTATGCTCTGTACCTTTTTGAGTGATACTTTGAAATCCAGCACCAATTTCTACACCTTTAGTCGCATTAATACTCATCATAGCAGATGCTATTTCTGCATCTAAACGACCAAAAATAGGCTCTCCGAGACCAATAGGAACATTCTCAGCTTGAACAAATATTTTTGCCCCAACTGAATTCCTATCTGAGCGAATTTCTTCTAAATATGTTTCCAGGGAGTCTAAGACTGAACTATCTGCGGAAAAAAAAGGATTTTTATTCACAGTATTCCAATCCTTAATAGGGATTTCAATCTCTCCAAGTTGAGATAGGCATGCCCTAATATTAATATTAAAGTTTTCCTTCATCCATTTTTTTGCAATTGCTCCAGCGGCCACTCTAATAGCAGTCTCTCTCGCGCTTGATCGTCCACCCCCACGATAATCTCTAATTCCATATTTATGATGGTAAGTAAAGTCAGCGTGTCCTGGTCTAAAGGTATCCTGAATTTTAGAGTAGTCTTTACTTCTTTGATCTTTATTCCGTATAATAAATCCGATTGGTGCCCCAGTGGTTTTACCTTCAAACACCCCAGAAAGAATTTCTACCTCATCGTCTTCTTTTCTTTGAGTAACAAATTTTGATGTACCAGGCTTTCGTCTATCTAAATCAATCTGCATGTCAGCCTCATTTAAATCCATTCCTGGTGGGCAGCCATCAACAGTGCCGCCTATTGCTGCACCATGGGACTCGCCAAATGAGCTTAGGGTAAATAATTTCCCGAATGTATTTCCAGACATAATTACCTTAAAATTTAATCAATCTAAATTATATCACTCAGAAGCATTAAAATATTCTAGGATTCGATAACTGCATATTCACCTGGCATTAATTTATCAAGTTTATAGTCACCAATAGCAACTCTAACAAGACGCAAAGTTGGATTGGAAATGGCAGCAGTCATTTTTCTTACCTGCCTGTTTTTTCCTTCAGTTATTTTTAATTCTATCCAGCACGTGGGAATTTTCCTTCTCTCCCTTATTGGGGTTGATCTCTCCCAAATATTTGGGACTTTAATTAGTTGAATTTTAGCAGGCTTAGTAACATAATTTTTTATTCTTACCCCCTGCCTAAGCATATTTAACCCTTCATCGTTTGGAATATTTTCAACTTGCGCCCAATATGTTTTATAAATATTATTTTCTGGTTTAGATAATTTGTTCTGTAAACGGCCATTGTCAGTTAAAATAAGTAATCCCTCGCTATCAGAATCAAGTCGACCAATAGGGTATATATTTTTAAATGGGATATAGCGACTTAATGACTCGTATTCATCGTGTGGAGTAAACTGACTAATTACACCATAAGGTTTATTAAATAATAAAATCATAAATTACTAGAGAGAGACAATAAGTATATGGCTAGCAAAATTCAAATTCCTATAACAGGACAAGCAATAAATGTTAATTCTAACTTAATGTTAGAGATTCCTAACAATCCAATCATACCTTTTATTACCGGTGATGGAATTGGGTCTGATATTACTCCTGTTATGCAAGAGGTTATTGATGAATCTATAAAAAAAGCATATGGGAATACAAAAAAAATTGCTTGGATGGAAGTCTATGCTGGTGAAAAAGCCACTAAAGTTTATGGTGACACTATATGGCTCCCAGAAGAAACTGTTAAAGCATTAAAAGACTATGTAGTATCAATTAAGGGTCCACTAGCAACCCCTATAGGTGGAGGTATTCGATCTCTTAATGTTGCTTTAAGGCAACAGCTTGATTTATTTGTATGTCTTAGACCTATAAGGTATTTTGATGGGGCACCCAGTCCACTAAAACGACCTCAAGATACTAATATGGTTATATTTAGGGAAAATACAGAAGATATATATGCGGGCATAGAATTCCCATCCAATTCAAATGAAACAAAAAAAATTATCGAATTACTTCACTCATTCGGGGTAAGTAATAAAATAAGGTTCCCCGATACATCTGCGTTAGGTATTAAGCCTGTTTCAAAAGAAGGAAGTCAAAGGTTAATTAGGAAAGCTGTAGAATATGCCATAAGAAATAATCGGAAATCTGTTACCCTTGCGCACAAAGGTAATATCATGAAGTACACAGAAGGTGGCTTCAGAGATTGGGGCTATGAACTTGTTGAAAAAGAATTTGGGGCTGTTAGAAATAATGAAGGCTTTTATGAAATAACAGTCAGTAAAAAAATTAATGGCATTGCAAATAAACTTATCGTTAAGGATATGATTGCTGATGCATTTCTTCAGGATATTCTACTAAAACCTAAAGACCATGACGTTGTTGCCACCTTGAACTTAAACGGTGATTACATATCTGACGCATTAGCAGCTCAAGTTGGGGGAATCGGAATATCGCCAGGAGCAAATTTATCTGATACAACTGCTATATTTGAAGCAACACATGGGACAGCCCCATCAATAGCAGGAATGAACATAGCAAATCCAAGCTCAATTATTCTATCAGCACAAATGATGCTTGAATATATTGGATGGGACGATGCTTCAGAAATTGTAAACAGATCTTATGAAAAAACACTCAAAGAACGAAAGATGACATTTGACTTGGCCGCACAAGTAGACGGGTGCAAATCATTGACGACAAAAGAATTTGCATCTGCATTAATTACGAATATGTAAAAAAGGCTCTTTTAAAAAGAGCCTGTTTTATAACCTAATCAGCTGGTTGGATGTTTGAAGCTTGTTGACCCTTAGGGCCATCAGTAACTTCAAAAGACACTCGCGCGCCTTCTTTTAAACTTTTATATCCCTCGTCAACAATAGCTGAAAAGTGAGCAAATAAATCATCACCACCATCATCGGGAGTGATAAAACCAAAACCTTTTGAATCATTAAACCATTTAACTGTTCCTGTAGCCATTACGATAAATCCTTTACAAATTTGGGAGGCACCCTAAAGCTTGAATTCCGCAAGAATGTGAAAATTAAAATAAATTAAGCAACACAAAGTCATTTATATAAAAAACAAGCGCCTGAAGAGTTTTGTACGCGTATTCATTTAATATGTCAAGCAATTTTATTTTTTTAAAGCTTAATCTATATATACTTTTCTATCTCTTTTAAAGGAATAGCGCCTGGAATTTTCTTGCCTGATGAAAATATAATTGTAGGGGTTGAGCTAATACCTAAGTCTCTGCCAAGTATCAATATATCTGAAATCGGAGTTTTACAATCACCTTTATTATCAGCCACTTTATTTTTTAGCATGTAGTCGTTCCAAGCTGCTTCTTTATCCTCTGCGCACCAAATTTTGTTTGACCTCATCTCTGCTTTAGGGTGAATCGCCAGAGGAAATAAAAAAGTATAGATTGTAATATTATCTAATTCTGAGAGCGCTTCTTTTTCTAATTTCTTACAGAATGGGCAATCAACATCAGAGAAAATAGCGATTTTTCTTTCTCCGTTACCCTTAACAACTTTAATAGCTTTATCAAACGGAAGCTTTGAAAAATTAACTCTAGTTAACTCCTCAAGTCTATCGCTTGTAATATCGATCTTAGTTTTAGGATCAACCACCCTCCCCTCAACAATCAAGAAAGAAAAATCCTTATTTGTATAAATAATTTGGCCTGAAATAAGCACTTCATAAAGGTCGTTAAAGTCTGTCTTTTGTATACTTTTAATTACTAAATCAGGATAGCTTTGATTGATTTTTTCTTGTAATTCTTTTTCATTTGAAAATACTAATGATGAAAAAGTAAAGAATAAAATGGTAAATATAATCTTCATGTTGTTGCCTTTCTTATAAAAAAATTTTTAATTGAATGATTATTATCGACTAACTTAAGCCCTTCTCGGGTTATTTCTTGAATTACATTATTTGGTGAAGAAAATAACCATTGCAATGATGTTGTTAATTTTGAGAATTGCTGGATATCAAGACGTCTAGAGCGCTCATACTTTCTCAAGAATCCTTTTATACCAATATCATTATACTTAGTTGTCTTCATAAGCTCCTCTAAACTTTTTATGTCTCTAATTCCTAAATTTAATCCCTGCCCTGCCATAGGATGGATGGTATGTGCCGCATCACCAATAAGTAAAATTCTTTTATCGAATAGACTTTCTGATAAAACTTGTTTAATTGGAAAGTAGCTTCGCCTTCCAATACTTGATATTAATTGCTTGCCGAAATTTATTCTTGATTTAAATTCAATTATGAAGCTTTCATCATCAAACACCCTTAATTTATCAGCAAGCTTATCATCGCATGACCAAACTACAGATATTTCATTTTTGGATATTGGCAACAGGGCTAGAATGCTATCACCAAAGAAATATTGTTTTGCATGATTTACTTCATTCCCATCTTTGATAAAATTAAAAGTAATTGCTTGCTGACAAAAATCCTTTCTATTTCCTTTAATTTTGTGTTGGTATACATCATCAAAATTTGAACTGTCACACCAAAGACAAATGTTTGATTTAATCTCTTCTTCATTGTTAGTAATTTTTATATGATCTTCATGATTCTCTAATATTATTTCATTTTTATATAAAAATTTTATACTCGACTCATTTAGTGATAAATCTATAGCCTCTGATAAGTCTTTTTCCTTTACCATAAAAGCTAATGCATTTTTATAAGAATCATTGGAATCAAATCTTAGACTTTTTTTTTCTTTACCATAATAAATATCAATTTTTTTTATCGGGTAACTCTGTTTGGTAAGAAATTCTGAAAGTCCAATATTTTTGAACCAGGCCATTGATGATGGAGCGATTGCAAAAATTTTATTGCGTGGTTTAATCTTTCGATTTATCACTCGAATAACATCAAATCCTTTATTAACTAGCATTTTTGATGTCAGGCCAGCGACTATTCCGCTACCCAAGACAATAACAGGTTCGATATTTTTATTTTCCATAGCTCATTTTCTGAACAAATTTTTTCTTCAATATTGGAGTACAGTCCAATATTGCTAAAGCTAAACCCCTTAATCTGTTAATTCCAATAAAATCATTTGTAAATAATGTAGTTAATCCTTCTGTTATTTTTAACATACTCTCTGTTTCCACTCTTCTTGATTCTAAATAACTTTTTATTAGTTCGTCTGAAGATTGTATCGCTTCATTACTGATAATTAGGTCTGATAATGACAACGCATCTCTTAGTCCTGTGTTTAAGCCTTGGCCTGCAACCGGGTGCATTATTTGAGCTGCATTTCCAATAGCCACAACATTTTTATTATGGATGGTCACAATTGATGATTGAACTAAAGAAAAACTAATCCTTTTCTCACAGGACTTAAATTGCCCTGCTCTTTCTCCAAATTCTTCCTGTAGAGCTTTTAAAAAGATCTTTTTATCCAAAGCTACCAGATTATTTATTTTATCCTTAGGACCGGTCCAAACCAAGGAATAAGCTCCTTTATGATTGGGTAACAGTGCGATTGGTCCACTAGATGTAAATCTTTCAAATGCAATATTTTTATGGGGTTTATCAGAGTGAACCTGAGTAACTATTGCTAAATGATTGATTACCTTTTCTTCTTTTGCAATGTTTAATCCATCTATACGTGAATGTCCTCCATCAGCTAAAACAAGAAGATTGCAATCAAGAGTTAATAGTTTATTAGCCTGATGACAAATAATTTTCTGTTTATCGTCTGTTATATCATCAATTTTTTCGACTTTAGCCTCATAGAATAATTTTATTTTATTTTGTATCCTTACTTTCTCTTCTAGAGCTGCTATTAAGTCTCCATAAGCTATGATATAGCCTAATGCCTCTGTATTAAATTCATCGGCCCTCAATTTAGAGCGTCCAAATGTGCCCTTTTGGGATGTATGTATAGACTTAATTGGAATAATTTTATCTTCTATATTGTTCCATATATCAATTTTTTCAAGGATGTATCGACTGCTAGCTGATAACGCTAATGCACGTTTATCATTTTTTCTTTCGAATGCCTGACGGCTCTCAACCAATGAAATAGAATTATTCGATGTGGAGCTAAGCAGTGAAAAAATTAAACCGGCTGGACCAGCTCCAATAATTACTATTTGCTTATTCATTTTTTTTGCCAACAAACATCTCCAGGTCAGATATTTCTTTTGGAGCTTTTTCTGTTAGCACTACAGGATTATTTTTATTAATAAGAACATCATCTTCGATCCGAACCCCTATACCCCAAAATTCTTTTGGAGTATCTTGGCTTGGCTGAATATAGCAGCCAGGTTCAATGGTTAGTACATTTCCATCAATTAATTTAATTGATTGGCCATCGGTGTCTACATAATTTCCTGCATCGTGAACATCAAGACCTAACCAATGACTCGTACGATGCATGAAAAAATTTTTATACGTTTCCTTATCTTCAATTTCATCTCGACTTCCATTACATAATTTTAAGTCAATTAACCCATCAATAATTACACTCAATGCAGCCTTATGTGGTGAATTAAAAAGCTTTCCACTCTTTGCTTCTTCGATTGCTTTTTTCTGAGCTAGCAAAACCATCTCGTATATATTCTTTTGTGCTGAAGTAAATTTTCCATTTATTGGGTATGTTCTTGTTATATCCGAAGCATACAGCTCATATTCACACCCAGCATCAACTAGCAGTAAATCTCCACTTATCATCTTTTGATTATTAGTAATATAATGAAGTGTGCAAGCATTTTTACCGCCTGCAACAATTGATTGATAAGCAGGATCTCCTGCTCCATTTTGGATGAAATGATTGAGAATTTCCCCCTCAACTTGATACTCATATTTCCCAGGTAGAACATTTCTCATTCCCTGAATATGAGCTTCTGAAGCAATATCAGCAGATTTCTGCATTAATTTTATTTCATATGGGCTCTTAACCACTCTCATAGGGTCCAAAATACTTGCTAAATCAACAACTATTTCAGGGGTACGAATTCCTGCTCTTTTTTGTTGTTTATTAAAATTAATCCATTTATTAATTAGTTTCTGCTGTTTTGAAGTATTGTCTGATAAGATAAAAATCTTTTTTCGATTTGCTATTAATTTTATAGCAATTTCGTTCATCTTTTCTAAGGGATGAGCCTCTTCAATAAGAAATGTTTCTTTGGCTTCAATGGGACCATATATAAAACCATCCCAAATTTCTTTTTCCTTATTCTTTTGTTGGCAAAATAAGATTGAAAAAGGTGTCTTTCCACCTACAACAAACAAAACTGCATCTGATTCTGGAAAGCCAGATAAATAATGAAAGTAACTGTCGGACCTAAATTTAAAGTGACTATCCCGATTTCGAGAAATCTTTTCAGTATTAAATATTATAGCTACACCATCTCCGATCTTCGATTGTAGAAGGCTTCTTCGTTTACAAAATTCGTTGTATTTTGATTTCAATTTATTTATTCTTTATATTTAAAATAGAAATTATTATAAGTTATCTTGACCCATTAATCTCTCAGGGGTTCCAATATCAATCCATAAACCATTAAACAACTTTCCTTTTATTAATTTTTTTGCAACTTTCTCTTTTAAAACATCTGATAATTTAATAGATTCATTACTAGGTAAATCATAAAAAAAATTAGGCCTATAAAGCGCAACTCCTGAGAATGTTTTTTTTATAACTCCCTCATTAAAAACTTCTCCATCATTACTTAATAAAAAATCTCCCTTAGGGTTATGTGCTGGATTTTTAACAAAAAATAGGAAACCCTCAATATTATTTGGAAGGTCATGTTCGTATAGCTCAGCATAATCCATGTCCGAATAGATATCACTATTTATAACTAAAAATGGGTCTGATTTAAGTAAAGGGAGTGCGTTTTTGATGCCACCTGCAGTTTCTAGGACTGGATTTTCATCTGAAAAATTAATCTGGACCCCCCATTGAGAGCCATTTGCAAGATAGCTTTTAATTTTTTCCGCTAAATAGGAGACATTAATTACTATATCTTTAAATCCAGCCGCAGCTAATTTCTCAATATGCCAGACAATTAATGGCTTGCCTTTAAAAATTAATAGCGGCTTTGGGGTCTCTTTAGTTAGATTACCCATCCTTTCTCCCCTGCCTGCGGCTAATATCATCACAGATTTATTCATTTTACGATTACTTTATCTAAGAAATTTCTCAAAGGAAATAACTCCTTATATCTACATACAGTATTCCACAAATATTTTTCTACCAATGGGATATCTTCGAGGTATTGATTTTTTTTATCTCGAATAGATAGCCTAGAAAATATACCAAGAATTTTAAGATGCCTTTGTACACCCATCCACTCAAAATCTTCATAGAAATCAGAAAAATCATTATGAACTGGTAGGTTTTCTCTCTTAGATTCCTGCCAATAACGAACGGATTGATCAATTATAAACTCCTCATCCCATTCAATGTATGCATCTTTCAGCAATGAAACTAAATCATAAGTTATAGGGCCAACCAAGGCATCCTGAAAATCTAAAATCCCTGGATTTTTTTTTGTATTAGGTAAAAACATCAAATTTCTTGAATGGTAGTCTCTATGAACAACGACCTGAGGCTGCAAGCTCAATTTCTTAGCAATCCATTTAAAGAAATTATCCAAAGTAGCTCTATCTGTCTTAGATAGTGAAATATTTTTATACCTAAGAAAATACCACTCAATAAATAGATTCATTTCCTCATATAATTTATTTTCATCGTAATGCTGCATTTTTTTTGTACCCACATTCTTTTGAATTGAAATGAGAGCCCTTACTGCGTCTCCATAGAGATTTCTAGCATTTTCTTTATTAATGGCATCAAGGTAAGTTGTAGAGCCAAAATCTTGCATTAAAATTACACCCAATTTAGTATCAAATTTATATATTTCTGGGACATTCACCTGGGCATTGATAAATAGATTAGCGATATCAAGAAAAAGTTGAGTACTTTCTTTTTTTGGTGGTGCATCCATTAAGATATAGGCTTGATTATCCTTAAAGACCCTGAAGTAACTTCTAAAACTTGCATCAGCTGAAGCAGGCTCCCACTGAAAGTCCTCTCTTAAGTAGCTATTAACCCATACTCTAATTTCTTCTTCTCTATTCACGCTACCCTCATTATTTCACTAGAATTATCGATTTTTTTAATACTTGAGTTATAATTCATAACTTACTGATTTATATATTACTTTTTTTAAATAGCCTTAAAGTACTTAATTAAATAAATATGACTAAAATGACTATATCAGGTTTAGATTAATATTTTGTTGCGATTCATATACATTTTTTTGTATTTGGCCACCTTTCTTGGTGCTCTTTCGTTCGCCACAACAACCAATGCAGTCGAACTATTAGACTCCGATGAAATATTAATTGAAGGTGATTCACTAGAGAATAGGTTGGACAGAAAGCTGAAGGCTTCTGGAAATGCTATTTTAAAAAAAGGTAGCAAAACAATTCAAGCCGATATCATTGAATATGATCAAGTTTCAGATGAATTATACGCCAAAGGCAATGTCAGGCTTGATGGCAATGCATCAACAATAACTGGTACAGAGCTTGAACTATCAATAGATTCTAATACAGGTGTAATGCCTAATGCAACGTTTATAACTAGATTAAATAATTCTAGCTCTGTTTTTAATGAAAATATAAGGGGTTCTGCAGCAGTATTGTTTATAGAAGGTGAAGACAAGAAAAAATTAGAGGATGCCTCAATAACAACATGTGATGCAGGGCAAGATGATTGGTTTATTAATGCCTCTGAAATAGAAATTAACGAAAGGTCAAAAACTGTTGATGCAACTAATGCAACCCTAGAGTTCAAGGGAGTTCCAGTTCTATTTTCACCGTTAGTAAACTTCTCATTTAATGACGAAAGAAAATCAGGCTTTTTAGCACCAAGTATAGGAACTACATCAAGAAGCGGCTTTGAGACTTCAGTTCCATATTATATGAACTTATCACCTACATCTGATGCTACTATTACCCCACGATATTTCAGTAAACGTGGACTTCAGCTTCAAGGAGAATACCGTTATCTGGATAAGAATTTTAGTGGCGTTAGTTCAGCTGAAATATTAAATAACGACAATAACGCAGGTGGCACCACACGTTACTTAGTAAAAATAAACCACCAACACAAATTAGCTGAAGGCTTAACAGCAAGTGCGAGAATTGAGAAGGTTTCCGATGATAATTATTTTTCAGACCTTGAATCGCTAATATCGGTAACAAGTCAAGTAAGCTTACCCCAAGAGCTTCAATTAAATTATGTAAATCAAGATTGGGACGTAAACTTAATTACGCAAAAATTTCAGAATCTATCATCAAGCTCTCCTTACGAAAGACTACCAAGTATTTCTGCTAGCTACTCAAAAGTTAGTGAAAATGGGTTCGGATTAAATCAGTACGAGACAAAGCTAAACCTATCACTAACTCAATTTGAGAGAAATAATGACTACACAGGATCAGATAATACAAAAGGTATGCGATTTGTAGCAAAGCCAAGTATAACAGCACCTTTTGAAAAAGATTTTGGCTATTTAATCCCTAAAATTAGCTTGAACTTAAGCAGTTATGACCTCGAAAATGGTAATGCATCATCGAAGCAATTTGCAATACCGACAATGTCTTTAGATAGTGGCTTCTTCCTGGATCGGCAATTCAAATTCGGTGGAAACGACTTTACACAAACTTTAGAGCCTAGAGCTTTTTATACATATACTCCATATAGAAATCAATCAATGCTTCCTATGTTTGATACTGGGCTACTAGATCTTAATCAGAATAGTATTTTTACTGAAAATCAATTTGTCGGTGGGGATAGGGTAATCGATGCCAATCAATTTACGCTTGCAGCAACGACAAGGTTTATAGATATCACTGGCACGGAAAGACTTTCCGCAACTCTAGCTCAAAGGTTTTATATTAATGATAGAAAAGTTCTAAATGAAGCTCAATTTTCAAATTCAGTTTATCAAAGTGATTCAACAGATTTATTTATGCTCGCTTTTGCAAGACTAAGTTCAGCAATAACAATAGATACAGAGTTACAATATAATCCTGATGAAGGATCTACAAACCGAGCAACTGTATCATCTAATTTTTCACCAGAACCTGGAAAATTAATTGATGCTAGTTATCGGCTAATTAGAAGTCCATCAGGAAGTGTAAATGATATTAAACAAGTAAATATAGCTGGACAATGGCCTATAGGAAAAGGTTATTCAACTGTGGGAAGATATAATTATGATATAAAGCAATCGGGAGTGGTTGAGGCCCTAGGTGGTCTAGCCTACGATGCAGGATGTTGGTCATCAAGCATCTTATTCCATCGTCTATCCTTAGCGACGACAGAAAAACCAAATTACACGCTATTCTTTCAGCTAGAACTAGGAGGCTTAGGCTCACTAGGAACAAGTAAGGCAAGCTTAATGGACGTAATCAATAGAAATGTTCCAGGATCATACTCCACATCTGATCTTCCAGACAAATATAGACAAGATAATTTCAATTGATCAACAAGAAAATCCTTACCACATTAATTTTTATAATAATAAATGTACCTGGAACATTATTTAATCTAAAAGCTTATGAGGATTATGAAAGTCTAGATAGAGTAGTAGCTGTTGTTGAAAAATCAGTTGTTACAAAAAATGAATTAGAAAAAGCCATAAATGTCATTCTTTTAAAATTACGAAAAGCAGAACGTGATGCCCCTAGTCGTGATGTTTTGATAAAAGAAGTATTAGATCGTCTGATTGAAAAAAAATTAATTATTCAATACGCTGAGATGATAGGTATTAAAGTAGAAAGTCAATATTTAGATAGCGTTGTCAGTAATATAGCTAAGAAAAATAATTTAACATTAGATGAGCTTCGAGTAAAAATCGAATCTGAAGGATTACCCTTTAATGAATTTAAAGAGGGGATTTCATATGAGCTACTTTTAAATCAAGTAAAAGATAGAGAAATAGCAGCTAGAATTAATATTTCTGATTTTGAAATAGAGAATACGATGAAAAATAAAAAAAGTAGGGCTCCGTCAGAATTTAAAATTTCACATATTTTATTAAAAAAAGAAAGTGGCAATAAGGTGGGAGAGGAAAAATTAAATAAAGTATTAAATCAATTAAAAACTGACTCATTCTCAAACGTAGCTGTTAATTTCTCACAAGGACCTATGGCATCCAATGGAGGGAATCTAGGATGGAAAAAAATAGTAGATTTACCTGAGCTTTTTTCTGAAGCTATTAATGGAATGAATATTGGAGATATATCTAAGCCATTGATATCAGGAAATGGAATTCATATTCTAAGATTAGATGATGCTAAAAATAGCGACAAAGGGCAAAAGAAAATTATCTCTGAACAATATAATATCCAACAAATATTAATAAAAATAAATGAAATAAATAATGAAGATAACATAAAGAAAAGAATGGGTAATATTAAAAATCAAATAGTGGAAGGACTGACGTTCTCTGAAGCGGCAGCTAAATTCTCTGAAGACATATCATCATCAGAGGGAGGAAGCTTGGGTTGGGTAGATAAAAGCGCCATGCTGCCCAACTATAAAAGTGCAGTAGAGTCATCAGAATTAGGTAAAGTAAGTGGTCCTTTCCCTACAGAAGTTGGCTGGGTTCTACTTTTTATTTCTGACAAGAGAAATAAAGACATTACAGACGAGAGCAATAAGCTCGCAGTAAGACTTGAATTAGTCCAAAAAAAAACAAAAATTAAATATAAAGATTGGTTAAATTCTCTTAAATCTCAGGTACATATTGAGATTCTACTAAACGAATAAATATATGCTTATGAAATTACCAAGCATCATTATAAATTGTGGCGAACCTTCTGGTATTGGCTTAGACCTTTGTGTGCTTTTAGCATTTAGAAAAGTTTCAGCGAAGATTACCATTATGGCAAATAAAAAAGCTCTTAATGCTAGAGCTAAAATGCATAACAAGAAAATTAATTTTGTAAAAAATTTAGATTTCCATAAAGGAAATGGAGACATTAGCCTTATAGATGTTCCTTATAAATCTAATGTTATTCCTGGAAAACCAATCCAGGAAAATTCGTTATCACAGTTAGAAATGATTGATTATGGAGTGAATAATTGTATAAATAAAATTTATGATGCACTTGTTACCCTACCGATAAGTAAGGACGTACTATCAACTAAAAAATCTAAATTTACAGGGCATACTGAATATATATCTAAT
>JAOMKM010000004.1 GCA_028351715.1 Methylophilaceae bacterium | reverse complement strand
TGATCAAAGTGGATCTCAAATTGTTACTGTGGCTATTCGTAGAACAAACATAGGTCAAAATGAAAATGAGCAATCATTAATAGATTTTCTCCCTACTGAAGAGTTTACTTACTTACCAAATACTGCCGGATGTTATTCTGCGGACGATGCAATTAGAACATTGCACTTAGCACGAGAATTATTAGATGGTCATAATCTTGTTAAACTTGAAGTGCTTGGAGATCCAAAAACACTATACCCTAATGTGGTTGAGACGTTGAAAGCAGCAACTGTACTTATCAAAGATGGATTTGATGTAATGGTCTATACTTCGGATGATCCTATTATTGCCAAACAACTTGAAGATATAGGTTGCTGTGCCATTATGCCTCTTGCATCTTTAATAGGTTCAGGGATGGGCATTTTAAATCCCTGGAATCTAGAAATAATTATTGATACCCTGTCCGTACCAGTTATTGTAGATGCCGGAGTTGGTACAGCATCCGATGCTGCGATCGCAATGGAATTAGGCTGTGATGGTGTATTAATGAATACTGCAATTGCTACTGCTCGAGATCCTATTATGATGGCCAATGCCATGAAAAAAGCAATTGAAGCTGGGCGTGAAGCATTTTTAGCAGGAAGAATGTCTAAGAAACTTTATAGTGCATCACCAAGTTCACCGGTGTCTGGGTTAATTAAATAAATGTCAAAAGCTAGAAACCAAGATATTGAAATTACAGTAAAAACTGAATTTTTAGAAGATCGTTCATTTATTAATCATGATCGATATTTTTTTACTTATACCATCACAATTCATAATCATGGATCTCATAGTATTCAACTCATTAGTCGTCATTGGGTAATTGAAAATTCAGCAGGAAAAAAATTTGAAGTCAAAGGAGATGGTGTTGTAGGAGAGCAACCTATTATCAATGAGGGAGATAGCTACACTTATACTAGTGGAACTGAAATTGATACCCCCACTGGATTTATGTCTGGGACATATAAAATGCGAAGTAAAGAAGGACACTATTTCGATTCTAAAATACCTAAATTTGAACTTCAGATGCCTAGGACCTTACATTGAAATTTAACTATCTATTAATTGTCCCTCTTTTAGGCTTAATTAGTAGCTGCGGGCAAGTTAACGTTCAAGAGCCATGCGACTGTGAAAAGCCTATTATTTCAGTCGAAGAATCTCAAAAATGCGAAGTAATTCCAGTAAAGAAAAAAATTGCAGAATATGGGCTACTGAAAAAAACGTCATGGAATGTAATAAAAAATAAGATGGAGCAAGATCATCTTATTCTTGCTTGGCCAGCATGGTTAAGAAGTTGTTCAGTTCTGATCAAAAAGCCATATTGGGAAAAGTCTTGTAAAGCAGCACTTAAAATGACTAATGACCCTTCCAATCAAAATTTAATTAAATACTTTCATAACCACTTTAATCTCTATCAAGCACATCAAGAAGATGATTCTACCGAAGGTTTAATTACTGGTTATTACCAACCATTGCTGATGGGAAGTCGAAAAAAATCAAACCAATTTAAGGTTCCACTTTATGCGCCGCCCAGCGATTTGATTACAGTTGATTTAAGTGAAGTATATCCAGATCTTAAATATAAAAGATTACGGGGACGTATTGAGGGAAATAAGTTAATTCCTTATTATACTAGAGAAGCAATATCAGCAAAAAAAATACCACTTGAGGGAAATGAACTTTTTTGGGTTAAGGATCCAGTTGAAGCATTCTTTTTAGAAATTCAGGGCTCAGGAGTTATTCAGTTTCAAGATGGTTCGAGAACTCAGGTTGGATATGCAAATCAAAATGGACATCCCTACAGATCTATGGGGAGAGCATTAATAAATGAAAGAGAGCTCTCAAGACATAAAGTATCAATGGGAAGTATTAAAGCATGGGCCAAAAAAAATAAGAAAAAATTAAGAAAATTTCTGAATGCTAATCCGAGTTTTGTATTTTTTAGGGAATTGCCTAAAGGTCTACCTGGACCAATTGGCGCTATGGGAATTCCTATTTCAGCTAAACGCTCAGTAGCTGTTGATCGTAAATTTATTCCATTAGGCTCACCTATATTTCTCTCAACTACAGAACCTAACTCAGACGTTCCTCTTGAGCAACTAATGATAGCCCAGGATACTGGCGGAGCAATTGGTGGTGGAGTACGTGCCGACTTTTATTGGGGCCAGGGAGATAAAGCTGGCAAAAAAGCTGGCTCCATGAAACAGCAGGGTACTATTTGGGTTTTACTTCCGAAAGAATTTAAACTTAAATAAAAAAAGGAAGCCTAGGCTTCCTTTTTTAAATGTTTAAAACAAACAATTACTTGTTCATTACATACATTGTTACTTCAAAACCAAAACGCATTTCTGTAGCTGCTGGTGTTGTCCACATAATGTAAACTCCTTTTTTGTTTTTAAATTCTATCTATCGGCAAACCTTTAAATAGTTAAAGTACTATAGGTTAACCAGCGATAATCTGCACTTACCTGACAATGAATTATCCCTAAGTAAAATCATGATTAAATTTATTCAAATAACTCGCTCTAAACATAAAAAAAAGGCTCATTTTCATGAGCCTTTTTCCCATCACGCATTAATTATTATTACAACAGGAAGAAGTAATAATTAGCTGCGATAAGCGGTTTCACCATGAGAGGTACTGTCAAGTCCAGTTCTCTCGTCTTCTTCAGAAACTCGAAGACCTATTGTGGCATCAATAATTTTGAATAGAATATAGCTAATTACGCCACACCAAATAACCGTGATACCTATTGATTTAGCCTGAACTACAAACTGACTCATCATAGATACACCTTCATCATAACCAGAACCACCAAATTGTGGAGACATTAGAATTGCAAGACCTAGTGCACCAACAATACCGGCAACACCATGAATACCAAATACGTCTAATGAATCATCGTATCCAAGACCAATCTTAAGACTAGTTACAGCCCAATAAGCAATAATTGAAGCAATAATACCTAGAATTATTGCGCCTAATGGCCCAACTACCGCACATGCTGGAGTAATTGCAACTAATCCTACAATAGCACCTGAAGCTCCACCCAGCATTGAGGGCTTACCCTTAGATATCCACTCCATTACAATCCAACCCAGCACTCCTGCGGCAGCTGCAACTTGTGTGTTAATCATCACTAAACCTGCTGTGCCATCAGCAGCTAATTCACTACCGACATTAAATCCAAACCAACCAGCCCAAAGTAACGATGCGCCGATCATAGTAAATGGCAGATTATGAGGTGCCATAGACTCTTTGCCGTAACCAATTCGCTTGCCAAGAACTAATGCACCTACAAGCGCTGCGATACCAGCATTAATATGAACAACAGTACCACCAGCAAAATCAACCGCTCCCATCTGCGAAATAATTCCTCCGCCCCAAACCATATGACAGATTGGTGCATAAACCAGTGTTCCCCAAGCAGCAAGGAATACTAATAAAGAAGAGAATTTAATTCGCTCAGCGAATGCTCCAACAATAAGTGCTGGAGTTAATGCAAAGAATGTAAGTTGAAAAGTCACAAATACAAACTCTGGAATAGTCCCAGAAATACTGTCATCAGTAATGCCACTTAAAAATGCTAGGCTTAATCCACCTACATAATCATTATATGGCCCTTCCGAGAAAGCTAGGCTATAACCCCAAAGAACCCAGATTACAGACATCATCGAGAAAGTCACAAAAACTTGCATCAACACTGATAGCATGTTCTTCGAGCGAACTAAACCACCATAAAATAATGCAAGGCCAGGAATAGCCATTACTAATACAAGGATTGTTGCCATAATCATCCAGGCAGTATCACCTGAGTTAATTGTAGCGACTGCTTCCGCCACCGCTACCATTTCTTCTGACATTGCAATGTGGGAAAATCCCATCATTAAAAGGCCCGTAAGGCCAGTCAAACTAAACTTTGATAATAATTTTTTCATGTCAGTCTCCTAAAGTGCATCCTCACCAGTTTCACCGGTGCGGATTCGTTTAACTTCTTCCAGATTCATCACAAAAATCTTACCGTCACCAATTTTTCCAGTAGCAGCAGATTTTTCGATAGCCTCTATAACCTTTTTAAGTAGCTTTGTAGATACAGCAACCTCTAACTTTACTTTCGGTAAGAAGTCTATGACATATTCAGCACCTCGATAAAGCTCAGTGTGTCCTTTTTGGCGACCAAAACCTTTAACTTCAGTCACGGTAATACCTTGTACCCCAATTTCAGAAAGGGCCTCTCTAACTTCATCAAGCTTAAATGGCTTGATAATTGCAGTTACAAATTTCATGTTATTCCCCTATTTTTATTAAAAAAGGGTGGAATCTTCATTCCCCCTTTATATTTATTACTTTTTAGAATCCAGCAGACAAATAAATGCCGGCAGTACCATCCCCTAAATAGACGTCTTTAACTGTCCATTCAGCAACTTTCTGGTTTGTGTCTGTGTAAAAAGCGCCCACAGAAAAATTATCATTAACTGCATACTCTAAATTTAATTTCCAATCTGTGTAGTCATATGCTTCATTACCAGCACCTTCAAAAGTTTGACGACCAACATGCACAGATGCAGTAAATGGTGTTTCACCAATAGGAACATCTACATCAGCAGTAACATATGCACTCCCGTCTGCATCAGCAAAGCCCCATGCATCATCAGAAATTACAACATAAGCACCTAGACTGGCGCTAACTATCCCAATATCTTTATTTAGGCTTGCGTAAATTTCTGCGGCATCTGTATTAGCTTGGTCTACAGTATTTTCACCTGGGTAATAGAACTTTAAGATACCAACATCGTATCCAATTCCAGTTTCACCTAAACCACCTGCAAAACCAACATAAAAATCAAGTTCTAAACTATTGTCATCCATATAACCGCCTTCAGTTGTCCAATTTACATTGGATGCCCAAACACCAGCATATGCTCCGCTTTCATGTTCAACATCAAACCCACCTTGTAATGCTGGATCGTTTTTTGTTTGTGTATAACCACGGAAAATATAATCAGAATAAAGTCCAACGTTTCCGCTGACACTAAATGTCGAAGCTACTTCTTTAACCTCTTCTGCAACTACTGGCATTATAGGAATCATTAAAGCACCTAATATTGCCATTTTCATTTTTGAAAATTTCATTTCTTCTTCTCCTTTTAAAAAACTTCTTGTACATACATTAAATTTAAAGCAATTAGCGTGCCAACTTTTCCTTAAGGGAATAACAAAAAATCTGCTACTAATTCTTAAAACATAAAAATTCCTGATAGAATCAACGTTTTAAGGCAATAAACATTATGATAGATAAAAAAAACATTCAAGAAATATCTAGTAAAATTCGTGAAATGGCAGAAAATTCACCAATTAGTGACATAGAAGATAATGTAAATGCACTGTTGCAGAGCACATTCACCAAAATAGGGCTTGTTAATCGTGAGGAATTTGATGTACAAACACAAGTGCTTAAGCGAACCCGCTTAAAACTTGAGGCCCTAGAAAAAAAATTATCAGATTTAAATACTAAACCAAACAAATAATCACTTATAATTCCTCCAAATTCTATTTATTATATAAGCATGAAAACTAATCAGAATCCTGATACTGAAAAAACCTTAAGAAAGATTCTTAACCAAAGAATTATGATCATGGATGGTGCTACGGGTACTATGATTCAGCAACATCATCTTACTGAAGATGATTATCGTGGGGGTAAACAAGGACGTTTTCTAGATTTTATTGCGCCAGCTGGTGAACGCGAAATTTTTCTAAAAGGCAATAACGAGCTTCTTTCACTAACGCAACCTAATATTATTCAAAAAATTCATGAGGACTATTTAGCAGCCGGTGCAGATATTATAGAAACCAATACGTTTGGTGCAAATACTGTTGCTCAAGATGATTACTATATGCCTCATCTGGCTTATGAGATGAACCTAGCGTCCGCTCAGCTAGCTAAAAAAGCCGTAAAAAAATATACCACCCAAGATAAGCCTCGCTATGTGGCTGGTGCTATTGGACCCACACCAAAGACTGCTTCTATATCCCCAGAGGTTAATGACCCTGGTGCAAGAAATATTAATTTTGATCAGCTAGTTAAATCCTACAAAGATCAAACTAAAGCCCTTATTGAAGGTGGAGTAGATATTATTCTGGTGGAAACAGTATTTGACACCCTTAACTGCAAGGCCGCACTATTTGCCGTGAACACAGTATTTGAGGAAGAATCCATACGTCTGCCTTTGATGATATCTGGAACGGTTACTGATGCCTCGGGAAGAATCTTGTCAGGTCAAACCGTAAGTGCGTTTTGGAATTCAATAAGGCATGCCAACCCCTTAACGATAGGATTAAATTGTGCGTTGGGTGCAGCTTTAATGAGACCTTACGCGGAAGAACTATCTAAGATAGCTGATACTCATATATGTATCTATCCAAATGCAGGGTTACCCAACCCTATGTCAGATACCGGTTTTGATGAAGAGCCAAGTGATACGTCGTCATTATTAAAAGAGTTTGCAGATAGTGGATTTATCAATATTGCTGGCGGCTGTTGTGGTACAACTCCCGCACATATTAAAGCCATTGCGGATCAGCTACAGAATATTACACCCAGAGTCCTGCCGGATCTGAAAACTTTTACGAGACTTTCAGGCTTAGAGCCTTTATCTATTAAAGACGATACTCTATTTATTAATGTAGGTGAGAGAACTAACGTCACGGGATCTAAAGCATTTGCAAATCTAATTATTGACGAAAAATTTGAAGAAGCAGTATCAGTGGCAAGGCAACAAGTTGAAAATGGAGCTCAGGTTATTGATATTAATATGGATGAAGGTATGTTGGACTCCCTTCAAGCGATGCAACACTTCCTTAATCTAATTGCCTCTGAACCAGATATTGCTCGCATACCTATAATGATTGATTCATCAAAATGGGAAGTTATTGAAGCAGGTTTGAAGTGTGTACAAGGTAAAGCAGTAGTCAACTCCATTTCACTCAAGGAGGGTGAGGAAAGCTTTATTAAGCAAGCTAACCTCTGTCGCAACTATGGAGCCGCAGTAATAGTAATGGCATTTGATGAAAAAGGCCAGGCAGATACCTATGAACGAAAAATAGAAATATGTAAGCGTGCCTACGATACGTTAGTTAAAAAATTAAATTTTCCACCAGAAGATATTATATTTGATCCTAATATTTTTGCAGTCGCCACAGGAATTGAAGAACACAATAATTATGCTGTAGATTTTATTAATGCCACAAAATGGATTAAAGATAATCTTCCTTATGCCAAAATTTCGGGGGGAGTATCAAATGTTAGTTTCAGCTTTCGGGGAAATGATTTGGCTAGGGAAGCTATTCATACAGTTTTTTTACATTACGCAATCGAAGCTGGATTAACTATGGGAATAGTAAATGCTGGGATGATTGGGTTGTACGACGACCTTACTGATGATCTCAAAGAGGCAGTAGAAGATGTAATTCTCAACAGAAGGCCAGATGCCACAGAGAGAATGATCGATATTGCAGGGACACTCAAGGGAAGCAAAAAAGAAGAATTAAAATTAAACTGGCGAGGTGATGACGAAAATCCTGTCTCCGTTGAGAAAAAAATTGAGTATGCTCTAGTGCATGGTGTCACAGATTATATTGTAGAAGATACAGAAGAATCTCGACTAAAAATTATGAATAAAGAAAACGGTCGCCCTATTAATGTAATTGAGGGCCCATTAATGGATGGAATGAATATAGTAGGAGATTTATTTGGTCAAGGTAAGATGTTCTTACCACAAGTAGTTAAGTCAGCAAGGGTAATGAAGCAGGCTGTTGCTCATCTTGTTCCTTTTATTGAAAAAGAAAAAGAAGCAGATGAAAAAAGAACTGGAATAAAAGCAAAGCCTAAAGGGAAAATGTTAATAGCTACAGTAAAAGGTGACGTGCATGATATAGGAAAAAATATTGTTTCCGTAGTTCTACAGTGCAATAATTTTGAAGTAGTTAATATGGGGGTGATGGTGCCATGTGCTGAAATACTTGCTAAAGCTAAGGATGAAAACGTAGATATTATTGGTCTTTCAGGACTAATTACTCCTTCACTTGAGGAGATGACAAATGTAGCCAGTGAAATGCAACGCGACCCTTATTTTAATGAAAATAATATCCCTCTACTTATTGGTGGGGCAACTACATCGAGAGCTCATACAGCAGTAAAAATTGCCGAGCATTACGATGGACCTGTCATTCATGTTACAGATGCATCCAGATCAGTCTCAATTATGCAATCGCTGATGGATCCAAAACAAAAGATCGAATACCTCATTAATTTATCTAAAGATTATGAAAATGTAAGAGAGCTGCATGCGAAGAAAAAAGGGGCAACTTATATTTCAATCAATGATGCCAGAAAAAATAAACTAAGTTTAAGCTTCGAGCCAAAAAGACCTAAATTTATTGGCCGGCGAGTATTTAATAATATCGATCTTCAGTTAATTAAAGAATATATCGATTGGACGCCATTCTTTCAAACATGGGATCTGCATGGTAAGTATCCGAATATTTTAGATGATAGCGTTGTTGGTGAAAGCGCTACCGAGTTATTTGCTGAAGCCCAAAAAATGTTATCTAAAGTTATTAATGAAAAAAAATTGAAAGCTAACGGAGTTATCGGGTTTTATCCTGCAAATACTGTGAACGATGATGATATAGAGATTTATTCAGACGAAGAATCGACGAATCCTATTTTTACATACTATGGCTTGAGGCAACAAACTCAGAAACCTAATATCAAGGGCCAACAAAAACCAAACTTATGTTTGGCAGACTTTATTGCCCCAAAAGAAAAAGGTGTTAAAGATTATATTGGTCTTTTTGCTGTCACATCAGGTATTAATGTAGAGGTATATGAAAAAGTTTTTGAAAAAAAAGAAGACGATTATAGTGGCATTATGATTAAAGCTATAACAGATAGACTTGCTGAGGCCTTTGCTGAATATATGCATGATAGAGTAAGGCAGGACCTTTGGGGTTACCAGCCAGAAGATCTCAGTAAAGAGGATATGATTCATGAGAAATATCAAGGCATAAGACCTGCGCCGGGATATCCAGCCTGCCCAGAACATACTGTAAAGCAAGATATCTTTTCGCTACTAAAAACAAATGAAATTGGAATGCAGATAACAGATGGTATGTCTATGATGCCAGCATCCTCGGTCAGTGGGTTTTATTTTGCACATCCTGAAGCTAAATATTTTAGTGTAGACAAAATAGATAATGACCAATTAGAGGATATGGCATCAAGAAGATCTATTCCGACTGCGCAATTAAAAAAATGGTTAGCACCAAATATTAGATAAACATGCATATTCATATATTAGGTATATGTGGAACATTTATGGCAGGGATAGCTGCTCTAGCAAAGTCTCAAGGCCATAAAGTAACTGGTTGCGACCAAAATGTTTATCCCCCTATGTCTACACAACTTGAAGATTTAGGCATTTCTATCACAGAGGGATTCTCTGAAGAGCAAATAGCATTAAATCCAGATGTCTTTGTAATTGGGAATGTAATCTCACGTGGCAATCCATTGATGGAAAGTATTTTAAATCAGGGGCTTCCTTATATATCTGGCCCTCAATGGCTTTATGAAAATATCTTATTTGATAAATGGGTAATCGCTGTAGCAGGAACTCATGGTAAAACAACAACGACTGCAATGCTGGCATGGATACTTGAGTTCTGTGGTTTTGCTCCGGGATTTTTAATTGGCGGCATTCCAAATAATTTTGATGTTTCAGCTAGACTTCCAGTAGATAGTAAAATAAATGCTCCGTCTTTTTTTGTTATTGAAGCAGATGAATATGACACCGCTTTTTTTGATAAAAGATCTAAATTTATCCATTACCATCCCAAAACCTTAATCCTAAATAATCTAGAATTTGATCATGCAGATATTTTTGAGGATTTATCACATATAGAAACTCACTTTCATCACTTAGTTAGAACCATGCCTAGTCAGGGTCGCATTATTATTAATCACGAAAGTCCGTCCCTTAAAACTGTAATCGAAAGAGGTTGTTGGACAGACGTGGAGTACATTGGGGCCAATACAGAATGGGAGACTAAGGATCATGAAATATACCACGATGAAGTAAAACAAATGCCTCTTAAGTGGGGCCTAATTGGGCAGCATAACTATATGAATGCCCTAGCGGCAATTGCGGCAGCCAGACATATCGGCATTACTCCTGAAAACTCAATCAAAGCATTAAGTCAATTCAAGAACGTAAAGAAACGTATGGAGAAAATCTATACTATTGATAAAATTGAATTATATGACGACTTTGCTCATCATCCGTCTGCTATTCAGACAACATTAGAAGGGCTTCAAAATTCTATTAAAAAGGGGAGAATAATTGCAATCATCGAACCCGCGTCAAATACTATGAAACTTGGCAATATGAAAACTCAACTTATCAAAAGTCTCAAAGCTGCAGATGCTATCTTTTGTTATGCAAATAATTTATCCTGGGATGCACATAAATTGTTTAAAAATGTATCCAATACAGAGGTCCATGAAAATGTTAGCCATCTTGCAGAAAAAATTGCCCAATTTGTTCAATGTGAAGATAAAATTATATTTATGAGCAATGGAAGCTTTTCTGGACTCCCGTCAAAGGTCGCAAAATTACTGAATCATGAATAATTCCATGAGTAATTATTTTAATAATCTCTATTTACTTACAGCAATTCTAGTCTCAATGATTATTCATCTAATCCTATTAATAGTGACTGACCTTACATTAAATCGTCAAGTTTACCTGTCTCCCCCTTCAGACATAGAAATTATCTTTGTTACTCCAACTCCAACTCCAACTCCAACTCCAACTCCAACTCCAACTCCAACTAATTATAACGTTAAAGAAAAGTTGGCAATTAAACCAAAGGAACTAATCAAAGAAAAAAAAGTTATTGTGCCTACAATACAAAAAAAAATAAAAAATAATGCTGCATCTGTGAAAACAGCTCCAGCTATTAAGAAAATTACTGAAATTGACTCCAATCAAATTCTTTCTAACATCAAAGAATCAATTCCTTTTAGTATTTCAAATAAAAATAAAAAATTTCGTAGTAAAAAAATTTCTAGCTCAACTACAGACTATGAATATAAACTTTATTTTGAAGCATGGCGTCAAAAAGTCGAACGTATTGGCGCACTCAATTATCCTGAAGCTGCAAAATCAGGTATTTTTGGGGCACTTCGCTTGACCGTCTCTTTAACCCAAGATGGCAATATAAAAAATATTATAATTGATAAAAGTTCTGGGTACCCAGAATTGGATAAAGCAGCTATTTCGATAGTTAAAATGGGAGCCCCTTACGCGAAGTTCTCAGACAGAATGAGAAATGAAGTCGATATAATCCGAATTACAAGAACATGGAAATTTACCGAAGGAAATAAATTCTCTTCCCAATAAATATGACACACTTTAAACATCACATCTTTTTCTGTCTCAATCAACGTGAAAATGGGGAGCAATGTTGTTCAGATTTTAATGCTGATACTATTTACACATATATGAAAAAGAAGATTAAAAGATTAGGCCTTAATGGCCCTGGTAAAATACGAGTTAATCGAGGTGGGTGTTTTGATCGTTGTCATGAAGGTCCCTTATTAGTAATTTATCCAGAGGCCATATGGTATACATATATTGATGAATCAGATATTGATGAAATTATTGACAAGCACCTCATTAACGGAAAGGTTGTTGAGCGTCTAGTTGCCTAATTTTTTTTGAATAAGCGCTATTAGAGTTAAGCTTTCTGATTCTGAAAGTTCTTTTTTTTCTGCTCGCTTTGGATTCGACCATATGCTTTCTGGAAAATGATTATCGAGTTTATATCTGGGGATTATATGCCAGTGTATGTGAGGAGTAATATTTCCAAGAGTAGCTAAATTAATTTTTTCAGGAATTAAGTGATTTCTAAGTACACTCTCAATTAAAAACACAATCCTCATTAATTTGTGACGCTTTGAATCACTTAAATCTGTCATCTCTTTAATATGAAGAATTGACTCCACCCTACAATAACCTGGGTAGGAATGATCGTTAATCAAAACTACTCTAAAATCTGAATTACTCCATATTATTGGGTATTTTGGCGGAAGGCATAATACACAATCCTTCTCTTTTGTCATCGAGCTTACTCCTCCCACTCCATTTTAGGATAAATCATATTGATGTTACGCCCATTCTGAATATCAAATAATTCCCAATTTGAAGATTCTTCTTTCGCAATATTATCAATTGCCATTTGAAGATCTAAGCCTTCGTCAATTGCAGCTCTAATATCGTCTCTCAAAGTAACTAGATAGCGTCTTATATTATTCCAAGCTATATTTGGCTTTAATGTAGGTGTCCCATGACCTGGAATTAATAAATTAAATTTAACTTTACTCATAGAATCAATTGCGTTGATAAATCCATGTATATCTCCATCAACTACTGGAGTTCTTTCAGCAAATAATAAATCTCCTGTCCATAAAGTTGAAGTCTTATAATCTTCAATCGTAATATCGGTATCAGTATGAGCAGTTGGATAAGCTGTTATTTTTAGCAATCTATCTCCTAAATCTATCTCAAGGGGCTGAGTTACTTTTACTAATAAATTAGGAGGAATTTGAATACTCTTCTCATAAGGAATATTTAAATATTTTAAATTTAATCCTTTATAAAACTCTTCTCTCAATTTCATAGCTTTAGTTAAATTCTCATGGCCGATAAACTTTGCCCCTTCTTTTTTAAAAGCTATGTTTCCATATATATGATCAAGATGGACATGGGTATTAATTACATACTTAACTGGAAGGTTAGTTCTTTTTTTTATTTCAGAAAGTAGAGCATATCCCATAGACTCCGAACCACCGGTATCAATTACAGCCACACTCTTCTGACCTATTATAAAACCAATGTTACATATATCGCCTTGATATCCATCATCTACATCAAGATGCTTTCCCTGATGAACAAAAATTCCAGTTGCTACCTCTTTCATTGATAAGGTTTCTTGTTTCATGGATAAGGTTTCATGAGAAAAAACATTCATTGAAGCTATACTAAGTATACAAATAGTCCACAAAAAAAATATTTTTTTCATCTTTCTTTTTTCTCATTACGGCATTAAACTTACCTTCATATTATCATCAAAAATAAAATTTAAACTTTAATGGCAAAAACTAGAAAGAATTTCTCTTACCTTAATAAGCCTACAAGCTATTCAAAAGTAGCAATAATATTGCATTGGCTCATTGGGATAAGTATTATTTTTATGTTTATATTAGGCTGGTTTATGCAAGAGCTACCTAAAGAAGCGGCTAAATCTTCGACCTATGATTTATTTAATCTAGGCATTTATACATGGGAGTTAGCTAAGGAAACTTCACCAAGATCATTTTATTTTAACTTACATAAATCAATTGGAGTTACATTATTTGCTTTAATTATATTTAGAGTTTTTTGGAGGTTTACGCATAAGCCGCCTGAATTATTGTCATCAATGAAGTCATGGGAAAAGAGATTAGCAACTATTGTGCATCATGGACTATATCTTTTAATGATATTAACTCCATTAGCTGGCTTAATTATGTCAGTTGCAAGTAAATATGGAATTAAATGGTTTGGAATCGAATTAATCCCCGGACTAGATATTCCTTCAGTACGAGAGCTTTTCTATGAGTTTCATGAAATATTTGGATTGTTAATTTTATTTATTCTAATATTTCATATTATTGGTGCACTTAAACATACTTTTGTAGATAAAGACGGGACTCTCCGAAGAATGTGGTTTAAATAGACCAAGACCGTGCCTAACAAACTCTCAGCTATTAATCATGATCGTAGAATATTCAAAGGTAAATATATTTATCCTGTTGTATCAAGAAGGGCTGACGGATTATCGATTGGTATCAATTTAAATACAAATAGTGCATGTAACTGGCAATGCATTTATTGCGAGGTTCCTGATTTAAAAAGAGGTAAGCCTGAACCAATTGACCTAGCACTTCTTAGAGAAGAGTTAATCTATTGGCTCAACCAAGTTATTCATCATGATTTTTTAGGTAAGCATACTGAGCCAGGGACCCTTTTAAGGGATATAGCTTTTTCCGGCAATGGAGAACCTACAGCAGCCAAGGAATTTGGTGAGGCTATCAAAATTGTTATGGAACAGATTGAGAATTTTAAGCTAAAAAATAAGATTACTATACGTCTCATTACAAATGGTAGTTATTTGGACCGCCCATCAACTCAAAAAGCATGGGAGCAGCTACAAAACCTTAATCGAGAAATATGGTTCAAGATAGATGCAATCGATCCTGTTGAATCTAAACGAATTAACCAAATTAATATATCTACAAAGAGCGTCATAAGTAATCTTCAATCTTCAATTAAAATCTCCCCTACTATTATCCAAACCTGTATATTAAAAATAAATAATGAGCTGCCATCAATTCAAACAATAAATCATTATATTAATTTTTTAAAGCCATTTGAAAGTAACTTAAAAGCCATTCATTTATATAGTCTTGCTAGGCCCACAGAGCAAAAGAGTTCTGATTTAATTGAAAGATTATCCAATGATGAATTAAATTCAGTTGCTGATAATATTAAACAACTAAAAGTACCTGTTTTATCTTTTATATGACACATATTAAATCACTTATTGCTCTACTTTTATTGATTCTTCTCTCAGGCTGCCAAGAAAGAAATGTAGATTGGTTATCCTACGGTAGCAATCTCGAGAATCAACGTTTCTCAAAACTTAGTCAAATCAATGAAAAAAATATTAATAATCTAAAGTTAGCGTGGCAATATCAGACTGGTATTAAAGCAACTTTTCAAGCTACGCCCCTTGTTTATAAAGGTGTAATGTATATTTCTCTTCCTTATAACCATGTTATTGCATTGAATGCACAAAATGGTGAAGAGCTCTGGCGTTATGAACATCAAAGGAATCTTGAATGGAAAATGTGTTGTGGCCCCTCGAATAGAGGTTTAGCTATACATGGAAATCAACTTTTTATGGGAACAGTAGATGCTCGATTAATTTCTCTAAACATTAAAACTGGTAAAAAAATATGGGACATTGATGTTGTTGGGAATCTTGTAACTACTGAATCTATTTCTTTTCTCAATGATGTTGATCCAAACCGAAAAAAATTGGTTAGTGGAGGAACAGGAGTAGGTATCTCAATGGCACCTGTCGTTTATGAAAATAAAGTTATTATCGGGATTACAGGCGTTGGTTATGGACTTCATGTTGAGGATGCTGAGAAAGATTCGCCGCTAGGTGCAGTTGTAGGTGTAAATGGAAGGTTTGGACGTCCAGGATTTTTAGCTGCATATGACATCTACTCAGGAAAACAAATTTGGCAATTTGATACTATTCCAAATGAAGGCTGGGAAGGGGAAATGAGTAATTACACTCGTGATGGTGAGTCCTTAAACCGAGATTTATTAATTGAAAAAGAATCACTTAATAATTATCCTGATGCCTCAAAATATGGAGGTGGTTCAGCCTGGACAACACCAGCCATTGACTCTACAACACATACATTATTTTTTGGTACTGGAAATCCCTCCCCTCAAATGACTGGAGAAAGCCGCCCAGGAGATAATTTATATACTGTCTCTTTAATAGCATTAGATGCAAACACAGGAAAAATAAAATGGTTTTACCAGCAGGTTCCACATGATATTTGGGGTTATGACGTTGCTAGTCCTCCGGTTCTTTTTCACACCATTAAAGAAGGAAAGGTTATACCTGTAGTAGGACAAGCAGGAAAGACAGGTTGGTTTTATATTCATCATCGAGATACTGGCGAATTAATTTTAAAATCAGAAGCATTTGTTCCACAACAAAATATGTTTGCAGAAGCTACCAAAGAGGGGACTATTATTTATCCAGGAATTTTAGGAGGATCAAATTGGTCGCCTGTAAGTCTTGATATCAACGAACATATCGCATACATATCAGGAATACATGCTCCCATAAAATATATACTTCATGAAAAAATTTCTAGTAATACCAATGTTTCTATTAATTATACAAGTTCTGAGCCTACAGATGATAAACAGTGGGGGTTACTGTCAGCTATCAATTTATCAAATGGTAAAATAGTTTGGCAATATCAAACAGATCAACCTCTTCTTGGTGGCACGCTTGCTACGGAAGGAAAATTAGTCTTCTCTGGCGAAGGTAATGGAAACCTAAATGCTTTTCATAGCTTAACTGGAAAACTGCTATGGACAACTAAAATTAATGCTGGGGTAAATGCTCCACCAATTACATATATGATTGATGGCAAACAATATATAGCAGTAGCTGCAGGGGGTAATAAGATTATGGGATATAAACAAGGAGATTACATCAGTGTCTATAGCCTCAACTAAAATAAACTATATAGCTTAAGTACACTGGGTCAATATATTATGCACAAAGAAGATTTATTTAAAAGACTTATTAATAAGAAAAAACTTATCATTCGCCCTCTTCTTTTCTTGACCGTTATTCCATACTTAACATTCATATGTATTATTGCTTTTTATCCACATCTTTTTGGCAATATGCTTCTTAATTCCAGTGTGTCAATTGGAATTATCTTGGGATTTATACTCATAATAATTATATGGGTTATTACCTTACTTTATGTATACCTGGCAAATAAGCATATTGAACCTATTATTAAAGAATTAAATAGCTAATGCTCAAATTTTTTACTTCATCTCAGTCAGGGGATCTTAATACTGTCGCTATCTGGATGTTTTTGATTTTTGTTGTTGTGACTCTCTATATAACCTTTTGGGCAGCAAAAAAAACACAATCAACAAACAATTTCTTTACTGCCGGTGGAAATATTACTGGGCTTCAAAATGGTCTAGCAATATCAGGTGACTTTATGTCTGCAGCATCATTCCTAGGAATATCTGGCTTAGTTTTTTTATCTGGATTTGATGGGCTCATCTATTCAATTGGATTTCTAGTAGGCTGGCCAATTATTCTTTTATTAATTGCCGAACCTCTTCGGAATTTAGGAAAATATGGTTTTTCAGATGTTGTGTCATTCCGCTTAGATGAAAAGCCCGTTCGAATTCTTTCGGCTTTTGGTTCCTTATCAACCGTTATCTTATATTTAATTGCACAAATGGTTGGCGCGGGAAAACTAATTGAGATTTTATTTGGGCTACCGTATGTTACAGCTGAAATTATTGTAGGTATTCTAATGATTTTATACGTTACTTTTGGAGGCATGTTAGCAACGACATGGGTACAAATTATTAAAGCTATTTTACTGCTTACTGGTGCAACAATTATTGCGTTTCTTGTATTAAATCAATTTAATTTCAGCTTTAATCAATTTTTTGATGCAGCTATAAATACTCATGATAATGGTTCTGCCATTCTAGCGCCTGGCGGACTAATATCAGATCCTATCTCAGCAATTTCCTTAGGCCTCGCCTTAATGTTTGGTACGGCTGGATTACCTCATATACTAATGCGTTTTTTTACTGTTTCGAATGCAAAACAGGCAAGAAGGTCAGTAGCCTTTGCTACAGGATTTATTGGCTACTTCTACATACTAACTTTTATTATTGGTTTTGGTGCCATCATATTGGTATCAAACAACCCGGCTTATCTTTCTGGCAGTGGGGAAATTCTTGGAAATAATAATATGGCTGCTATTCATCTTGCCCATGCTGTCGGGGGTAACATATTACTAGGTTTTATTTCTGCAGTTGCTTTTGCAACAATTCTTGCAGTTGTTTCTGGATTAACATTAGCTGGTGCTTCAGCAATATCACATGACCTATATGCAAATGTAATAAATAAAGGAGCAAATGATAAGTCACAAATGATAGTATCAAAATTTGCAACTATCCTACTTGGTTTTATGGCAATTGTTTTAGGAATAATTTTTGAAGAACAAAATGTTGCATTTATGGTTGGCCTAGCATTTGCGATTGCTGCAAGCACAAATTTTCCTATCTTATTCTTATCTATCTACTGGAAAAAAATCACAACAAGAGGAGTAATTACTGGAGGAAGTGCTGGTCTAATCTCATGTATTATTCTTGTAATTCTTGGCCCTATTGTTTGGGTAGATATTCTTAATAATACAAAAGCTATATTCCCATATAAGTATCCAGCATTATTTTCTATGTCTATAACCTTTATTGGAATTTGGTTTTTTTCTATTACAGATAAGTCATTACAAGCTTCAAAAGAAAAAGCATTATTTGAAAATCAATATTTTCGTTCTCAAACAGGAAAGAATAAATAAAAGGATATTAATCATTGAATATATTACAAATGATATTAATTTTAATTAGCATATTTTTTTTAAACCCCGTTACTGCAGGGGATATTAACGAAAATGTACAAAAAAAGATTAATCAAGAGTCAGCTGATATTTTAGTAGAAAACCTTAATCAACATTTTATTAATAATTTTTCAAGTGAACGACAACTATGCGAAAAAAATCTTACTAAAATTATAAAAGATAGATCACTATCATTTTTAAAAGAATCAAAAAAAATAAAAAATATTGATAATAAAAAAGCTTTAAAAATGCATGCTAATAAGATGGAAAGTATGGCCTCAGTTTTTGCAAGAGCTGGCTGTCTAGTAAAGTATCGCTTTGAACTTGAAAAGATTCTTTATGATTCTTTTCATGAATCAGAAGAAACAATATTATTTCAAAAGGCTTCTCAATTAAATCTTAATAAATCTAAAAAATTATTAATTATTCGCTCCCTTTCAAAAGACCATAATGCTTGGATTAAAGATAATTTAGACTTAGAAGATAAAGCAGAGAGAGAAAGAAGAAATAATGGCTTTAATGAGGTACTTAATAGTATTGCTGGCTTCTATATTAATAATTCTTCCCTAGGTTGCAAAAAGATTTCAGCCAACTCTGATGTTTTTGTATGTAATTAGAATTTTTAATAGGCATAATAAAATAGATACTTTTATTTATGAAATTTTGGACTATAGCTTCTTATAGTTTCTAGCATGCATTGAACGTTTTCTGGTGGAGTAAATTGTGTAATTCCATGGCCTAAATTAAAAATATGCCCCTCTCCATAACCATAATTATCTAATACTTTCTTAACTGCAACTTCTATCGCTTTTGGACTAGATAATAAAATAGCGGGATCTAAATTTCCTTGTAATGAAATACTTTCACCGACAGTCTTTCTAGCTTTTGCAAGATCTGTTTGCCAATCCAGTCCAATTGCATTAGCTCCAACCTTCGCCTGCAATTCTAGCCACTGGCCTCCCCCTTTGGTAAAAATAATTTTTGGGGTGTTTTCATAGCCTAATAAATTAAGATTAGAAATAATAACCTTCATATAATTGAGCGAATGATTTCCGTATTCCGAATGTGCTAATGCTCCTCCCCACGAATCAAATATCATAACTGCATCTACTCCAGCTTCGATTTGAGATGCTAAATATTTAGTAACTGTCTCAGTATTTATCTTCAATATATGATTCATTAAATCTGGCCTTGAGTACAACATTTTTTTAATATTATGAAAGTCTGTTCCACCTTTTCCTTCAACCATATAAGTTGCTAATGTCCAGGGACTTCCAGAAAAACCAATTAATGGTACTCGTTGATTGAGTGCTTTTTTAATAGACTTTACCGCCTCAAAAACATAATGTAATTTTTCATCTACATTAGGAATATCTAGCTTATGTACTTCTTTTTCATCTTGTAATGGTCTTTCGAATTTTGGGCCCTCACCTTCCACAAAATATAGGCCTAACCCCATCGCGTCCGGGATTGTTAAAATATCTGAAAATAAAATAGAGGCATCAAGATAAGGATATCGGTCTAGGGGTTGAAGTGTAACTTCTGTTGCAAAATCATTATTTTTACAAAGCTCGAGGAAACTACCAGCATTTTTTCTGGTATTTCTATATTCAGGTAAATATCTTCCAGCCTGTCGCATCATCCATACAGGAGTATATGAGCTATGCTGTTGCTTTAAAGTTCTAAGAAAAGTATCGTTTTGAATTGAGTCCATCGGATCATATTACTTTAGTCATCGTCAAAAATATCAAGGGAATTAAACCAATTTCATAATTTTTAAAATTAGCGGGGAAGATTAGTCGTACCCATCAAAAATTCGTCCACAGATCGGGCACATTGTCGACCCTCTCGTATGGCCCATACCACTAATGACTGGCCTCTACGCATATCACCTGCAGCAAAAACTTTCCTTCTTGATGTTGTGTATGATTTATCACCTTCAGTTTCTGCCTTTGCATTTCCCCGAGCGTCTTTCTCAATGCCAAATTTATCAAGCATAGTTTGTTTAGGCCCCATAAATCCCATAGCCAATAATACTAAATCAGCTTTTATTCTGAATTCAGAATCTGGAATCTCCTGCATTTTTCCGTCTTTCCATTCAACCTTAGCCGCAACTAACTCTTTAACATTACCATTTTCACCCTCAAAAGATTTTGTTGCGATTGACCAGTCTCTTTCGCAGCCTTCTTCATGTGAGCTTGATGTTCTCATTTTTAGAGGCCAATATGGCCATACTAATGACTTATTTTCTTGCTCGGGTGGCTGTGGCATTAACTCAAACTGCGAAATTGATTTTGCCCCATGTCGATTCGATGTTCCAACACAGTCTGATCCTGTATCTCCTCCACCAATTACTACTACATGTTTCTTAGTTGCCATGATTTGATCAGAAACAGAATCGCCTGCAACTATTTTATTTTGTGAGGGTAAAAAGTCCATAGCAAAATGAACCCCGTTTAATTCTCTTCCAGGAACAGGTAAATCTCTTGGCCACTCAGCTCCCCCCGCTAGAATTACTGCATCAAAATCATTAGTGAGTTTTTCAGAGTCAACGTTTTCGCCAACATTCTGGTTAATTTTAAATTTAACACCCTCGGCTTCCATTTGTTTCACACGACGATCGATATGAATTTTTTCCATTTTAAAATCTGGAATACCATATCGTAGCAATCCTCCAATACGATCATTTTTTTCGTACACAACTACATCATGCCCTACTCTTGCTAATTGTTGAGCAGCAGATAAACCAGCGGGACCAGATCCTATAATTGCAATTGATTTACCTGTTTTATTTTTTGATGGTTGAGGAACAACCCAGTTATTTTCCCATGCTTTATCAATAATTGCATGCTCTATTGATTTTATTCCCACTGGGTCTGAGTTAATATTTAAAGTACAAGCCGCCTCACATGGCGCAGGACAAATACGAGCTGTAAATTCTGGGAAATTGTTTGTTGAATGAAGAACCTTGATCGCAGCTTCCCAGTCTTGCTTAAAAACTAAATCATTCCAATCAGGGATAATATTATTCACTGGGCATCCATTATTACAAAATGGAATTCCGCAATCCATACAGCGAGCACCTTGGACTTTTGCTTCTTCATCTGATAAATGTAAAATAAATTCTTTATAATTCTTTACACGTTCTTCAGCAGGAAGATTGCTCGCACTTTGTCGAGGAAAATCTAAAAAACCTGTAACCTTTCCCATTAAGCCACTTCCTTTGTTTTAGTTTCTCTCATTTCATTCAATGCTCTTTTATACTCGATTGGCATAACTTTTACAAAATTCTTAAGTTCTTTATTCCAATTAATCAATATCTTTTTAGCTACATTACTATTTGTGTATAGACTATGTTTTTCAATTAAAGTTTTTAATATAACTTCATCTGCTAAATCTAAATGCTTTGGCATATCTGTTTTAATATTTTCTTTTTCAACATTGTGAAGAGTAACCATTGTTAAATTACAATAATTCTTAAATATATTTTTTGGGTCATAAATATATGCAACGCCGCCTGACATTCCAGCTGCAAAATTTTGGCCCGTTTGTCCTAGAATTACGACTGTACCTCCAGTCATATATTCACAACCGTGATTACCTACGCCCTCAACAACTGCAGAGGCCCCTGAATTTCTTACGCAAAACCTTTCACCCCCAATTCCATTAAAGTAGGTTTCTCCAGAGGTTGCTCCATACATAACAGTATTTCCAATAATAATATTATCTTCAGCTTTTCCAGAAAACTCTTTTGGCGGACGTATAATTATTTTACCTCCACAAAGACCTTTACCTACATAATCGTTTCCCTCTCCAACAAGATCAAAAGTTATCCCTTTTGCTAAAAATGCACCAAAGCTTTGACCAGCTGTTCCAGTTAAATTAATCTGAATCGAATCATCACCTAAGCCTTTATTTCCATACCTTTTAGCTATCTCATGTGATAACAATGTTCCAACAGTTCTATTAGTGTTAGTAATAAATGTATCAAATTTTATTTTTTTCTTATTTTCAATAGCTGATAAAGACTTTTTAATAAGAGAATTATCAAGAGCTTCTTCTAGTCCATGGTCCTGGCTATCTGTATTATACTTACAGCCTTCATCTGCCACCTTAGGTTGATAAAATATTTTACTAAAATCAAGTCCCTGTATTTTCCAATGTTCTATACCTTTTTGCATGTCTAGTAAATCTGATCGTCCAATTAAATCATTAAATTTTCTAATACCCAGCGATGCCATTATCTCTCTTGCCTCTTCCGCAATAAAAAAGAAGAAATTAACGACATGCTCTGGCTGACCTGAAAATCTTTTTCTTAGCTCAGGGTCCTGTGTAGCAACACCAACAGGGCATGTATTTAAATGACATTTTCTCATCATTATGCATCCCTCAACTACAAGTGGAGCAGTCGCAAAACCAAATTCATCTGCTCCTAACATTGCACCTATAACAACATCTCTCCCAGTTTTTAATTGGCCGTCGACTTGAAGGACGACTCTACTTCTTAATTGATTTAGTAATAAAGTTTGTTGAGTCTCAGCTAAGCCAATTTCCCAAGGCCCCCCAGCATGTTTAATGGAAGTTAAAGGAGATGCTCCTGTTCCTCCGTCATGGCCAGCTATAACGATATGATCTGCTTTAGCTTTAGTTACGCCTGCAGCTACTGTTCCAACACCCGTTTCTGCCACTAACTTTACTGAAATACTTGCATTTGGGTTTGCATTTTTTAAGTCATGAATTAATTGCGCTAAATCCTCAATAGAATAAATATCGTGATGGGGGGGAGGGGAGATTAATCCAACACCGGGCACAGAAAATCTTAAGCGCGCTATATACTCACTAACTTTATGTCCAGGTAACTGTCCCCCTTCACCAGGTTTTGCTCCTTGTGCCATTTTTATCTGAATTTGATCTGCTGATGCTAAATATTCAGCAGTTACTCCAAATCTTCCAGATGCAACTTGTTTAATTCTTGATCTTAAAGAATCTCCTGCTTTTAAATCTATGTCACTAACTACAATATCAGACCCCAAATGCTTTGAAAGAGATGTATCTTTGAGAATTGGAATACTCCTCTTAATATCTTCTCCGCCTTCACCAGTATTTGATTTTCCACCGATTCTATTAAGCGCAATTGCTAATGTTGTATGGGCTTCAGTAGAGATAGATCCTAAAGACATTGCTCCAGTTGTGAATCTTTTAACAATTTCTTTTGCTGATTCGACCTCATCTAAAGGGATTGTTTTATTTTTCTTAAAAGAAAATAAACCTCTTAGAGTCATGTGTCTATGAGCTTGATTATTTATTAATTCTGCATATTCTTTATATGTATCAAAATTATTTTTTTTAGTAGAGTGCTGAAGTTTAGCAATAGATTCTGGAGTCCACATATGCTCTTCACCCCTTATTCTAAAAGCGTATTCACCTCCTGCGTCTAATGCATTACTTAGTACAGGATCGTTTCCATAGGCAAGGCTATGAATTCTTTCTGTTTCCATAGCAACTTGCTTTATTCCAATACCCTCAATGTTAGAAGTTGTCCCAGTAAAATACTTTTCAATAAATTCCTTGCTTAAACCAATTGCCTCAAAAACTTGAGCACCACAATAAGACTGATAAGTTGAAATACCCATCTTTGACATAACCTTAAATAAACCTTTTCCTACTGCCTTTATGAAATTTTCCTGGGCAGTAAAGAAGTCATCAGTTAATGTTTTAATTGTTTCGTAAGCTAACCAAGGACAAATTGCTTCTGCTCCGTAACCTGCAAGCAATGCAAAATGGTGAACCTCTCTTGCTGAGCCAGTATCTATAACTAATCCTACATTCGTTCTATTTCCAGATCTAACCAAATGCTGATGTGTTGCTGAACATGCTAGTAAGGCTGGAATTGCCGCCTTTTTATTTGAAGTATTTCTATCAGATAGAATTATTATGTTGTAACCATCATCTATTGCTTTATTTGCTTTTTTGCATATGTTTTCTAAAGCATTATTTAGTTTTTTCCCATGGTCTTCATTTTTTTCTAGTTCGTATGTAATATCAAGAACAATAGATTTAAATTTATTTTGTGTTAGAGAATCAATCTGCTTTAGCTGCTCTAGTTCTTCAACACTTAAAACTGGCTGGCTTGCTTCTAGTCTAAACGGTGGCACTTCATCCTCAATACCCAAGAGATTTGGCTTAGGACCAATAAATGTTACTAATGACATCACAATATTTTCGCGAATTGGATCTATTGGAGGATTAGTTACTTGAGCAAATAATTGCTTAAAGTAATTATATAAAAGTTTAGGCCGGTTCGATAAAACAGGTAAAGCCGCATCATTCCCCATAGACCCTGAATTTTCTTGTCCAGCTGAAATCATTGGACTTAAAACAAAAGATAAGTCTTCTTGGCTATATCCAAAACTTTGTTGCAAATCTAACAAGCTTTCAGTCTGACTAGACTTACCCTTAACAGCTTTTAAGTCGCCTAAAAAATATCGAGATTTTTTTAACCAATCTCGATATGGTTTTTTAATAGATAGTAATTTTTTTATTTCATCATCTTCTATTAACTTGCCTTGCTCTAGATCAATCAATAACATTTTCCCTGGTTCTAAACGCCATTTCTTTATAATTTTTTCTTCAGGAAACTTTAAAACACCCATTTCTGAAGCCATCATTAAATCACCATCGTCAGTTAATAGGTATCTAGCCGGTCTTAATCCGTTCCTATCAAGTGTGGCACCTATTAATTTTCCATCTGTAAATGCAACCGCCGCTGGCCCGTCCCAAGGTTCCATTAATGCAGCATGATATTCATAAAAAGCTTTTCTTTCATCATTCATGAGTGAATTACCCGACCAAGGCTCTGGAATTAACATCATCATTGCGTGAGGAAGACTATAGCCTCCAGCAAGTAAAAGCTCTAAACAATTATCAAAACAAGCTGTATCTGATTGACCATCTTCTATTAGAGGCCATAACTTTTCTAAATCTTTTCCTAGCAAGAGTGACCGCATTTTATCGCGGCGTGCATTCATCCAATTAACATTTCCCTGTACTGTATTTATCTCTCCATTATGCGCTATTATTCTATAAGGGTGAGCTAGCTCCCAAGATGGAAAAGTGTTTGTAGAAAATCTTTGATGGACTAAGGCTAAAGCAGAATTTACTGATTTGTTTAATAAGTCTTTAAAATAAACACCAACCTCATTTGCAAGCAACATACCTTTGTAAACAATGGTTCTTGAAGACATTGAGGTAATATAAAAATTAGCTGAATCATCAATATTCAACTTACCAACTTCGATTTCTATTCTTTTACGAATTACAAATAGCTTTCTTTCAAAATCTTCTTGGGTCTTACAGCTCTTATTTCTTCCGATAAAAATTTGTCTGATACAAGGCTCTACATCTTTAGCGGCCTGCGCAATATTATTGTTGTTAACAGGCACTTCACGCCATCCAATATTTACCTGTTGTTCTTCTGCAATCATTTTGGAAATTATTAATTCACATTTTTCACTGAGCACTTTTGATTGTGGTAAAAAAATCATCCCAACACCATAATGCCCAGGTTCAGGTAATATAAATTTTTTTTCAGTTTCTTGGCGGAGAAAAGTGTCAGGAATTTGAATCAATATACCTGCGCCATCTCCAAGCTTAGGATCATAGCCAGTGGCTCCTCTATGCGTAAGATTTGTTAAAATTTCTAGCCCTTGCTTTACAATCTTGTGGGTTTTTTTACCATGAATGTTAGCAACAAACCCAACCCCGCATGAATCATGTTCATTTTTGGGGTTGTACAATCCTTGTTTTAGGTTTTTTTGATTCGCCATTTAATTTTTCTTTTTTCTGCTTATTGTTTTATACGGAACCTTCAATGTTATTCTTATTTGGATATTTTTTCAACGCTATATTTTAATCAGTTAGAGCTGATTAAAAGCATTGATAGAGGCTTCAACTGTCCGGTCAATATCTTCTTTTGAATGAGCAATTGATACGAATCCAGCCTCAAATGCTGATGGTCCAAAATAAAAGCCTTGATCTAACATTGAATGAAAAAATTTATTAAATTTTTCACGGTCACTATTCATTATTTCATCGAAACTATTTGGAGGATTATCCCTGAAATACATACCAAACATACCACCTATACTTCTAGCACAAAAACTTACCCCTTTTAATTTTGCAGACTTTGTTATTCCATCCACTAATCTTTTAGTTATTAAAGATAAATCATCATAAAAATTTGGCTTTTGAAGAAGCTCCAATGTTTTTAAGCCTGCTGCTACAGCTACTGGATTCCCAGATAATGTTCCAGCCTGATAAACCGGTCCTAATGGGGCTAATTGCTCCATAATTTTTCTCTTGCCACCAAAAGCGCCCATAGGCAAACCTCCCCCAATAATTTTACCTAATGTTGTCATATCAGGAGTTACTTTATATAGTTCTTGTGCGCCCCCTAAAGCTACCCGAAATCCCGTCATGACTTCGTCAAATATTAATATAGCTTCATTTTTTGTACAAAGACTTCTTAAAGTCCTAAGAAAATTAATATCTGGCAGAATTAAATTCATATTTCCAACAATTGGCTCAATAATTACACATGCTATCTCACCTCCTATGTCTTTGAAACATTTCTCTAACGCTTCAATGTCATTAAAAGGTAAAGTATGTGTATGTTTAGCAACATCTTTAGGCACCCCAGCGGAGCTAGGTTGCCCGAAAGTTAAAGCACCTGATCCTGCTTTAACTAAAAGTGCATCAGCATGACCGTGATAGCAGCCTTCGAATTTTACAATTTTATCTCGCCTAGTAAATCCTCTCGCGACCCTAATCGCACTCATAGTCGCCTCTGTTCCGCTACTAACTAAACGAACTTGTTCAATACTAGGTACTAATTTAACCAGTAATTCTGCCATTTGAAGTTCACCTGCTGTTGGTGCACCAAAAGATAAACTATTTTTAGAAACTTCTTGCACCGCACGAATAACCTCCTGATTCGCATGACCTAGAATCATAGGCCCCCATGAATTTATATAATCAATATATTCTTTACCATTCTCATCCCATAAACGACTACCATCTCCTTTCTTAAAGAAGATAGGTTTCCCCCCCACTGAATTAAAAGCTCGTACTGGAGAATTCACCCCTCCTGGAATAGATTCAAGTGAACGTTCGAATAGGTCGTGATTCTTATTCATGATTTTTCATTATTACTCAAAAGATTAATAAACTGTTTAGTTGTAGCCTCAATATTATCAGACATAAAAAGACTATTAATTACTGCAATTGTTTTTACTCCTTCAATTATTAATGAAGAAGTATTTTCAAGTGTAATTCCACCGATAGCAACAATAGGAAGTTGTGTCTGTGCCCGAGCCTTTTTAAAAATATTAAAGCTTACTTTTCGTGCTTTTGGCTTAGTGCTAGTATTAAAAAAAGCTCCTAAGGCTAAATAATCGGCTCCGCTATCTTGTGCCAGTTCCACTCTTTCAAGTGAGTTGTAGCAGGACAACCCTATTACTTTTTCTGACCCAATAATTTTTCTTGCTGCTTCTATCGTGCCGTCATCTTCGCCCAAATGTACACCAAAAGCATCTAAATATGAGCATAATTCAGCATTATCATTAATAATTAAACTAGCATTATAACGATCACAAAGCTGCTTTATGACTTCTGCCTGCAAAAATTGGTGTGTTTCATTTAGATTTTTTGCTCTGTACTGAAATAAGCGCGCACCCCCCTTTAATGCTGCCAAGACCTTAGCTGACAATTTATCAGTATCAGGCTCATCTGGTGTAATAGCATATAGGCCTTTAATTATGGTTGTATCTACCATCATCGTCCCCTTCATCGTTGACCCAAAAAAAACGATCGGGTATAGATTGTCCCATACCAGGTTTAAATGCATTCTTTAATGTTTGCCATGTAAATTGTTGGGCTTCTTCTATAGCTACCTCCAAACTTAGTCCTTGTGCGTAATATCCAGCTATAGCTGATGTTAGAGTACATCCAGAGCCATGGTAATTACCAGGAAGGCGATCCCAATAAAAAGGGGTAGATTGGCCTAGAAGATCGTATAAGGTATTAATAACAGAATCCGTTTTCTCATGAGTCCCTGTAATCAAGGCGTTTTTGCATCCCATTAGCCTAAATCGGTTAGCACATTCGTCAACACTAATATCAGAAAATTCTTCGTCATCTTTAATAACTAATCGTCGAGCCTCAAAACTATTAGGTGTAATTAATAGCGATTGAGGAAATAACAGCTCTGTCATAGCCAATAACATTTCTGCATTTGCTAGTTCGTCCCCCCTACCTGAAGATAAGATTGGATCAATAATAAGAGGAATATCAGGATAATCAGCTACAATTTCTGCCAAAACTGTTATATTTTCGACACTCCCAAGCACGCCACATTTAAAAATAGCGACATCAATATCCTCAAGAATTGAACGAGCTTGATCATTTACCCATTCACTACCTAATGCCATGAGGCTATCTACTCCTATAGTATCTTGAACAGTAATCCCAGTTGTTACAGATAAAGGATGGCATCCTATACTTGCCAATGTAAGAACATCCGCTTGAAGTCCAGCACCACCACTTGGGTCAGTGGCTGAAAAGGTCATAACTTTTGGTGGTAATTTTTGCATTTAGTATTTAGTAGTTACCAAAGATTCAACTAGTATATTAAGCTTAGAATGCTTAAACTCTGTGTTTAAGCATAGCTGGCTAATAGTATTATTTAAAATAGTTATTGTATCGGCGAATGGTTTCATAAGATTAAAATTCAATAGGATCGACGTCAATTGACCATTTTACTCTGTTAGACAAAGGATGTTCTCTTAAATCCTTAATCCATGGCTTTAATAAATTATGTAATTCCATTCTAGTATTAGCTTGCAAAAATAATTGATGTCGCTCAAATCCTTTCAATCTTTCCATAACTGGACGAACTGGTCCATATAGGCTCACAGAAGAGTTGTATGTATTAGCTTTTTCCAAGGCCATATTACTGAAAGCCACGGAATGATTCAATGATTTAGCTTCCACTTGTAATAAAGCATTAAAACTAAAAGGGGATAATTTCATCTGCTTTCTTTCCTCCAATAAACTTTCAGCAAAATCTGAAAAATTATTGGCCTTTAACGCCTCATAAACCGGATGGTTGGGAAAAGCAGTTTGAATTAATACCTCTCCTTTAATTTCTGCTCGACCAGCTCTGCCTGCTACCTGCATAAGCTGTGAAAATAATCGCTCAGGTGCTCTAAAATCAGAACTATATAATGCATTATCTGCATCAACAACAACAACTAATGATAGATGTGCAAAGTCATGACCTTTTGCCAACATCTGTGTGCCAACTAAAATATCAATTTCTCTATTGTTCATCCGTCGGTATAATTGATTTAACGCATCTTTTGTTCGAGTAGTGTCTCGGTCCACCCTCAAGATGTTTGCATTGGGAAACAACTGATTCAAGCTTTCCTCAATTTTTTGCGTCCCTAAACCGATAGGATGTAAATCTGTATTTCCACAATCTACACATTGCATAGGAATATTTTTTTCATACCCACAATGATGGCATTTTAATCGCTTTGTTTTTAAGTGAACCACCAACCTAGAGCTACATCGTTCACAATTAGGAGCCCCTCCACAATTTGAACAGACTAAAACTGGAGCATAGCCTCTTCGATTAATAAAAATTAATACTTGTTCTTGGCGGTCAATCCGAGACTTTATAGCTTCAATAATAATATTGGATAGAGCAGGGCCATATTTATCACTCATAGGAATAGTATGAATGGCAGGTAATTTCGCATTTTTTACAGCCCGTTGAGTCAATTCTAAGTAACGATACTTTGCATATTTTCCTTTAGTATTAAACCAAGTTTCAAGAGCAGGTGTTGCAGTGCCTAACACAATTGGAATATTTTCATATTTAGCCCGCATCATGGCTACATCCCTTGCATGATATCGAAGACCCTCATGTTGCTTAAAAGATCCGTCATGTTCCTCATCAATAATAATGAGCTTAAGATTTGGTAATGGGGTAAAGACTGCTAACCGCGTACCAATAACAATTTGAGCTTCGCCAGACTTCGCCTTTCTCCAATTATCAAGCCGCTCAATACCTGATAAGTGACTGTGTAAAGCAACTAAAATTTTATCTGGAAACCTTAGTTTAAATCGTGCTTCAAGCTGGGGTGTTAAATTTATTTCTGGTACTAAAATTAATATCTGCGACTTTTCATCATCTATAAAATTATTTAGTAACTGAAGGTAAATTTCAGTTTTACCACTTCCCGTAATACCATGAATTAGCCAGGGAGCATTCCCATGTTCTTTTATTAAAGTAGAGAGCACATCCTTTTGCTGGGCATTTAATAAAAGGGGTTTTTCAGATTGGCTTCTCTTTGGCATCCATTTTTTTTCAACTACCACCCCCAGAGAAACTAATTCTTGAGCACATTTACGACCATTAGATACAGAAAGATTTAATTCAGAACCTCTTATACCACCTATAAGTAGTGCATGAGCTAACTTCCTCAGTCTAACTTTCCGTTTCGGTAATCCTTCAATCCACTCAAGAGTAAGTTCAATTTTCGCTTCATAGATTTCGTCAATTTTTCTAATTTGTCCCTTGGCTTGTTTAATTCTTGATGGCACAACAGACATGATAGTCTGACCAATAGGATAATGATAATAAGTAGAGACAAAATATAATAATTTGAATAGCGTATTATCAAAGATAATTTCTTCTTCAGCATAAATAATCTTTTTTAGCTTTTCCTTAGGCACATTAGTGGTAGAGGAGATACCACAAATAATACCTATTATTTGTCTTCTTCCAAAAGGAACCTTCACATATTGGCCAATTTTTAATATCTGATTATTAGGTAAATAATCAAATAATTGATCCATAGGAACATCAATTGCGACCTGTATAAATTTTTCTTTAGCTACCATATTGAATTTGTAGTTATTTCCTTAAATAGAAATCAGAGGATAGGGTAAAATAACTTTTTATTCATTATATTGTAACCTTGTGAAAGATCACCTTACTGATTTACTTTTTAATGTCATCAAACAGTTGACAGACAAGTTAAGTCAAAGCCAAATTATTATTGATAGGCCAAAGCTCATTGAACATGGGGACTTCTCGACCAATATTGCTTTAATTCTCTCAAAAATATTAAAAAAACCACCTCGAGATATTGCCGAACTAATTTTAAACCAACTACCTGAAACAACTCATTTTAATAAAATTGAAATTGCTGGAGCAGGTTTTTTAAATTTTTTTCTCAGTCCTTTTTCCCATCAAACAATTATCAACCAAGTTATGAAAGAAAAAGATAATTATGGAAGTAATAAAAATGGACAAAACCATAAAATTCAAGTTGAATTTGTGTCCGCTAACCCAACAGGTCCATTACATGTTGGCCATGGACGGGGGGCAGCAATTGGTGATTCAATTGCGCGATTATTTAAATTTTCAGGATGGGAAGTAACTCGAGAATTTTATTATAATGATGCTGGCGCTCAAATTGATAATTTAATGCGTTCAGTCAAATCCCACTGTCTCAATATTAAACCTAACGATAAAAATTTTCCAGAAGATGGCTATCGAGGCAGCTATATTGCAGATATTGCCAAAGACTATTTAGCTAAAAAATCTATAAAATGCGCGGGTCAAAATATTCAGGCATCAGGTGATGTAAACAATGAGGATTCGATAAGAATTTTTAGCATCGCCTACTTGCGAAACGAGCAGGATACAGACTTAGAAGCCTTCCAAACTACTTTTGATATTTATACTCTAGAATCTGACTTATACAAAAATCATAAGGTAGATTTTGTTGTTGAAACATTAATTAAGGAGGGTCATACCTATGAAAAAGATGGCGCTTTATGGCTAAAAACAACCAAGTTCGGAGACGATAAAGATCGTGTGATGAAAAAATCAGATGGGGATTTTACCTATTTTGTACCAGATGTTGCTTATCATTTCGATAAATGGACACGGGGATTTATTAGAGTCATTAATGAACAAGGTGCAGATCATCACAGTACTATTAGTAGAGTCCGTGCAGGGCTGCAAGGTCTAAATAAAAATATTCCTAGTGGTTGGCCTGAATATGTTTTGCATCAAATGATTACTGTAATGAGAAATGGGGCTGAAGTAAAAATCTCAAAAAGAGCTGGCAGCTATGTCACACTCAAAGATTTAATAGATGAGGTTGGCTGTGATGCAACTCGCTATTTTTTAGCTGCACGACGTTCCGACTCGCAACTAATTTTTGATATTGATCTCGCAAAAAGTCAAAGTAACGATAATCCGGTTTACTATATTCAATATGCGCATGCTAGGATTGAAGGCGTATTAAATCAGTGGGGTGGGGAGAGAAATAAACTTAGTATTGATTCTATTTATAATTTTAGATCCCTGGCAGAAAAAAAACTTATAAAAAGGTTAAGCGAGTTTCCTGAAGTTGTGGTGCAGGCTACGGAAGAATTAGCCCCTCATCAAATTACAAACTTCTTAAAAGACTGTGCAGCCGAACTTCATAGCTATTATAATGACAGCAAATTCTTAGTTGACGACGAATTAACTAAGCTATCAAGACTTACCCTTATTTATGCTGCACAATGCGTAATAAAAAATGGTCTAAGATTATTAGGTATTAGTGCGCCAAAAAAAATGTAAAGGAAAATTTAAAATGACTGACGATTACCGAACAAAGAAAGCAATTAATGCTGAAAAAACTCCTTTTACCAATGGTTTATTTTTTGGTATATTACTCGGAATTTTAGTTTCGATTGCGGTTACTTTATTTGTTACTAATGGAAAAAGTCCTTTTGTTTCAAAAGAAACAGAAGGGGCGTGTATTGAAGTCAACTCATCAATAGGACAAGAAGAAGTTATTAACATTGACGAAGATGCAACTTTTGACTTTTATGACACCCTTCCTAGAGAATCATCCGTCTATAGAGAAGAAAAAATAAGATCTAATCCCGACAAAGATCGTAATGTTGATTACTTTATTCAAGTTGGTGCCTTCTCTGAAGAGAGTCCAGCAGATAATCTTAAAGCTAAACTAGCTCTAATGGGATTTGAGTCGGTCATTATGTCCGCTCAGATTGGTAATAACGTTTTTCATCGAGTTAGCGTAGGGCCTTACCAAAAATATGAAAAAGCCAAAGAAGTTAGCGAAAAATTAATGAAAGAGGGATTTAAAGCGAACTTAACTAAACTTACTAGGCCTAAAGTTAACTAATTATAGGAGATACTCATGAAAAAATTAATAATAGCACTCTTAATTATCACTGCAAATACTGCTGTTGCCGTTGAACCTAAACCGGGAGTTAATTTTAAAGCTACCAATGAGACTATCGCAACTGATTCTGGAAATAAAATTGAAGTCGTTGAATTATTTTGGTATGGCTGCATCCATTGCCACAATTTAGATCCCTATCTAGATAAATGGTCTGATAAATTAGCAAAAGATGTAGTGTTCAAAAGAGTTCCAGCCATTCCAAGAAAAAACTGGGCTCCAGCTGCTAAAGCTTACTATGCCTTAGAAACACTAGATTTAGACCATAAGCTTCATGAGAAGCTATTCGAGGCAATTCATAACGATAAAACTTTAAATCCTGGTGACCCTAAAGCCCTTGTAAAATGGATAGCACTAAATGGAAAACTAGACACGGCTGAGGTCGAGTCAGCCTTTAATTCTTTTTCTATGAATGCTAAGTTATCTCGCTCATTTAAGATGTTCAAAGCCGCAGGGGCTACAGGAGTTCCTAGCATCATTATTGATGGTCGTTATTTAACTTCTAGCACCATGGCCGGTGGAGAGCAAAATACCATTGATCTAATGAATTACATCATCAACAATGTTCGAAAAGATAAAACAAAATAATAAATCTTTATGGCTCTGAAAATTATAATAACAGGCGCCAGTTCTGGAATAGGCCAAGCCCTCGCAAAAGAATACGATAAGCAGGGAGCGGTGATTGGTCTTTTTGCCAGGCGTAAAGATAAGCTAATTGAATTACAAAAAACTCTTTCCTGCAAATCGTTAATTTTCTCTGTTGATGTAACAGATCTTGCCCAGTGTAGATTAGCTGCAGAGGAATTTATGGCCCTACATGGGACTCCTGATATTGTCATTGCCAATGCAGGAATTAGCTCAGGTACTCTCACCGAAAATTTCTCTGACCTTGAAACGTTTAAAAAAATTATAGCCACAAATCTGATTGGGGTCACTCATACATTTTATCCATTTATTCAGGCTTTTAAAAAAAGAGGGTCTGGACACCTTGTTGGTATATCAAGTGTTGCAGGTATCCGAGGTCTACCTGGAGCAGGCGCCTATAGCTCATCAAAGGCTGCTCTTACAAACTATCTAGAAAGTCTGCGTATTGAACTTTTTAGCACTAATATTTATGTTACAACAATTGCACCTGGTTATATTAAAAGCTCTATGACTGATGTAAACGATTTTTCAATGCCTTTTCTTATGCCTACTGATAAAGCCGCTCGAGCAATAATTAAGGCTATTAAAAATAAAAAAAAATACTGCATTGTTCCATGGCAAATGAATATTATCGGAAGAATCATGTACCTTCTACCAATAATGATTTGGGATTGGCTAGCCAGGAGAGCTCCACGAAAAAAAACTACTCCTCTCTAAAATATTCAACTCATTTATCAAAATCATCTCTCGAATAATAGTTATAAATAATTTACAATGTCACCCTTAACAAGTCTTCCCATTTCTTAAATAAAGGTATAAATGATAGAACATCGTAAGCCCGAGAACAGTAGTGACTATATCGCAATTTTAATCACCAAATTTTTACGTTTTTTTGCAGACACCTTTTTTTCAAAACGTTACGGTCACCGAGCTGTAGTTCTTGAAACAGTGGCTGCAGTTCCTGGAATGGTAGCTGGTATGTGGATTCATTTAAAATGTCTTAGGAAAATGCAGCATGATAGAGGCTGGATTAAAATTTTATTAGACGAAGCTGAAAATGAACGAATGCATTTGATGACTTTTATTGAAATTGCCAAACCCAATTGGTTTGAACGGGCTTTAATTTTAATTGCACAAGCTGTTTTCTGGCATTTCTATTTTATTATCTATGTATTTTTTCCTAGAACTGCACATCGAATTGTTGGTTACTTTGAAGAAGAAGCTGTGACAAGTTACACAGCATATCTTGAACAAGTTGAAAATAATCCAGATCTTAATGTTGATGCGCCGCAAATTGCTATTGATTATTGGAGGCTCAAAAGTGACGCAAAACTAATCGATGTCATTAAGGTAGTTCGCGATGATGAAAAAAAACATGCCCTTGTTAATCATAATCTTGCAGATATCCTCGATGAAGACTCTAACAACAATCATATTAAAAAAATTGAATTAAAAAAGGAAGAGCCAAAATTTAATTCTACCCCAGAAGGCATTAATTCTTTACGTTATCAACAATTTCACTTGGGTGACCTTATATTTTTTAATCGAGTTGTCATGGCACCATTAACCCGAAATCGAGCTACAGATAAAGGAGTACCTACGCCAATGATGACTTCATACTATGAGCAGCGAGCCAGTGCTGGTCTTATTATTGCTGAAGCAACACAAATAAGCCAACAAGGGCAAGGCTATTTCTGTACGCCAGGTATTTATTCTGAGGCGCAAACCCAAGGCTGGAAACAAGTTGTAGATGCTGTGCATAATCGTGGCGGTAAAATATGCTTACAACTTTGGCACGTAGGTCGTATTTCACATAATGAATTACAACCAAACAAAGGGCAGCCAGTAGCCCCTTCTGCCATTAAAGCAAATGCAAAAGTTTTTATATCTTCTGGATTAACTGATGTATCCGAACCACGATCCTTAATGGCATATGAAATTCCTTTAATTGTTGAAGAATATCGACAGGCTGCTGTAAATGCTAAAAAAGCTGGCTTTGACATGGTAGAGATACATGCGGCTAACGGCTATCTCATAGATCAATTCTTACGTGATAGTAGTAATGTTAGAGCAGACAACTATGGGGGCTCCATTCAAAATCGGACACGATTCTTATTAGAAATCATCGATGCAGTCTCAACTATATATACACCTAACCGTATTGGCTGCCGTATTGGACCATCATCAGAATTTAACGATATACAAGATTCAGATCCACAAACCCTATTTAACTTCGTAGCCGAACAATTAGGCAGAAAGAGTTTAGGTTATATCCACGTAATTGAAGGCCAAACTGGTGGGGATCGAAATAGTGAAATATTTGATTATAATAAAATTTATCAAACCTTCAAAATGCATGGTGGTATTGCCAGTATGGCAAACAATGGATACGATAAACACCTAGCAGAAACTACGTCCGTAGACTTAGTTGCTTTTGGCGTCCCTTTCATTGCTAATCCAGATTTAGTATATCGCCTAGAACATGACTTACCACTAGGAGATGCAGACAAGGCTACCTTTTATGGTGGCACTGAAAAAGGCTACTCAGATTATTCATTTTATTCAAAAGAATAAGGTAAAATAACTAGTATGCTAAGTATTAAAAATATATTAATTACATGCCTCTTAAGTTTATTATTTGCTAGCAGCATATCGGCTAATCAGATAGGTGATATTGCACCTAATTTTACTGCAATGACCACAAAGGGGGAAATAGATTTCCATAAGTGGAGTGATGGGAAATGGGTGGTATTATTTTCTCATCCAAGCGATTTTACACCAGTGTGTACTACTGAATTGGCACAAGTAGCAAAACTTCAGCCTCAGTTTAAGAAGAGAAATGTCAAGGTCATCGCATTAAGTACTGATTCTTTAGAGGATCATAATGAGTGGATCCCAGACATCAATCGCTATAAAGATAAAATTAAAGAAAAAAGTACTTTAGATAAAATTATCAATAATTTTAGTAAAAATACTGACGTTAATTTTCCATTAATCTCCGATGAAAAATTTGAAGTCGCTAGTCTTTACGGTATGTATCACCCAAAAGCTAAACCTAATGAAGGGTCATTTGGTAATTCGAATAAGGCTACTATTCGATCAGTATTTATTATTGATCCTAAAAAAACAATCCAGACTATTTTAATCTACCCAAAAAATATCGGAAGGAACTTTGACGAGATTATTAGGATTATTGATGCCTTGCAACTATCTTCTAAGTATAATGTATCGACTCCTGCCAATTGGCAGATGGGCGATCCTGTAATCATTTCAAATGATATTCCTTTAGAAGATATCCAAGAAAAATTTAATACTGATGGAGTGAAAATTTTTGAGGACTACCTAAAAATGGTTGATCAACCAGGTTTTTTTGGTGGCTCCAATGAAAGTAAGGCACGCTCCAAAGGGAATTTTAAATAAATTAAAAAACCGAAGTATCGCTATAAATTATCAATGTTTACTAGCGACAGTATAGGGTTCATCAACCACGATTGTAATTTTTCCAACGTCTACCGACGGTGATGCACATCCCATAATACATATGCTCATTATCCAAAATATTTTAATGGTTAAGTTCATAATTGCGCTCTAACTTCTGATTAACTGAGGTTTCCACTACACTCACTAAAGCTAATAGACTAATTAAAATAATAGCACCTTTAATTAAATTTTTAATCAACATTTATCTCTCAGGACTCACAATATATAAATCAGCATCTTCTGGCTCACGCATCGCTAAAGCTTGAATCATTAATTCTGCCTCCTGAATCCCATTTTTTGAAGCTTTATCAAACCAATATGCCGACTGGCTTTTATCCTGTAACAACCATTTACCATCCTGATATAGAAGGCCTAAATGGTATTGTGCTTGAGGTAGATCATGACGTGCCGCCTCCTTAAAATACTCAAAAGCTTTTTTTTCATCGATGGAAGTACCTAATCCATAGTGATATAAAAACCCAAGATTTAAATAGGCTTCTGGAATGTTGGCATTTTTCGCTTTAATATAATGACCAAGCGCCGCTATATAGTTTTGATTTGTCCCTCTGCCATAATGATTCATTAGTCCAAGATTAAATTCTGCTTCAGACAATCCTCCTTTAGCAGCCTTTTGATACCAATTATATGCAGCAAAATGATCCTGAAAGTAACTTGGTCCGTAGTGAAGCATCTGAGCCAAATTAAGTTGTGCTTCAGCCAAACCCTGTTCGGCGGCCAATTTATAATTCTCCATAGCTCGATCAAAATCATATTTAATCCCCTCTCCTGAAAGTAATAATTTAGCTAAATTAAATTGAGCTTCTTTCATATTGTAAGCTGCAGCTTTTTCATACATATTTACAGCCTTTACCATGTCTTTCTTTATACCCAGTCCATAGTGGTACATTTGAGCTAAATTAAATTGGGATTCTTTGACACCAGATAAATTTATTTCACACTTATCAATATTCATTGCAGTTTTTGCTTGTGCAGATTTACTAAACCATTCATATGCGGCAGGCATATTTTTTGGTCGACCCAGGCCATATCGATTCATGAGGCCCAGATTGAATTCAGCTTCTGGACTATTTTGTTCAGCCGCTTTTTCATAATGAACGTAAGCCTCGGATAAATCCTTGGCCTTACCTTGTCCATAATGATTGAGGAGACCTAACTTAAAATGAGCTTGAGTTAGTCCATTATTTGCTGCTCTTTGAAAAAGGTCTAAAGCACGAGAATAATCTTTAGTAAGAATATTTCCGCGATGATAATTTTGTGCGAATTCATATTGTGCTTTGGCGACCTTATCCACAGATGGAATTTTCCCAAATCCAACAAATTCACCTTCAGGAAACCAACTTTGCCAAAAATTTTCTTGCTTACATGAAGTGTCTGCATGACTAAGTGTTGAGATTAAGAGTAACTGAGATATTGCTAAAGTAATTTTATTAAATTTCATAATCTGACCTCTATTTGTTGTTGTCATTAGATTGACGATACATAACACTAAAGGTCAGGATTAAATTTAATTATTCCACTAATTTTTTAACGACAATGTAATTCATATTAAATTTTGCTTGTGTATTACCCAGCGCAGCTGATTTTTTATACCAATCTAGTGCACGATTATAATCTTGAGCCACATTAATGCCTTGCTCATACATCAACCCTAAATTAAATTGTGCTGCAGAATCAAATTTTAAGGCTAAACTCAAACATCCTTCAATAGTTAGTAGTTTAGGATTACATTGATTGTCTAAAGAGTCTTTTGGGGCTGGGACAAGGGCGACATAATTATTGAGTCTTGACCAAAATCCTGTAAATGCCCCTGAATGATCAAAGAAATTTTTTCTAAAAGATTGTTGCACAGTTTCCTCTTTTGTCTCTTCATTAAAAAAATTACCAGCTACCATTGGTTTTGTAAAGTGGGGTTCAATTTTTGTTGCCCAGACCACGGTTCCACTAATAAGTAAAAAGACTAATGCTTTTATTTTATGATCTAAAAACTTTTTAGTGTATTTAGATTGTGGGGCAATTAACCCCTCTTCTTCTAACCTTAATCGAAGTCGCTCATTTATATCAGCTGCATTACTTGGAGTCTGGCTCTCTATTCTTAGCTTTCGGTTAACCAAAGCGGCTCTTACCAATCTCGCTTTAAGCCGCAACTTATTATCCATCTTGATGACTGTATTCCCAGCAATAATACTTAACCAGTCTTGGTCAAACTTTGATTCATCTCTGGCCATTTATCTCACTCCAATCTGCAAACATTCTTCAATTGATGGTGCTATTTTTTTCCGGGCTTGCGATAATAATTCTTTAGTAGCATTAGCACTTCTACCAATGACATCAGCAATAGATTTTATATCCATGCCATCCATTTGATAATCTAACGCTGCTGCATGATCAGGATACACATCAAAGAAATTTTCAAGTTTATCCTGTATGCATTCTGTTCGATCTTCATAACCTTCTTTACGGTTGTAATCAATATTTCCCATATTTTCATCTTTCGAGTGTTCGTCACTTTCTTGATCTAATGAATATTCCATATGCTTTTGTTTTTTCTTATCCATATTTTTTTGTTTCTTCTTATAATCTAATAGAGTATTTCTTAGTACCTGATACATCCATGTTCTGGCAAATTTTAAGTTTTCAAGAGTATCTGCTTTTTTAAAAATTTTAATAGTCGTTAATTGATAAACTTCACTTGCATCATCAGGCGACAACTTCCCATGTTTCATTGCAAAAAGCATAAACTCACCATAATTAAAAGCTGATTTTTTTTTACCATATTTTGGCCCATAGTGAAGACCATACATTATGAAGCCATGGTTTTTATCTTTTTCATTTCCTTGGATTAAAGTCATCACTTCAGTTGCAATCTCACGCGCTTCTATTGTCATTGATTCCCCCTATCAATACTTTATTCCTATTTTTGCTTTAACATAACCTCTGTTCTCATTTAATATTTGTAATATGAATCTAACAATTTTAGCTCCTCATATTACTCGATACAAATAACATAGTTACTAAAAAGAAAGGAGAAGTCGAAACTCCTCCGATCTTCCACAGGGTAAAACTTTATTACACTAGGTAGACGATCAATATAATTAAAAGTCAGGATTTATTCTTAATTAATATTATTAAAAAATTTTAGTAATTTAGGTGGTTAGTTTTCGCACTAACCAGGCGGCAGAAAATATTTAACAGGAGGATACTAAAATTTTCTGCGAGTAAACTAATGATTTAAATAAATACCCATTGTTATGATGACTTTTCCATCATTTGAATGAACAATATAAGAGTTTCCATGATCCTTAATTTTACTTGCGACATTAAACCCATACTTATCAGATACTTTCTTTAAGACCTTTTCGCTAAAACTGCGTATGAATTCTTCGCTACCGATTGGGGTCTTTTCTCCATACTTCATTAAAATATCTTGTATGAAAGGGGGTACATCTTGAACTTGATATGAAAGGTCATTCTTTGGCATACTCGTCTCCTGATAATTTGTATCAGGTAGACGAAAAGTTTGAAAATAAGTCAGGATTTACTACGATATAAATATCAAAATAGCTTATTTATTAGATTGATATTTTACTTAAGATCAGACTTGTTACTTTGAGTTTTCTTTTAACTCTAAGTCCAATCCCTCAACACGCTTTAAAAATTCTTTGGTATATTTTACTTTCTTTGTCACACTTTTTTTTTGTGCCTTGCTTATTGATTTTTTTTCTAGTTTTTTACTCTTAAAGTTGGAGTTTGGGTTCCCTGGGGCTTGGAATAAAACATACAAAATAGAGATAAATACTATCGCTATTGATAAAACTAATATGATAACAACAACATTATTAGGGTGTGCCATAAGTTGATTTATCATATCATTTAATATATCTTGCATTTTCTTAATGTTACCAGTTTTAATACTTAATAATATTACAACTTTTAGCTTAATATTTTTTTAAATTGCTTTAACTAAATCCTCAACAACCTTTTTAGCGTCTCCAAATAACATCGTTGTTTTATCAGAATAAAAGAGTTCGTTATCTAATCCTGCATATCCTGGGGCCATAGACCGTTTATTTACAATAATCATTTTTGCCTTTTGAGCTTCTAAAATAGGCATTCCATATATTGCACTGCCGGGAGTTTTTGCTGCTGGATTAACAACATCGTTTGCGCCAATAACCAACACTACGTCAGTCTGACTAAACTCTCCATTTATATCTTCCATTTCAGCGACCTGCTCATAAGGTACATCAGCCTCTGCCAATAAAACATTCATGTGTCCTGGCATACGTCCAGCAACTGGGTGAATAGCGTATCTAACACTAACGCCTTTTTCAATAAGTTTGGCAGTTAGTTCCTGCAATGCATGCTGTGCCCTTGCCACTGCTAATCCATATCCTGGCACAATGATAACGGAATCAGCATTAGACATTAAATAAGCAACGTCATCTGCAGATCCTGATTTTACTGGTCGTTCTGCTTGGCTTGCTATATCAGCTGTTGCATCCGCACCAAATCCTCCCAACATGACTGAAATAATGGATCGATTCATAGCTTTACACATTATGTATGACAAGATCGCTCCCGATGAACCGACGCATGCGCCAGCAATTATTAGCACAGAATTATTAAGAGTAAAACCAATACCCGCTGCCGCCCATCCAGAATAACTGTTTAACATCGAAACGACTACTGGCATATCCGCACCACCAATTGGAACAATCAAGGTTACCCCCAAGACCAGAGCTAACGTTACCATCATTATAAATGCCGCAATTGACTCTGATTGAAAATAGATAACACCGCAAATCACCATAGCTATAGCTAAGCATAGGTTTATTAAATGTTGTCCTTTGAATACAATTGGTTTCGCTCCAAACTTGCCAGATAATTTTCCAAAAGCAACTATAGATGCGGTAAAGGTAATGGCTCCAATAAAAGCCCCTATAAATAATTCGAAGCGTTGCACTGTTGAATGTGACTCAAATACATTAAATACTGCAGCAAGACCAATAAGAACTGCAGCAAGACCAACAAAAGAATGCATTAAAGCAACAAGCTCTGGCATTTTTGTCATTTGTACTGTTTTTGCTGCATAAATTCCAATACCACCACCCAATAAAAGAGGGATGAAAATCAATAGTAAATTTAAGTTTTCGCCTATCAAGAAAGTTGCGGCTACAGCAATTGACATACCAATCATGCCAAACAAGTTACCTATCCTAGACGAGGTAGGTGATGATAATCCTCGTAGAGCTAGTATAAAAAAAACAGCTGCTAGTAAATACGCAAGGTTTGATAAGGCAAGATTAGTCATTTGGCTTTTCTACTTTCATTTTTTTTTGTTTAAACATTTCTAACATGCGCTGTGTAACAAAAAATCCCCCAAATATGTTAATTGACGCGAAAAAGATAGCAATTGCACCTAAAATGTTACTAAATGTTACTAACTCTCCATTATAGTTGCCCACTTGAAGTATTGCACCCACAATAACAATACCTGATATCGCATTAGTTACCGACATTAATGGGGTATGAAGAGCAGGTGTTACATTCCAAACTACGTGGTAACCAACAAATATTGCTAACACGAATATGGAAATGTTTTGAATAGTTAACAGTTCAGCCATAATTTCTCCTAAATGAGTTTGCCTCCAGTGGTTAATAAACATCCTTTTACTAAGTCATCCTCCAGATTTAACATTAATCTTCCAGTTTCATCTAACAGCAGCTTAATAAACTCCAAAATATTTCGAGCATAAAGCGCTGACGCATCAGTACTTAAAAGACTAGGTAAATTATTTAAGCCAATAACTTTAACACCATTAATCTCAATAATTTCGTTAGCTTTCGTTAGTGGGCAATTACCAGAACCATCTTTTGCAAGACCAGCAGCCATATCTACAATGACAGAGCCTGCTTTCATCTTCTTAACCGTATCTTCCGATAACAATACAGGTGGCTCTCGGCCAGGAATTAAAGCTGAAGTAATAATAATATCTGCTAGTAATGCTTTTTCTGCAACTAGTTTGCTTTGTCTATCTAGCCAGGATTTAGGCATAGGCTTTGCATATCCACCTATCCCTGCTGCATTTTCTTTTTCTTCCTCTGTCTCAAAAGGAACCTCAATAAATTTTGCTCCTAAAGATTCAATTTGTTCTTTCACTGCAGGGCGCACATCAGATGCTTCCACAACTGCACCTAGTCTTTTTGCTGTAGCAATAGCTTGTAATCCAGCTACTCCTGCACCTAACACCATTAACTTCGCAGCTTTTACAGTCCCGGCTGCAGTCATTAACATAGGCATAAATCTTTTATAATGATCTGAAGCTAAAATAACAGCCTTATAGCCTGCAATATTCGCTTGTGATGATAATACATCCATCGACTGAGCTCGTGTATTTCTTGGCAAAGCTTCTAAAGAAAAAGCTGTAACTTTTTGTTGTGAGAACTGATTTTTAAGGTCTAAATTGAATGGCTCTAATAATCCCACAATATATTGATTCGGTTGAAGGAGTTTAATATCTTCTGAATTCATTGCACGAACTTGCAATATTAAGTCAGATTTAAGTATATTTGAGCGATCAACAATTTTTGCCCCTTCCTTCTTATACATTTCATCTGATATAGCTGCACCATTCCCAGCTCCAGACTCTACCTGAACATCCTGCTTGAGAGCAATCATTTTTTTGACTGTTTCTGGGGTGGCAGAAACTCTTGCTTCCCCGGTGATAGTTTCTTTTAAAATTCCTATTTTCATTCAGCCATATCTCCACATTTAAATTAATCAGCAACTTAACAAATTCCAATAAAATCATTAAGATCAATTGAAAGGCGGCCAACTAATACATTATCGATAACTTTGCTTTTGCATTATCTAGAATCATTCTTACACAATTAATAATCTTAGGGCAGGTTGACTTTAGAATTTTTTTCTGCGATATTTTTTCTAAATATAGGCAACTAATTTAAAATTGAATTTAAATTAATTTTTTGTATTGATTGAATAATATGGTTTATGGCCTCTTTCTTGACTGTACTTTTTCGATAAGCTAATGCAACTCGACGATAAGGTTTTGGATCACTAAAAGGAATAGTTTTTACTAATGGGTTCTCATACCCAGAAACTGTAGCAGATTTTGGAAGGACTGATATTCCTAAGTTTGATGCAACCATGTTTCTTATAGTTTCTAGAGAATTTCCTAATTGGACATCTCTATTTTTTGCAAGCCCTGGACACGCCTCTAATATTTGATTGCTGTAACAATGATCATTATCTAATAACATTACTTTTTCCCTACCTAATTCCTTTGCACTTAATGAAATTTTGTCTGCCAGAGCATGATTAATCGGAACGATAACTTCGAATAGCTCATCATATAGATGAACACATTCAATGCCTGGTTTTTCAAATGGCAGAGCAATAATTGCTGCATCAAGTGATCCTTTCTTAAGATGTTCTTCAAGATTTTTAGTAATATTCTCTTCAACTTCTAATGGCATCTTAGGTAAGTCTCTTCGTAGTATTGGAATTATTAATGGAAGTAGATATGGTGCAATAGAGTATATGAGACCTAAACTAAAAGGATAGCCCAATTGTCCATCACCCTGCTGAGACAACTCTTTGATTTTTTCAGCTTCATCTAGCACCACATTTGCTTGATTAATAATAAGCTGACCAATTGACGTTACCGTTACACTAGAACGGCTTCTTTCAAATAATGACAAACCTAATTCTTCTTCTAGTTTTTTTATTGCTAAACTTAAAGCAGGTTGGCTTACAAAACATTTCTCTGCCGCCCTTCTAAAATTTCTTTCGCGGGCAAGAGCAACAACGAATCTAAGTTCGCTAAGGGTCAATGCTAAATATCCAAGTTACTTGCGCCTAGAGCATTTTTTTCAATAAAATTTCTTCTAGGTTCAACATTATCACCCATTAAAGCTGTGAATGTTTCTTCAAGGGCAATCGTATCTTCAATAGTTACTTTTAACAACCGTCTCATTGATGGGTCCATTGTAGTTTCCCATAACTGTCCAGGATTCATTTCACCTAATCCTTTATATCTTTGGATATTCAAAGTATTTTTAGCCTCAGCCATTAACCATTCCAAAACATCATGAAAGTTATTAACTGACTTAGACTTCTCACCTCTTGAAATTATTGCCCCAGTCCCAATTAGATCTTTTGTTAGATTTGAAGATTTGATAATTTGGCGATATTCTCCACTCATTAAAAATTCTTCATCTAATTTGCTGGTTTGTAAATTACCATGAACATACTGATTAATTTCAATTTGATATTTATCGCTATCAGGGTTTTGTTTTACTTCAAAAGTAATATTATCTTTAAGCATCATATCTTTTAACATATCTGAATATTTTTCCGTTGCACTCTCGTTAGACAAATCTATCTCACCTAAAACATGAAGCGCACGAACTAATGATTCATCGTAACGTTGCGATAATCGTCTAATTACCGCTTCTGTTAGAACCATTTCTCTAGCAATATTTCCAAGAGTCTCTCCTGTAATATTCTCACCGCCTTCTCTTGTTAGTAAAGAAGCATCATTCAATGCAGAGTTAACCAAATATTGATCAAGCTCCTGCTCATCTTTTAAGTACCTCTCATCTTTGCCCTGTTTCACCTTATAAAGAGGTGGTTGTGCAATATAGATATGTCCCTTTTCTACTAATGCTGTCATTTGTCTAAAAAAGAAAGTTAAGAGCAAGGTCCTTATATGAGCGCCATCAACATCTGCATCAGTCATTATAATAATTCGGTGATACCGTAATTTTTCGGGATCAAATTCTTGTCCGATTCCTGCACCTAAAGCTGTAATAAGTGTTGTAATCTCCTGTGAAGATAATATCTTATCTAATCGTGCCTTCTCGACATTAAGAATCTTACCTTTCAATGGGAGAATTGCTTGGTTTTTTCTATCTCTTCCCTGCTTAGCTGAGCCTCCTGCTGAATCACCCTCGACCAAATATATTTCACATTCTGCTGGATCTTTTTCTTGGCAATCAGCTAATTTTCCTGGTAAGCCCATAGAATCCATCACACCCTTTCGCCTTGTCATATCGCGCGCTTTTCTTGCAGCTTCTCTTGCACGTGCAGCATCAACTATTTTATTACAAATGATTTTTGCATCTTTCGGATGTTCTAATAAAAATTCTGTTAGTTTTTTTCCGACCACATCTGAAACGATTGGCTGTACCTCACTTGAAACTAACTTATCTTTTGTTTGCGAAGAAAACTTTGGATCAGGAACTTTAACAGACAAAACACACACTAGCCCTTCTCTCATATCATCCCCCCCCGTCTCTACTTTTGCTTTCTTTGCAAGTTCGTTTGACTCTATATAGGTATTAATTGTTCTGGTGAGAGCAGCCCTTAATCCTGTTAAATGAGTTCCACCATCTCGCTGAGGAATGTTGTTTGTGAAACACTGTACATTTTCTCCATAGCTGTCATTCCACTGCATACTAACTTCCATAGTTACCCCGTCTCTTTCAACACTTTCTGCATAAAAAATGTTTTCATGAAGAGTAGATTTCGATCGATTCATATATTCAACAAAACCTTTTATACCTCCAGAAGAAGAAAAATTCTCTATTTTTCCAGATCTATGATCAATTAATTCTATGTTGACACCATTATTTAAGAAAGATAACTCACGGATTCTTTTTGCCAGTAAATCAAAATGAAAATCGATGTTTACAAATGTTTCTACTGAGGCCATAAATGTTACTTCTGTCCCTGTTTTTTGAGTGTCGCCAAGCACTTTTAGGGGGGCTACTATATCTCCTCTTTTAAATTCAACCTCGTGTATTTTACTATTCCTATAAACTTTTAACTTTAGCCAGTCAGATAGTGCATTTACCACAGACACACCTACACCATGGAGCCCACCTGAAACTTTATAAGAATTCGAATCAAACTTACCCCCAGCATGTAATTCCGTCATTACAATTTCTGCTGCAGACCTTTTAAACTCATCATCATCTTTGATGTCCGTTGGGATACCTCGCCCGTTATCTGTAACAGTAATAGAATTATCAGGATGAATTATTACTTTTATTTCATTACAATGACCTGCTAAAGACTCGTCTATTGCATTATCCAAAACCTCAAATACCATGTGATGCAATCCACTTCCATCTGAGGTGTCACCTATATACATTCCCGGCCTTTTCCTTACAGCATCCAGCCCTTTTAAAACCTTAATACTTTCTGAATTATATTCTTTGTTGTCGTCTTCTTCTTTTTTTTCCGTCATTAGTTTCTCTATTTTTTAAATTCTCATGGGCATAACAACATATTTATAATCACTGTTGTTGGGTATGGTTATTAAACAACTACTAGATGAATCATTAAAGGCAAAAGTTAGCTTATCAAACTGAATGTTTAATAAAACATCGATTAAGTATGTCACATTAAATCCAATATCAATGTTAGTTCCTGAATAATTAATTTCTAACTCTTCTTCGGCCTGTTCTTGGTCACTATTTGAACTAATTAACTTAAGGTTGTTCTCATTAATTACCATTCTGATGCCCCGATATTTCTCATTAGATAAAATAGAAGCTCTTTGCATTGAAGATAATAAGTTTAATCGATCTACATCAAAAATATTTGTATGTCCCTCTGGGATAACGCGATTGTAGTCAGGAAACTTCCCATCAATTACTTTTGTAATTAAATCAATTTCATTGAATTGAAATGCAACCTGGTTCTTTGTAATGGTGATTGTGACCGGCTTATTCTCATCGGCCATTAATTTAATTAATTCAATAATTGTTTTTCTTGGGATAATTATTTGTTTTTTTTCATGGGAATCTTTAAGGTTTGTTGAGGTAAAACTAAGTCTATGTCCGTCTGTTGCAACAACATTTAATTTTTTTCCATCTACTTCAAGTAATAAGCCATTTAAGTAATACCGAATATCTTGTTGAGCCATTGAAAAATCTACTTGCTTTAAAAGGCTCTTAAGTTCATTTTGAGGTAAAGAAAAAGTTATATCCTCTTCTTCATTTTTTATCATAACAGGATAATCTTTTGCTGGTAATGTCTGAAGATTGAATCTGCTTTTTTTTGCTTTTACCATAACTTTTGATTCGTCTATTTGAATGTCTAAAACACTTTCCTCAGGAAGTGCTCTAGTAATATCAAATAATTTGCGTGCTGCAATTGTTGTTTTAAATGATTCTTTCGTGTCTGATTTTATAGATAAAGAAATTTGTACTTCTAGGTCTGTAGCTGTGAACTTCAATATTCCATCTTCGCCTTCAAGTAATAAATTAGATAAAATAGGAAGGGCGTGTCTTTTTTCTACAATACCAGAAACATCTGAAAGGGGTTTTAATAGTAAGTCTCTTTTGATTTTTATATTCATAGTTTTTTCTTTATATAAATAATAATAATAATAATAGTGTGCTTTTTAGTAGTTTACGTCTTTAATGTTATTTAAAACAGTTATTTAGTGTATTTTTTACATTATGAATTTATCATCACTTAACTGTGGATGAAATGTGCATAATTTTTTTTATGAACTGTTTTTTTTCTTTAACTGGTTTTTAATCCACAGGTAATTCATAGGATGTCTTATTTAGCCCCTTAGTACTTGAGTTAAAAAACCAAGGTCTTGCCCAACATTATGATCCTTTAGTCTAAGTTGTTCAATTTCATCACATGCATGCATAATTGTTGTGTGGTGTCTTCCTCCAAATGCCTCTCCAATTTCTGGAAAGCTCATGTTAGTTAGTTCTCGTGTAAGGCTCATCGCAATTTGTCTTGGGCGGGAGAAGTTTCTTGATCGTTTTTTGCTGTGAATGTCAGAAATTTTAATTTTATAATATTCTGCTACGGTTTTTTGTATATTTTCAATTGTTACTTGTCTGCCACGAACCGCAATTAAATCTTTAAGTGATTCTTTTGCTAAACTCATATCAATTTCTCGTCCAGTAAAATTAGACATTGCTAGTATTCTGTTTAATGATCCTTCTAGTTCTCTTACATTAGATCGTATTTGTTTTGCAATAAAAAAAGCAACATCTTCTGGGAGAGACATTTTGTTTTCTTCTGCTTTTTTAAGTAAGATTGCAACACGCATTTCTAGTTCAGGGGGATCAATAGCAACTGTTAAACCCCAACTAAACCTGGTTCTTAGCCGTTCGTCAACACCTACTATTTCTTTAGGGTAGCTATCACAAGTAATGATAATCTGTTTTTTATTTTCTATGAGGCTATTGAACGCATAAAAAAACTCCTCTTGTGTTCGGTTTTTTTTGGCTATAAATTGAATATCATCAATTAACAATAAATCTAATGAATGGTATGTTTTCTTAAAGCTGTCAAAGGCTTTATTTTCATATGCTTTAACGACATCATGAACGTAACGTTCTGCATGCAAATATTTAATTTTCGCATCAGGTTGTAGTTCTTTTAAGTGATTTCCAATGGCATGTATTAAATGCGTTTTACCTAATCCAACACCTCCATAAATAAATAAAGGGTTATAAGCCAACCCTGGATTTTCAGCAATTTGAACGGCTGCTGCTGTAGCAAGTTGGTTTGCTTTTCCTGTTACAAAGTTGCTAAATGTAAACGCTTTATTAAGCCCATTATTTTTAGTTGTGTTTGGTTTTTGTGTTTTTGGAACGATAATTTTTTTTAAGGTGTTGGTTCTATTTCGCTGTTTATTTTTAGCTACCTTATAATCTAGCTGAGTGGACTTTAAATGATTTTTTGTAAGGGCTGCTAAATTTTCGTTAAATCGTTCTTTCACCCACTGTAGGACAAATAGATTTGGTGCGACAATATACAAAATATTTTTTTCTTTGTCATATTCTGGCGCAAGGGGTTTTAACCAGGTGTTAAATTGTTGGGCAGTTAGCTCTTTGTTACACTGCTCTAAACACAATAGCCAAAATTTATCGATTTCCATTTAATTTTTTTTCTTAGTTTTAATATTAGATTTTTAATTTGGAGGTTAATATTAGCTTAAAAATACAAAGTTATCCACAGGCATTTTATATAATTTTTCTCTTATATTATTGACTTTAAAGGTCGACTAGAGTATCGTTCGCGGTCAATGATGAAAGCACTGGGAGCAATATAATGAAACGAACTTACCAACCATCAAAAGTTAAACGTGCAAGAACGCATGGGTTTTTAGTTAGAATGAAAACTCGAGGCGGCCGTGCAGTTATTGCATCACGACGAGCCAAAGGAAGATCACGTCTAGGTATATAAAACTTCTCTATTGCATAATAAAGATTATAAATTACTAAATGCGGATGATTTTTCTTCCGTTTTTAATTTTAGAAAACGACTAAACTCACCCCACCTTTTTTTTCATTTTACCCCCAATTTATTAGATCATTATCGTCTGGGATTTGTAATTGGAAAAAAAATAGAAAAAAAGGCTGTTAGAAGGAATTATATGCGACGCTCAATTCGAGAAATTTTAAAGGATTTATTGCCTCAAAATCTCTCTTTTGATATTGTTGTTCGTGTTCATAAGTCTTTTTACCGAAATGAGTTTAGTCAAATTAGATCAGAGCTTGAGCTATTAATAGGGCGTGTTAAATAAAATGACACGCTTTATTATTTTTTTAGTTAAGATTTATCAATTTGCTTTTAGCCCTTTTTTTGGAAACAGATGTAGGTTTACTCCAACCTGTTCAGTGTATACAATTGAGGCATTACAAAAATATGGTTTTTCTAAAGGCCTTTGGCTCTCATTAAAAAGGCTATTAAGGTGTCGCCCAGGCTCTAAAGCTGGTTTTGACCCTATTCCTAAATAAACTAAAGGATTTTATGGATACCAAGCGACTTATTCTTTTCGTAGTGTTTTCTTTTTCGCTCTTATTGCTATGGGATTCTTGGCAAAGACAAAATATAAGCCCGCCCACTGATACTTTAGAGATTTCACAAGATGGTATTCCGAAGCCATCAACTGAGTTTGTTGGAAAAGCTGATCTACCAAACGTCTCATCAGGCTATCAACTACTCAATGGTAAAACTATTGAGGTAAAAACTGATAAATATAATCTTAGTATTAGTGAAATAGGTGGCGATATCCGCAAGCTTACTTTGTCTGATCACTTGGCAGATAATTATATTGATGACTATGTTTTGTTTTCTGATGCTTCAGACCCTCTTTTAGATAGTTTGTTATATGTTGCTCAATCCGGATTGCTGGGTAAAAATTTACCCTCACATAAATCCAAATTTATATTTGAAAAAAACTCTTATACATTAAATGGAGACACTTTAAGTGTTCCAATGACTTTTAATTCTCCTGAAGTTAGTGTTAAAAAGACCTATCAATTTTCAAAAAATTCTTACTTGATTAATGTTCGTTATGATGTTCAAAACAAAACTCAAACAACGATAGTCCCAACAGCTTATTTCCAATTAATACATGATGGAGATTCTAATCAGGGAACAAATTTAACACCTTCTTTTACAGGACCTGCGTACTATACTGACCAAGAGGACTTTACCAAATTTGCATTTTCAAAGACCGAAAAAAAAGCTTTTACTCATACAAGTAATGATGGTTGGATGGGTATTATTCAGAGGTATTTTGCTAGTGCTTGGATTTTATCAGAGCCTATTAGCCGCGAGCTTTATGCTAAAAAAGTTGCAGATAATATCTATGCGGCCGGTATGGTTACTAAGCTACCTAGTATTGAACCAAATAAAAACATATCATTTGAGGTTAAATTGTATGCAGGGCCTCAGAGTAAAGATGATCTTATATTAGCGGCAGAAGGCATGAAATATAGCGTTGATTATGGGTGGTTAACCATTATTGCATCTCCGTTATTTTCAGTATTATCCGGCATTCATAAAATGGTTGGTAATTGGGGCATCTCTATTATCCTACTGACTGTCTTGATTAAACTTTTGTTCTATCCTTTATCGGCAGCAAGTTATCGTTCGATGGCTCAAATGAGAGAGCTGGCACCGAGATTGGCAAGCATGAAGGAGCGTTTTGGCGACGACAAACAGAAAATGCAACAAGCGATGATGGAGCTTTATAAAACTGAAAAAATTAATCCCTTGGGTGGATGTTTGCCTATTTTGATACAGATCCCTGTTTTTATAGCACTTTATTGGGTGTTATTAGGTTCGGTTGAATTAAGACACGCACCATTTTTTGGTTGGATCAGCGACCTATCTGTGAGTGACCCATACTATATTCTGCCGATCTTAATGGCCGCTTCTATGTTTTTACAAACTAAGCTTAACCCAAAACCTACAGACCCTTTACAAGCTAAATTGATGATGTGGATGCCTATTGTCTTTAGTATATTCTTCTTCTTTTTTCCGGCAGGCCTTGTTTTGTATTGGCTCGTAAATAATATTCTATCGATTGCTCAGCAAGCCTATGTAAATAAGAAAATACATGCCGAGACTATTAAAAAGAAAGGTAATGCTTAACGAATCTTCAACAATTGTTGCCGTATCTACTGCAGCAGGTGGTGGGGGTATTGGGGTGGTTCGCGTTTCAGGGCCAATAGCCTTGGAGATTGCTAAAAAATTATGTGACAATAAAATTGTTGCAAGATACGCAGGCTTTCATAGTTTCATTTATCCAGGTGGTAATGTAATTGATCAAGGTATTGTTATCTATTTCCCTGGTCCAAATTCTTTTACAGGTGAAGATGTTATTGAGTTTCAGGCGCATGGCAGTCCTGTTGTGCTTCAACAAATAGTTAATGCATGCGTAGAGATAGGAGCAGTTGTTGCTGAGCCAGGGGAATTTACTAAGCGAGCATATCTCAATAATAAAATTGATTTAATGCAGGCAGAGGCTGTTATTGATTTAATTAATGCTTCTACGGAAACAGCAGCAAGGAGCGCGGTTAATTCACTATCAGGTAAATTTTCTATTAAAATCAATAACTTACTAAAAGATTTGATTGAACTTAGAATGTATGTTGAGGCATGTTTAGATTTTCCAGAAGAAGAGATTGATTTTATAACTCAAGGGAATGTCGCCGAAAAAATCAACAAACTTCATACTATTATGCAAGATATTTTTAAATCTGCCCAACAAGGTAAGTTATTAAGAGATGGCTTAGATATTGTCTTAGTTGGCCAACCTAATGTTGGTAAATCTAGTCTGCTTAACCAGTTATTAGGAGAAGAACGTGCAATTGTTACTGAAGTTGCAGGGACGACGAGAGATTCAATTTCTACACATATTTCATTGCATGGTATTCCTGTTCATATTGTCGATACAGCAGGTTTAAGAGAAACGGACGACTTAGTTGAAAAAAAAGGTATTGAAAAAACATGGCAGTCTCTACAAAAGGCCCATATTGCATTATTTTTAGTTGAAGCTAGTAATGGTATTACCGAATATGAAAAGACTGTTCTAAAGCAATTATCCTCTGATACTCGTAAAATATGGATTTTTAACAAGATTGATTTATTAAAGATTGCACCTAAAATTATTGAAAAAAAAGACGGAGTCCATGTTTATTTATCTGCAAAAACTGGAGATGGTATCAACCTATTAATTGATCAAATTACAGTTAACAAAGGCATACCATTGAATATTGATGACAATCAAAATATTTTTATGGCAAGAGACAGGCATCTTAATGCGCTTAGTACTGTTCAATCAGCATTAACGAAAGCTTTTATAAATATTGATGCGGCTGAAATTGTTGCCGAAGAGTTGACTCAGGCACAGCAGGCTTTATCCTCGATTACAGGAGAATTTAGTCCTGATGATTTGTTGGGAGAGATATTTAGTGAGTTTTGTATTGGTAAATAAGACGTTTCACGTGAAACGTCTTATTTAAAAGTTTCACGTGAAACGTAGGTCATTTATAAGAAATAAAGTAAAATTTATATCTTAGTCAATTTTAATTTTTAACTTATGGATTTTCCAAGTAAATTTGATGTAATTGTTATCGGTGGTGGCCACGCAGGTACTGAAGCTGCTTTGGCTTCATCGCGTATGGGCCAAAAAACCTTATTGTTAACTCATAATATTGAAACCTTAGGGCAAATGTCATGTAATCCCTCTATTGGTGGAATTGGTAAGGGCCATTTAGTTAAAGAAATTGATGCAATGGGTGGAATTATGGCAAGAGCTGCAGATATTGCAGGCATTCAATTTAGAATTCTCAATAGAAGCAAGGGCCCAGCTGTAAGAGCAACTCGCGCACAAGCTGACAGAGTTCTTTATAAAGCTGCGGTTAGGCATGCAATAGAGAATCAGGAAAATTTGTGGTTATTCCAGCAGTCAGTTGACGATGTAATTGTAAAAAATAATAAAGTAAAAGGCGTGATTACCCAAATTGGCTTAACTTTCTATGCTGATAATGTCATTTTAACTGCAGGAACATTCCTAGGTGGCTTAGTTCATGTTGGCCTACAAAACTATGAAGCAGGGCGTGCAGGAGATCCTTCAGCTTCGACTTTAGCAAAAAAATTAAAAGAATTAAATTTGCCTGTAGGACGCTTAAAAACTGGCACGCCACCCAGAATTGATGGAAGATCTATTGATTATAAAAAAATGGATGAGCAGCCAGGAGACAATCCTGCTCCAAACTTTTCATTTATTAATCCAAAAATTGAGCATCCAAAGCAAATATCTTGCTGGATTACGCACACCAACAAGCAAACTCATGAAATTATCCACCAAGGCTTAGATAGGTCGCCTATGTATACCGGGGCTATTGAAGGAGTAGGGCCTAGGTATTGTCCTTCTGTAGAGGATAAAATTCATCGATTTGCTGACAAAGATTCACATCAAATTTTTATTGAGCCTGAAGGCCTTACTACCCATGAAGTTTATCCAAATGGAATATCAACTAGCTTACCCTTTGATGTTCAATATAACTTAGTGCGTTCAATTAAGGGGTTGGAAAATGCTCATATATTACGTCCTGGTTATGCTATCGAATACGATTATTTTGATCCTAGAGCATTAAAAACTAGCTTGGAGACAAAGTCTATTGAGGGATTATTTTTTGCAGGGCAGATTAATGGTACTACTGGATATGAAGAGGCAGCAGCCCAGGGATTAATCGCAGGTATGAACGCATCACTCAAGGCTCAAGGGAAAGAAAGCTGGACACCAACTCGTCAAGAATCTTATATAGGGGTAATGATTGATGACTTAATCACCCGAGGAGTTACCGAGCCATATAGAATGTTCACAAGTCGTGCAGAATATCGTTTATTGCTTCGAGAAGACAATGCTGATTTAAGATTAACGGCTTACGCACGTTCAGTTGGGCTGATTTGTAACAAGCATTGGAAAAACTTTAATACAAAACAAGAAAGTATTAATAAAGAAGAAGGCCGACTTAAAAAAACATTTATTCGACCATCAGAAAAAGAAAAAATGATGCAAGAAACTATTTTAGGTAAGGCTCTTGATCACGAATATTCAGCTTTTGACTTGCTAAGACGCCCTGAGGTCAGCTATAAAGACCTTATGACTATGATGGGTGAAAAATCTCTAGAGCAAGAAGCAGTGGGAGAGCAAGTAGAGATAATGGCAAAGTATTCAGGCTATATAGTTAGACAACAGGAACAAATTGACAGAAATAAAGCTCAATATAATCTTAAAATACCTAGTGATATCAATTATGATATTGTTCATGGCTTAAGTACAGAAGCAAAACAACGGTTATCAGAGCATCGTCCTGAAACTATTGACCAAGCAACTAGAATCTCTGCGATTACAGATGCAACTATTTCGATTTTAGTTATTTATATTAAGAAAAAATATCAAAAATCTTCTCAGGAGCTTAAAGAAAAAGTTGCATAATAAGGAGTTATTGGTTTCTGGGCTAGAAACATTAGGCATTCAAAATCAAAATAGTTTAGTAGATAAGTTATTGTTTTATATGGACTTATTGAGAAAATGGAATAAAACATATAATCTGACAGCTATTAGAGAAGAGCAAGATATTATTACGCACCATTTGCTAGATTGTCTGTCGGTTACAAAGTTGGTTAACGCAAAAAATATAATGGATGTAGGGAGTGGTGCGGGATTACCTGGATTAATTTTTGCGCTTTGTTTTCCTGATAGAAATATAACAATGGTAGATAAAGTGGGGAAAAAAACGGCCTTTATTCAACAAGTTATAGGTGAGTTTAATCTCAATAATGCTATGGCATTAAAGGGGCGAGTGGAAGACATAAAAAATCATAAACATTATGATGGGATTATTTCGAGAGCTTTTTCTGATATGGAGACAATGATTAAATTGACTTCACACTTACTTATAGATGGCGGAAATTGGTATGGCATGAAGAGCAAAAACAGTAGAAATGGTGAAATGACTACAATTAAATATTCTTATCATGTGGATAAAATTGATGTTCCACATCTTAAGGCAGAGCGTTACTTAATTACTGTGGTGAATGCCGCAACTAATAAATTTTATAGGTAATATACATAAAAAAATGCGAATTTTTGCTATATCAAATCAAAAAGGCGGCGTTGGAAAAACAACAACAACAGTCAATCTGGCTGCTAGCTTAAGTAAAAAGAAGAAAAAAGTCTTATTAATTGACTTAGATCCTCAAGGTAATGCTACATCTGGATCTGGAATTAAAAAATCAATGACAGCAGGGAGCATATACGAGGCATTAATTGGCCAAAATACCTTAAAAAACATTATTGTAACGTCCAAAGAAAGTCTTTTTGATGTTGCAGCTGCTAATCAATCTTTAGCAGGAGCTGAGATTGAGTTAGTTGATATTCCTGATAGAGAATATATTTTAAAAAAACAGATTGAATCACTTAACAAGCAATATGATTTTATTCTTATCGATTGTCCTCCAGCGCTCAATTTACTGACAGTAAATGCATTGGTTGCTGCTAATTCAGTTTTGATACCAATGCAATGTGAATATTTTGCTCTAGAAGGCCTTTCTGACCTTGTTAATACAATAAAAAAAGTAAAAAATCACCTAAATACTGAGATTGAAATTGAGGGTTTACTTAGAACTTTATTTGATAAGCGTAATACGTTGGCTCAACAAGTATCAGAACAGTTGTCTGCTCATTTTGGTTCTAAGGTGTATGAAACTATTATTCCAAGAAACGTTAGGCTTGCAGAAGCCCCGAGTTATGGTAAGCCAGTACTTTTTTATGATAAAAGTTCAAAAGGAGCTATTGCATATCTTGCTCTTGCTGATGAAATTTTAGGAAAATATAACAATGAAAAATAGAGGATTAGGTAGAGGATTAGAAGCTTTATTAGGCAATGATGATAGTGAACAAAGCAACGATCAATTAAAAATGATATCTATTGAAAAATTGAGTGCTGGAAAATATCAACCCCGTTCAATTATGGACTCAGAACCCCTAGAGGAGCTTGCGGAATCAATAAAAGCTCAGGGTATTATGCAACCAATATTAGTGAGGATGTTGACGCAAAACGACTATGAAATAGTTGCAGGTGAGCGTCGATGGCGAGCTGCAAAGTTAGCTAATCTAACTGAAGTTCCTGTTTTAATAAAAAAAATATCAGATTCATCTGCACTTGCTATGGCATTAATTGAAAATATACAAAGAGAAGATCTTAATGTCATTGAAGAGGCGAAGGGGATAAAACAGCTGATTGATGAGTTCGGCATGACGCACGATGCAGCAGCCGAGACATTAGGAAAATCTAGAACAGCGGTTTCTAATATATTGCGGTTATTAAACCTTAGTGATTATGTTCAAGATGCATTACTTAATAAGAAAATAGAAATGGGGCACGCTAGAGCACTATTAAGTCTTGGAACAAGCGAACAAGCAATGATTTGTCAAAAAGTTATCAGTCAAAAATTATCAGTAAGAGAAGTTGAGATATTAGTGGGTAATCAACGTCATCCTCAAAAAAAAATAAAGGTATCTGAGAGTGCTGATATTCAAGTTTTAGAGAATGATTTATCAGAAATATTGGGTATGAGCACTAAAATTTTGCATAATAAAAGTGGCAAGGGGACTTTAAAAATTAATTATTCAAATTTAGATCAATTTGACACGTTATTAAAAAAACTAAAAAAATAGTTTTAGACCTTGACGAATTTAACAAATCAAGCCAAAATTGCGTGCTTTGCAATATTAAGAAGTAGGAAGAAAATTATTTTCGGCGGCTAAAAATGAATGAATCGCAATTAATTGCTAAAAAATTAAATTTTCTACCCAAAGTATATAGAAAAGTAGTTTACCAACAGTTCTTAGCATCATTGGTTGTTGGAATTTTGGCAGGATTTATTTTTAACATACATGCTGGACTGTCTGTACTCTCAGGAGCACTCCCGGTCATCATTGGAACCGTTGTTGCAACACCTATTGCAAACCTTAAAAAAAATAAAGGAAGCCCAGGGTCAATTGTAATAAGCGCACTTAAAGCAGAAGCAGTTAAGATAGCGATTATTTTTATATTACTTTGGCTGATGTATAAGTTTTATGTTCAGCTTGTACCAATAGCCTTATTAATTGGCTTAATAATGTCAGTATTAATTTCATGTCTGGCAATATCAGACATTGATAATATAAATATAGAGACAAAGGAATAAAAAAATTGGCAGATAGTAGTTACAACTCACCTAGTGAATATATAGGGCACCATTTATCTAATAATGAATTACATTTAGATTTTTTAGGTGAAGGCTCATTTATGACTCTTCATTTAGATTCATTTGTAATGGCTATTATTCTTGGAATTCTATCAATGGGGCTAATATGGCTTGTAGCAAGAAAAGCATCAGCTGGCGTCCCAACAAAAACGCAGGCATTTGTTGAGCTAATCTTTGGTTTTATAGATGATCAAGTAGGAAATATATTTCATGGAAATCGACATTCATTTATTGCCCCTGCTGCCCTAACGGTTTTTATATGGGTACTAATGATGAACGCAATGGATTTTTTACCAATCGATATAATGGCGAAATTTTATGGGATGTTAGGTTTATATGAATGGAAAGCGGTACCAACTTCAGATGTTAATACGACTTTTGGACTAGCTCTTGGGGTTTGGTTCTTAATGATTTATTTTGGTATTAAGGTAAAAGGAATGGGCGGCTGGTTGCACGAGATTTTTTGCGCACCTTTTGGTTCGTCAGTTTGGGTTTGGCCAGCTAATTTTTTGTTTAACTTAATTGAATATGTATCAAAACCACTATCTCATTCTCTTCGATTGTTTGGTAATATGTACGCCGGTGAAGTTATCTTCTTGTTATTAGGTTTATGGGCAGCTACAGGCGTCTCCGGAATTATCTTTGGATCGATTTTAGGCGCAGGGTGGGCAATATTTCATATTTTAATTGTAGTATTGCAGGCTTATATATTCATGATGTTAACAGTTGTGTATTTATCTATGGCACATGAAGGGCATTAATTTTTTTTAAACTAAAAGGAAGTAAATTATGGAAACAGTACAATATTTAGCTCAAATACAAGCATATACGGGAATTGGTATTGGCTTGATTATCGGATTAGGTGCAGCAGGTGCTTGTGTAGGAATTGGTATTATGTGTGCAAGCTTTTTAGAGGGTGCGGCAAGACAGCCAGAAATGATTCCTCAATTACAAGTTAAAGTATTCTTGTTATTAGGCTTAATTGATGCATCATTTATTATTGGTGTTGGCTTAGCGATGATGTTTGCCTTTGCAAACCCACTTTTAAGTGTAGTAGGTTAATTTAAATATTGTTTTTTATCCCAATATTTGGGGATAAGACGGAGTAAAGATGAATATTAATTTTACAATGATTGCTCAAGCTATAGCTTTTGCAATATTAATTTGGTTCACAGTTAAATTTGTTTGGCCACCTTTGCTAAACGCAATTGAGAAAAGACAGAAAGAAATTTCTGATGGTTTAGCAGCAGCTCAAGAAGGAAAACTATCTCTTGAAGTAGCTGCTAAAAAAAATGCAGAAACCCTTAATGAGGTTAAGCAAAAAGGCGCAGAAATTGTGGGTCAGGCAGAAAAAAGAGCAGCTGAAATTGTAGAACAAGCAAAAAATGTTGCTAAAGACGAAGGCGATAGAATAATAGCGAGTGCTAAATCGGAGATTGATCAAGAAGTTAATAGGGCTAAAGAAGAGCTTCGCGGTCAAATATCAACTCTTGCTATACAAGGCGCTGAAAAGATTTTAGACAAAGAAATTGATAAGAAAGTCCACGCAGATATGCTAACTAAATTAGCAAAGGATTTATAGGACTTATGGCTGAAATTTCAACAATTGCAAGACCCTATGCAGTTGCTATATTTAATTTAGCAAAAGAAGAGAATGCTCTTTCTGATTGGTCAGATATGTTGTCCCTTATGAGTGGAATTATTGAGAACGATGATATTAATTCTTTTATTAACGATTCTAAAGTATTAGATACGGATAGAGAAAAGCTTATATTAAATATTTGTGGGGATAAAATAAATGCATCTGGACAAAATTTAATTAAGCTTCTAGTGGAATATAAGAGGTTGTCAATTTTGTCTAAAATAGCTCTCCTTTTTGAAGAGCTTAAAGCTAAAGATGAAGGGGTTATAGAAGCTGAAATTATTATGGCTGATCAACCGGATAAAAAGATGGTTGAAAACTTATTAAAAAGCCTAGAAAAAAGATTTAATAAAAAAATTGAAGGAAAAGTAGTTATTGATAAAAGCATTATTGGTGGCACCAAAATAATAGTTGGGGATACCGTTATAGATGCTTCAGTTCGAGGACAATTAGATAATTTAGCTTATACATTAAAAGCATAAAACCAGGAGATACTTAATGCAGTTATCAACATCAGAAATAAGTGAATTAATTAAAACTAGGATTAAAGATTTTTCTACTAGTTCAGAAGCCAGAACACAAGGAACAGTAGTTTCAGTAACAGATGGCATTGTTCGTATTCATGGCTTATCTAATGTAATGTCTGGAGAGATGATTGAATTCCCAGGAAATACTTTTGGCTTAGCTCTTAATTTAGAAAGAGATTCAGTTGGAGCAGTGGTTCTTGGTGATTATGAACATATTACTGAGGGCGATATATGTAAATGTACAGGTAAAATTTTAGAGGTGCCTGTAGGAACTGAATTATTAGGCCGAGTTGTAGATGCATTAGGGGTGCCAATTGATGGAAAAGGACCAATAAAAACTAAACTTACAGATAAGTTAGAAAAAGTAGCTCCTGGCGTGATTGATAGACAATCTGTTTCTCAACCAGTCCAAACTGGCCTTAAATCAGTTGATTCTATGGTGCCAATTGGCAGAGGACAAAGGGAGTTAATTATTGGTGATCGTCAAACTGGTAAAACTGCAGTTGCTGTTGATGCAATAATTAATCAAAAAGGCCAAGACATGAAATGTGTTTATGTTGCTATTGGTCAAAAAGCGTCCACCATTATGAATGTGGTCAAAAAGCTAGAAGAGTATGGCGCAATGGAATATACGACGGTTGTAAGTGCATCAGCATCAGATTCCGCAGCTCTTCAATTTTTAGCACCTTACGCTGGTTGTACAATGGGTGAATATTACAGAGACCGTGGGGAAGACGCATTAATTGTTTATGATGACCTTACAAAACAAGCGATTGCTTATAGACAAATTTCTTTATTACTCCGTCGACCACCAGGTCGAGAAGCATATCCAGGAGATGTGTTTTATATTCATTCAAGATTATTAGAAAGAGCCGCCCGAGTTAATTCAAAATATGTAGAGAAATTTACAAAAGGAAAAGTAAAAGGTAAAACTGGTTCCTTAACTGCTCTTCCAGTGATTGAGACAGCAGCTGGTGATGTCTCAGCTTTTGTCCCAACCAATGTTATTTCTATTACGGATGGACAGATTTTCTTAGAAAGTGATTTATTTAATGCTGGTATCCGTCCCGCAATCAATGCTGGTATTTCAGTTTCTAGAGTGGGCGGCGCTGCACAAACTAAAGTTATTAAAAAATTAGGTGGTGGGGTTAGATTAGCTTTAGCTCAATATCGAGAATTAGCAGCTTTTGCACAATTTGCTTCAGATTTGGATGAGGCAACAAGAAAGCAATTGGATCGAGGACTTATGTTTACTGAATTAATGAAACAAGCTCAGTATGCTCCATTAACAGTATCAAAAATGGCTGTAACTTTATTGGCTGCTAATAATGGATATTTGGATGATGTGCCAACTGAAAAAGTTTTATCTTTTGAGTCTGCACTTCATGGGTTCATGTCATCGAAATATAAATCAGTAATGGATGGCATAGAAAAAACATTAGCGCTTGATGAAGATGGCGAAAAGAAAATTGTAAAAGCAATAGAAGACTTTAAAGCTACAAATACTTATTAATATAGGATTTTAAATGGCTGGAAGTAAAGAAATAAGAACTAAGATTAAGAGTGTAGAAAATACACGCAAAATCACAAAAGCTATGGAGATGGTAGCTGCTTCTAAAATGCGTAAAGCGCAAGATAGAATGACAGCTGCTAGACCGTATGCGGAAAAAATTAGAGCAGTTGCTGCTCATTTATCACATGCACAATCTGAATATAAGCACCCTTTTATTATTCAAAGAGATAATATTAAAAATATTGGCCTTATAGTTGTTACTTCAGATAAAGGACTATGCGGCGGGCTCAATACAAACGTTTTAAGATCTTCAATAGCTCAAATAAAAGATTGGGAAAAAGAAGGTAAAAAAGTACAGATTAGTGCGATTGGTAATAAAGCAATTAGTTTTATGGGAAGAGTCGGAGCAGATATAAAATCGCAAGTATCCGGTATGGGAGATACTCCTCATATGGAGGATCTACTTGGAGCAATTAAAGTAATGCTAGATGGTTACGTTGCTGGAGAAATAGACCAGCTTTATATTTGCTACACAAAATTTATTAATACAATGAAGCAAGAACCAAATATGGAACAACTATTACCCCTTTCAGGCGATAAAACTGAAACACCAGATAGTACTTGGGATTATATTTATGAGCCTGATGCAACATTGGTAATTGATGCATTGCTATCTCGCTATATAGAAACTCTGATTTATCATGGAGTGGCAGAAAACATGGCTTCAGAACAGTCTTCAAGAATGGTTGCAATGAAAGCAGCGTCTGACAATGCAGGAAACGTAATTGACGAATTAACATTGGTTTATAACAAGGCAAGGCAAGCAGCAATAACTAAAGAAATTTCAGAAATTGTTGGCGGAGCGGCAGCAGTATCGTAAAAATTTTTGAATTTAATATTAATTAATTTAGATGAGTAAGGATAAATAAATGAGTACTAAACAAATTGGAAAAGTAGTTCAGTGTATTGGCGCAGTTGTGGACGTAGAGTTTCCGCGAGACCAACTCCCTAAAGTTTATGATGCATTAATTATTGATGATAAAGATTCAACCGCAGAAGTAGGACTAACTTTAGAAGTCCAGCAACAATTAGGGGATGGTGTTGTTAGAACTATTGCTATGGGTTCATCAGATGGGTTATCAAGAGGCACTCAATTTTCTTCAACAGGAGCACCTATTCAGGTTCCAGTTGGTGAAGGTACTTTAGGTAGAATCATGGATGTGCTAGGACGACCGATTGATGAAGTTGGCAAAATTGATACTAAAGAATTTAGATCAATTCATCAAAAAGCACCAGAATTTAATGATTTATCTCCATCAATTGAATTATTAGAAACTGGAATTAAAGTTATTGACTTAATGTGTCCATTTGCGAAAGGTGGAAAAGTTGGTTTATTTGGCGGGGCGGGTGTTGGTAAAACAGTCAATATGCTTGAGTTAATTAATAATATTGCAAAACAGCATTCAGGGTTGTCGGTTTTTGCTGGCGTTGGAGAAAGAACTCGTGAGGGAAATGACTTTTATCATGAAATGGCCGAAGCAGGTGTTATTCAACTTGAAAACATGAAAGAATCAAAAGTAGCAATGGTATTTGGTCAAATGAATGAGCCACCTGGTAATAGATTAAGAGTAGCACTATCAGGATTAACTATGGCGGAAAAATTCCGTGATGAAGGAAGAGATGTTTTATTTTTTGTTGATAACATTTATCGTTATACTTTAGCAGGAACTGAGGTATCGGCCCTATTAGGTCGTATGCCTTCTGCTGTTGGTTACCAACCAACGCTTGCAGATGAAATGGGTAAATTACAAGAGAGAATTACTTCAACAAAAACGGGCTCAATTACATCGATTCAGGCAGTGTATGTCCCCGCAGATGATTTAACCGATCCTTCACCGGCAACAACTTTCCAACATTTAGATTCAACAGTCGTGTTGTCAAGAGATATTGCTTCATTAGGTATTTATCCTGCTGTTGATCCTCTTGATTCAACTTCAAGACAATTAGACCCGCAAGTAGTTGGCGAAGAACATTATGCTGTGGCTCGTGCCGTTCAATCTACATTGCAAAAATATAAAGAATTAAGAGATATTATTGCTATTTTAGGTATGGATGAATTAGCTCCTGAAGATAAACTAGCTGTGGGGCGTGCAAGAAAAATTCAAAGATTTTTATCGCAACCATTTCATGTAGCTGAGGTATTTACTGGGTCTCCTGGAAAATACGTCTCACTTAAAGAAACTATTAAAGGGTTTAAGGCAATTGTGGATGGCGAATATGATGATTTACCTGAGCAGGCTTTCTATATGGTTGGTGGAATAGAAGAAGCTGTTGAAAAAGCAAAAACTGTTTAATATTAAAGGTAACTAATGGCAAATACAATTCAAATTGATGTGGTAAGCGCGGAAGAATCTATTCTGTCTGAGCAAGCCGAGTTTGTTGTAGCCCCAGCTCAAATGGGCGAAGTAGGTATTTATCCAAATCATGCATCAATGATTACTTTATTAAAAGCTGGCTCAGTTAGAATCAAGATGCTTGATAAAGCTACTGAGGATTTAATTTTTATTTCTGGTGGAATATTGGAAGTTCAACCAGGACATATTACTATTCTTTCAGACACAGCCATTCGCGGTAAAGATTTAGATGAAACAAAAGCAAAAGCTGCAAAAAAAGCAGCTGAAGAATCTTTAGCTAAAAAAGGAAGTGACATAGATTTTGCTTTAGCAGAAGCAGAATTAGCTGAGGCAGTGGCACAGATTCGAGCCATTGAAAAACTAAGAAAAAAATAGTTACCTAATTTAGTATTTACAAAAAACAGCAGTTTGCTGTTTTTTTTGTTTATACTTAAAGAAAAAAGGAAAATAAATGTCACTAAGTGTAGTTATTTTAGCTGCTGGAAAAGGCACTAGAATGTTTTCCGATTACCCTAAAGTTTTACATAACCTAGCAAACCAACCTTTGTTGCAATATGTTATTGATATTGCAAAGTGCTTAAACCCAGAAAATATAAATATAGTTGTAGGCTATAAATCAAAAGAAGTTAAGTCAGTTTTTTCACATGAAAAATTAAATTGGATTATTCAAAAAGAGCAATTAGGTACGGGGGACGCAGTTAAATATGCAATTCCACATTTGAAAGGATCTCAGACCATTATTTTATATGGCGATGTGCCGATGGTTGAATTAGATGACTTAAAAGAACTTATAAAAAAAACAAAAAAAGGTTTGGGAGTATTAACTTTTAATAAAACTAACCCAACAGGGTACGGCAGGATTAAAAGAATTGAAAATAATATTGAAGAGATTGTAGAAGAAAAAGATTGTGATGATTTAGATAGAAAAATTACTGAAATAAATACTGGAATAATGTGCATTGATACAAACAATCTAATTAACTGGTTGTCTTTAATATCAAATAATAATTCTCAAAAAGAATATTATTTAACTGATATAGTAGCCTTAGCTAGAAAAGAACAAATTAAGGTTAGATCACATGAAGCTAAGTCTGAAATTACAATTTCAGGGGTAAATACTAAAATTGAATTAGCAATGATGGAGAGGGCTTTGCAAAAAACAAAAACTAATTTATTGATGGAGCAAGGTGTGACTTTATTAGATCCCTCTAGGACTGATATTAGAGGAAATTTAAAGTGTAATCTGGATGTAGAAATTGATGTTGGGTGTATTTTTGAAGGTATTGTTACGGTGGGAAATAACGTAAAAATTGGAGCATATACACATATAAAAGATAGCGTAATTTCTGATAATACAATTATAAAGCCATATTCTCATATAGATTCAGCTAAGGTAGGCATTAATAATATTATTGGCCCTTATGCTCGATTAAGACCTGGAACTGATACTGATAAAGATGTTCATATTGGTAATTATGTAGAAATAAAGAATTCAAAAATTGGAGCCGGTACCAAAATAAATCATTTAAGTTATATTGGAGATAGCATTATTGGTATTAACGTGAATGTTGGTGCAGGAACCATTACATGTAATTATGACGGTGTTAATAAACACCAAACTATCATTGAAGACAATGTTTTTGTTGGTTCAAATTCACAACTCGTTGCACCAGTTAGGATAGGAGCTGGTTCAACAATAGGAGCTGGTTCAACAATAACAAAAGATACTCCAGCAAATGAATTATCTTTATCTCGAACGAAACAAACAAGTATCCCAGGCTGGGAAAAGCCAAAGAAGAATTAAATTATGTGTGGAATAGTTGCAGGCATATCAAATAAAAATGTTTTACCTAAATTAATAGAAGGGTTAGAACGTTTAGAATATCGAGGCTATGATTCGGCTGGTATTGCAATATTGAATGGATCAATTCGTCGTATTAGATCAATTGGCCGAGTTAATTCAATTAAAGACAAGGTGAAAAAAAATAAATTAGAAGGTTTTTTAGGAATCGGACACACAAGATGGGCTACTCATGGTGGGGTAACAGAAGATAATGCTCACCCACATGTTTCTAATAATCAAATTGCTGTTGTTCATAATGGCATAATTGAAAATCATGAATCACAATGTAGCCGATTAAAAAAATTAGGTTATAAATTTGAATCTGAAACTGACACCGAAGTCATTGCGCACTTAATTCACTATTATTATCAAAGTAAGCAGAATTTATTAAAAGCCACCCAATTAGCTACTAAAGATTTAGTTGGGGCTTATGCCATTGCTGTGATTTCTGTTGATAATAAAGATGAATTAATTTGTGCAAGACTAGGATGTCCGTTAATCATTGGTCAGGGTAAATCAGAATATTTTATTGCATCAGATATTAGTGCTCTGTTAGGGGTTACAAGAAAGATAATTTATCTTGAAGATGGCGATCTAGCCAAAATTTCTAAAACATCACTTGATATATTTAGTAGCAAGCTAAAGAAGGTTAATAGAAAAATAAACCATAGTAAGGTAAAAATTTCATCTATGGATTTAGGCCCACATGATCACTTTATGCAAAAAGAAATTTATGAGCAACCAAGAGCCTTAGGCGACACTATTGAAGCTGTTATTGATAATAATGAATTTGATTATTCACTGTTTGGTAATAAAGCAAAAGATGTATTTAAGAATATAGATAGTATTTTGATTCTTGCTGCAGGTACAAGTTATTATGCTGGATTAACTGCTAAATATTGGCTTGAGGATATAGCTCAGATTCCAACAATAATAGAAATATCAAGTGAATACAGATATAGAAAATCAGTCCCTAATAAAAATCAATTAATAATAACTATTTCACAATCAGGGGAGACGCTAGACACTATTGAAGCACTCAAACATGCTAAAAAAATTGGGCATAAAAAAACATTAGCAATTTGTAATGTTCAAGAAAGTGCGATAGCAAGAGCTTCTAATTTAGTTTTTTATACTAGAGCGGGTATTGAGATTGGTGTTGCGTCTACAAAAGCATTTACAACCCAGTTAGTTTCATTATTTATTTTGACGGTAACACTAGCAAAGAATAAAAAACTTATAAATAAAAAAATAGAAAAGAAATATTTGGAGGATTTAAGATGTTTAGTTGGCGGTATTCAATCTGCGTTGAATTTAGAACCCCAGATTAAACAATGGGCGAAACATTTTTCGAATAAGGACCATGCATTATTTTTAGGTCGTGGGATCCACTATCCAATTGCATTAGAAGGGGCATTGAAGTTAAAAGAAATTTCATATGTTCACGCTGAGGCTTATCCAGCAGGTGAATTAAAACATGGACCATTAGCATTAGTTGATAAAAACATGCCAGTAGTTGTAATTGCTCCAAATGATTCATTATTAGAAAAAGTAAAATCTAACATGCAGGAAGTAAAAGCAAGGGGGGGGATATTATTTGTTTTCGCAGATGCTGATAGCCATTTCATCGAAAGCAAAGGTATTAAAGTTATAAGAGCTCCAAGACATACAGGTGTTTTATCTCCTATTATTCATTCAATACCTGTTCAGTTGTTAGCCTATCATGTTGCTTTAAGAAAGGGCACTGATGTAGATAAGCCTAGAAATTTAGCAAAATCAGTTACAGTGGAGTAGTTTCGAGAGTACATATTTAGAGGACACAATTCCGCATCTTGAATTCAGTATTGAAATTCAAAGTAACAATCTCATGAATAACCCAAATAAAGAAATAAGAGACAGAGTCTTTCCAATTAAGATTAGTAAGTTCACAATCCCTGATTAAATACTTAAGAAACTTTCACAAATATATTAAGTCCATAAGTTATGAAAAATATTTTATTTGTAATTCTATTATCGATTTCATTTCTTACATACGGAGAAGAATCTAAATATATTTTTGGTTGGACTCATTTAGAAGATTCTAATTTAAGGACCCCAAGAGGAGGTACGACAACTGGCCCTGCAGTCACTTTAGATACTGAGACAAGTTCATCTTGGAAACTTCTCCAAGATCCAAATTTATCTAAGTTCGAAAAAGATAGATTAGCTATTCTATCGATGGTTGGTAAATATAGAGTATATTTTGATTTTATGGAAACAATGGGTTTTGTTGAGAATTATCAACCAAAACAACCTTATCAATCATGGGCAACTGAATTTGTTGAAGTAGTAGACGAAGAAAAAGATTTTATAAGTTTGCAGCACATAATTGTTATGTATTTTAAACAAGATGACGGCTCTGTTTCTAATTCAGTTGTAATGAAACATTGGAGACAGGATTGGAAATTTCAAGATAGTGAAATAAATACTTTTGTTGGTAATAAAACATGGGTAAAAGATAGAATTCCGTGGATGACTAAAAAGGGAACATGGTCACAGGCTGCTTATCAAGTTGATGATACTCCAAGGTATCAAAGCTATGGGGAATGGACTCATTCTGAAAATTTTTCATCATGGACAAGTAAAGAGACCTGGCGACCATTACCGAGAAGAGAATTTTCAATAAGGAATGATTATGATGTCATGGTGGGTACTAATATTCAGACAATTACTCCAACAGGTTGGGTTCATGAACAAAATAATAAGAAAGTAGTATTAAACGATGGGCATCAAGTACTAGCTAAAGAAATAGGTATTGCCAGATATCAAAGAATAAAAGATTTTAATTGGGAAGCAGGTAAAGATTATTGGAAAAATACAAATATTTTTTGGAGGGCGGTAAGAGAAGCATGGAATAGAAAATTAGATAATTCAAACAGCTTTAAACTTCAAAATAAAGTAGATGGAGAAATGTTATTTACTAAACTATTTATGATGGCTGATCAATATGCGCAAGGCGAGAATGAAGTGTTAAATAGTATTGAAGACATAGTAAACATTCACTCGAAAATAGAGAAATAAATTAAATATTTCTTATCTGAACATACAATAAATTTCTATAATAGTAATAATCATAGAATATCAATCAGGAAATACTACTAGATCATGTAATTACGCAGTGAAAAGTTGATTATTAGTGGGAACTTATAATTGTAATATAAAAAAACAACATTTAGTGAAAAAAATAAAAAAATATCTATATGTTGTGTTTTTATTGAAAAAAAAGGTTAGACTTTATCAAGTTTAAAGAGATGATAGTTTAAACTTTTTTATTACAACAGGAGAAACAAGTATGGATATTTTAGGAACTATTAGAAAGTGGTCTGCTGGACTTGCAGAAACTGCAATAAGCCTAGCAGCTTTAGCAATTGCACTTCAAATCTTAATGGGCTCAGCGAATGTACCATTTCTTGGATCAACCGATGTTATCGGTAATGTATCAGGTATTCTAGAAACGCTAGGTAGCCAAGGACTTATTGGCTTAGTAGCATTATGGGTACTATATTCTATTTGGAAATCACGTAAATAGAACTAGATTTAATCTATAACTAAAAAGGGCCCTTCGGGGCCTTTTTAGTTATATTAAGTGAATATTAAATCGCTTTAAGAAAAAAGCATAAATAAAAAAAATTGTAATAGTTAATAATATTGATAATAAAAAGCTTGGCCAGAAACTTAGATGCTTAATAATCCATGGAAAGAAAAGAAACATAGGCAGCGTTGGCAAGACATACCAGAAAGTATAATAAGCATGATTGGCTATTTTTTCATTACTTTGATTTTCATAGAATAACCAGAACAAAGTAATAAAAGTAATGAGAGGTAAAGAAGCGATTAGTGCTCCAAGTTTGTCAGAAAATTTAGCCACCTCAGAAATCAGAACAATAATTGCAGCCGTAGTTAAAAATTTAATTATTATTATTGTCATATACTTCCTTTTAAAATCAATTAGTTAGTTATTCTTTTCTTTCATTACTTTTTTATAAGCTATATATATTAATAATATTAACAATATAATTAGTGATACGAAAACACCAATATAATAATAGAAATAAGGAAAATTCATATGTAAAAATATTGAAATGTGAATTTTATAATATTAACCTGATTATGGGTTGCTATGTATTAATGATAACCAGAAGAAATAAGTTTATAATAGATAAGTTAGATAATATTTCATAGATAACAAATATAGATTATGCGACCACCAATTTTAGCAAAATACCCAATAGATCAAATTGTTTCTAACCTAAAAAAATCAAAGGAAAAAGAGACGTGGATCATACGCTTTATTCCTCAATTACTCAGTAAGGAAAAAATTAATGCAAATGCAATTTCATTAATGAAAAGAATTAGTTTGTTAAAATTAGAGCCTATAACTAATGATGAGTTAAATAAGATACGTAAACATTTAAAAGAGCTGGGACGTGAAGATCTTGTCATATCTAGACAAGAAGATAGCCGCCGAAAAAATGTGCTAATTTTTTGTGCACAAGATGATGCGCCTGAAACAATAGATGGGATAGAGAGACATATATATAGAATAATACCGAATGCAAAATTAAAATTTGGTGTTTCAGATATTAATAGAGACCGATGTTGTGTTGTTAAAACTAAATTTTGGAAGAGCGAAAAAGATCGCCCTACTGGGTTTTACTCAATTACAGACCTGGCCTTAACTGACTAATTAGCAAACGGCTGGTTTGATTTTCTGGCCATTCTTTTTTTTGCATTGGTTTGGTTTTTAAAAGGCTTTCTAGCTGCATTGGTTTGGTTTTTAAAAGGTTTTTTAGATTTATTAAAAGGTTTATTACTTCCCCTGCCTTTTCTTTTTAATGCTGGTTGAGATGCCAGTTTCGTTGGTTCGAGCCCAGGTACAGTTTTAATATCAATCTTCATGTCAGTAAACCGCTCAATTTTCTTTAGAAATTCACGATCAGTTGGACTAACGAGGCTAAAAGCGTGACCTTGTTTATTGGCCCGACCAGTTCTGCCTATTCGATGAATATAATCCTCAGCAAAACGTGGCAAATCATAATTGATTACATGAGTAATATTTTTTACGTCAATACCTCGAGATGCTAAATCAGTAGCAACTAAAATCTTTATTTCATTGCGCTTAAATCGATTAATTGTTTTGGTTCTAGCTCCCTGTGACATATCTCCATGAAGTGCCGCAGTTTTAAAATCCGAATGGTAGAGGTGATCTGATAAGACGTCTGCATTTCTCTTTGTGGAAGTAAATATGATTGCTTGGTCCATCTCACTATCGGTAATGAAATGCGTAAGTAATTTTTTCTTGTGGATTTGATTGTCAACAAAATAAAGCGACTGTTCAATATTAATATGTCCTTTTGTATCAGGCTTAATAGCTATTGTTACTGGATCCTTAAGAAATTCATGCGCTATTTTAGCGATCGAAGAATCAAATGTGGCAGAGAACATAAGCATTTGTTGTTGCTTAGATGTTGCTTTATAAATTTTACGTATATCTGGAATAAATCCCATATCTAACATACGGTCTGCTTCATCAAGGACCATTACCTGGGTGTCTTTAAGTTTTATTTTTCCTTGTTGAATTAAGTCAAGTAAGCGACCGGGGGTTGCTATAAGTATATCTAATGGTTTTGACAATAAACGATTTTGTAATTTATATGACATACCACCAGTTACCGTAACAGAATTTATTTTCAAGAAGCGTGCGTAAGTTTTAATACTGTCAGTAATTTGATTTGCTAGTTCTCTTGTAGGGCTAACGATAAGTACTCGAGGACCTCGCCCAGGATTTCTCTCCTTGGCTAATTCATTTAAAATTGGTAAAACAAATGCTGCTGTTTTTCCTGTACCAGTTTGAGCAGATGCCATAACATGCTTTCCCAGCATGACTTCTGGAATGGCTTTCATTTGAATGGGGGTTGCTTCTGTATAGCCGGCATCTGTAATTGCTTTAAGAATACCAGACTCTAAACCTAGAGTTTGAAATGACAATTTATTTCCTTATATTTGAGTCAATAGTTAAAGACTGGCAATATAAAGTTCAATGTCAATCCTTGCGAGTGCGAAGTATATATGTATATGAAAATAAAGCAAATTTATATGTTTCCTAGTTGTTCATACATTTCCCTATAATAAAAAATGAGTGAAAAAAATTATTTCTAAAATAGTTTTTAACAGAAATTAGATTTATAGATTATTGTTGATTAGAAAGGGCTAGTTTTTTTGCCCTAGTCATTTTTTTTATTTGAAATTCTCTTTGACTTGCAATTACCCTATCAGAACATTTCTCTGTATACATTAAAGTAAAGGGACCACGACTTTTAGTATATTTAGCACCATTACCCTTTGTATGGTCGCTTAATCTCTTTTCAATATTATTAGTGATTCCTGTATAGAGAGTTTCATCCTTACATAATATGATGTAAACGAACCAGGATTTTTTATTTAGGGCTGCAAGCTCAGATAATGTTTGTAGGCCGCTGACATTATAGTTAGCCATTATAATGAATGATATATGGCAAATATAAGTTTAAGAGAAAAGCACATTGCTGAAGATATATTTATGGTAATTCCACCTTACCAGAACTCAGAGGATATGCATCGCAAGTAAGAAAAACGGCTCCCTCGTCAAATAAAGTATCATGAGACTCTAAAGTAACTGGATGAGTACAAATCTTTCCCGTCCACTTATTGACTACTGTAAAGGATTCGCCATTTCCATAAGGAATAAATTCATATTTATTAATCCATACATAATGAAAAGCAATGATTAATGAGCCTATTATGATTGCAGCTGGCGTTGACCACAAACAACATAAAATTTTTTTCATACTTACCCTTATTAATTACAATTAATTATTAATTACTTCCGCTGTTATTACCAAGTTAATACAGCTCTAAATCTAAGTTTATTATGCCTAAGTTTAGTTATTGCATCATTTATCTGATCAAATTTAAAATGCTCCACCATGGGAGAAATTTTATGCTCAGAACAAAAATTTAACATTTTTTTTATATTTTCTGGGCTGCCAACAGGGCTACCAGAAATAGATTTACGTCCACCCATAAGAGAAAAAACAGATGTTTCAATTGGAGCTAAAACTGCACCAACAAAATGTAGCCTTCCTCTTGGTTTTATAATACTAAGAAATAAGTTCCAATCTAATTTAACATTTACAGTAGATATTATTAAATCAAATCTGGACTCAATTGCTTTTATCTTAGATTCATCTGTTGAGGAAATTATTTCATCTGCCCCCAGTTCTTCAAGTAAATCGTTCTTATCATCCGAATTGGTAAATGCAGTAACATGACATCCTAAAGCCTTATAAATTTTAAGCGCTAGATGCCCTAGTCCTCCAATACCAATTATTCCAACTTTGTGATCTTTAGTAATATTAAATTCAACTAGGGGGGTAAAAACCGTTATTCCACCACACAATAGGGGCCCAGCATCTTGATGATTTAATCCTTTCGGGATAGGGATGACACTAACTTCGTCAGCATTAACTTGTTCCGCAAATCCACCATGTTGACTAAATACTGTTTTCTTTGTTGAGCTACAAAAATTGTGATCTCCAGCATTACAATAATCGCAATTATGGCAATAACCAGAATGCCAGCCTAAACCAACACGATCGCCAATTTTATGTAAGGAAACATTTGAACCAACCTCAATAATTTTACCAATCACTTCATGTCCTGCAACCATTGGGTATTTTGATTTTCCCCAGCTACCATCAATCGCACTAATATCGCTGTGACATATACCACATGACTCCACATGAATATTAACTTTATTTGGTTCTAGATCTTCTGGCTCATATTCAAATAGCTCGAGTTCACTTCCCTTACTCATTGCTGCATATGATTTGACCATTTATTTTCCTTCTATTTTTTTTTAATCTTACCATTAATATAAATATCTTTATATCGGACAGTCCCATCACTATTCCAATAATATTCTTCCCCGTTTTTTATTCCATTTTTAAATTTAACTTTTAATTTAGGTTGGCCATCTTTATACCATTGCTGCCATAGTCCATTTTCTTTACC
>JAOMKM010000003.1 GCA_028351715.1 Methylophilaceae bacterium | reverse complement strand
TACTGCTAAATAGCGAGTTAAATGTGATAACCCAGCTTTGGAGATATGGTAGCTAGGGCTTTCTTCTGAAATTAACGACGCACATACTGAGCTGATTGTAATAATTGAACCATCTTTAGGCATGAATTCGATAGCAGTCTTTGCTAGAAAGAATGCGGCTTTTAGATTTACGTTGAATGCTAAATCCCAGTTCTCTTCCGACTCACTCTCAAAAGAACATCCTTCACCTGCTCGTGCATTATTAATAACTACATCCAATCTATCTAATTTTTTAACTACTTTATTTACTAAACGTGCTGGTTCATTAGTTAATGCTAGGTCAGCTGTAAATACCTCAACAATAAACCCATCTTTTACTAATCGTTCCTTAGCATGGCTAAGCATTTTTTCGTTAACGTCAGAAATGGCAAGGGTAAAGCCTTCTTTTCCCATTGCTCGAGCTATGTTAAAACCAATTCCTCGAGCAGCACCCGTAATTAAACAAACCTTATTAGACGAACGATTTAAATTATTAGACATAATTACCCCCTATCATTAATAAATGGCATATCTGTAAACTCAGACAATAATAAGTCTACCGTTTCATTTATTAGGTAAACTTTTTGAAATTCTGTTGCAAATGAATAATAATTTTCTCCCCTTAGCTCTTTTTCCATCATTTCTTTATGATGCTGAGGATTTTTAAAGATAATATATGGAATATTGGAAAAGAGAGCGTAGTTACATATAGAGCTCATCATTCCCATGAATCCAACACATTCAGAAAGTAGTGCTAAATTTTGTATGAAGGTTTCGGAGCCAATTTCATTTGCAACAATAATATTAGGAAGTTTTTTGATATTTATATCCAGTGGATCATCACCAAGGACAAGAAATTTAATTTTATATCTGGAGGCAGCTAAAGATAAAAATTTATACCAGACAGAATTATTAGCTAAACTTATTGGTGGACCTTTCCAGTTAATTGATTGCTTGAGATGCAGGCCAACAACAGGAGTTTTGTCGCACTCTCCCTGTATTAATTTTCGTGCCCATTGTTGTAGATCTCTTTTGAATTTAAGTGGTTGTAATTTTCCTGTTAATTTATATAGCTCCTGAATATATAATGTTGAATCATATGTGCGTTCATTTAGTCCCCATGTCAGATGGGTATTTTTTAGTGATATTGATAGAGCTTTGAAACCAGACCTGCCCCCACACACATATATATTTTTAATAATTTTGAACCCATTAAGAGCATTCAAAGAAGAATCAATCCTATCTTTAATATCTAGAAGACGAAATTCACCTTCTAAAATATTTTTTATATTATGTGATGCTGCATCTAGTGCAATATCTATGCTTTTAGTATTACTCGTCTGAGCCACCAATTGAGATTCAGCAAGAAAAATTAATAGAGTTCCAAAGACGTTATCAGGTAATGATTTATCCCAGCATCCTAAAATACTCGGATATGATTTTTTAAATTGTTTTAAATCTAATTGAATATTCGGTTTAACCATCAAACCAATTTTTAGTTGAGTCTATTAATGCTTTGGGAGTAATTCCACAAGATTCACAAAGCTGATCATATGACCCATAGCTAGTAACAAATTTATCTGGAATAGAAATTGAGTGGAACTTTAAGTCTTGGATATCATAAGTCGCACGTAGAATATCATCACCTAAACCTCCAGAGCGCATGTGCTCTTCAATTACTACAATCTTTTTTGTTTTTTTAACGCTAGTCCGGATAAGTTCATTATCTAGTGGTCGAATTGTATGTACATAAATTACTTCAGCTTTGATTTTTTTGGATAATAATTGTTCGGCAGCATCAAGTGCTGTTCGAAGCTGAGATCCTGTAGCAACAATAGTTATATCGCTGCCTTCTTGAACGCAAATTGCTTTACCAAAAACAATATCCTCAGATTTAAACTCAATACCATGCGACTGCCCGGCAATACGATAAACTGTTAGCTGATTATTTTGATAAGATTGCTTAAATAATTGATCAAATTCTATTGGACTTGCAGGAAAACATATCTCAGTATTTTGTAGTGTTTTTAACATTGCAAAATCACCATAGCAATGATGTGTGACCCCTAAATTTGAATAGTCAAAAGCACTTCCAACAGTGACGATATTTCCGGCAAGGCCATGATAGCAAAAATCTAATTTAATTTGTTCGAATGAGCGTTCAATGAGAAAGGGAGCAATAGTATGAATAACTGGACAAAGGCCTACTGCCGATAATCCTGCACCTAAACTCACCGTGGTTGGTTCTAAAATTCCAATATTATAATAGCGTCCAGGACAAGCCTTAGCAAACGGCTGTAGACTTCCGTGACCAATATCACCAACCATAACTACAAGGTCATTATTCTCCTTACCGAGTTCGAGCATTGTATCTGCAAATTGCTGTCGGGTAGATTTTGTCATACTAACGTGCCCATTATTTTTTTATACTCTTCTTGATTTGGAATTCGATGGTGCCATTTTCCATGTCCTTCGATAAATGGAACACCTTTTCCCTTTATTGTATTAGCAATAATTACCGAAGGAATACCATCATTCTTGAATTCTATTCTTTCAAAGGCTTGAGCCATTTCTTTCTCATTATGACCATCAATAATTTCTACATTCCAACCAAATGCTGCCCATTTTTTTGGCATATCATCCTCAGGCATTAGTGTCATTCCTGATTTATTCCAATCAACGATTGCACATAAATTCCCCAGTCGACGATTACGAGCTACGTTTGCCGCTTCCCATACCGTTCCCTCTTGGCACTCACCATCACCAAGTAATGTGATCATCCTATTATTTTTCCCCTGTATCTTTAATCCTAAAGCAATACCTACAGAAAAGCTTAAACCATGACCCAGTGAACCGGTTGAAGCCTCAGCGCCAGGAATTTTTGTACGATCTGGGTGCTCACCTAATATACCTCCTTGCTTGCAAAACATTTGGATATCATTGTCAGTAATAAAGCCATGGCGATGGAGATTAACGTAAAGTGCCAAACAACCATGGCCTTTAGATAAAATAAAGTAATCCCGTTCAAGCCATTCAGGATTTTTTGAATTAAATTTTAAAATATCACGATATAAAAATGTAATTAAGTCAAGAATAGAGAAGGCGCTTGGAATATGACCATCCTGTCCTTCAATAACCATATCAACTATTTTTCTCCGTAAATCTTTATTAAGAGTTTTATTATTTATATTTGTCATTGCCCAAAGTACCCCCTTCCTTGACCACCATCTACGGGAACAATACTACCTGTGTTAAACGACGCTAAATCAGAGCATAGGTAAGCAACAAAGTTAGCTATTTCATCTGGCTTCCCAAATCTACCAATCCGTTGTCGTTCAGTTAAGTATTTCTCTACATGTTCTGGGCGTTCGCGTGATGCTGTATCCCAGAAACCTCCTTCAGTAAATACTGCCCCCGGTAAAATTGCTGACATAACGACCCCATCAGGTGCCAATATGCCACCCATGCTTCTAGTGTAAGCGGTTAATGCTGCTTTGAAGGAACAATAGGGCACAGGCCCTTGATTTTCCATAGCTGCTATTGAAGTAATATGGCATACACGACCCCATTGACGTTTCTGCATCCCTGGTAGAATTAAGCCATTAAGTTCAACCGCAAGTTCAAAATTAAAACGGTAGAGCTTTCGCCAATCCTCTATTGAACAAAAAGGGTCTGAAATATCAAGAGTTCCACCAGCATTATGAATGACTATATCAAGGGGCCCAAAATCGTTAATTTTGACCATCAATTCAGTTGGCGCAGAATTTGGCATTAAATCCATAGCTATTCCTAAGTGACCAGAAGAATTGCCTCCAAGATTATTAATTAATTCTTCAATATCTTTCTTTGTGCGAGATACACAAACAACTTTTACTCCTTCATTACTAAGAGTAGTAGCTATTGCACGACCTAAACCACGTCCAGCACCAGTTATTAAAGCTCGTTTACCTTTTATATTTAAATCCATAAGCTTCCTAGTGTGTAAATTTTATTAGTCTTTTTTGATACCAACACCCATAGCGAAGAGATAATGTGCCATGGGACTATATCCAGTGTGTACAACCTCATCATTCATTGAAAAAATAAAAACATTTTCAAATTTTTTAGATAGAAGCATTGAGAGTGTTTCAGCTGATTTTAGATTAATATGTCCTGCCTTACTTGCTGGAGATGCATACTGGTCTGCAGTTATATTTGGCGTACCTATAATTAGTATTCCGTTGTCAGTTAATGATTCCGCAATATTATTGATAAATAAATCTTCTTTATTTGAAGGTATATGTTCAATTACATCAAGTGAAAAAGCAGCATTGTACATATCCTCGTGAGGCTTCTCCAAGATGTTATGAACAGAAAAAGAAACATTATAATTTTTTAATTTACTATACCGTTCAATAGCATCTTCAAGAACTAATGGTTCAAAGTCTATACAATGAAGTTTGTCAACCGTACTTTCAACTATCGGCGTTCCAAAAGCATCCCCACAACCTACTTCCAAAACTTTATTTTTACCTATTAACATTTTTGACACAAATTTATAGCGTGAGAGTAAAAATACTAGATGGCGTGGATCGCTTCTCCATATATGGCTTGTCCATGGACCCATTGTAGATGGCCCAAGATTATTATAATCATCTACCTGTGATTGATTTTGCGCTTCTTTTGTTTTCATTTTTTTGCCTGTTTGTTAGGAATTTCTCATAATAAATCGATTTAAATTAGCAAAATTATATAGCAATCAATTTGATTTATACACAATTTTACCCCCACTATTATAAGTGATTTCTTATTCTAATGTCGGCACAGAAAGAGGTTTGATTTCAGTGATTACTCATTCATTTAATTTAATCCTAAAAGGGCCCTTTAAACCATTCTCCTGGTACATCATGCGGTGATGGTTCTGGTAAGTCCTTTTTAATGTCTGAAGTATTCTTACCAAACATATCCATAACTTTTTCAGCTATATTTGAGGCGCGCACGTAAAAACCTTTAGTTAGAGCGAGGCTTGTTGGTTCAGGGACATCTGGCATTGCTAATCTTGTTGGCGCTGATTTAAGAATACTAAATTTTTCCATTGCTACTCGGGCTACTACCTCACCCGAGACAGAGCCTGTAGTAAAACCAGAATCAAGTGCTAGCAGCCTACCAGTTTTGGCAACAGAGTCCATTATTGTTTTCCAATCCAATGGTTTAATCGTTCGCAAATCAATAACCTCACAAACAATTCCTTTTTCTTCTAGGTAATTTGCTGCATGTACTGCCTCTACTGTCATATAGGACATAGTTACTAATGTAATATCAGTTCCAGCTTTAACTATTTTAGCTTTACCTAGTGGTACCCTAATATCACCACTTGGAACATCGCCTAATGTGTCATGTAACCAGCGATGCTCCAGAAATATTACTGGATTTGGATCAAAGATAGATGAAAGAAGCATGCCTTTTGCATCCTCCGGGGAAGTTGGCATAACTACTTTTAGACCAGGAATATGAGCAAACCAAGCTTGGAGATTCTGCGAGTGTGTAGGTCCTTGGCCCCAACCACGACCAATGATAAGTCGAATAGTTATGGGTATCGACGATTGCCCGCCATACATGTAATGCCATTTAGCTGCACCATTAACAATTTGATCCATTGCTAAAAGAAAAAAATCTATACGTTGGTGAGTTATGACAGACTTAATACCATTAAGTGCTGCTCCAATTGCAACACCTGTCATTGCATTTTCAGAGGTTGGCATGTCAAAGACACGTTCTGAACCAAATTTTTTTTCTAGATTTGATGTAGTGTTAAATACAGCTTTTGGATCTGTAACTCCCAAACCATAACAAATAACACTCTGGTCAATTCGCATAGCTTCATGAAGCGCATCATTAATGGCGGTCGAAAAAGTTTTTTTGGTCATTTTGATAACTCTTCTTTTGCATAAACGTCCTGATAAGCCTCTATCTGATCTGGAAATTTTGAGGTCTCTGCAAACTTAAATGCTGATATTATCTCAGAATTAATTGATGCTTTTATTGAATCAACCTTCTCGCCAAGCTTTACTCCAGTCTTGTATAAACTCTCTTCCAGATTTATTAATGGATCTTTAGATTTCCATTCTAAGAATTCTTTTTCAGAGCGATAACCTAAATCATTATCAAAATCATGACCGCAATGTTCTCGCCAGCGATAAGTAGAGAATTCGAGGAAGTATGGCCCTGTACCTGAACGGACTTTATTCACGGCATTCTGCATTAATTTTTGGCTAGAATAAATATCGTCCCCATTACATGTTCCTGTTCCAACTCCTATCGCATCTACCATATTAGCTATACTTCTACCTTTTGGTTGTCTTACGCTAAGTGGGCTATAGACGGAGTATAAATTATTTTCACAAATAAAAAGAACAGGCAATTTTCTAACAGCAGCAAAATTGACTGATTCATAAAAAACACCTTCCTCGACAGCACCATCACCTAAAAATATACAGCTAATTTGATCCGTGCCTTTAAGTTGAGCAGAAAGAGCTAGGCCTACACCAACAGGTATACTATTTCCGACAATTGCTGAGGTTCCCATGAAGTTTACATTAAGGTCAATTAAATGCATTGAGCCACCCTTACCCTTAGAGCAGCCAGTTGCTTTCCCATAAATTTCAGCGATCATAGCCTTTAAATCACCACCTTTTGCAAGGTAATGAGCATGCCCACGGTGGGTACTAACCGCAAAATCGTTTTTTTTAATTGATAATGCAAATGCAGCTGGAATAGATTCTTGGCCTGTAGATAAATGAACTGGGCAGCGCATTTTTCCTTCCGGATACCGACGTGAAATTTCCTCTTCAACCATCCTTATTCGATACATTTGATGAAAGAGACTTAGTGAATTTTCAATGGAGCTAGAATCTATGGGATGAACCAAAAGTAGTCTCCATTATAATTTACATCTTTAAAAAATTTGATCCATTCATCAACCGACATAATGGTTTTTGCAGTTAAGTTCCAAGCATACATCCTCTCTTTTTCTTCATTATTTCGATAGGCATCAACTGTAACAAACGATTTTCCCCGACTAACTCGTTCGATTTCTTGTAATGCTTGTCCGCATTCTTCGCGCTCAAGATTGTGAATAGTATTGATAGAAATTACTACATCAAATTTGTTATCAGAAAAAGGGAGTTTTGTTGCATTAGCAACGCTAACATGAGGCTTCATGTCATCAATAGTATTTTCAACTGCATATTCAGAAATGTCTACGCCCTTGACGCTTATACCTGGAATTAATTTTGAAAGATCATGCAACATAAAACCTTTAGCACAACCTACATCCAATAAAGATGAATCTTCTGTTAAATTCCAATACTCTTTAAAAGTTGGCATCACTGGCTGCCAAAAACGTGGCATATAGTTAAAACCTCCATAACCATGATTTCTATCACCATCAAAGAAATCACGACCAAATTTTCTAGCTATAGCTCTATCAACTTCATTTTTAGAGGCAAGTCGCTCTTCTAAATTACGCTTTGCTTTTGGATAATCTTCTAGTAAATCTATTTCTTGTCCCATATCTCTCCTATTTTTTATGGTTTATGCTGATAATCGAATACCTCTTTTTTTAAAATATCAAGATTTTTTGTGACCCATGAAATACATTCATTTAATCCCTGATCTAAGGTAATTTCCTCCTGCCAATTCATTTCATCTCTTAGCTTAGCACTCTTAAGTTGGTATGCTGAATCTTTACCTGCTCGCTCACCAACTACATCAATATGATTTTTAAATTTCACATTTAATTTTACACAAATAGATTCAACTAATTCTCGAATTGAAATTATTTCATTGGTGGATATGTGGTAAGTGTGCCCAATTTTTCCTTTATGCATAATTTGCCAGGTAGCCCGTGACACATCATTCATATGAATAAAAGATCGAGTAGAGGATCCTCCGCCATGTAATTGAATTTTTTTCCCAAGCAAGATGTAAAGAATGGTGCGAGGAATAATTCGATAAAGTTGCTGTCCTGGACCATAAACATTAGCTGCACGAGTAGTTACAACAGGAAATTTATATTCATCATGGAAGGTACGTAGGCTCATATCTGCTGCAGCTCTTGAAACTGCATAAGGGGTGCTGGGATTAAAAGGAAAATTTTCATCTACAAACCCATCGCAAGAACCATAAACTTCAGGGGTCGAAATATGAACATAACGTTTTAAAAAATCACACATTCTGAGCTCATCATGTAAGTTTATAGTTGAAACTACATTCGTCATAAACCAATCAGTAGGACGTAACCAGCTCTCACCAACCATACTTTGAGCAGCAAAATTAATTACATATGCTGGTTTTATTTCATTAATAAGCTCAATAATTTCTTTTAGATTTTTATTTATATCTAATAAGTGAAAATTAAAGTTACTCTGTTCATTGGATTTGTATGGTAAAAAAACGTTATTGGACTCTTTTGACCGACTTATACCAGTAACATGAGCTCCATTTTTTAATGCATAGTCTGAAAAAGTGGCCCCAGAAAATGAATTGCTTCCTATTATGAAAATTTTATCCACTTACAAACTAATTGCTTTTAGAATTTTACGCATCAAATATCCTATAATGGGTTAGAGAGTCTTAGAAGTTGATACCTAGCAATTATTATACAATATAAATTTGCGTATTTTGAATTTACTAGATTCGTTTATTCTGGTCTTGAGGGACGAATTTCAACCCAATTAACATTTGCTCTTGAATTAGATGCAATGATATCAGCAACTACTTTTGCAACATCACTAGGAGACAAGAACCACTCCTCTGATCCTAGCCCTCCAATGATATCAGCAAAGCCAGAGGATACATTGCCAGGAGCCACCAAGCTAACTCTTACACCATATTGATTTAAATCTAAAAATAATGCTTCAGTAAAGCCTTGGAGGCCAAATTTTGTTGTATTGTAACCAGCACCCCCAGCAGAGGCATAACGACCAGCACGACTTCCGAGGTTAATAATATCCGAAACTTTGTTTTTTTTAAGCCATGGCAATGCAGCACGACAACAATTATAAACGCCGGTGAGATTTACATTTATAATTTCTGACCATTGATCTGGGGTAATTTTTTCAAAAGGAGTTACGAAACCAACCCCAGCATTATTTACTAAAACATCAATACTGCCAAAATGACCCAGTGATTCCTTAATCATTTTCTCTACTGATACAAGTGAACTAACATCACATACTGAACCATGAACTCTTTCACTACCAAAAAGCACCGATAGGTCTTTTAATACTTTCTTTAATTTTATTTCATCTCGACCACAAATATATACATTATGCCCACGCTCAAGAAATTCACGGGCAATTGCTAGGCCAATTCCTTGGGTCGAGCCTGTAATGACTGCATTTCTAGATTTTTTAGATTTCATTTAGCAATTAAAATGTCATTCATTTATAAATCAAGCGCCTTAAGGATTATATCTGCATTATCAGTTTCCCATATTAGATCCTGTCCAGATTCTGCAGCAAATAGAAAATTATCGCCTGGATTAATACCCATAGTTGCTTTATGATGCTTTGGCTGAGTATTATCAACACCCTCAGTAACATACTTAAAATGCTTATAACGGCAGTCGGATAGAATTAAAAGTGTACTAGCCCCATTATTGATGCAAAGATTGTCAAATGCTTTCTCATAAAGTGCCAATTTCAAATCAAGGTCAATCGTAGCCGGAGGAAATATTTCCCAATCATATTTAGCAAAGGTTTTGTCCCCCATATAATCTTCAAAACAAGGAATTACAATCGGTCTAAATTTTGTCTTTTTAAGTTCTTGATAAACTTTATACCATTCATCCAAATTAGAATTCCTTTCTGGTATAAATTTTGAGCTTCTAAGAGAGATTGTAATTACATTATCATCGAATAAATTATTTATTAGTATTTTGGCACCCTCAGAAGATTTGAATGGCCGTAAATTTAAACCTTGATTATAAAATTGTTTTAAATGTTGTGCGAGGTATGGAAATTGAAAATCTGCGCCTGGGGGTGGAGGGTAGCCATCAGGAAAGGCTGGGAAATTAATCTCAGTTAATGGTATTTCAGAGATGGTGACACCATTAACCTCTGGAATTAAAGAGGCCAATTTACTTAAAATATGATTAACTCTCCACCTTCTGTCACCTTCTTTACTTTCTTTTTCTCTCACAGACCAACGTCTGAATTCATCACATACAATAGTGACTCCCATTGTTTTGAATCCATTGGCTTGTCTTACAGCATTAGATACAACCAAATAAACTGCAAAATCAAATGTTGTAGGTGCAAACTTTAGATCGTAATAAATATTTATTGAACTCATATAGCACCACTAGTATTTAATCTAAAATAATAATATAAAGGACTTGGTATTGAAAGGGATTAGGTTGATAAAACTAAAATTACCTATAAGAATCTAAATCACTCATTCTCAGCAGCATGAAAATGAAAATTTATTCATTAACTAACATATCTGATAAATCAGTTGGACTAAAAGTCCCATCATCATTTTTCATAAATTTTTGTCTGAATAATGGCTTCTGATTTTCGTCGACAATAACTTCAATGATCAATGGACCTTTATGCTTAAGTATTTTTTTGATGTCGTCATCGATATTGGCTGGATTTTTTAGTTTAATATAATCTACTTCAAACCCTGTCGCCATCTTCTCAATCGATGGCATTTTAAGATTCCAGTCTGGGTGAGTACCGTAAAGCCTACCTTCTAAAAATTCATTTTGCGTATTTCTAATGGCTTGATAACCATTATTATTGATTACAATAATTTTTAAATTAATTTTTTCTTGAGCTATACTCTGCAAATCTTGAATATTCATTATGAAACTACCATCTCCTATAATGCAAAACATCAAATTATATTTTCTTGTTTTAGCTACCCCAAGCGATTCTGCAAGACCAGTTCCCATTGCTGAAATTGCAGTAGAACAAATAATTCTATCTTTTTCTTTAAGTTGAGTACTCTGGAATCCGGCATATAATGCAGTTCCACCTCCATCAATAATATAGCAGCAAGTCTCATTAACAAGATTTGATAGCTGCCTTATAAATGAAAAAGAATTTATACTATTTTCTTTATTAGGCTCGCTCCAATTTAAACTCTTATAGCTTTCCAAGTCACTCCAGAAAGTATTACTCTTTAAATCTATATTTTTTAAAGAGTCTATATAGTTTCTTAAGTCTGTGTTAATGATGAGATCAAAGCTGATATTTAAGTTTTCTAATTGATCTTTATCAATGTTAACAATAATTTTTTTTGCTTTTTTTGCATAGCTATCAAAAAGACCTGTTGTGTGAGCAGTTGACAAGTGAGTACCTAAGCAAACAATCAGGTCTGAATCAAAAATTATTTTATTTGCGCCTCTTTGACCACACATTCCAATAATGCCCATATTATTTTTATTTTCTGTCCCTGAATAATCTGCAGCGCTCCATGTTGTTACAAAAGGTATACTGGCCTTATTTAGTATATCTATAATTTTTTCATGTGTATTCGATAGCCTAAGCCCGTAACCAAGAACAAATAATGGTTTTTTTGATTGAGTTATCCAATCTACAGATTGATGAAATAATTCATCACTCATTTTTTTATCTATACTTAAATTTTTTGTGGTTTCTACATGGGGTTTATTAGTATACTTCACATCCATCCATTGAAGGTCCAAGGGTAAGTCAATCCAGACAGGCCCAGGCCTTCCAGATTTTGCAATTTTGATTGCTTCAATCATTGTAGTCTCAAATTCATCTTTAGAATAAATACACTTAGCAAACTTTGTAATTGGTTTTACAATATCAACTATATTTACCTCCTGCACCCCAACTTGTCTTACTTTTCTACCATAGGAAAGTTGATTTGTTCTAGCTTGCCCACTTATAAAAATACATGGCACAGAGTCTTGCCAAGCTGCAAGTAAACCCGTAATTGCATTTGTCGAGGCTGGGCCTGAGGTGACAATTGCGCAACCCAGCGTATTATTTGCTTTAGCATATGATGTCGCCGCTAGGCTTACTGCTTGTTCATGATGCAGATATAAAACCTCAGTCCCATTACTTTCTAATGAGTCGAATAAATGGACTACAGCCCCCCCTTGCAAGCCAAAAACACATCCAATATTTTCATTTTGAATAATTTTTGCAAAACAATCTGTTAATTTCATTATTATTATTTATGAAAGATAATTAAAGGAACTGTAATGGCGTGACTGTCCACCATCAACTGGAATTATTGCTCCATGAGAAAATGATGCTAGATCAGAGCATTGGAAAACAACAACAGGAGCTATTTCACTCACTAATCCAAATCTTTTAAGTGGACATCTTTCATCTAAATATTTTTTAGCATGCGATGGGTTGTTTTTCAGAACATTATCCCAGTGACCACCATCAGTTACTATAACACCCGGATATATGGCTGACATAACTACATGACCACCCTCCGTTGCAAGAATTCTTCCCATTGTTCTTGTATATACAGTCAACGAGGATTTAGAAACAGAATACGTAACTGGACCACTATTTTCTAGTCCCGCACATGAGGTTATATTAATGATTCTACCCCATTGATTATCTTTCATTTTTGGAATTAATAGATTGCATAGATTTACAGCAGAATAAAAATTTAATTCCATTACTTTGTGCCAATCATCTATAGAACAATAAGGGTCGTTAACATTTAGGTTATGTCCAGCATTGTTTATTAGAATTGAGATTGAAAATTTACTTATTTTATGCTTAAAATTATCTATCCAATTTGGTTCTAAAAAGTCTACTATGATGCCATGAACTTCAACGTTTAAATGTGCAAGCTTCTTCTGTAAATTTTTGATTGGTTTTTCGGAGCGAGAAGTTACTACAATATGGACGCCTTCTTTTGCTAACTGGCATGATATCTCCTCGCCGATGCCATTTGCACCCCCAGTAATTAATGCCCATTTATTTTGAATATTTAAGTCCATAAAATCCTTCAGGTTACAATTACTCAATTAAAATAATAATAACAGTCATTTAGTAATGTCTATCAGTTTATTGCAGCCAAGAATTTTTTTTATAAAGCAATTTAATATTTAAGGTTTAATTAAAAAGAAGCCTCATTCTATCTATTGCTTCCCGAATTTTTATTTCTGGTGTGGCAAAACAAAATCTAACATAATTTTTCCCAGCGTCACCGAAATGAGCTCCTGGACATGTTGCTATAAAAGATTCTTTTAAAAGATAATCAGAAAATTCTAACCCATTCATTTTTAATTCAGAGACATTAGGAAATGCATAGAATGAGCCCCCAGGACTGAGACAACTAATACCTTCTATTGAATTTAAACCTGAGACTAGAGTATTTCTTGAATGCATTAAAGTATTTATCATCTTATCTACCTCAGGGTGAGGCCCGGTCAGCGCCTCAATAGCTGCAATTTGTATAAAAGGTGAAACACACGACGTAATAGTTTCTAGAATTAAAGTCATTCTTCTTATTAGTTCTTTTGGTCCCATCACGGCACCTATCCTCCAGCCAGTCATGGCATGAGACTTGCTAAATGAATGTGCAACAATAACTCTTTCGTTGCAGCGATCAAATGACGATGGTGATAGGAACTCACCTTTTTCGAAGACCATCCGTGAATACACTTCATCACTTAGTATATAAATGTCATTTTTTTCAGCAATCTCATAAATAGATTTCATCTCATCTTTTTTGATAACAGAGCCAGTTGGATTATTTGGTGAATTTATAATAATTAACTTTGTTTTTTTGGTAATTGCATTCTTTAAATCATCAGGTGACAACCTAAAATTATTTTCTTCAAGAAGAGGGACTTTAATAGGCACTAAATTACATAAGTTTATGATTGAAACGTAACTCACAAAGCATGGGTCTGTAATTATTATTTCGTCTCCAGGGTCTGCAACAGCTAACAATGTTAAATAAATCTGAATATTCGCCCCAGGGGTCACCAGGATTTGCTCCACTGAAGGTAAAAAATTTCTAGAGATACTTATTTTTTTACTCGCTTCATACCTAAATTCTTCAAGGCCCTGAGAAATAGTGTAATGAGTATGGTCATCCTGTATTGCTTTGCAACCAGCATCCTTTATGTTTTGTGGAGTTTTGTAATCAGGATCACCGATTTCAAAATGAATAACATCCTTACCTTGCCTTTCAAGCTCCTTTGCTTGAGCCAAAATTTGGAACATTTTTTGGCCAATAAGGTTTTCTGATATTTTTGAAAATTTATTCATTCACTGACTCTTTGTTAGGATAAGATTGAAACAAAATCGTACGATTTATTAGCAGGAGTATCAATCAAGGAGTCTATTCTGTTTCCACCAATACCATCTTTAACTTCCGCTTTAATGTTTTTAATGCTTTCATACATATCAATACGTGTCTCATCTCTCCAGTCACATAAATGAATGGCATTAGAATAATTGTAAAAATTTGGGTTGCTTATTAATCTGTTTAATATAATGGCATCTGCACCTTCAGCATCTATTTTGGCTGTGAAGGACTTATTTATAAAGCTATTAATATCTATGGTCTTGACTATCTTCTCTTCCACATTGCCATAAATATTTTTTTTGTATCCCTTAACATGATTCCCGGTGGGGTTATCTAAAAATCTTACAAAGGTTTGCTCACCAAAGCCTTCTGTTGCTGCAGCTTCAATATAACTTGATTCAATAGAAAAGTTATGATTTTTTGAAATTGAAGTACTATCTACAAATTTCATTCCACAAGAATTTTTTTCTAGAAATAGCTTTCCAATTGAGTAGGTATCATGATCGGGCTCAAATGAAAAAGTCTTTAAACCACATCGTCTTGCCACAAGAGTATGAAGACCGATATTAGCTCCAATATCAATAAAAATATTTTTAGACATTTTATTTTTATAATAAGACAAAAATAAAACTAAATCAGGGGCACAAAACAACTCTAATGTTGATGTCTTACCTTGTTTTAATACTGGAAAGCTAAATTCTTCTATAAAACCTAGCTTAACTTTTATCCATTGAAGTTCAGTTGGATGAACAGGAACCGTTCTTGTTAAATTCCTAAGCCCTTCATCTAATTCATTGATTTGACTTTTTATTTCTGCTGCATCTGTATTTTTGTAGATATCATCTATTCTGTCGAGGAATGGTGTTAAGTCCATAATGATTTTAAGCTACTAATTTATCAAGTGCCATCTTATCATTATCGCAAACTTCAAACAATTTAAATTCTTACAATATGGCTATACCCCTAACAAGTTTAGATCAGTTGATCATTTTTTTTTAATATATATAAGGTTAGTCAAATATAGTAGATCAAAATTTTTAAAGCACTATTTCGCGATAGACCGTTATTGCAATCTTTGTTTGAGTGACATAGAATGCCGCTTGTATGATATACATCCATACCTTAAAAAACTATTATAAAATTCATTTATCAATCAATGCGAAAAACATTCATGGCATACGCTGTTGATTATTTCTTTGAAGACATTGAGGGTATCCAATGAAAACTAAGGTCACTTGTAATATCTGCTCAAAAAATGATTTAATTGAATTGATCGAGATGCCAAAATTGCCATTAACTGGCTTATATCTTAGGGAAAAAGACCTAGAAAATAATTTGTATGACCAGGGTCTTAATTATTGTAGAAATTGTGGCCACGGCCAATTAAAAAATGTATTAGATCCAGGTGTTGTCTACGATGATAGCTATACTCATAGGACATCAGGAAGCAATCTTTCTATTTGTTCAAATAACTTTTTATACCAAACAATAGAGAGTGTCATTGGAAATAATATTTTTAATCAGGTCTTAGAAGTTGGGTGTAATGATGTATATCTAATTAATAAATTATCTAATAAAGCAAAAAATTTGACCGGAATAGATCCAGTTTGGAAAGGTAAAAATTTCAAAGGTGACGATAAAATATCCATACTAGGAAAGTTTATAAGCGAATTAGATAAAACAGATTTTAATACAAAGCCAGACCTAATTGTTTCATCACATACCTTTGAACACATCGATGGGATATATGAGGAATTTATTAAATTAGTTGATTTAGCTTCTGATGACTGCTTATTTTTTATAGAAGTACCTAGCCTTGAATCTACAATCAAACAGAGAAGATTTGATCAGGTTTTTCATCAGCATTTACAGTATTTCTCATATTCATCAATGAGATTCCTTATAGAGCGAATTGGTTGCGAATTTATAGGGAATAAATATAATTATCATCTTTGGGGCGGCAGCTCATTATATTGGTTTAGAAAAAATAGTAAAATTATTAAAGAAAGAATGCCTTTACAAACTTTCAACTTAATTTCAGAAAAAGTGATCACTGATAACTTTAATGTTTACAAAAACCAACTCCAAGAATCTTTAAATCAAATTCGAATGTTTGACGAGCAAGTTATTGGACTTGGGGCCGCTCAAATGCTTCCAATACTGGCTTATCATATGAAATCTAATTTGGAGTGGGTCTCAAAAATTTATGATGATAATGATGAAAGAACTGGCAAGTATCTTCCTTATATTTCTCCAAGAATTGAAAAATTTTCGGGTGATGATATAAATGATTCTATTATGTTGATAACTGCTCTAGATAGTTCACGAGTATTAATAAAAAAAATATTGAATTACGAACCAAGGCGAATTTATGGCTTAACTAGTGTTTTTTAAATTAACTAAGCTGATTGTACTTGACGGAATATTCTATGAACATGTGGGTAGCGCATTAACATTTTTCCCAAGCCATCATGTAACCTCCCAAATTCCTTAATGTAAGAATTGATTTTTTTATGTTGCTGAAAGGAATGTGTTATTTTAAATTTTGTAGGTGATTTTAGTTTTATTTCTTTAGCTAATAGTTTAAACCCAGATTGTTCAAGCGCTTTAAAATCAAAATTAAAACTCTCTATAAATTCATTTTCATTACCCATTAAGTTAATTTTACGCAAGTGACTAAAACGGCATGATTCATCTAGGTATTTCTCGGACTCGGAATCTAATATATTTAATTCAGAAAGCCAACTCTTCATTTCGTTAAATAGGATGCCATTTATTTTCTCGAACAAAACCATAAAGCCAGTAGCTTTCCCCATTGACATCTCATTAGTACCTTTTTCGTCCGAAATTAGGTGCTCAATATTATTAGTTGCATGAGTCTCGAGCTGCTCTCTGGTGCTCCATAAACGGTCGGTAAGCCCCTCTTTAAAATCATCATACATTTTGCAAATATCATCTCCATAGTTACGTCGATTTTCATAAAAACGAAGAATAAAATCAAACCATGACAGCTTAGTTATCTCACAAAATGATTGAAGCTCCTCATAAACTCTTCCGTTATGAAGGAGTTCAACTGTAAAATCTAATTCACGAGCTCTTATGTAATCATCAAAGGGCAGGGTGTTATGTTCGTATAATATTTCTTCTGATTCAACTGCAATAAAGTCATTCCCAGAAAGACTATAGCGACCAAAAGAGCGGGGCATAATACGATGCTTTGATTTTATTGCGTATTTTCTTCTACTTGCGGGTGTATTGAGTTCTGTTTGGTGCAACATTATTAGTTGGTACATTCGGATATTATCGAAATTAGCATCTACGCAGTCTCTTAAGCTTTTGAGATGCCGCTCGAAGTTGTCACCGGGAAGACCTAAAATAATCTCACTGTAAGTTCCAGCATCAACTTTGTTAGCAAGTTTTCCTGCGTCACTTAGCTTTTCAATTGAGATATTTGACCGTGAAACGTTTTCTAGTACATTAGGATCAGTGGATTGAAGTGATGCGGCCATACTTAAAGCCCCATCTAACATTTTCGCAATATTAATAACGCGATCTTTTTGATTTTTTCCTGTCGAAACGTGAATATTTTTAGGGTAATCATATTCCTGCTGCATTCCGACTAAGATTTCAGCTTTTTGGATATCTTGCTTGAACATACCAAAATTAGCATCAGATATATATAGATCATTAGGACCACGTATTCGTTTAGCAATATAATGAAGCTCTTGTTTTAATGTTTCTGTTCGTTGCTCAACAATGTTGTAGTAAGGTGCTCCTTCGGTGCAAAAAGAACAGCTAAAAGGACAACCACGAGTAGTATGAATCATTGGCCCTAAACTCTCATCAAAGAATTTATCCATCAGACCCATTAGGTAAGGTGAGGGAATGTCCTCTAAAGCCAGTCGCGGAAGATTTTCCCCTATAATAACTTCACCATCAACAGCATAATGGCAGTTTGAAATCTTTTTCCTATTTGCCTTAATTTCTTCTGGTGAAAAATTGTGTAAAAGTAAGGTTTCTAAAAGCTGAAGAAACGCTTCCTCTCCTTCTTTAACTACATAAAAATCGATTAGATTATATGTTTTCCAGAATTCTTCAATTTCTTCATTTTCAAGGCCGTAATTTGGCCCCCCGAAAACTGTTATTATTTTAGGGTAAAGCTTTTTTATTATCTTTGCGAATTGGTATCCCAAATGAAAGTTCCATGAATAATTGGCAAAAGCTACCACATCTGGTTTTCTTTTTTCAATTGCAGAACTAAGGTCGTCTGGGTATTTAAATAGTTCAATTTCGAAATCTTCTGGACGCTTATTAATTAAGTAAGCAGCAATTAACCCAATGGAAAGAGGAAATACGACAGAGGATAAAACTAAGCCTTTATGGGTTAGATCTGCAAGATAGATTAGTTTTTTCGCTGCCATAGTTTTAGATACCTATTGGAAAAAAAGGATAGGAAGGACTACATTGTGTGGAGCAATTATTATCTCCATTACACGTACCTATTTTTATTCTTATCGTCTCTACCATTTTAGCCATACTCCAATCTTTTGGTTTGCTTGAAGTACGTGCGATTATAGCAAAATACTTTATGCAAGTCTTGTTTTGCTATGGGTACCAATGAAAATTTCTTATTTGAACCTATTATTGAGGAGAAGGATTTTACGAGAGTTTTCTATATTTAGTGCTTTAAAATAATCAATTTAAAGATGCTTTAAAATTATATCGGCAGAATCATCTTCCCAAATAAAGTGCTGATCAGAAGTAGCAAATTCATATTTCCCCTCCAACTCAAGGCCAGTAATCTTTTTATAAAATTCAGGATTAGTAGAGTCTGTGTCACAAATTACTTTAAACATACGATATTTACAATCGGAATAATGTAATAACACTGAAGTTCCGTTATTAATGCAAAGATTATCATGTGCTTTCTCATAAAGTGCTAATCTTAAATCCAAATCTATTATGGCAGGTGCATATATTTCCCAGTCGTATTTAGCAAAATCTTGTTCATTCATATAATCGTCAAAGTCAGGGATAATAATTGGCCTAAAATTTGAGTTTTTTAATTCTTGAGATACTTTATACCACTCATCTAGATTCGAGTTTCTAATTGGATTATGTTTTGAAGTTCTTAATGTGATTGTAATGACGTTATCGTCGAAAGTACTATTTATTAGTTTTTTTGCTTCTTCAGAAGCCCTGTAAGGCCTTAGATTGATTGCTTTATTACTCACAAAATACTCAAGGGCTTTAGGAGAAACTGGAAAGTGGCTGGCATTTGTATCTTCTGAAGGGTAGCCACCTGGGAAAGCAGGAAATTCAATTCTATCTATCGATCTTTTAATTATATCCAGATCTGTAACTTCTGGAATCAAGAAAGGCAATCTACTTAGAATGTTATGTACACGCCAATTTTTGTGGGAGTCTAGTGTTTTGTGATCTCTAGCAGTTCTTTTTCTAAATTCACCGCAGATAATATTAACGGCCATGGAATCAAGATTCATATCCTGTCTTATTGCATTACATAAAACTAAATAAGTTGCAAAATCAAATGTGCATGGCACATACTTCAAATCATAATAAACATTAAGCTTCATTCTATTAAATACTACTTCCTTTTTATTTAGTTAAATAAACTTCAGTAGATAATAACAAATTTTAACAGGGATAATTCAACACCTGAACCTGCAGCTTAAAATTAATCTTGGATACTAGAAAAATTATTTATAGATATTTCCCTGTAAATTTAATCAATATTAAGTAGATTTTTTAAATCTAGGATTTATTTTTTGTTTTTTAATTCTATGTTTCTAAATTCTAGGACTGTCATTACAGCACCGACTATTGCAAGTACAAAACAAAAGAAACCAACAAAGAATAATAATGGATCTTCCATGATTAGTCCTTCCTTGCTATTAATTTAAAGTAAATAGCGAAAGTCAAAATTGATGGAATCCAAGTTGCTGTAAATAATGCTTCTTCCTTGTTGCCTACACTAAACCAAAGATAAGAAGTTGTTATAAATGCAACTGCTACTGAAATTAAAATACATATGTCTGCTGTTTTTATCATAATTAAACCTTTATTTAAAAATTAATCTTCATTCCAAAAAGCCCACGAAGCTATTAATAAGAGAATCACTGCTAATGATGCATGCGCTCTTAAACTTGTTTCATGTGGCAGCTCTATTAAAAATGGGACTATATCAATCATGCCGAGTACAAGCCAAATTACCGCTAATATTGCTAGGAAAATTGCAACCTGCCCAATTTTTCTCTTCATATAATCCTTTTCTTTAGGTAAATAATAAGTATTGAATATAATGCTTACTAATATTATGTATGCTAATTAAATCAGTTTAAGATTATGCTTGAGGCAAATTTGATGTCAAGACAAAACATTGTGATTTGTTAATTGTATTTTTCAGCGAATCTTTTCAAAATGTTAGTAATAGAGCTTTCTGTATATAAAAGCACTATCAATATCAATATAATTAATACACTTGGTTTCTCTAGGAACAACTCAGACTCAATTTTCTTTCTCGGTTTATTTTTTAAAATAGAATTTACAAATCTATTAGAGAATTCTCCCTTAAGATATTTCGCATTTATTTGTCCCGTAATTTCTAAAAGATAATCTTCATATAATTTTGATAGATAACGATCATATTCTGCAGACGCAACAGAAGGGTCAGGGTCATCTTTTCCGCTATCAATATTTCTTGACCCTGTCGCCCCAGGCAACGAATCATAGATGTCAGAGCCCCAAAAACCAACTAGCATATTTCTTGAGTTATATCTTGGAACAGGAACCTGCTCAGACCCCCCAATCCCAATAAAAATTATTTCATCACCTAAATTAAAATTATCTAAATTCACTCTATTAATAGCGTTAACTTTTGGTGCTTCATCCCCATCTGTAAAGAAAAGAATTTTAGATGGAAAATTAAGGCTATCCTGCATTTTTGCTGCAGACTTAATACCAAAAGTAATTCTTGAGTTACCTTTCCATGCCATCCTCCATTCAAGTTTGTCAATAGTGTCTATAAGTTCGTCATAATTTTTACATTTTTCTATAGGCTCGATAATAGAGGCTACATTATCAGCAGCAAATATATTAATACTAAAAAAACTTCCACATTCAGAAGAGTCAATAATTTTTTTTATTAATAATTTAGTGTATTCAATTCTCGAAATTTTATTATCCGTATAAGTTAAATCTTCAGCATTCATTGACTGACTGACATCAACTAAAAGCATATAGCTTGTGATAGATTTTTTTAACTTAATCATTGGGTTATTAATTGCGACAAGACAAAGAAGAATGCTAGTTAATAGAACCAGTAATTCTTTTTTATTTTTAATTAGGCTAATGAACTTTGATTTCATGGGAGTCCAATTGGAATATTACTTAATTCTTGAACAGCTTGCTCAGAAATAACTTTAGAGGGCTCCTTTGGCATAGATGAATACAAAATACTTAAATTAAATTTTGCTAATTCATTAAGGGGGTTTATCGCGAGAGCCTTCTCGAAAGATATTATAGCGCTTTGTAACTTTTGAAAGTTTTCAATTGTTAATTTACCATCGTCACTCAGGGGCTTGGATAGTGCATCTTGTAGGTAGACTGTTCCAATATTAAAATAGATAACATCAATAATATTGGTACCTGGATATAACTTCAAAAGTACATTATATTTTTCTATAGCATTCTCGTACTCACCTTGCTTTCCTAATAAGTAAGCAGAGGAATATAAACTTAGCTCCTCATACTTATCATTAGTTACTAACTCGTCATTATTTATTTTATTATTAATCTTACGTAATTCTTTTATTTCAATAAGCTCATTTACTGAAATAAATATTGTTATTATTAGTATAAATATAAAGACAGCGCTATTTAAATTCAATATTTTTTTAATGATAAACATAACGTTATATCCTAAAATTTTTAATTATAATTAATAAGAGTAGCAAAGCTAATAATATTTTTAGAAGCAGTGGATTATAGTTTTTTCCAGGAATATTTTTTTCAATTTTAATTGGTCTTTTCTCTTTGAAATCAATATCTTTTATAGCCCCAGATAGAGCATCAGGATTCTCGGCTTCATATGCTTTGTATTCAGTATTAAGAGACCTAAAAAATGAATCTAATTTAATGACGGTTGGTTCTCGGCCCTCAAGATAGGTATTACCAGAAAATAGACTCACATCATTAGGCTCTTTTATAATAATCCAATATAAATTAATTTTTTTTTCAGAAAAAATCGTAGCTATTTTATTTTTTACTCGCTTGGAAATTTTACCTGCCCCATCTGATAGTAATACCAATGCCTGTGAACCTGTAGTTTCGATCTCACTAAACATAAATAGTCCAGAACTAATTCCAGAACCAATATTTGTTTGATTTACTGAGGATCTGGTAGCCGCATCGATCGCTGCGTATGTGTAACTTCTATTTTTTGTTATTTTAGAACCATATAGAGCTGAATTTGAAAACCCTACAACACCAATCATATCCAGAGGTCTTTTTTCAATAAAGCTTTTTAAAATACGCCTTGTGGCAAGTGACTTTATCTCAGATTTATTTTTAACATCATCTCCAATAAAAGGCTTTGCCATACTTACACTTCTGTCAATAACAAAAACTAATTGTGCTCCTTTGCCGATCTGCGTGATGGATGCAGAATTGGCCCATGGATTCGCAAGTATTAGGATTAAAATAACTATAACTAAGGACATAATTATTTTAGTAAGCACATTAATTTTTTTAGAGAAATTATCATGATGAAATATATTTATGTTGCTGATTATAAATTTATCGGACACTGAAATTAGAAAAGGCAAGGCAGCTAATGGAAGCAAAAAAAGCCAGTATGGAGCTATAAAGCTCATTTAGACTTTTCTCTCTATTGTTCTAAGAATTTTTGTGAACCTGTAAATTTCATTAAATCTTATTTTTGTAAAAAAAGTCTTTGATGAATATATTTCAATTGAAGAAAGATTGATATAAGTTTTGATTGCTCCCTTGATCTCTTTATACTTGCCATTTTTAGCGATTATTTCTTCATAATTTGAGCTATCTATATTTTTCTTAAAAGTCTTATTAAATGCATCAGTTAGAATTAAGATTGATTCAATATAGTTATCTTTTCCATTCTTCTTGTGTAATTTTTTTATTTTCCTGTGGGCTTTTGCAAAAGGCCCATTCATTCTTTCTAATAAGGGAAAGTCAAAATTTTTATATAAAAGAATTAGCATTGTTAATAAAATAACCCCATATAATATATATAAATATTTCATTTCAACTTTGGTAAGATCGGGTTTTTTTTGGTTGATAGAGTTCAGTAAAATATTGTTAAGATCTGATTCGGCAACTCTTGTAAACCAATAATTTTTTTTGGGCATTACAATATTTTTATTATTTATTTTATATTCATGAGTTGGCAGTGCAAAATTACCACTCTCTGATTTTATATAAATTTGATAAATTACCTTATTTGTAAATATATGCTTATCTGCTTCCCGGCTTATATTCTTTGTTTGGCTAATTAATTTTATATCTTTATTTTTTTTTATAATTAACTCTGGGGTGTTTATATATTTTGTGTCTGTAATTATTTTATCCTGTATCTCAATCAGATCGCCTAGCTTAAAACCATACTTTATATTTAAAACTGAGTTATTCTTTTCATAAGATACTGCGTTTGCTATTAAACTAAGTGATATTAAAATAAGAAAAATGTAGATATTTTTCATATATGTACACTCATGAAGTATTTTTTTATGCTCTCAATATCAACGGACTCATTTACAACTATCTGTTTCAATTGTTTTTTTGAAAAAACTTGAAAAATTTTATCTTTTGTATCTTTATAATCATTTAATATTTTGTCCTTGATACTTGGCCTCAGAAATATTTCATGCTCTATGTCCAACTCTGAATCTATGAATTTACGAAACCCATATTTTGGTAGTCTCTTAATTTCATCTTCAGAAGAAATAAATAATGGAATTACGTGATGGCTTGATAGATCATTGAGTATTTTCTCAATTTTATCTAAGGGGTAGTGGAAATCAGATATCCAAAATATTAAAGATTTTTCTTTTGGTAAGTATTTATTTATTTCTTTTGCGGCACTGCTAGAGGATTTACTAGAGTTCAATTCAACTTCATCTATCCATTGGTTGATATATTGAAGATTATTTCCAGGTTCAAGCATGAAGTTATTTGTGATGATATCGTTATAACAAATCATACTGAATCTATCTGCTTGCTCTATTGCAGATGCTGCAATTAATTTTGATAAATCTTTAATTATTAGATTATTTTTTTTGACTACAGACATTGAGCTTGACGTATCACATAGAGCAATCAAATTAATTGGGTTATTTAAATTGTAGGTTTTTACGAATATATTTTCATAGGGGTCGGTAATTGAATTTTTAATATCGATCCTTGTTAAATCAGGGTGGTCATTAAAATTTTTTGAGCCACTATATTCAAAGTCATTACCTATTTTGGAGCTTAGGTTGTTTCCGTAGCTATTATTCTTTGAGCGCCAGGACACAGAGTAGGAAAATTGAGCTGTTTTCAATTTTATCTATCCTAATTCTGGGGTTGGAACTTTTAATAGAATCTCATTTGAAAATTTCCTAAGTAATTCTATTCTATTATTCTCATAAATTCGACTAAGCACTAACCTGTGTGCCATCACTTCATGAAAAATATCATTAATATCAATAGGCTCAATATATGTTCTATTCTTTAACCATGCATTAACTTTAGCTGCTTTAATAAGCATAATCATGCCTCGTGGACTTGCTCCGGCAATAATAAAGTCATTCATGTCTACATCTTTGATATTAATACCAAATTTATTTGGATCCTCAGTAGCCAACCATAAATTCTCAACATATTTTTTTATGTGATCGCTAGCTTGGACAGCTGCCTGAATTGCTTCAGACACTTCATTTAGTTCTTTACAGTCAAATTTAGGGACTGAAATATCTTCTACTAACTTAGCAGTATTTTGAAATTTACTGTCAAAGATTATTGAATCACGTAACTCTTTATCTTTAGGAGCTTGAATTGAGATTTCCATCATAAATCTATCTCTAGCTGCAGCAGGAAGCTCAAAAGTTTCATTTTTTTCTACCTGATTACGGTCTGCAAAAACTACCATATTTGGTAAGTAAACATCCTTATTAAAGGCACTAATCGATTTTTCTGCCATAGCCCTTAGAAGTAAAGAATGAACTTGTGGTCTTGCCCTATTAATTTCATTGAAAAAGAATATTGATAAATCTTTGCCTTTTTTAAGGAGAGGACCATTTGATATGCTTGGTTTTCCATCGCTATTTATAGAAGCATGATAAATAATGTCATTTGGCATTAAATCGACTGTTCCTTCTACTCGCTCGTACTCCCCACCAATTAGTTTTGTTATAATTTGTAAGAGAGTTGTTTTCCCAACACCTACACCTCCCTCTAGTAATACATGTCCCCTTGCGAATAGACAAATTATAATAAGTTTTACAGCTTTTTCTTGGCCCAGAATAGTGTTATTAGCATCTATTTGAATTTTTTCAGCATGATCACGCCAATCGTTAATTTTGGACATTGATTCGCTATCTGGTTTATAACTTGGAGTTAGTAAGGTATTTACTGTTTTTTTTTCAATCACCACTTAAGCCTTTCTATGATTATATTTTAAATTATTTATTATTATAATGTGATTCTATACTGTAAAGATTTAATCTATACAACAATTTATCTATTGTCAGATAAGCTTGAGGAAGGTATGCTAATTAAGTATGTAAATTTTAACGAACTAAATTTACACATTTAAGTCATACTTCGAATAGATTGAGTGCGCTAAAAAAAATTCTTACTTTTCTTAACGCTCTTAAATTTTTTATAAACTATGTAATTTAAACAGGGAGAGTTTCATATGTTAGATCCAAATGATTTTGTCGGGGTAAGCTTTTGGCTTTTATCTGCGGCAATGGTAGCGGCAACGTTTTTTTTCTGGGTAGAAAGAGATAGAGCTGAAGGTAAATGGAAAACATCACTTACAGTTGCAGCAATGGTTACAGGTATAGCAGCGATTCATTATTTCTACATGAGAGGAGTATGGATAGATACAGGTGCTTCACCAACAGTATTTAGATACGTAGATTGGCTATTAACAGTGCCACTACAAATTGTTGAGTTTTACTTAATACTAGCAGCTATTGCAGTTGTAGCAATGTCAGTATTTTGGCGTTTATTAATTGCATCAATAGTTATGTTAGTAGCTGGTTACCTAGGCGAAGTTGGTACTGTAGGTATTTGGTCTGGTTTCACTATAGGTATGATTGCTTGGTTATACATCATCTATGAAGTATTCGCAGGTGAAGCTAGTAAGATTAGTGCAAGTAAGGGTACAGCAGCAAGTAAAAAAGCATTTAATGCTTTAAGACTTATCGTTACTGTTGGTTGGGCTATATACCCAATAGGATATTACCTTGGCTACACTGGAAGTGCAGATGCAGGTACTTTAAACTTAGTCTATAACTTAGCTGACTTTGTTAATAAGATCGCATTTGGTGTAGTTATATGGGCAGCAGCAACATCAGGTTCAAAAGCTACTAGATAAAGTTTTTGTTACTTGAAATAATAGTTGTAAAAAACGCGTCAGAAATGGCGCGTTTTTTTTTAATGTAAAAACCAGGAGATAAGATGGAGGCCGTTAATTTCAACTTAGTGTATAACTCGCTGTCTTTTGCTATTGCAGCATTTGGTGCGAGTACTGTTTTCTTTTTTGCTCAGCGCTCTCAAGTCGCCCCAGCATATAAAACAGCCCTTACTTTGTCAGGCTTGGTATGCTTAATAGCCTTCTATCATTATTTAAGAATGTTCGATAGTTTTAATGATGCCTTTACATTAATGTATGGAGAAGTTCTAGCAACAGGGTTAGAATTTAACATTGCATATCGATATGTTGGTTGGCTACTAACTGTTCCTTTGTTGTTACTTGAGTTAGTTCTTGTAATGCGACTAAGTAAGGAGGAAACATTTTCTGTAGGTACAAAACTTACTATTGCAGCCATACTAATGGTTATTTTAGGTTACCCTGGTGAAGGGCTAGTTGATGTAAGCCAATTGGGTGATCGCTGGATGTATTGGTTATTAGCAATGGTTCCATTTTTATACATTCTATATAGTTTGGTTGTGGGACTCGAAAATTCAATCACTAAACAACCTAAAAATGTTCAAGGTTTGGTAAGTAATGCAAGGTGGTTACTTATTATTTCATGGACTTTTTATCCAATAATATATTTAGTACCAATGATTACTCCGGATGCATCTTATATAAACATACAGGTTGGATATACAATTGCTGATGTAGTCTCAATTGGTTTGTTTGGCGTGATGATTTATATGATTGCTCAACGAAAATCAGATGCAGGGGCGTAATTAATTTGAGATTATTTTTTAAAAAAAGACAGCTATATAAAAAAGCTTCTATAGTTGAATAATATTATGAAAAAAAATTCTTGGGATGAATCATTTATACCACCTGAGGCAGATAAATTTTTGGATACTGTTAAAAATGAATTTGCCAAAAGCTTTGAGGTGGAGGACAAATTTCTATCTGCTTGGTTAAATCATCATGGAGAATCGCAAGGAAAATGGCTACGGGCGAGACTTGCATTAGCAACAGGTGGTTTATTAGGTCTATCGAGTCAAACATCTATAAATTGGGCAGTAGTATGTGAATTAATTCACAGCGCATCATTACTTCATGATGATGTATGTGATCAAGATTCTCTTAGAAGGGGACAAAGTAGTGTCTGGAAAGCATACGGCATTTCTGCAGCTATTTGCACAGGTGATTATTTGATTGCGGAGTCATTTAGGAAGATTACTGAAATTGAGGAAGGGTGGCATCAAACAATTTTGCTAAAATTATTATCTTGCTCAGTTAAAGAAATAATTTTTGGACAATCTAAAGATGTTAGTTTTAATGTCCTTGATATGTCATGGGATGAGTACATGAAAATGGTAATTAATAAAACATCTCCATTTATAGCATTACCAATGATGGGGATGTTTAAATGTAGAGAATGCTCAATTGATGAATGTGATGGGCTTCAAGAAGCATCAAATTATTTAGGTTTGTCTTATCAGTATTTGAATGATGTTGAAAATTTAGTAGGAATTAACCAAGATATTTTTTCTGATATATATAAAGGTCATCCAAATGGGATGCTAATTTCTATTCTAGAAAAGTTAGATCTAGAGAATAAGTTAAAAATAAAAGAAGAGCCAAAACTACTAATTAATTATATTAATAAAAAATCTATTCAGGAGCAAAAAAGTAATATAAATAATTTACTTGAAGGTGCAAGAAATCAATTCCATAGAGTTCCTATGGTAGTTCAGCCTGTTTTGGTATCAATTGAAGATGAAATTAATGACAGACTAGAAAGTCTTATGGAAGAAAAATAGTGAAGACTGTAGCAATTATTGGTGGTGGTTTAGGTGGAATAGCGTCAGCAATTAGGTTTAAATCTAGAGGTTATGAGGTCTCCTTATATGAAAGATTAGATGAGCTTGGTGGACGCGCTCAAAAATTTAGTAAAGATGGCTACCTTCACGATGCAGGACCAACAGTTATAACAGCACCTTACTTATTCAAAGAATTGTTTTCTCTTCTAAATGAAAATATAGATAATTATGTAACATTCAAACCATTAGATCCTTGGTATAGATTTTATTTTAATGATGGAACAGGGTTTGATTACGGACCTGACAGAAGAAAAATGCTTGAACAGATTGATCAAATATCCCCAAAAGATGTTGATGGTTATTTGAAGATGCTTAAAAGAGCTGAGGAAATATTTGAGTTAGGTTACGAGAGGCTTGCTAGTGAACCATTTAATAAGATTCTAAAGATGGTACGGTATGGCCCAGATATTATAAGGTTAGGAGGATACAAATCAGTTTACAGTTTTGTTTCGAAATACTTAGAGCACCCCAATTTAAGGCAAGCATTTTCAATTCAACCACTTTTAGTTGGAGGCAATCCTTTTACGACATCTTCAATATATGCTTTGATTCATGCATTAGAGCAAAAGTGGGGGATATCATTTGCAATGGGAGGAACTAATCACCTAGTTAAAGAGTTAAAAAATCTCATGGAAAGACATGGCGTAAATATTCATTATGAGCATGACGTTGATGAATTTATTACCAATATAAATTCAGTAAAAAGCATTAAGTTTTTAAATGGAAAAGAAGTAAAAGCCGATATTATTGTAAGTAATGCTGATCCAATTCAGGTAAATAGTGAATTTCTTAGAAATACTAAAATATCATGGCATAACCAAATACTTAAAAAATATGCTAAACATTCAATGGGTCTATTTGTATTATTTTTTGGATCAAAAAAACAATATAAAAATGTTGCGCACCATACAATTTGGATGGGGCCCAGATATAAAGAGCTACTAGAAGATATTTTTGACAGACATCACTTGGCAGATGATTTCTCTATATATCTTCATAGACCGACAGCTACTGACTCTTCATTTGCTCCAGAAGGTCATGATTCATACTATGCGCTAGTCCCAGTTCCAAATTTAAAGGGAAATTATAATTGGAATGAAATTAAGGATAGCTTTTCTGAAAAGATATTAGGCTCATTGGACAAAACTATAATGCCAGGAATTTTGACAAATGCTGTTTGTAAATTTAGCATGACTCCAATAGATTTTAAAAATAATTATAGAACACCCTATGGAAGTGGTTTCTCTATAGCACCAATTTTGACTCAATCTGCATGGTTTAGGACACACAACCAAGACGATAAATATAAAAATTTGTATTATGTTGGTGCCGGGACTCATCCAGGAGCTGGGATACCTGGGGTATTAAATTCTGCAAAAGTAGTTGATAATATAATTCACCCATGAAAAAGCAATCTCATATTATCCAAAAATATGGCAAGACTTTTTACTGGGCGTCTTTTTTTCTTGAAAAAAAGATCAAATTAAGATTATTTTCAATATATGCCTTCTGCAGAAAAATTGATGACATAGTAGACAACAATAAAAAAGAATTAAATATAGATCTTAAAAAAAATTTTTATAAAAAAATAGAAGGCTTTATAGGGCTGGAAAAAAAATTTAATCCTTCAAAAGAAATAACCAGACAGTTTATATTAGGACAAAAAAGTGATTTATCTCATAAACAACCAACGTCAATTAATGAACTAACTATCTACTGCTATAGAGTTGCGGGTATTGTTGGATTGATGGTGTGTGATGCATTAGAAGTAAAGAATAGTAATATAAGACGATATGCAATCGATTTAGGTATAGCAATGCAATTAACAAATATTTCCAGAGATATAAAAGAAGATTCAGCAATGGGGAGAGTATATTTGCCAAAAAGTCTAGTTGGAAGGTTGGTAGCTGATGAGGTAAATAGACCTAATAAAGCTACATATAATAAAATTAAAGCATGTCAAAACACGCTATTAAAATTAGCTGACAAGTATTATGCTAGTGCAGATTTGGCAATCCCTTTTTTGCCAGGTAGAACACCACTAGCAATAAAAATAGCATCTAAGCTCTACCAAGCTATTGGTAAAAAGATTATCAATAAGGATGTTTCATATTTAAAGGGTAGGGTGTTTGTTACTAAATATGAAAAATTAAGAATAACCTTAGCCAATATTTTTTCAATAACAAATAATCATGCTGAGCTAAAAGTCCATAATAAGAAATTACATACCTCTATTATGAATTTACCAGGAGCACATTAAATTGAATAAAAGTTTTGATATTGTAGTTATAGGCGCAGGACTTTCAAGTTTAATGTTCTTATCAAGATATATTATTAAAAACAAAGATCAGTCTATTTTATTGATTGAAAAAAAAATTAAAAAAAATATTAATCAGACTTTTTGTATTTGGCAGGGCCCTGATCTAATTGATATAAAAAAAATATACAATTTAAAAGCAAGACATGCCTGGAATAAGATTCGTGTGTCATATGCTGATGAAATTGTTGATAAAGATATTAGTCCATACTCCTATGAATGTTTTGATGGTAAAGAGACTCTTAAAAATCTCTTAAATCAATGCAAAGGTAAAATTACATTTAAGCAAGGATTAGATGTAAAAAAAATTAAGAATAATAAGGATTTAATTGAGATTATTACTAACAAGGACTCTATATATACTAAATATGTAATTGATAGTCGAAATAAAATTTCAAAAAAACAGTATAAATCTGCACCTAGTATTCGTCAGGCCTTTATTGGTAATGAAATAATAGCTGAAAATGAAAAATTTAATTCTGACGTCCTTACATTGATGGAGTTCTCTAATAATAAAAAAGATATTGAGTTCACGTATACCCTTCCTTTTTCAAATAAAAATGCATTAGTAGAGACCACATTATTTACTAAGAACCCATCTTTTACTCACATTCAAAAATTACATAATCAGCTACTTACAAAATATAAGAAATTTAGATCTATTAAAAAAGAATGGGGAGTCCTACCTATGATTTTATCTAAAGACTTTATAGATAATAATAATATACCTATTGGCCTGTCTGCAGGTATGGCTAGACCATCAACGGGTTACTCTATGATGAGAATTGCCCAATGGGTTAAATCTATAGAAAATAATAAAATTGAAAGTAGCAATATTAAACAGTTTGAATTTAAACCAAATAAACTATTAGAATGGTTTGATAGTATTTTTCTTACGGTATGTTATTTGTGGCCTCACAAAGCACCTATAGTATTTATGAGATTGTTTAGAAATGCTGATATTAAATCTATTATTAGATTTATGTCTGATGTTCCAACATTTAGAGATATTATATCTATAATCTTAAGTATGCCAAAAATAATAATGATTCATGGCTTAATTAAAAAATATGTTAAATAAAGTAATTATTCACCAACAGATATTTATTATATTTTCATTATTAATATTGATCTTTAATATTTTCTCTAATTTTATCAATAGTTATCTTAATTATTTAATTTGGGTAGCTCTTTTTTTTGTAAGTACACTTGGGGTTAGTCATGGTGCATTAGATGGAAAATTAATATGGGGAGGAATAAATAAAAATTTCCAAAGAATTATTCTATTTGGTCTATATTTATCTTTAGTAATATTAGGTTGGTCTTTATGGGTAAGCTATCCTGCAATTGGATTATTGGTTTTACTTATCATGTCAATTTTTCATTTTGGAAATTCTGATTTAAAATTCCTTAAACTATCTGACATAAATATTAGACTGTCATGGGGTTTCAGTATGACTTTCTTACCAATTTTATTTAAAAGAGATATTGTTGATTCAATTTTTTATAATTTAATCGGATTCAATATAGCTGATTTCTTAATTGTTATTATTTATTGCATTTTAATTCTCAGCATTATTAGGCTGTATTGGAACTTTATAAGTAATATTGGTAATTCAATGTTGATGGTGGTTTGGTTTAAAAATAAGGATATTTTGTTACTGCTTGAACTCACCTCTCTAGTTGTTCTCTCTTACTTTACTCATCCATTTGTTTGGTTTGCAATTTATTTCTGTGGGTTACATGGAGTTCGTTCTTTAATTGATTCTAATTTTAATTGGAACGTCGACCTTAAATGGCTTATTATTTTTACTCTTCCAGTATTAGTATTTATCGGATTTACATATGGTAGATATTGGAATGCAGATGTTTATTCTTTAATATTTCCTATTTTAGGATCCTTAACTATTGCACATATGACCTTACCTTCTTTATTAAAATTTATAAGAAGATAGATTATTTTATTATTTTATTAATTTCTTGTGCCATTAAGAATCCTGCTTCAAAAGCATTTTCAATTCTCCCTTGTGTAATCCAGTCCCCACAAGAGGCAAGCTTATTATCATAATCAATTAATAAGTCTGATTTGGTCTGTTTGCTTATATTCGCATAGTGCCAGGCTTTGAGGCTGACATGGTCTGCATTACCAGTATCATGCCCTATAATTCTTGTTGTTTCCTTCTGTAGATATGAGATGACGCTTTGAGAATCATCAGATAAATGATCTTCTGCCCATGCATTTGTTGAGTTAATTAACATAGAAAATGAGTTTCCTCTGTCTGGTTTTGAGCTATTAATTGATATCCAACTTATATCTGCATTTCTTATAAGAGCAACATCCCATAATAATGAAATTGGCTTTTTAAAACCAAGCATTAATGAAAAACAACCTACCATTTTTCTATCAAGTAAATCTTTATGATACTTAAAATAGACCGGGAGAATTTCTGCAGATTGTATTGCAGGAGCAGTAGATATAACCCAATCAAATTTACCTAAATTATTTGAATCATCATCAAATAACTCCCAATTATTTGCATTGTGAACTACTTTATTTACTTTAGTATTTAATTTTATACTAAGCTCCGTAGACAAATATTCAGCAATCGAATTCATCCCAGGAGTACCAACATAATGCGGATATTCTGCATTCCAAGAGATAGTCCTTAATATTTTATTGTCTATGAATTCAGCAAAGCGGGCATCCCAGCGCTTGATTATATTTTCTTTGATTAATGGCTTGATGAAATTCTTAAAAATTGTACCTTTAGCGGTGAAAAATTGGGCACCATGATCAAACTCATATGGAGTAGAGCGACGGAAAGCCATTCTTCCACCTACACTTTTGCTTTTTTCAAAAATTGATACGGTAGCGTCTTTTTTTAAATTTTGAGCAATGGTTATGGATGAAATTCCTGCTCCGATAATAGCAATTCTCATTTTTTTATTTCTTAAAGATTAACCATATTATAATAGCTATCACAGCAACTATCATTCCAATTATATTTATATCCATTAACATTTTTATCTTCTCCTTAGTTGGTAATTAGCCAAAAAAAACCCTTATATAAAAGGGTTTTTTATTAAATGGCGGAGAGCGAGGGATTCGAACCCTCGATACAGTTATAAACCGTATGCATCCTTAGCAGGGATGTGCTTTCGACCACTCAGCCAGCTCTCCTAGTTATAACGGCGTAACGATACTTCAAATGATCCTAAAAATCAATGAGACTAAGCTTTTTCTAGTTCAAAAGCTTTATGTAAGGCTCTGACTGCATCATCGAGAAATTTTTCCTCTAAAATTACGGATATCTTAATTTCACTGGTAGATATGGTAATTATATTAATTTTTTCATCGGATAAAACCTTAAACATCTTACTTGCGATACCTGCATGAGATCGCATTCCTACCCCTACCAATGATAACTTTGCAATTTTTGAATCTCCTATGACTTCCCTAGCATTAATCTTCGCTTTGACCTTATCGTTTATTATTTCTATGCTCTTTTGAAGGTCTCGTTCATGAACTGTGAAGGTAAAATCATTGGCTCCACTTACCCCAACATTTTGAATAATCATATCTACATCAATATTTGCATCTGCAATTGGTCCTAGAATTTGATAAGCAGATCCAGGTATATCTGGGAATCCTCTCACACTTACTTCTGCTTCATCGCGATTAAAAGCAATACCTGAAATTATTGGATTTTCCATTTTTTCATCTTCCTCAAAAGTGATAATTGTTCCTTCTCCATATGCGTCAAAGCTAGATAGGACTCGCAGCTTAACTTTATACTTTCCGGCAAATTCGACAGACCTCGTTTGTAAAACTTTTGACCCTAAGCTTGCCATCTCAAGCATTTCTTCAAACGTAATAGACTTTAGTCTCCTAGCATCTTTTACAATACGAGGGTCTGTAGTATAAATTCCATCTACATCAGTATAAATTTGACATTCGTCTGCCTTCATTGCTGCTGCAATTGCTACTGCTGTGGTGTCTGAGCCACCTCTACCAAGAGTGGTAACATTTCCAAGCTCATCAACCCCTTGAAATCCTGCAATTACAACAACATTGCCAGCATCTAAATCTTGCCTAATGGCTTTTTCATCAATTTTTAATATTCTTGCTTTAGTATGAGCTTTGTCCGTTAGAATTTTTATTTGGTGCCCTGAATAACTTTTAGCAGGTATTCCTATGTTTATGAGGGCTAAGGCAGTTAATCCAGCTGTTACCTGCTCGCCTGTCGCAACTATAGCGTCTAATTCTCTTGGTTCTGGAGCACCCATCATATCTTCTGCAAGCCCAATTAATTTGTTTGTTTCTCCTGACATTGCTGACACCACCACAATAATGTGGTGTCCATCTTTTTTAAATTTTTTAACTCTATCTGCCACAGCATTAATACGATCAACATTTGCTACAGAGGTACCACCAAATTTTTGGACTATTAAAGACATAAATTTATTTACTTAGATTTTTTTGAACATTCGACATTGCAGTGTCGATCATTGAGATATTAGTTCCGCCAGCCATTGCCATATTTTTTCTGCCCCCGCCTTTTCCGCTCACTGACTCACCAAGATATTTTGCAATTTCACCTGCATCAATCTCGTTAGTTAAATCATCAGTTACACCTACAGCAAATGTGGCTTTACCTTCATTAATAGAGGCTAATATTATAACGGCTGTTTCAAGTTTTTTCTTTAAATTATCAATCATTTCTCGGAGTTCATTTGGACCTTGATCATCTAAAGTTTTTGCTAAATAAGAAAATGATTTTATTTTTATAGCTTGGCCTATTAATTCATCACCTCCAGAGCTTGCTAGCCTAGACCTTAATTGATTAATTAATTTTTCACTGTTTTTAATTTGAATTAAAAGTTGCTCCGTTTTTGTTACAATTTCATTCGGACTTGTGTTTAAGCTTTTTGATAGACTTTCTATCACAAGATTCTTTTCTTTTAACATATTTAAAATATTTACGCCTGTTGTAGCTTCGATGCGACGAATTCCTGAGGATATTCCTGACTCAGATTGAATCTTAAATAAGCAAATATCTCCTGTTTTTTGGACGTGTGTCCCACCGCATAGTTCTCTGCTATTTCCAATATCTAGTACACGAACTTTCTCTCCGTATTTTTCATCGAAGAGCATCATAGCACCTTCTTCTTGAGCCTCTTTTATGTCCATTAGTCTGATTTCAGTATTTTGATTTTTCATTATTTCATTATTTACAATGCTTTCAATTTGATTAATTTCATCAAGTGATAATGGTTTTGGGTGAGAAAAATCAAATCGCGTTCTGACTGCTGATACCAACGATCCTTTTTGCTCCACATGATCACCTAGAATAATTTTTAGTGCCTTATGAAGTAAATGGGTCGCTGAATGATTTCTTTTAATGTTATCTCGGTTTTCTGTATTAACCTTGGCATGTAATGTTTCATCAATTTTTATTATTCCTCTAATTACTTCCCCCCAATGTCCAAATACACCTTCTTTTATTTTATAGGTATCTAAAACTTTAAATGCTCCAGCCTTTGATTCTAGTATTCCAATATCACCAACTTGCCCACCGGATTCTGCATAAAAAGGAGTTACATCCAGAATTACTAGCCCTTCCTCGTTAGTTTTGAGTTCAGTTACTAGCTCATCACCTTTGAATGCTGCATTTACCTTAGCTTTAGATTCTGTTTTATCATAGCCCACGAAAATATTTGCTTCCCCACTGTAATCTAAGGAAACTTTATTTTTAAATTTTCCGGCCTCGCGCGCCCGACTTTTTTGAATGCTCATAGATACATTAAATTCATCTTCATTAACTATAATATTTTTTTCTCTACAAATATCAGCTGTTAAATCTAAGGGGAATCCGAAAGTATCGTGAAGTTTGAAAGCGAATTCTCCTGAAAGAAGCTTTAACTTTTTGCTGGTGATATGTTTAATTTCTTCTTCAAGGCTACTCATACCATTTTCAATTGTTTCAAAGAAACGTTCTTCTTCCAATTTAATTTCAGATTCTATCTTTTGAGATTCTGATTTTTTGATTGGATAGGCAACCTCCATTGTAGAATTTAGTACAGCCACTAATTTATAAAAGAATGGATCTCTGATCCTTAACTTATACCCATGTCTAATTGCTCGGCGAATTATTCTTCTTAAAACGTACCCTCGACCTTCATTTGAAGGAACAACTCCATCATTAATTAAGTATGTAGCCGCACGAATGTGGTCAGCTAAAACTTTTAATGATGGATGGTTCAGATCCTTTGTATTTGTGATTGAAGCTGCATTTTTTATAAGCACTTGAAATGTATCAATTTCATAGTTTGAATGCACATTCTGAAGTATAGCTGTAATTCTTTCTAGCCCCATCCCAGTATCTACCGAGGGTTTCGGCAATGGGTGCATATCACCATTTTCGTCACGGTTAAATTGCATAAATACTAGATTCCATATTTCTATAAAACGATCACCATCTTCATTCTTCGAACCCGGAGGTCCTCCTTTAATGTCTTTGCCATGATCATAAAATATTTCACTACATGGTCCACACGGTCCAGTATCTCCCATCATCCAGAAATTATCAGAGGCATATTTGGCTCCTTTGTTATCGCCAATACGAATAATTTTTTCATCTCTCAAACCAATTTTATTTGACCAAATTTTGTAGGCATCTTCATCATCTGCGTAGATAGTTACTAGTAATTTTTCTTCAGGAACTTGATATATTTTAGTTAGTAGATCCCATGCATAAGTTATAGCTTCTTCCTTGAAGTAATCGCCAAAACTAAAATTTCCCAGCATCTCAAAGAAGGTATGGTGCCTTGCTGTATAACCAACATTTTCGAGATCATTATGTTTCCCTCCAGCCCGTACACATTTTTGACTTGATGCAGCCTTAGCATAATTTCTTTTTTCTAGACCAAGAAATGTATCTTTAAATTGATTCATTCCTGCATTTGTAAAAAGAAGGGTTGGATCTTCTTGAGGAACTAGGCTGCTAGATTCGACAATATGATGTCCCTGCTCTTTAAAGTAGGTTAAAAAAGTTGATCTTATTTGATGACTAGTTAATTTTTTCATATATATTCAAATGACTTACCAGATAGAATTTTCTGGATAATAAATGGGTCAATTCCTCTTCCCTGAAGAAATCTTACCTGCTTAACTTTTTCTTGATTATCAATAGGAAGGTCTTTGAACTTTTTCTTCCATATTTCTCGTGCCAGTGAAAACTCTTCAGATTTTATAGAATCAATTGCATGATTTATAATCAGTTCGTCTACCCCTTTTAATTTTAATTCATAGACAATCTTCTTAATACCAAATTTATTTTTCCTTGAAAAAATAAATTGTTCAGTAAAGCGCTTGTCAGATAACCATGAGTCTTTTTCGAGCTCGTTGAGTATGTCTTCAATATCGTCTCTATCTGTACCAAGAGATTCTGCATAAACTGAAATCTTTTTTCTTAGTTCAGCTCTAGAATATTCTCGTTTTCCCAAATAATAAATTGCTCTTTTTTTTAAGGAAACTAGTGGATGTTGATTAGGTTTCGTCAGTTTCTATTTTCTCCTCATCTGTTTTTTCAGTAACTTCCTCATTTCCAGTTAATATTGAATTATTACGAATAGCATCTTCTATTTCATTAGATACATCCGGATTCTCTTTTAGGTATTCACGAACCTTATCTTTACCTTGCCCAATTTTTTCACCTTTATAAGCGTACCAGGAGCCCGATTTCTCTATTAGATCAAGATCTACACCTTGATCAATAATTTCACCTTCTAACGAAATACCCTCTCCGTATAACACATCAAAAACTGCCTGCCTGAAGGGCGGAGCAACTTTATTTTTAACTACTTTTACTCGTGTTTCTGCGCCGATGATCTCATCTCCTTTTTTGATGGCACCAATACGACGAATGTCCAACCTCACAGAGGCGTAAAATTTAAGAGCATTACCACCTGTTGTAGTTTCTGGATTACCAAACATTACTCCAATCTTCATTCGAATTTGATTGATAAATATAAGCATAGTATTTGTTTTTTGAATGGTACCTGTTAGCTTTCGTAGAGCTTGTGACATCAGTCTTGCTTGCAGACCCATATGGGAATCACCCATATCTCCTTCGATTTCAGCTCTAGGTGTTAGGGCAGCAACAGAATCGATAACAATAATATCAACAGAGCCACTTCTAACAAGCATCTCCGTAATTTCTAAGGCTTGTTCGCCAGTATCTGGCTGAGAAACTAATAAATCTTCAATATTAACTCCTAATTTAGCAGCATATTGAGTGTCAAGTGCATGCTCTGCATCAATGAATGCTGCTGTTCCACCTGTTTTTTGGAGTTCTGCGATAACTGATAATGCTAAGGATGTTTTACCTGATGATTCAGGCCCATATACTTCAACAACTCGACCACGAGGTAATCCCCCAATTCCTAGAGCTATATCAAGACCTAAGGATCCAGTTGATATAGCTTCTATACCACGCACGACTTGGGTGCCATCCATCCTCATAACTGAGCCTTTTCCAAACTGCTTATCGATTTGTGCTAATGCTGAATCTAATGCTTTTTTCTTATTTTCATCCATTTCTTATGTGCCTTTTATTATGTGCTATTTAACTTCTAATTATTTCATATTTGAGGGTTCAAAGTAAGCTTCAAGAGCGTATTTAATACAAATAGAACTGCTTTGTTTCTAATCATACTTCTATCTCCAGGAAAATTTGCATGGTATTTAAAAATAATACTTTTTTTATTACTAATTGCGAAAAAAACGGTACCAACTGGTTTTAATTTGGATCCACCATCCGGACCTGCAATACCACTAATACTAATACTTAAATTACCCAACCCATTAGCAATTGCACCAACTGCCATTTCATTTGCTGTTTCCTGACTGACTGCACCATACGTATCTAACGTTATTGGGCTAATTTCTAAACAATCAACTTTTGATTGGTTACTATAAGTAACAAATCCTCGCTCAAACCAGCGTGAGCTCCCTGGAATATCTGTAAATGATTGTGCTAGTAGACCCCCAGTACATGATTCAGCTGTAACTAATAAATACCCATTTTCTATGCATTGTTTGCCAAGCGCCTCTGAGAGTGGATAAATTTCTTTAAAGTACATAATCTGATATTAAATAAATTATTAATGCCATCAATGCTGCAGCAATATCATCAATCATAATTCCAAAACCACCAGAATATTTTTCTTCTAGCCATGAGATGGGATATGGTTTCCAGATATCAAAGATTCTAAATAAAATAAATAAGTAAATTAGCTGGTAAAAATTTGGGTTAATTAAAACTAATAATAATAAAAAAGCAGCTATCTCATCAATTACAATGCAAGACGGATCTTTTTGTTTTAATGATTTACTGGTTACATTTGATGACCAAATACCAAGGATAAAAATTACAACAACAAATAAAAGCTGAAAAAGAATACCTATTTTATTAATTATTAGAAAAAATGGGATGGCAACGAGGGTTCCAAGAGTGCCAGGGGCTTTTTTATTTAACCCAGAACCAAAACCTAAAGCTAGCATATGATGTATATTCTTTAGTAGAAAATTTTTATTCAGCAAAGTGGTCATATCCTTTTTCTTTGTAATTTAAAAGCCTCCCATCTGACTTGATAATAGCTATTTTTTTTGTTTTAGTCATTGCCCCTATGTGGCTCATTTTAATTTGATTAACAATTGAAAATTCAATTATTTTTTTATAGCTACTTTTTGGAGCTGTAAGTAGTAACTGATAATCATCACCTCCTTTTAATACTAAGGAATAAGCTTTATTTTCTCTTATCCATTTAGGCATAGGAAGACTTTCTAAAAAAATATCAGCACCTAATGCTGATTTATTTAGAACATGATTCAAATCAGGAACTAGTCCATCTGATAAATCAATTGCGCTATTAAATAGTTTCGCTAGTTTCTTCATATCAACATCAATTGGTTGTGGCTTTTCTAATGCTTTTATTGCATTTTTAATCAATACTTTAGGAGCATCAAACTTTTTTTTAATATACTTTAAGCCTAAGGCAGCAAGACCTAATTCTCCTGTTACCCAGATATCATCATTTAATTTGGCATTACTTCTAAGGAGAACATTTTTTTGTAATGCTTCACCAAGTATACAAATACTTATAGATAGACTACCCTTTGTAGTGTCCCCACCGATTAGTTCAACACCATAATTTTTAGCACATTTAAAAAATCCATTTGAAAACTTTTTTATCCATACTTGGTTAGCCGATGGAACAGACATAGATAAAAGGGCGTATCTTGGATTGCCTCCCATAGATAAAATATCAGAAACATTAACTGCTAAGGATTTCCATCCTAAATTTTCTGGGTCTGTATTTGATAGGAAATGGGTATCAATATTTAGTGTGTCTTGAGATATCACCCAAAATTCTTTTTTATTTTTTTGGAATAATGCAGCATCATCTCCGATGCCTAAAAAAATTGATGAGGATGTTTTTTTAAAAATTTTTTCAATAATCTCAAATTCTTTTAACATAAGCTACCTATTTTTTTTTGGCCGAAATGATTTCACTACAGACTCATTTGTTTCTATGAATGGAGCACCAATTAAATCAAGACAATATGGGATTGCTGAAAAAATTCCTGGCACAATTGTATTATTTTTTTCATCTTTTAATCCTTCTAGTGTTTGTTCAATTGATTTAGGTTGCCCAGGGAGATTTACAATTAACGTTTTTCCTCTAATTACTGCAGTTTGTCTTGAAAGTATTGCTGTAGGGACAAAATTTAAACTTATTTGACGCATTTGTTCGCCAAATCCTAGCATCACTTTATCACCGATACTTAGGGTAGCTTCAGGAGTAATGTCTCTAGAGGATGGACCAGTACCGCCTGTTGTAAAAATAAGGTCACATTTTTTTTCATCCGAAAACAGAACCAGAGTTTTTTTTACAAGATCAATATCATCGTTAATGAGGGAAGTTTCTAGGTTAAATTCATTAATTAGTACTTTTTTTAGCCAATTAGTTAGGGAGGGTATTCCTTCATCTTTATAAATACCTGCTGAAGCTCTATCACTTATTGAAATTAAACCAATTTTAATGAATCTTTTTTTCAATTTTTTGTCTCTAATTTATATATAATAATTTAATCTTATCACCTTCATGAAGGATCACTATGCTTAAATCAATTGCGTCATATTTTTTTCTTGCTCTGTTTGCTATTTCATTTTCAGTAGCTGCCGAAGAAGAAAATATTTTTGAGAAAAATTATCAAACTCAAAGTCCAAAAGGCTTTAAATCATTTTCCAAAAATCCTCAGCCTAAAGTTATGAGGGGGTGGAAAAAAGAAACAGATAATATAAAAATGCTAGAAAATGGATTTGATTTGATGGGTACTTCTGGCTTTGTTGGACAAAATGTCCATCCAAATGTAGCGTTAAAACATGCTAAAAAAATTAAAGCAGATATGGTTTTAATTTACGATAGACAAATAAATGAAAATACGCGTGCTACGCAGATCCAAAAAGCGAGAGAAAAGGCAAGAGCAGCTAAACGTATTAAGAAGAAAGGTGAAATTACTGAAATAACTATAACCGACGAAGATTTGGCTGATTCAAATGCTAAATATGATTTCTATCTAACCTACTGGGTAAAACTTCCTAAGCCAACATTTGGTACACATTTTATTAAATTAGTATCAGATGTTGATGATATAAAGGGTGTACAGGTAATTGCAGTTATTAAGGAGTCTGCTGCTGCAACTGCTGGAATAAAAAAAGGAGATAATATTCTTTCCATAAACGGTACTGTAGTTAATTCTCCTGAAGACCTAATTAAAATTATTCAAAAAAATAAAGGGAAAACAATTGGTGTTGCTTTTGAAAGAGGTGGAGAGTCGAATAAAGTTTCGGTGTCATTGTAAATTGTTAATAATAAGTTTAATAACTTGAAAAAGCTGCCTGTAAGATTTAGGTGTTTTATTTGAAGCTTTCTCTTTTATGCTATTTTGAATAAGCTGTCTAATGGTTTGATTTTCAGAAGACGGGTATAACGATATAAATTCAGTGATTGCTTCCTTGTCGCTAATAAGTTTATCACGCCATTTTTCAACATAATGATCTAGCTGTATCCCTTTTTGAGAGTTTGTTCTTAATTGCTCCATCACAATATATGCTTCAGTCAAATCAATTGCACGTAAAAGTTTACCTAAGTATTGTGTCTGCCTGTTTTTTGCAGAATTAGATTTGATGGCCTTAAACTCTTTTATAGCTTGCTGAATATTAGCGGGAAAGTTAAATTTTTTAATCTCATCAGTGCTTAACTCTGCAATAGATCGACCAAGTGCTTGAATTTTTTTTGAGTCTTTTTTTAATTCAGTCTTACTAATGATATTAATTTCAGGTGAATCCATCTTTGTGTTTAAATACCTCTTTACGTCTAACATTCGGTATCATATCATTTTTAAATAGTTTATTTTTATGCAAACTCAGATATTAAATTTTAATCACTCAAAGCTAACAGACATTGTAAATATGGCTCTTAAAGCTGCTAAAAGTAACGGTGCTACTAGTGCAGAGGTAGATATTAGCGTTGCAACTGGTAAGAACGTTTCTGTTCGACTTGGTAATCTTGAGACGGTAGAACTTAATAATGACAAAAGCTTAACTTTAACTGTGTATGTAGGGCAGCGTCGAGGTATTGCATCAACTTCTGATTTTAGTAGTAATGCAATAGTCGACTGTGTAAAAGCTGCATGTCAAATTGCAAAATATACAGCAGAAGATAGTGCATATGGCCTACCAGAGAAATCTCAATTTGCAACTAATACCAAGGATTTAGATTTATTTCATCGATGGCAGGGGGATGAATCAATAATGATAGAAAAAGCATTAATTTGTGAAGATGCTGCTCTTTCATTTGATGGGAGGATAGAAAATTCTGAAGGTGCTCAGATGAGCAGCTCAGAATCTATGTTTGTTTATGCAAACTCATCTGGTTTCTTGGGTGGCTTTCCTTCGTCAAGATTTTCATTAGGATGCTCTGTTGTTGCAAAAGAAAATCAAGGAATGCAAAGAGATAGTGCTTATAGTTCTGTTAGATCTTTTGACGATCTTATGGATGCAACATTAATTGGTCATGAGGTTGCTCAACGTGTTCTAAAAAGACTTAATTCTAAGCCTATTAAAACCGGCAAGTACCCAGTTATTTTCGAAGCTCCAATTGCAACATCATTTATTTCTAGCTTGGTATCCGCTATATCTGGAGGAAATTTGTACCGTGAAACATCATTTTTGATGGGATCTATTGGCTTAAAGATTGCTTCTGAAGCACTTACAATTTCAGAAGATCCATTTTTACTTAAAGGTAATGCAAGCACTTATTTTGATGATGAAGGAGTTAAAGTTGAACCTAGAATTCTGGTTGATAAGGGTGTGTTAAATGGCTATTTTTTATCAACTTATTCTGCTAGAAGGTTAAGTATGCAAACTACTGGAAATGCTGGAGGTGCACATAATCTAATTGTTCATCCCTTTGGCGGTAACTTAGAGAGTTTAATTGATAATATGGGAACGGGACTATTTGTCACAGAACTTCTTGGTCATGGAATCAATATGGTAACAGGAGACTACTCTCGAGGGGCCGCAGGTCTCTGGGTTGAAGCAGGAGAAATAAAACATGCAGTTGAAGAGATAACGATCGCAGGAAATTTAAAGTCAATGCTTAATAGTGTGGTAGCTATTGGAGATGATACTTATAAAAATAGCTCTAAATATACTGGGTCTATTTTAATAGATGAAATGATGATTGCTTCGAATAATTAGTTAAAAAATTAGTTTACCAAAACAACCTTATCGTTATTATTTTTGTCTGAAGCCTTATTACTTAATGTTTCCTCAATATAAGGTTCAAAACTAGCGTTCTCTGAGTCCTCGTAATTAATTTCGCTAGTAGATTTATCATTCACCAATGCTTGTCTGTATTGCATGTATGCATCTCTTTGAAAGGCGTATGGATCCAATGAAGCGCTTCCTAGAATATCTGTTGTGTGAAGTAATTCTGCACGTTTATCTACAAACTGAACGATTCTTAGTTGGTTCCGAGTTCGTACATCCTTAACATACCCAATTGGGTCAAACAAAACTGTATCGGTAGCTAGACCAACCCCATCTCTAAGAGACGATGGCCCTAAAAAAGGTATAACTAAATATGCCCCGTGACCAATCCCATAATGACCTAGAGTTTGCCCGAAATCTTCTTTTCTTCGATCACCACCATACATACTGTGAACATCAATAAAACCCAAAATACCTACAGTAGAATTCAATATAACTCGGCCTGAATCATATACGGCATGTTCTATTTTTAATTGGAGTAAATCATTGACTACAGTAATGACATCACGAAGATTGTTGTAGAAATTATTCACACCTTTGACAGCAAAATTAGGCATAACAGCCTTGTAACCTTTTGCTACTGGTTTAATAATTGTCACATCAACTGTCTCATTGAAGCCGTAGATTGCACGGTTCATACTTTCAAGAGGATCATTATCTTCTGAAGTAAAGCCTAAAGCTGGAATAAAGAAAGCTAATATAAGTATGTATCGTATAATTTTTTTCATATATTGTATTATTATCCCTGAGTGTCGTATTTAAGTCTATAAGTAATAAAAACTTGAGCTCCACTTACTGCATTTTGTTGTTTTTATGCAACATTATTTCTTCGTTGAATAAATAGCTAAAGCTTTTAATCTTTGTTCAGAATGATCAACAATTGGCATTGGATAATCTACCCCTAAATTAATTTTAACGTTAATTAAGTCCCTTTTACGCTTGTCCCATGGCTCGTGAATTTCATTTTTGGTTAATACATCAAGTTCTGGAACATACTTCTTAATAAAGCGACCCTCTGAGTCAAATTTTTTAGATTGTAGAATAGGGTTAAATATTCGAAACCATGGTTGGGCATCACAACCAGTTGATGCTGCCCATTGCCAACCGCCATTATTAGCGGAAAAATCAAAATCAATTAATTTATTTGCAAAATAATTCTCTCCCCACCTCCAATCAATTAATAAGTCTTTTACTAGAAATGAGGCTGCTACCATTCTTAATCTATTATGCATAAATCCAGTTTGGTTTAGTTGACGCATTGCTGCATCAATTATTGGGTAGCCAGTCCTTCCTTCTTTCCATGCCATAAAATAGTCGGGATTATTTTCAAATTTAAGGTTATTAAATTGTGCTTTGAATGCCTGCCCTTCATTTATATATGGAAAATTAAATAAAATTTGGAAGTAAAAGTCCCTCCATATTAGCTCACTTAGCCAAGTAGAAGCACCTTCTGATGGTTGTTCTAATGCAATCTTCGCCAATTGTCTGATGGAAACTGTACCAAATCTATTATGGACTGATAGGTAAGAAACACCTTTTGTAAAAGGAAAATCTCTTTTAAGTTTGTAGTCATGAATTCTTTTTTTAAAGTCTTCAATTAATAATTTTCCACCAGCCTCGCCTACAGGAATTGCTAAATATTTTAAATTAGATATTTTAAAACCCATTTCATCCAGACTTAGCATTGCTACTGGATCAATTTTTGCATAATTTGAACTTAGTGATTCACAATCAAATTGAGTAATTCCTTCAAAGAAAATTCTCTTAAGATGGTTATTTTTATATGGCGTAAAAACAGTATAAGGGGTTCCTGATTGCGTTAAAATTTCATTTTCCTCGTAAAGTACTTGGTCTTTATACTGAAAGCCTTTAATTTTTAATTTTTTAAGTATTTCAGTATCTCTTTTATTTGCATAGGCTTCGTAATCTTTATTCATATATATAGCATCACATTGATATTTTTTTACAAGCTGTGGAATTATTATATTGGGATCTCCATACTCAACAATTAAATCTGAACCAAATTTATTTAATTGTTTTTTAATTTGTAATAATGATTCCCAAATAAATTCAACTCGCCGATCTTGTTTATCATTAAGTGCATCTAATATATTTGAATCAAAAATAAATGCACAGTGAACAGAGTTAGATTCCTTTAGGGCATTGTAAAGAGCAGCATTATCGTATAACCGAAGATCCCGTCTTAGCCAAAACAAACTTTTTTCAAATTTATTCACGATGGTATGGGTGGTTATTTAATATTGAGAGAGACCGATAAATTTGCTCAGCAAGAAAAATCTTGACTAGGTGATGGGGGAGAGTCATTTTAGATAGACTTAAATTGGCCGAGGACGAGTTAATTAAAGATAAATCAAGGCCATCTGCACCACCAATAACAAATGTAATTGACGAAAAATTTTCTATCCAGCTTGACATTTTTTTTGAAAATTCTTTGGATGAATAATGATGCCCATCTTCATCGAGTGTAATTAAGTAAGTGTTTTTAGTATGATGGAGTATTTTATTAGCCTCTTGTTTCTTTTTTTGTACGATAGAATCAAATTTTGTTTCAGACTTTATTTCAACCCACTCCAATGAGCAATGATGCTTCATTCTTGATGTGTAATCTATCAATGATTGTGATATCCATTTGGGCGGTTTATTTCCTATGGATACTATTTTTATTTTCATGTGGATTAAATGCCTAACTTCCTGACCATAATTCTTCTAAATTATAATATGCGCGCGTGGGGGGTGTCATAATATGTACAATAATATCACCTACGTCTACTAGTACCCAGTCTCCCTCTTGATCACCTTCAATACCAATCACCTCGATACCAATTTCTTTTATTTTTTCTACTACGTTCCTTGCAAGTGCTTTAGTTTGTCTCGATGAGCTAGCGCTAGCAATTATCATGAAATCTGCGACTGATGTAAGTTTTTTAACATCAATTGATATAATATCAAAGGCTTTAATATCTTCCAGTGCTAGGATAATTATTTTTTGTATATTTTTAACTGAGGCCAAAGGTAAAGTTTAAGCTGCTTGTATTGCAATAGAATGTTTGCTGATTGTAATCTCATTTTTATTATTTACGTAGACAAGTAGCGGCTCATATTTTAATAATTCTTGTTCGTTGTAATTTCCATAAGTAGCAATAATCAAAATGTCACCAGGGTTTGCCTTGTGAGCGGCGGCTCCATTAATAGAAATGATGCCAGAATTTTTTTCTGCAGATATTGCATAAGTTGTGAAGCGTTTGCCATTTGTAATATTATAAATATCAATTTGTTCATATTCATTAATATTTGCAGCTTTAAGTAGCTTTATATCAATAGCGCATGAGCCTTCGTATTCTAGTTCAGAATGCGTAACAGTAACGCGGTGGAGTTTGGATTTGAGCATTACTCTTTGCATATATTTAAATCTCTTTTAAAAAAGATAATCATTATAGTCAGTTAGGCTGGCCTATGCAAAACTCTATGCTATCAATTAATCGAATATCTTTAAACTTTCCAGCACCTAGAATTACAAGCAGACTATCTTTAGATAATGGTTCACTTAGATCAGAAGCTTTCCTTATTTCAATGTATTCAATTTCCCAACCTAGACTTTCTAGTTTCCTTGTACTTCTATCAATTATATTACTATTATTATTATTATGACTAGATTTTATTTGATTAACAATATTTTGTAATTCTTTATAGAGGTTTGATGCATTAATTAATTGTTTTTCTTCGTATAAGTTGTTACGTGAACTAAGCGCTAGCCCATTCTTATCTCTTATCGTGGCCCCTCCGATAACCTTTATTTTTGGATAATTTTTCTTAGTAAACATTTTAACTATTAAAAGTTGTTGGTAGTCCTTTTTACCGAAAATAACTATTTGTGGATTAACTAGACTAAATAATTTATCGATAATAGTGATGACTCCATTAAAATGTCCTGGTCTAGTTCTTCCACAGAGTTCATTTGCAATTGGAGGAAGCTCGTATTTCTTGTTTGTATTTTCAGGATAAATCTCTTCTATACTCGGCATAAAAATAATTAAATTTTTATACTTTTTAAGTAACTTAATATCTTTATCAGGAGTTTTAGGGTAGTCCTTTAAATCCTTGCTTGATGAAAACTGAGTAGGATTAATAAAGATAGAGACTACAACAGCTTTAGAAGCTGATGAGGCTATATCGACGAGACTTAAGTGGCCCTCGTGGAGATTTCCCATAGTCGGAACAAATGCAATATTTTTTTCATTGACAAGCAATTTACGGATATCTTTAATACTGTCTACTTTAATCATTAGTATTTTTATTAGTGGCTTCAATAAATTTTAGAATTGCAGATATACAAGACTTAGGTTTATTGTCTGACCTATTTTTTTTAACTTTTAAAAATTTTGAAGTAACGCCAATTAGATCATAAATAATTTCAACATTACCCCTACACAAATTTGATGATCTAAAAGCAATAGTTGGAATAGTTAAATTTTCTGTTATTAATTTATCTGAATCACTTCCCATCATTGAAAGTACGATCATCTGAGCCCCATTCTCTTGTAGATTCAATGCTATCTCTAAGTTTTTTTTTGGGTCTGATTTAGTTAATGGCGCATTCATTGATTGGGGAATATACCCAATATGCGCACAAACCCTTATATTATTTCTAGATAAAAATTTAATTAGAGGTAAAGCAGAGCTACCACCCTCTATTTTTATCATATCTGCACCTGCATTAATTAAAGCTTTTGCATTTATCAGGGCATCATTTTTTGATTCTAATGCTAATAGAGGCATATCTGAAATTATTGGGAGAGACGCCGAACCTTGTCTTACTGCCTGAGTATGGTAAATCATTTCATTCATACCTACTTTTCTAGTATTTTTGTCTCCCTTGATAACAATACCTAAGGAATCTCCAACTAGCACTGCATCACATTTACACTGTTCCAATAGGTTTGAAAATGTAGCGTCATAACATGTAATTATGGAGATATTCTTCTTAATTAATAACGTATTTATTCTATTCATAGCAATCTTGGATTAAAATATTCCCTGATACTTGAGATTTGTTCTATTCTTTCAATCAACATGTTTAATGCTGACTTATCTTCTAAAATATCAAGATCTTGATTATTAACAATTAACACGTTCGAGTGATGATTATTATGAAAGTAATTACTGTATGACTCTGCAATCCGCTCTAGGTATTCGGTTGTAATTTTTTGTTCATATTTAATGTTTCTTTTTTCAACGCGATATCTCAATAAATCAACAGGTGTTTGAAGATAAATTACTAAATCTGGGACAGGAACCTTAAGCTCTAAGTGCTGATAGATCTGATGGTAAAGTTTATATTCATCATTATCAAGATTTAACTTTGCAAAGATAGGATCTTTTTGTAAAAAGAAGTCTGAAATTACACCACTTCTGAAAAAATCTTTTTGTTTTAATTCATTAATCTGGTTAGCACGTTGAAAAAGAAAAAAAAGTTGCGTAGGAAGTGCGTAATGTTTCATATCCTCATAGAATTTGGGTAAAAAAGGATTTCGTTCGGCTTTTTCAGAGAACATATGAGCATTAAATTGATTTGCTATAAGTTTTGCCAGGGTGGACTTCCCTGAGCCAATTGGGCCTTCAACAACAATATATGGATATTTATTAAAAATACTCAAGCTTCTACCTTTTTAATATTTTGCATTGTTAGTCTAGATATAAGTTCACTAGCAGAACCATATTTAGGTATTTTAATTGCAGGTGAAATTTCTAAAAGTGGTATTAACACAAATAACCTCTCATGCATTCTTGGGTGAGGAATAATTAATGATTCACTCTTCAATATTAAATCATCAAACAACAAGATATCAAGGTCTAATGTTCTTGGACCATTCTTTTTTTTTCTAATCCTTCCAAATTTAAGTTCAATATCAAGTAACTTAATAAGTAGACTATTATAATTTATTGACGAAGAAATTTGTATGACAGCATTAATAAAGTTTGGTTGATCTAAAAACCCTACGGGGGGGGTTTCGTATAAGCTTGAGGTAGCTATAATATTGATATCATCTATTCCTTCAATTAAATCGATAGCATCCTTAATTTTTTGTTGAGGATTATCCAAATTACTTCCTAAACCAATAAATATATTATGCATTTTCTTTAAACTTATGTTCATGTAATTAATTTTTTTTATTCTGATCTGCTTCTACAAAATTTATCCACCAAGAAGCTGTATTTTTAAGTGCTTTATCATTTAAGTTTCTAAGTAATAAAAAGTCATATGCCGCCCTAAATCTAGGATGTTTAGATAGACGGTATACCCTTTTTGCACTTAAATTTTCAAAGCGGGGTTGAAGTCGCCATATTTCAGACATAGTAATAGCAAATCTTTTTTGAATTGGAAATATTCTTGATTGCTTGATAAGAATATTATCAATTGCCTCATTTAGTGCTGTTGAAGGGTGAATATTTTTGGCTTTTTTGTTCCATACTAATTTAACGTCTGGCCATAGAAAAACTGCTAGAAGAAAGCCTGGATTAATAGATTTATTATTTAATATTCTATAGTCAGTATTAACAAGTCCTTGGTTAATAAATTCATATGAGTCTGTATTAAGCAGAGCTGGAAAATATTTATGAGCTAATAAAAATTTCTTGAATAGAGTCATACTCTTAACTCCATGCCCAGTTAAAAATAATTTCATAATCTCATCGAATAGTCTGGAGTAGGGAACTTTATCTAGGAGTGATAGTGATTGATTAATATGATCAGTTAATGATCTATTTAAGGGCATGCCTAACTTTGCTGAAAACCGAATAGCCCTTAGAATTCTTATCGGATCCTCATCAAATCGAATTTTTGGATCCCCAATTAGATTAAGCTGTTTTTTTTGAATGTCCTTGATTCCACCATAGAAATCAATTAATTTTTTTCTTACTGGATCATAATATAAGGCATTGCAGGTGAAGTCTCTTCTAGCTGCATCTTCTTTTATAGAACCAAATTCGTTGTCCTTAAAAACTCCATTCTTCATTTTAATTTTATTTTGAGGTGGCGATCTAAACGTAGATACTTCTATTATTTCAAAATGTCTAATGACATGCACAATTTGAAATCTACGCCCAATAATTCTTGATTTTTTAAAAATTGAACAAACTTGTTCGGGGGTAGCATTTGTTGCTATATCAAAATCTTTTGGCTTTTGTCCAATTAAAATATCTCTAATTGCACCTCCCACAATAAAGGCATCAAATTTATTATTTATAAATGTTTCAATTATTTCGATTGCAAATGGACTGATTAAGTCGTGATCAATTCTTGAAGGGTTAAAGTAGGCCCCTACCTTTTTTTTAATAACGTTAAGAAAATTACTGGTCATGAATTGTTAGTACTAAATATTTTTTTTCCAGAAAATATCATTAATATTTTTGGACTTATTGAAGTGTCGAGCTAAAACGAAAAGAAAATCTGACAATCTATTGATATATTTTAAGGAGACTTCATTTACTTTATTATTTTGGTTTAATTTAAATAAATTCCTTTCTACTCTTCTACATATTGTTCTGGCAAGATGAGTATAAGCAGATACTTTAGACCCTCCAGGTAGGATGAATTCTTTTAAGGGAGGTAGCTCTTTATTTATTGTATCAATATTAGACTCCAGAAATTCAACTTTTGATATTGTTAATTTTTTAAAGTTAGGGATAGAAAGTTCTCCACCTATATCAAATAAATCATGTTGTATCTTTTTAAGCCATTTTGATTCTTTAGCTGGGATATCCTCACTAATAATTATCCCAATAACAGAATTAAGCTCATCGATACTACCCAGACCTTCAATTCTTGAGTTAAATTTATCTATTCTGGAACCATCACCTAATCCAGTTTTTCCTTCGTCACCAGTTCTTGTATAAATTTTTGTTAGTCTATTTGCCATATTTTTCCTTAAACTTATTGTACATTAACCTTCTTTATCTAAAGCCTTTATAATAATCAAAATGAATAAATCTTTTCCTATTGGTATTTTCGATTCTGGCGTTGGGGGGCTTTCTGTTCTTCAAAAAATTCATTCTAAACTATCGAATGAATGCTTAGTTTATGTAGCCGATTCAATAAATGCGCCTTATGGAACCAAAGATGACTCGTTTATATTAGACCGATCAATTACTATCGTCGACTTTTTAGTTACAAACCATCAAATAAAATTATTAGTTATTGCTTGCAATACAGCAACAGCCTCTTCTATAGGTAAATTAAGAGAAATTTATGATTTTCCTATTATAGGGATGGAGCCAGCAATAAAGCCTGCCAATGAAGCTTCTAAAAGAAAAAAAATTGGTATTTTGGCAACAGAGGGAACAATTAATAGCTCAAAATTCTCAGCACTTCTCGACTCTTATTCTGGTGACACAAAGTTTTTTACGCAACCTTGTATTGGTCTAGTAGAACTTATTGAGCGTGGGCAGATTGACTCTCATGAACTAATTTCGTTGGTAAACAAAAATTTAACACCATTACTAGAGCATAATGTTGATGTTGTTGTTTTAGGGTGTACTCACTATATTTTTATTAAAAAAAATGTCGAAAATTTTTTTAATAGTGAGATTACTATTATTGAAACTGGTGACGCAGTAGCAATGCAAACCCAAAGAGTATTGAAAAAATTTAATCTTGAAAGTGATAATCTTGTTGGTCAGCATAAGGTTTACAGCAACAGCAAAAATTCAAATATGAATTCAATAGTAAGGTCATTATTAGGTGACTATGACTTTCTGTATGACTTTCAATCTGATTGGTATTAGAAATTTAGCTAATCAATGTGGCTTAACCAATGACCGTATTTGTCGTTGTTTCCCTTAACCGCCTCAAAGTATATCGATTGAATTTCATTTGTAATCTGACCTCGAACTCCACTTCCAATATCTCTTTTATCTAATTGGCGAATAGGGGTTACTTCTGCAGCTGTTCCGGTAAAAAATGCTTCATCAGCTGTATATATTTCATCTCGAGTAATATTTCTTTCGGTAATTTCAATTCCTAAATCTTTAGCAATTGTAATTACTGAATCTCGAGTAATTCCTTCAAGTGCACTAGTTAATGATGGAGTTAAAAGCTTTCCATTTTTGACAATAAAAATATTTTCTCCCGATCCTTCAGCAACAAAGCCTTGAGTGTCCAACAAAAGAGCTTCATCATAACCATCCGTAGTTGCCTCTTGATGAGCAAGGATTGAGTTTAGATAATTACCATTCGCTTTAGCTTTACACATTGTGCTATTTATATGATGTCTAGAAAAAGAAGAAGTTTTAACTGTAATTCCTTTTTCTAGGGCTTCTTGACCCATATATGCACCCCAGCTCCATGCAGCAACAATTAGGTGGGTTGATAGTGTTGTTGCAGAAATACCCATAGCCTCAGACCCATAAAATGCCATTGGCCTAATATATGCTGACTTTAAGTTATTTTCTTGCACTGCTGTTTTATGAGCTTTATTTACAGTTTCTTTGTCATATGGCATTTTCATACCAACAATGTGCGCAGAATTGAATAACCTTTTTGTATGATCTTCAAGTCTAAATATGGCGGTGCCGGTTTTTGTCTCGTAGGCTCTTACACCTTCAAATACTCCTAGACCGTAATGAAGGGTGTGAGTTAAAACGTGAGTTTTAGCATCGCGCCATGGAACTAATTTATTATTAAACCAAATAAATCCATCTCTATCGTCCATTGATTGTGGAATTGACATATTTTTCCTTTAAATAATTCTTAACAATTCGTTTAAGTCTTTATTTTGACATAAGATAACATGATAAAATAAATAATTATTTTTTAGAGACTCATTATGCGTAATTACTTATTATTTATATCTCTAATTTTTTTTTCTATTTTCTTGTTCAAAAGCCCCTGATTTAAAGTTTAATGGCTCAGATATTACTGAGGCTAGATTAAATTCCTCCTTTATATTGACTTCTCATTTAGGTAAAAGCACTAAGTTAAAGGACTTTAGGGGGAAAGTGGTAGCAATTTTCTTTGGGTTTACATACTGTCCAGATATTTGTCCAACTACGATGTATGAGCTCAAGGCTATAAAAGATTCATTAGGAGATGATGGGGATAAGTTACAAGTTATATTTGTGTCACTTGATCCAGAAAGAGATACTATAAAATTGTTGGAGAATTATGTGCCTTCATTTGATTCTTCTTTTATCGGTCTAACAGGTTCAGCTGATGATATAAAAAAAATAGCCAGTCAATATAAGATTTTTTATAAGAAAGTTGGAGAGGGAAAAAATTATACAATTGATCATTCTTCGGCCATCTATTTAATTGATAAAAAAGGAAGTATTCGAGTACGCCACTCATATGGATCATCTCAAGAAATGATTACCAGAGATATTAGGTCGCTTATATCAATCTAGATGATAAAGTTGAAAGCCAACTAATTTAAGTTGTTTTTGTGTTTCTTTGTAGCCCGGAAAAATTTCACTAACTAAACTCCAAAATTGTTGCGAATGATCCATGAATTTTAGATGAGAAAGTTCGTGACAAATAACATAATCAATAATTGGAGTACTTGATTGAATAAGTCTCCAATTCAGCCTTACTTCTTTTTTGTTGTTACATGAACCCCATTTAGTTTTTGCATTTGAGAGTAAAACTTTATTTGGAAAAAGATTATTTTTTTTTGAGTGAAAATTTACTCTTTTAATAAAGAAATCAAGCGCATATTCCTTTAGCCAATCAATAAAATATTCTTTTAATTTATCTTCCTTGCTGATAGCATCAAAAGATATAAAGCATGAATTATTCTGTAGATATATTTTCTTTTTACCCTCAGTTATTTTGAATGTAAATTTTTCTCCAAGGAGATTAAATTCGTGACCATTTCTTAGGGTAAATGGAGGAATCTTCATCTTGATAAGGTTTAATTTTGATTTTATCCATTTTTCTTTTGAAATAATAATTTTTTTTACGTGACTTTTTGAAACTAATATTGGAGCATTAACAATCAATCCATCCTTGGTAATTCTTAAACCAATAGAGCGTCTATATTTTCTTATTAATAAATAGCTAATTGAATTACCATCGAGTAAGTCTATTGTCTCTGTGGACTTAAATTGAGCTTTAAGCATTAAATTTTATCATTTCATTTTCTATCCAATTTCTAACGTCACCATTCAATTGTTCAGAAGTTTTTCCTTTAGATGAAATAGGTTTTCCTATAGACACCTTAATTACACCTGGCTTCTTTATGAATGAATTCTTGGGCCAGTATAATCCAGCATTATGGGCAACTGGCACAATATCTGTTTCAGATTTTATAGCAAACCACGCTCCTCCAATATGATATTTTCCTACTTCTCCTGGTTTTATGCGAGTACCTTCTGGAAATATTACAATCCAAAAACCTTTTTTGATTCGATCAATGCCTTGGACAAGCATTTGATCTAATGCTTTTTTGCCTGCTTTACGATCTATTGCAATTGGTGATGTCATAGCTAAACCCCAACCAAAAAATGGTACTAAAAGCAATTCTCTTTTAAGTACCCATACCTGTGGCGGAAATATTTTTTGGAAAGCTAGAGTTTCCCATGCTGATTGATGCTTAGAAAGAATCAATGAAGGGTGTTTCGGTATATTTTTTACACCACTAACCTTAAAATTAAGATTACAAGTTATCTTTAGCCATGAAAGCATTGTTTTTTGCCCACAATGATATATATTGATATCGAGTCTGAGGTTTAAATGGAATAATAAATAATATTGAAATCGTAAATGGTATTGTAAACAACCACATGCCTAATTGAAAAATTAGTGACCTAATAATTAGCATCATAATATTTAATATTTCTCTATTATGGCTTCTGCAGCCTCAAATAAGTCATCAAATATCCAGGTATTCTTCGGATACTTTTTTTGAAGTAATGTTTCTTCCCCATTCCCAGTCTTAACTAGTATAGGCTGAGCTCCAATTTTTTTATATGCCTGAAGGTCTCTTATTGAGTCTCCTACAGCAGGTATTTTTTTTAATGAAATTGAAAATCTTTTACTAATTTCTTCATACATTCCAATATCTGGCTTTCTGCAATTACAATTATCTTCGTCAGTATGGGGGCAGTAAAAAATTGCATCAATTGACCCTCCTAGTTGCCCTAGCATCTTAATCATTTTTCCATGAATAAGGTTAAGATTATCAAAATCAAATAACCCACGACCAATTCCTGATTGATTAGTTGCTATAACGACATAAAATCCATGCTGGTTTAGAAGAGTAATAGCCTCTAAGCTTTGAGGAATTGGGATCCATTCATTTGGATTCTTGATATGGTTAACATTATCTTGATTGATAACACCGTCACGATCTAATATAACAATCTTCATGAACTTGAGACTTTTGAGATATCGGCTACACAATTTAATATTTCATGTAGCTGTATTAAAAGATTATGGCGATTATTTTTTATATCAATATTCTTATCGTTAACCATAACTTTATCAAAAAAATTATCAATAGGATCTTTTAGCTCTACTAAACCTCTTAGGGCATCAACGTAATTACTGTCTCCTAGATATCTTTTAACGATTGGCATTTGTTTTTTTAATGACTTATAGAGTTCTTTTTCTTGAGGTTCATTTAGGAGGGAAGTTATAATTTCCGTATTATTGGTTACCTGATATTTTTTAAGTATATTAGAGACACGCTTATTTGCTGCTGCTAGCTCTTGAGCTTCTTCTAGTGCTGAGAACGCTCTAATTGCTTCAATCTTTTCTATAATATTATGAAGATAGACTGGGCTGCTTGACATTACTGCATCAATCTCTTGGGAAAGATAGCTTTTTTCTTTTAGGTAATTTATAAGTCTTTCATCAATAAAATTCTTCACGTTAGTTACTTTGTCCGCAGATGTTTTTGGCATAAATTTTTCAATTAATTGCCTAATATTTAAGGGGAGATTATTTTCAATTAGAAGTCTAATTATGCCAATTGCATTTCTTCTTAGCCCAAAGGGATCCTTAACACCTGTTGGCTTTTCATCAATTGAAAATAAGCTAATTAAGGTTTCAAATTTATCAGCTAGAGCAAATGTTACACCTAGTGTGCTTCTGGGAAGCGTATCTCCAGAGAATTTTGGTTTGTAGTGATCTTCTATAGTGTCAGCAATACTAATATCTTCATTTGAGTTAAGTGCATAGTATCTTCCCATTATTCCTTGTAATTCTGGAAATTCTCCAACCATTAAGCATACTAAATCTGCTTTTGCCAAAAGCGCAACTCGTTCAAAATCTTTAAAGTCTCCAATAGAGAGCTCTTGGTATATATGCCGATGTATTTTAGATACTCTTTTAGCTCTATCTGACTGGGAGCCTAATTTATTATGGTAAATAATTTTATCAAGCTTATTAGACATCTCAAGTAGAGTATTTTTCTTATCCTGCTTAAAGAAGAATTCAGCATCTGCAAGCCTCGGGCGAATTACCTTTTCATTTCCTTCTATAATTTTTTTTGGGTTAGCTGGAGTAAGATTTGAAACTATTATAAATTGATTAGTAAGTTTATTTTTATTATCCACAATTGGGAAATACTTTTGATTTGATTTCATAGTAAGTATTAAACATTCTTGTGGAACATCTAGATATTTACTCTCAAATTTACCAATTAATATATTTGGCATTTCAACTAATGCAGTTACCTCTTCTAAGAGACTATCATCATTTATAGCTAAAACATTTTTCTTTAGTGCTTGTGTTGCTATACTAATAGAGTTTTTAATAGCACTTTTTCTTTTTTCAAAGCTAGCAATGACGGAACCTTCTTTTAGAAGCTTGTCCTCATAGTCATTAGCATGAACTAATTCTATCACTTTATTTTTTGACTCAAATCTATGCCCAACTGTAGTCCTTGAAGATTTAATCCCAAGAACAGTTGCATTAATAAGTTTACTTCCATGAAGAATTACTAGGTTTTTTGCAGGCCTTACAAAGTTTACTGTTTCCCATCCATCTTCTAATTGGTAAGTCATAACTTTTTTTATAGGAAGCTTAATAAGGCAATCATGAATAAGCCCCTCTACAATTTCATATAATTTCTTACCAATAATATCTTTTTCTATATATAGGATTTCTTCTTTAGTTATAATTTCTGAAAGAGATGATTCTTTTTCACCAATAGATTCTAATTTTTTAATTAATGCTTGTTGTGCATTTCCACCAACATCGAAACCTATTTTTTTTGGCATTAGCTTAATTAGTTTTTTTTCTGTAGTAGCCTCAGATAAGACTTTGGTTATTTTGACACCTAGTCTTCGTGGGGTGCTATAAACCTCAAATGTTGATTCATTAATTAATTTTTGATTCTTCAGGCTTTCAAAAATACTTTTTCCAAAATTTTCTCCAAGTTCTTTTTGTGATTGAGGAGGAAGCTCTTCAGTAACAATCTCTATTAGTAAGTTTTCTTCAATCATTATCAAGTTGATCCGTTATTTCTTTCGCGTGAACAGGGTTTGCTAAGGGAAACCCAAGTTTTTTTCTGCTATCAAGGTATGAGGCTGCAACTTCACGGGAAATTTTTCTAATCTTAGCAATATAGTCTGCTCTTTCTGTAACGCTAATTACACCTCTTGCATCAAGTAGGTTAAAAGTATGAGCTGCCTTTAAAACTTGCTCGTATGCTGGTAAAGCAAGAGACTTACTAACTAAGTTACTTGCTTGCTCTTCATATGCAGCGAATGCACTTAATAGAAATTTGGCATCACTGTGCTCGAAATTATATGCACTTTGTTCTATTTCATTTTGAAGAAAAATATCTCCGTATTTTAAGTTATGTGTCCATTGAATATCATATATGCTGTCAACATTTTGTATGTACATTGCTAATCTTTCTAATCCATAGGTGATTTCTCCAGTTATTGGCTTACAGGCTATACCACCAACCTGCTGAAAGTAAGTAAATTGTGTAATTTCCATACCATTTAACCATACCTCCCATCCCAGACCCCAGGCACCTAATGTTGGGTTTTCCCAATTATCTTCAACCAATCTCACATCATTTTCTTTTAGGTTAAAACCTAAATTCTCAAGTGACCCCATATATAAATCCACGATATTTTCAGGAGAAGGCTTGAGCACTACTTGAAATTGATAATAATGCTGCAGACGATTAGGATTTTCTCCATATCGACCATCCTTTGGTCGACGGCTAGGCTGAACGTAGGCAGCTTTCCATGGTTCTGGCCCCAATGACCTTAAAAAGGTAGCAGTATGCGATGTTCCTGCACCTACTTCCATATCGTAAGGTTGGATAAGCGCACATCCTTTATCTGCCCAGTATTTTTGGAGGTTAAGGATGATTTCTTGGAATGTTGGTTTCATAATCTTAATTATATTTTCAATTGTTCATTTTACTGTTTTTTTGTGCCACATCAAAGTGAGGTTATATATCTTCTATCTTTTTGATCTAACAATAAATAAAAGACTTAATAAGCACAGAATAATAACCGGGTAGTTACCATATTTACTAAATGGAGTGCTACCTTTGTAGCCTTGAACGATTCCATCTAATACGCCTACTTCATGCTGTGGTAATGAGCTAATGAGGTTACCATCTGTATTAATAATAGCGGTTATGCCAGTATTTGTTGCTCGCAGCATCATTCTTTGAGTTTCCATTGCTCTAGCTTGTGATATCTGAAGGTGCTGACTAGCAGCGATTGATTTTCCATACCAAGCATCATTACTAATATTTACTAATAATGTTGCTTCTGGAAGAGATTTGATAATTTCATAACCAAAAACATCTTCATAGCATATATTTAGCCCTAACCTCTGGCCATTCAAATCTATAAGTGGTTGTTTTTCTTGCCCACTTGATAAGTTACTGAATGGAATATCTAACCAATGTTTATATATGTAACCAATTATTTTATTAAATGGAATAAATTCGCCAAAGGGGACCAAATGAGATTTTCTGTAGCGCTGCATTGGAGAAGCCCCAATTGATATAGCGCTGTTATAAAATTTTTTTTCATCTTTTTCAATTACTCCAAGAATTACGTCTGCATCATTTTTTATTGCATAACTTCTTATATCATTAAGGTAGCTATTAGGAATCTGATGAAGCATTAGAGGGATTGATGTCTCAGGGAGAACTATTAGTGAGCCGCTAGAGCTTTTTATTAATCCCATGTAATTTATGAGACTTTCATTTAAGAATTTACTGTCCCATTTTTTATCCTGGGAGATATTACCTTGGATTAAGCTGACTTTGACAGGACTATTAATTTTATTAACCCAGGAAACATTTTTTAAAAGTTCTCCAGACACCCAAATAAGTATTAAAAATAAACCAAGCCACATAGATTCACGGCAATAGATTTTATTAAAAATTCTTAATGTGATTGTTATTGTTAGTAGAATTAAAAAAGTTACTCCATGAATTCCTGTAATAGAAACATATCCAGCTAAAGGGCTGTCTGGGATTTGGCTGTAACCTAAGGATAACCAAGGAAATCCTGTAAAAATTATTCCTCTTAACCATTCAATAAGTGTAAAAAAAACTGGCACAAAAAATAAGCTTGTATAATATTTTTTATAAAAAGTAATAGGGAAAAAAAATAAAGATAAAAAGATACATAGAATAAGCGTAAAGAGAACAGCAAGGAAGAAATTCATTTGCCCATATTGATTCAGGCATATTACAAGCCAATAAACTCCGGATAAGAAAAACCCAAGCCCGAAAATTAAAGTATGAGAGTTAGGCTTATCATATTTTTTTATTATTGCTAATAAGGCAGCAAAAGAGACAAAAATAACAAAAGGAAGATTGAATGGAGCAAAAGAAAAAACACTTAACCCCCCAAACAAAAAAGAGAGGATAAGTGGTAAGAGTATTTTTTTATCTAGAAAACTACTTAATGCCATAAAGCAATTGTACATTGCTTTATTTTTTTATTATTGCTATTAAAAAATATTGTCTTGTTTTTTAACGTCGAACTGTGTCCCTTCTGTGAGGTTTGATTCATTTATATTATTCATAAATGTCACTGATTCCACAAAACCATCAATTATGTCTAACTCTGTTGTCGGAAAATATTTTCCTGACTCATCTGTATTTAGATTGTGATAATACCAAGTACTAGCAATAATGTTATTAGATGACTGCATCTTAATATTTATTTTTTTAGCAGGCTCACCTATGAGTGCAATAATCTCATCCGTTGTGAGTATACCTACTACCTCTACAAACTCATAGTAAACAGAGGGGAGGCTATCTACTATTGGAGAATCATCAAGCTTCTGTGTTTCGTTATGATGTTGAGCAAATGTTATATTTGAAAGTAGTAAGAGTGTAATAAGAAGTAGGCGCATAATATTTTTTTCCTTTAAAATTGTAGGAGCAATAGACGAACATATTAGTTCAATTTTTAGCTTTCATTATTTTCTGGAAAAGTAATTTTTATAAGTATTGTATGAATTTGTCTGCTATCTGATCGGAGTATTCTTATATCAAATGCATCAAACGAAATTACTTCATCTTTGCTTGGTAGGTATCCAAAGTGATGAGTCACCAATCCTCCAATGGTAGAAAATTCCTCGTCGCTATAGTTTGTTCCAAAGAAGCCATTAAAATCTTCAATTTCAGTTGAAGCCTTTACTCTAAATTCTCCTTCCTTATCTTCGATAATATTATCTTCTGTTTCGTCATAATCGAATTCATCCTCAATATCACCAACAATTTGTTCTAATACATCTTCAATTGTAACCATACCACTTACACCACCGTATTCATCGACCACAATAGCAATATGATTTCTATTACTTCGAAATTCTTTTAATAAAACATTCAGTCGTTTTGATTCTGGAACAAAAATAGCGGGTCTTAATTTATCACGTAATTCAAATTCATCTCCAGCTATGTACCTTAGTAAGTCCTTTGCCAATAAAATACCCAAAACATCATTAACATCATTTTCAGTCACCGGAAAACGAGAATGAGCAGTCTCAATAACATATGGAATAAATTCTTCAGGTTTTTTTGTGATGTCAATAAAATCTATTTGTGATCTTGGAATCATAATATCTCTTACCTGCATTTCAGACACATTAAGGACTCCCTCTAACATTGTGAGCGAGTCTGAATCTATTATTCGCTGATCAAAGGCAGATTTTATTACCTCTGAGACTTGCTCCTTATTCTGAGGTTTAAACAAAAGCTTCCTAATTTTCTTTAATATACGACTTTTTTTATTTTTCATTAATTAGATTATATTTGAAGTGTATGGATTAGGAAAACCGAGTCTACCTAATACTTGAATTTCTTTAGCTTCCATTTTTATTGCTTCTTTATCATTTTCATGATCATAGCCAAGTAGATGAAGATAGCCATGAATAATAAGGTGAGCATAATGCGAAATTATCTCTTTATTTTGTTTTTTAGCCTCTTCTTTAATAATTGGGTGACATAAAATAAGATCTCCAATTAATGGGGTGTCCTTAATTAAGAAAGATAAAATATTAGTGGGCTTATCAATTTTTCTGAATTGCTTATTAAGCTCTGCAGAATTCTTTTCGGAAACTATTCTAACGGTAATAAATGCTTTTTTTGTAGCTAGCTCAGATAACCATAATTTACAGTCCTTCGCTTTAATTATTTTGTTTTTATTTAAAGTATCCTGAACCTTCAGTGACATATTTGATTTTATTGGCATAATCACTTATCTGAAAATTTTTCGTACGCATTAATAATTTTTTGGACTAATGGATGTCTCACTACATCATCTGATTTAAATTGAGTAAATTCGATCCCTTTTATATTTATAAGAATTTTTTGTATCTCAATCAAGCCACTTTGCTGCCCTTTTGCCAGGTCAATTTGAGTTATATCACCTGTGATAACTGCCTTAGTCCCAAAACCAATTCTTGTTAAAAACATTTTCATTTGTTCTGGGGTTGTATTTTGTGCTTCGTCAAGAATTATGAAGCTCTGATTTAGTGTTCTTCCACGCATATATGCGAGAGGGGCTACTTCCAATATTCCTTTCTCAAATAATTTTGTAACATTATCATAGCCAGCCAAATCATATAATGCGTCATATAAAGGACGAAGATAAGGATCGACCTTTTGAGCTAAATCACCTGGTAAAAATCCTAATCTTTCCCCAGCTTCGACAGCAGGTCTAACCAAAACGATTCGTTTCACTTTTTCTTTATTTAAAGCATCTACTGCTGATGCAACGGCTAGATAGGTTTTTCCGGTTCCAGCTGGACCAATACCAAAATTGATATCATGCTGCTGAATATTATTTAAGTAAGAAATTTGACGTGGCGTTCTACCTTGTAGATCAGTTTTTTTAGTTAATAGCTGAGGTGATGCATTCTGTTGATCCGGATTTACTTTATTAACTTCTACCATCAAAAGCTGTATATCCTCCTGGGTTAAAGGCTTGCTAGCACGATAATAGAAGCTTTCAATTAATTGAGATGCTAGGGTTAATTCTTTCTTATTACCATTAAGTGTGAAAAGTGAGCCTTTTCTTGAAATAGAAATATTAAAACCAGCAGCAATTTGTTTCAAATTTTCATCAAGCACACCACATAGGTTAGCAAGTTTTTTATTGTCATCATCTGGAAGATCTAGATTAACTTTCATGAGATTAAAGACTCAACCTGCAAATTTTTCGTATCTGTCTTGGCAACTTTAACATTTACGAATTTGTTAAGTAAACCCGAATCTGAACTAGCTTCAACGATACGATTATTGTCTGTTTTACCTAATAACACACCTTTATTTTTTTTAGAGTAGTGGTCAAAAAGTACTCTTTGATTAGTTCCCTTCATTAGCTCTGTATATTTTTTTCCTTGAGAGACATTTAATTTTTGAAGTTCCTCAAGGCGTTGTTGTTTTATTTTGTTAGGGATATTATCTTGTAAATAAGAGGCTGGAGTTCCTGGTCTTGGGCTATATAGAAAGCTAAAACTGTAATCAAACTCAAGATCTTTCATTATTTTTATTGTCGACTCAAATTCTTTGTCTGTTTCATTAGGGAATCCAATAATAAAATCTGAGGTTAATGAAATTTCTGGACATACCTTTCTGATTTTTCGGATTATTGATTTATATTCCAGTGCCGTATAATTTCTTTTCATTGCTGATAGGATCCTATCAGATCCAGACTGTATGGGTAGATGGATAGTTTTGGCAAGTTTATCAATACTTCTGAAGCAATCAATGAGGCTATCAGTCATTTCATTAGGGTGATTTGTGGTGAATCGGATACGCTTTATCTCTTTAATTTCTGCAACATATTCTAGTAAAAGTGAAAAATCGGCGATATCTCCATTATCCATTACTCCTCTGTAGGCATTAACATTCTGACCTAGCAATATAATTTCACTTACCCCATTAAATGTTAATCTTACTATCTCATTTAAGATTCCTTCTAAAGGCCGCGATATTTCTTCTCCTCTTGTGAATGGAACAACGCAAAAAGAACAATATTTACTACAGCCCTCCATAATAGAAATAGAAGCAGACACACGATTTTTATTTATTATTGGAAGATGATCAAATTTTTCAATTTCAGGAAATGTAATATCAATCTGTGGTTTTCCAGAAACCTCTCTTTTGTCGAGCAACTCTGAAACTCTATGTAGTGATTGCGGCCCAAAAACAAGGTCAACATAAGGAGCTCTTTTAATTATATTTTCGCCTTCTTGACTTGCAACACATCCACCTACAGCTATTCTAAGGCCCGGTTTTTTTTCTTTTAGCTCTCGGAATCGTCCAAGATCACTAAAGACTTTTACCTCAGCTTTTTCTCTAATAGAGCAAGTATTAAGAATAATAAGGTCTGCATCTTCTGGTGCTGATGTTTCTGTAAGATGACTTTTTTTATCTAAGACACTTCCAATCTTTTCAGAGTCATACTCATTCATCTGGCAGCCAAATGTTTTAATATAGTATTTGTTTGTCATTAAGTTATTTTTGATTTATTCATAAACAGCATTATAAAGCTTTATAACAGAAATTTTTAGGTGATTGTTTATATACTTACTCGAATAGAGTAACATTTTGTTATGGAAAACTTCCCTATATTTATAGACATTAAGTCCAAGCCAGTTACTGTAATTGGTGGTGGAACTATTGCACTAAGAAAAGTTATCCTATTATCAAAAGCTAGTCCACATATAACTGTTATTTCTGAAAGTATTTGTATCGAACTTAGTAAATTATTAAAAAAAAACAAAGGTAAATTTATTAAGAAAAGTTTTAATGAGGTTGATATTAAGAGTCCTACTTTAATTATTGCTGCAACTAACAATCTTAAGGTTAATAAAGAAATTTATCGTGTCGCTAATAAAAAAAATATACCTATAAATGTTGTGGACCAACCGAAGCTTTGTACTTTTACGATGGGTTCAATTATTGAAAGAGATGCATTAGTAATAGCAATTACCAGTGGGGGTAAGGCTCCTGTTCTTGCAAGAATGTTAAGAGAAAAAATTGAGGCAATTATTCCAGCCTCATATGCAGGCCTTGTGAATTATGTTGGAAAGCTAAGAAGTTTTGTTAAGAAAAATATTAAATCGGGAAATAAGAGAAGAATATTTTGGGAAAGTTTTTTTGAAAGTAATTTTATACATAAATTTAATTCTAAAGATAATAATCCTTCCAAGAAGGATTTCTCAGACTTCTTTAAAAAACAAAAGGCTAAGAATTATGGTGAAGTATTTCTTGTTGGGTCGGGTCCTGGCGAAAGAGACCTTCTTACATTAAGAGCGCTAAATTTAATGCAGAAATGTGATATCTGTATTTATGATAATTTAGTATCAGATGAGGTTCTTGAGCTAGTTAGGCGCGATGCTGAAATGGTTTATGCAGGCAAAAAAAGGGATCAACATACAATTTCGCAAGATAAAATTAATGAATTTTTAGTGGCCCATGCAAAGCAAGGGAAAAGAGTTCTTAGGCTTAAGGGAGGCGATCCTTTTATATTCGGGCGAGGAGGGGAGGAAATTGAAAGTTTAATGAAACATAAGGTAGCTTTTCAGGTGGTACCCGGAATATCGGCCGCTAATGGGGTCGCTTCCTATGCAGGGATTCCACTTACTCATAGAGATCACTCACAAAGCTGCTTATTTTTAACTGGACACTTTAAGGATGGTGAGATTAACTTTGAATGGTCCAAACTCATTGTCGAAAAACAAACATTAGTCATTTATATGGGGCTTCTTAGTCTTGGAGATTTAACTCGAAATCTATCAATACATGGAATGTCTAAAAGTATGCCAATTGCTGTGATTGAAAATGGAACTACTAAAAATCAAAAGGTTATTGTTGGTCAATTAAGTAATATTAGATCAAAAGTTTCTAGAGCAAAGATTAAGTCACCAGCGTTAATTATTATAGGGACCGTTGTAAATTTAAGGAAGCAACTTAATTGGTTTGGTTAGAGATTAGCCTAAATTTAATGGAATTGTTAGTTTAGCTTCAAGACCACCCTCTTCTAGATTGATTAGTTCAAGTTTACCCCAATGAGCCTTAGCAATTTGATCTGCAATAGTTAGTCCTAAACCAGCCCCTCCCGAATTACCTCTGGCTATATCAACTCTTTCAAATGGCTCTAGTAAACGTTTCTTTTTGTCTTCAGGAATTCCCGGTCCTTCATCAATAATACTTATTGAAAAACTTTCTTCATGAAGTGTAGCTAAAACCTTAACCTCACCTTTTGTATAAAAAAAAGCGTTATTAATAAGGTTATCTAGACATCTCTTAAATGCCAATATCCTTAAGTCAACAAATAATTTTTTAGGGATATCAGCCTTTATATTTGTTTTTTTAAGCTTAAAATTATGTCCTGATCTTTGATGTTTTAACTGAGTCTCTTTGAGAAGCCTCCCTAAATTTACACTAGTTATTGGTTCATCTTCAAAGCCCCTAGCAAAATCTAGGAACTGGTTAATAATTTCATTTATTTCAGAAATATCTTGTTCCATACTGTCTTTTGTTTCCTGAGATTTCTCGGGTAACATTTCAGAAGCAAGTCTTAGTCGTGTTAATGGAGTTCTAATATCATGAGAAACGCTAGCAAGTAAAAATCTTCTATTCTTATTAATTTTCTCTAAATTATCTGACATTTCATTAAATGCCTCACTAACTGCGTTAAATTCTGAAACACTATCGCTAGGTAGTCGTTGTATGGCTTGTCCAAAACGGATTTTATCTACGCCATCAATTAACCTATTTAGTGGTCTACTTATTCTTTGGGTTACTAGGTAGGCTGCAGCTATGGCAAGCCCTAAAATAATTAATCCCCATCCAATCCAATGTAGAGGAAATGGACGGTCAATAATTTTTCTTGGAATTACTACCCAAAAAAGATCACTATCAATCTCAAAACTTACCCAAATACCAGGAATATCATAATGGTTGACAGTTATCATTGTGCCCAACGGTAATTCCTGAGTAATTTTTTTTGTTACTGACTGAAGAAATGGATCGTTTGGTATATCCTCTAAGGGTTCGAAATAGTATGCTGGATAAATATTTACATCGCCCATCCCCGAAAGTTGACTTAATAGTCTTATTCTTTTGTTCTCTGCTGCAGCCTCAATAGATGCTTTTGTAAAGTTTACAATTGTGATGATTTCTTGAGCCATTGATTTTGCTCTTGGTTCTCTTTCAAAATAATCAAATATTTTTAATGAGACAACTTGTGACAAAATAAGGAGCACTGAAATTACTAGTGTAAATCTTGAAAGGAGGCTAGAAGGAAGAAGTTTCAATTATTTGGTGTCACCATCTGGGTTAAAAATATAACCGAACCCCCATTTTGTTTGAAGGAAGGCTGGTTTATTAGGGTCTTCCTCAACTAACTTTCGTAATCGAGAAATTTGTACATCAATACTTCGGTCAAAGACATCAAGCTCCTTTCCTCTGGAAAGCTGCATAATTTGATCTCGTGATAATGGTTGCATAGGACGCTCAGCAAAAACTTTTAGTAAATCATATTCGCCAGTAGTAATTGAAATTTCAATATCGTTTCTATGCAAGCTTCTTTGTTCGATGTTAAAAACAAAATCACCAAATTTGACCACTTTGTTCTTAGAAATTATCTTAGCACTATCTTGCCTTCTAAGTATCGCAGTGATCCTCGCTAGAAGCTCCCTGGGATTAAAGGGCTTTGGTAAATAATCGTCAGCACCCATCTCTAGGCCAACAATTCTATCAACCTCATCGCCTTTTGCAGTAAGCATAATTATTGGTATAGTAATTTCATTTACACGCAGTCTCTGACAAATATTTAAACCAGTTTCTCCTGGCATCATTACATCAAGAACAATAAGGCTAATATCGTTATTTTTTAGGACTGCATCTAAAGATTTTCCACTATCAGCTGTTATAGTAGATAGACCTTGATCGGAGAGATACTTTGCTGTTAGCTCTCTAATCCGGGGGTCATCATCTACCAACACAACTAACTGTTCTTTTTTTTCTGTCATAATTTAATAATTGTTTATAATGTAATAATATTTATTATTTAACGAAGTTATTTTAACCTTTATTCATCGTTAATGTAATGTTACAATTTGGTAACAATTTAGGCATGGTTTGTAATATTAAATTAACAATTGATTAGCATACTAATTGTCCACTTAAAAGAAATATTGTTTAGTATATATGGTATCTAATTTTAATAAAACACTGATTATTATAGGTTTATTCATATCAAGTATCGCCTACAGTGAAGTAAAATCAAATGAAAAATCTATTGAACAGCAAAAAATAAATGATGAATCAGGTGAATTACAGAAAATTCATGATGCTTTAACAAAATTTTCTCAATCCGATGATAAAAATAGTATTATTTATCAACAAAAGCTAAGAGAGATGCTAGACAGTGTAGAAATTAGATTTCATGCCTGTGACCCTGATAATGATAATACTCTTGATGTTTATGAAACAACTGTATGTCTTCCTCAAGTAGCTAGACAATTTAGACAGGTTGATATCAATAACGATAATGTTATTTCCTTAGATGAGCTTTCAATCTTGGCTAGAAATTTTGCTGAAAAGATAAAGAGTGCTGAGAGTTTATCTGCAAAAGATTTAAACGTCCCATCAAAAATTATTTCTGAGAAGCAGGACGAAATTAAACAAGAATCCCCACTTTAATTAGTAAGTGATTTGGGATAAAATCCCAACTTCATGATAGAAATTGTCTCTAGTAATACTTTTCATAATATTACATTACCCATTGTCGACAACATGTCGCATAATCCTTTTTTAGACCTAAAATTTCTATTAGCATTAGAGGATTCAAACTCAGTTGGTAAAGATACTGGTTGGATTGCTTTTCCAATTATCGCAAAGAGTAATAATCAAACTGTAGGCTTTATGCCAATTTTTCTCAAAGAACACTCATATGGTGAGTATGTGTTTGATTGGGCGTGGGCTGAAGCATTTCAAAAACATGGATTAGACTACTACCCTAAGATGTTGTGTGGAATTCCATTCACCCCGATAACAGGCCCTAGAATTTACGCTCAAGATATAGAAGTAAAAAAATTACTTATCAATGCGCTTGAGAAGATTCTAAAAGATCATGGTATTTCATCATGCCACATTTTATTTCCTGATGAGAAAGATCATATCTTGTTAAATGAAAGTGGGTGGCTACCAAGAAATGGAGTCCAATTCAAATGGCAGAATAAAAATTATAAGAGTTTTGATGACTTTCTAACAACCTTGAATCACAACAAAAGGAAAAAAATTAAGCAGGAGCGAAAAAAAATAAAAAATAGTAATCTTTGTATTACTCAAAAAACTGGAAAAGAAATTAAAACTGCAGACATTGTTTTTTTCTACCAATGCTACTGTAATACCTACAGAGATCATCATTCAACTCCGTATCTAACAATTAATTTTTTTCATCGACTATTGGAAGTGATGCCTGAACAATTATTGTTGGTAGAGGCAGAGTCTGAAGGCAGAAAAGTGGCAAGTGCGTTCAATATTATTGGAAGTGATACACTCTATGGAAGGTATTGGGGAGCTCTGTTATATGTTCCAGGACTGCATTTTGAGTTATGTTACTACCAGGGGCAAGAATTTTGTATTAAAAATAAATTAGAATATTTTGAGGGCGGTGCACAGGGTGAACATAAATTAGCTCGGGGTTTTGAACCATTTTCAACTTATTCAAATCACTATATTTCTAATTTAGATTTCAGAGCGGCTATTGAAGATTTTTTGAATGCCGAATCGAAAAAAATGCATGAGTATTCTAGTGAGTTAGATGATAGGAAGCCATTTAAGAAGGTCTAATAGCTAATCTACTATGAAACTTACAAATAAACTTAATAGGCTAAGTAATAACAAAACTAGAATAAAACCAACAATTAAAAAATATTTAACCCCATTTTTTTCAATAAATTTATCATCTTGCTTGAATTTATTATTATTTTGGACACCAAAGAATGCTGCTAATACACTTTGTATGATACGAAAAATTTTCATAATTTTAACAGTACCGATTTGATTTTAATTACTAAACTTTTCCAATTAGTGCTGAATACTAGAAAAAATTGTGGTGGTGATGGAGAGACTTGAACTCTCGACCTCAGCATTATGAATGCTGCGCTCTAACCAACTGAGCTACATCACCGTATACTTTAACAGCGTGAGATTATATTTTTATAAAGACATAAAGTCAAAGATTGATCAGACATTAAAGCGAAAATGCATAATATCACCATCTTTAACCACATAATCTTTTCCCTCTAACTTCATTTTTCCAGCCTCTTTTGATTTTAATTCACCTTCATATTTAGCAAAGTCATCATAATTTATTACCTCGGCACGAATAAAGCCTTTTTCAAAGTCAGTATGGATAACACCTGCAGCTTCTGGGGCAGTAGCACCAATTTTTACAGTCCATGCTCTAACTTCTTTTATGCCTGCTGTGAAGTAAGTCTGCAATCCAAGTAATTGGTAAGCACTTCGAATTACTCTATGAAGGCCTGGTTCGTTTAGATTCAATTCGGAAAGAAATAGTAGTTTCTCCTCATCTTCTAACTCAGAAATATCTGACTCTATCTTTGCACAAACAGTAACAACCGGACAATTTATTGAGCTTGCATAACTATTAAGATCATCAAGTAATGGATTATTCTCAAAGCCTTTTTCATCGACATTAGCTAAAAACATAATAGGCTTTATTGTAATTAAACAGAGGGGTCTAATAAGTGCCAGTTCATCGTTATCCAGATTTAAACTAATTGCAAGTAACCCCTTATTCAAACAATCTTGAATTTTTTGATAGATCTGGAGGAGTTTGATTGCATCCTTGTCCCCTGATTTTGATTTCTTAGATTCTTTAGTGATAGATTTTTCTAAGGTTTCCATATCAGCTAGAATTAATTCAGTATTGATTGTTTCTATATCAGATAGTGGGTTAATAACATTTGAAACATGGATAATATTTTCATCTTTAAAGCACCGAACAACGTGCACAATAGCATCTGTTTCCCTAATGTTAGCTAAGAATTTATTTCCTAGCCCCTCACCTTTTGATGCCCCTGCAACCAATCCTGCAATATCCACAAACTCTACAATGGCAGGCTGTATTTTTTCTGGATTAACAATATTTGAAAGAATTCTAATTCTCTCATCTGGTACTTCCACAATTCCAATATTAGGTTCGATTGTGCAAAATGGATAATTTGATGCTTCAATACCAGCTTTAGTTATGGCATTAAAAATTGTAGATTTTCCTACATTAGGTAGTCCAACAATTCCACATTTCATAAGATAATCCTAATACTCTAATTTGAATGAAGATTAAGCATGGCTTTTTCAAACTCGCCAGCGGTTAGTAAAGAGAAAATTTTATAGCTATTGAGGATACCACCCTCTATGCATTCCATATGATGTTTTATTGGAGCTTTTAATACGTAGTTGGAGACTAAGCTTTTTTCGCCTGGATGACCAATTCCAATTCTTAGTCGCCAAAAATTATTTGACTGCAGGCAAGAGATAATACTCTTTATACCATTATGCCCACCATGACCACCTCCTAATTTTAATTTAATATTTCCAGGCTCAATATCTAATTCGTCGTGTACCACAAGTATTTCTTCTGGCTCAATCTTGTAGTATTTTGATAGTGATAAAATTGATAAACCACTGTCGTTCATAAAGGTGTTGGGTTTTAGGAAGTAATAGTCACCTTGTTCTGTGTATTTGGCGAAGCTACCTATAAACTTTGAGGATTCTTTAAATCTAAGCCTATGATTTTTTGCAATGAAATCGATCCACCAGAACCCTGCATTATGCCGAGTTTTGTTATAATTTTCTCCGGGATTACCAAGACCAACAAAAAGTTTAATTTTACGCATTATAAAATAAAGCGCTCTTGGTGGAGCGCTTCTTTTTACCTATTTATTAGGTTTGTCGGATGAATCTTCTGCTGAACCTGCAGCATCTCTGGACTCATTTCCATCACCGCCTTCAGTACTATCTCCGCCTTCAGTACCTTCTGCAGCTTCTTCCCCTTCTGCAGCTTCTGCACCTTCTTCAGGAGTAATAACTTCTTCCACAACTACTTTAGGTTTGGATATAGAGGTTATGATTGGATCATTTTCTTCAGATAGCCCTGTTAACTCTACTCCTTCAGGAACTTTTATTTCAGACAAGTGAATTGAATCACCTATTGATAAATTAATTAAATCAACCTCAATAAAAGTTGGTAAGTCTTTTGGTAGACATAAAATATCTACATCAATCATAATATGAGAAACAATTCCACCTTCTAATTTAACACCTGGGGCAATTTCTTGATTCATGAAGTGGAATGGTATCTTAACGTTCAGTTTTTTGTTCTCATCAATTCGTTGAAAGTCGATATGTAAAATATTGTCTCTTACTGGATGAAGTTGATAGTCCCTAAGAAGAACTTGTTCAGATTTACCATCAAGATTTAACGCAAGTATTGAAGCATGAAACGCTTCATGTTTAAATTTCATCATAAGTTCTTTGCTATCTAGCTCAATACTTTTTGCTTTATCCTTACCGCCGTATAGAATTCCAGGTGTTTTACCAGAATGTCGAAGACGGCGGCTCGCACCCGTTCCTTTCAACGCACGTTCATTTGCTGTTATTTCAATTTTCACTAGTACACTCCTAAAAAAATAGACCCGCGACCAGGCCTATTTGTTGTATTGGCAATTTAGCCAATTAATTTAATCCATAAACAACGAACTCACAGAATCTTCATGACTAATTCGTTTAATGGTTTCAGCTAAAATTTCTGCAACAGACACTTGTCTGATTTTTTTTGAATTTCTAGCTTCCTGAGAAAGCGTAATTGTATCAGTAATTACAATTTCATCAAGCTGGGATTTATTAATAAGGTCAATGGCAGAGCCAGAAAATATTGGGTGGGTTGCATAGGCAACCACCTTTTTTGCCCCATGTTTTTTTAATGCCACAGCAGCCTCAGATAATGTATTTGCAGTATCAACGATATCATCAATAATTACACAAGTTCTATTATCAACATCCCCTATAATATTCATCACTTCAGATACATTAGGCCTAGGTCTTCTTTTATCGATAATTGCTAAATCAGACCCTAGAATTTTTGCACAGGCTCTAGCCCTAACAACTCCACCAACATCCGGCGATACTATAACTACATCTTTATAGTTTTGTTTGTTGAGGTCTTCTAGCAATACGGGTGTAGCATAAATGTTATCAACCGCTATATCAAAGAACCCCTGTATTTGGTCTGAATGTAAATCCATAGTTAGAAGTCGATTAACGCCAACACTAGTTAGCATATTAGCTACAACCTTAGCAGTAATTGCAACTCTTGCTGACCTTGGTCTTCTATCTTGTCTTGAATAGCCTAAGTAAGGAATAGCTGCTGTAATTCTGGCTGCTGAAGACCGCCTTAAAGCATCTACCATCACCATAATTTCCATTAGATTATCATTTGTAGGAGCACTTGTGGACTGCAAGATAAATACATCTTTACCTCGAACATTCTCAAGTAGCTCGACTGATGTTTCTCCATCACTGAAATGCCCCACACTTGCTTTGCCTAATTTCATTTTTAAATGTGAAGAAACTTTCTCTGCTAGGTCAGTATTGGCGTTTCCAGTAAAAACCATTAATGATTTAGTATTCAAGGGCATTCATCCTTGTTAAATTGGCTGGGGAGGAAGGATTCGAACCTTCGCATGCATGGATCAAAACCATGTGCCTTAACCAGCTTGGCGACTCCCCAATTAATCGGTCAAGTAAAAAGGGTGCACCGATAAACCCTTAACTGCATAAATTTCTGTATTTTCTGGCTTCAGTCGTTTAATTTCTTGAGACTGAATATTACTTTTTGGCCTTAAAAATATACTAGACCCTGTTCCTGACATTTTGGCATAACCAAAACTTTTCATCCAGTCCATCAGTAAAGACACACTTAAAAATTTCTTCATTACCAGATTCTCAAGATCGTTATCAATAAACTCATGTTTTTTTAAGTCGAATGAGGACGCTATTTTCAACGGATTTACATTTTTTGTCAATTTAAAAGAGGTAAATATCGAGCTTGTTGATATCGCAATATTAGGAACTGCGACTACATAATTAAATTCAGGTATAGATATAGGGTAAAGTTGATCTCCAACTCCCTCAGCCCATGCATTTTCACCAAAAATAAAAAAAGGGACATCAGCTCCTAATTTAGCTCCTAATTGCATTAATTTTTTTTTTGATAAACCAAGATGGCATATTTTATTAATTGCCATTAGGGTTGTAGCAGCATCTGAGCTACCTCCACCAAGTCCAGCACCCACCGGTATATTTTTTTTTATTTTTATATCAACACCAATAGGTATTTGATTTAGCAGCAGTTCACAGGCTCTGTATACAATATCATTTTCTTTAGGTATTAATGGATTGCTATTTTTAATAATAATTTTATTGTCATTTCTGATTTTTATAAATATTTCATCATAAAGATTTATAAATTGAAATACACTTTGGAGGTTATGGTACCCGTCTAGTCTTTTATCTCTTATTTTTAAGAATAGATTTAATTTAGCGGGAGCTAAAAATTTAGTAAATTGTAAAGCTAAATTTATGTTGGCTTTCATATTTTTAAATCGTTGATAAAGATTTTGAGGCTAATATTACCCTTAGTATATTCGACTGTTTTTGAAATTTTTCGAATATTATCGTGAATTCCGTTAAATTTAATAAGCCAATTTTCAAAGTTAATTGATACATTTTGATTGTGAGTAAGTTCATTAGGCGGAGATAATAAAAACTTTTTAAGCAAAAAAACATTGTCACTACTACCAAATATATTCTTTATAATATTTTTAGTTTCTTTTGATTGGAAGGGGGGTAAGAATGAAATTTTTTTAGGGGATTCGGTTAAGGAAATTTTAGCAATGATGCTATTAAATGGATCATATATTTCAATAGTGTCATAACCATTCTTGGATAACCATCGAATTCTTCCTGACAAACCCTTTTCTTTAAAGAATAAAGAAATTTTTCCAGTTAGAAGAAAGCTTTTAATTTCTAAATTTTTTAAATTTTTTTTGTATTCACTGTAATCTAATGGAATGTCATTCTTTGATTCTTGGATACTGGCACAACCAATAATTATCGGTAGTAAAAACAGAATGAGTACAATCTTCATCTAATAAATTATTTTAATCTATTTTGAGTTTCAGAAATTATAGTGTTATTAGGATATTTTTCTAGTGAATTATTTAGAATTTTTTTGGCCTCCTCTAACTTGCCTTGTTTCCAGAGCACCTCTCCGAGATGTGCAGCAATCTCTGGGTCTTGTTGTATATTGTATGCTTTCATAATAAATTGATGAGCCAAATTTAGATCACCAAGTCTGTAGTATACCCATCCCATACTGTCAAGAATATAATGGTTTCTAGGCTGAATAGATAAAGCTATTTCAATATATTTTTTTGCTTCATCAAGCTTAACAGCTCTATCAGCATAAGAATAGCCAAGTGCATTATAGGCTAAAGCATAATCTGGTTTTAGTTTAATCGCTTCCTTGAGGAGTTGTTCAGATAATATGGTATTCCCAAGTCTCTCAGAAAGCATTGCGTAATCAAATTTAAATTGTGGAGAATTTTCAAAGTTTCTTTCCTCGTTCTTCATTAGATCAAGGCTCTCAGTTTTTCTATCATTGTTATATAGAAGAGAAGTTTTAAATTGAAGAATTTTTATGCGCTCTTCTTCAGACAAATATTGATGTTCGTCAAGCGAGATAATAGCGCTATCTACTGATTCCTTTTCTGCAATAAATGTGGCAGCTAGAAGTATCGATTCTAGAAAAAACTCTCCAGACTTAATTCTATTTAAATAAGCAACTGCATCCTGAAGGTTATTTCTTTCATAGTAAATTTTTGCTAAATAAATAAAAATTTGAGGAGGGTTTTCATAGCCTCTTTCTAAGGCTTGGTTAAGATAAGTTTCAGCAAGATCTTTGTCATTTAACTCTATTGAGAGAAGTGCCACTGTTAAGCTAATTTCAGGAGACGCTAATGAGCTATTTACAAGCTTTAAGAACTGTTCTTTTGCGGCATCATAGTTCTGTAAATTTGTTAATGATTTTGCATATTCAAGCCTAACTCCATTTGATTTTGGGTTTTTTTGTAGATATGAACGATAGAAAGCTACAGCCTTTTCTTGTGAGCTTCTTGAAAGAGTGTAACCTCTAAATAGAGCAGATGTTTCCCAACCCGGCTTTATTTTATCTGTAATATCTAGTTGATCATTGGCCATTTTTTTATTTCCAGCCATAAAAGCTGCATGAGCTATAGAAAAATGTGCTTCAGCCAATCCTTCATAAGGTCTTGCTATTTCCATTACAAACCTTAAGGCATTTTTTTTATTTTCTACCTTAGATAAAATACTATTAAGGTATATAAAACCATTTGCACGGGTTTTTTCTTCATTTTTTAATAGTTTTTCTATTAATGGCTTTGCTTTTGTGAGGTTTCCACTTGCAATGAACAGCTCAGCTAGAACTTGTTCGGCAGCTACAGAATTTTTATCTAATCTTCGCCATACATCAGCTGAATCCATTGCAAGACGACCATTTCTTGCACGTCCTGCGACGTCTGTAGCTCTTTGTGCTATTGATGTGTCCTTAGTTAATTTAGCTAAGTCTAAATAAAGATGTCCAGCTGTATTCAGGTCACCTCTTTGGGATGCAATTTCAGCCAACAAAAATTTATAAACAAATTCAGCATTAGCATTTTTTATGGCAGCTGGCTTATTTTCATCGAATACATCAGCTTCAATCGCATGAACATTATTGAATGCTAAAAAGAATAAAATTAAAAAAAAGGTTATAAATTTATTTATTATCATTTTGTTGTTTTAAATATAGATTATTTTGTTATTTTACGCTCAAGTTTAGACTATAATTCATCTGCTTGAATATTTACCTATAAAAGACTGCAATTTTTGCATATAATTCATTCTTCTTTAAAATATTTTATATGAACTTTTTAAATTAACAGACTCTATGTAACGTATCAATTATGGATTAATTATGGCCATTCATACTTTAGAAGCAACTGATTTATCCAGATTATTTGGGGTAAATCATGCAGTAAAGAATGTAACATTTCATCTAAATAAAGGAGAGGTGTTAGGTTTTTTAGGGCCAAATGGTGCAGGTAAATCAACAACAATGAGAATGTTGACTGGTAACTTGGCTCCTTCAGAGGGAGCGATTAAGGTTTGTGGTATTGATATTGTCGAGAAACCAAAAGAAGCTAAGTCTAATATTGGCTATCTCCCTGAAATAAGACCATTGTATAAAGAATTAACGGTCGATGAATTTTTAGCAATTGCCGCAAGATTTCATAATGTAAATTCACGAAATATCAGAAAAGCTGTCGAAGCAGCTAAAGATAAATGTGGCCTAGGACACATGAGCAAGAAATTAATTGAAAATCTATCTAACGGATACCAACAAAGAGTTGGTATAGCACAAGCTATTATTCATGAGCCAGAGATTGTTATACTTGATGAGCCAACTGTTGGATTAGATCCAAGTCAAATAAGAGAGATACGAAAGCTGATTAAGGATATTGGAAAGAAACATAGCGTAATTTTATCAACACATATTTTGCCAGAAGTTGAAATGGTATGTGATCGTGTTCAAATTATCAATGAAGGAAGCTTAGTTTATCGTGGTTCAATTGATGATTTAAAGCAGCAGAGAAAAGGAAATAAATTATTGGTTGGTCTATCAAAACCCCCAGTGATGAAAGAAATTTTATCAATAGAAGGGGTTTCATTGGTAGAAAAAGTTGAGCATGGGATGTTCCGGATCCACATTAAAAGTGAATATATTCCAGCTGAAGAAATTGTTGCAATAGCTATAAAAAAAGGCTGGGGTCTATTTCATATTGCCCCAGATATTACGAGTTTAGAAGATATTTTTGTACAACTAACTCAGATGCAACCCAAATAAAAATATAGGCTTATTAAAAAACTATGATTATTAATGTCGCCAGAAAAGAATTAAAAACTGTTTTTGCGTCTCCAATGGGGTGGATAATTTTATCGCTCTTAATGGGTGGCTTTGGGTGGATGTATGCAGACGGAGTAGATAACTACTTTCAGGTTATGTCAGGATCAATTCGTCCAGCTGAAAGAGTAGGGGTTACCATTTTTGTTGGACAAACCGTTTATGGTGCAGCAAATTTTCTGATGACAGTGGCTACCCCATTGTTAACAATGAGATTAATAAGCGAAGAAAGAAGAAATCAAACATTACCATTCCTATTTAGTGCGCCAATCACATTAACTGAAATAGTTCTGGGTAAGTTCCTTGGTCTAGTGATATTTTTGGGAATTTTAGTAGCCTATATTTTTATTATGTTATCCACACTAAATATTTGGGCAGATATCGATTTTGGCTACCTGCTAGGTAATTCTTTTGGGTTGATGTTATTGGTAGCAAGTTTTTCTGCGCTAGGTATATACTTTTCAAGCCTGACTAATCAGCCAATTATTGCGGCAATCCTAAGTTTCATTGCTTTATTTGCAATGGGAGTTTTATCTACTTACTTTGCGAGTGATCCAAACCATTGGTTCCATTATATATCATTAAATAATCACTACCAATCATTTACAAGGGGTGTTATTGACAGTTCTGATGTAATTTACTTTGTTTTGTTTATTGCAACATTTCTAACTCTGACGGTTCGTCGATTAGATGCAGATAGATTGAGTGGATAACTAATTTATGAAAATTAATAAGAAACTAAAATTACAGTATTTATTCCAAAACAGTCTATTTGTTTTGCTTTTTCTTTTACTTATTGCCCTTGCTGGATTCTTATCTAATCAATTTATTTTTGTTAAGGATATGACCCAAGCAAATCGGAGTGTTATTACTCAAGGAAGCATAGAAGTGCTAGAGCAAATGGACGGCCCAATTAATCTAACAGTTTTTGCTACAAAAGATGATGCTAATAATGGAATTACATTTAGGCAGGGAATTATCAATTTTGTTGCAAGATATCAAAGAACCAAGCGTGATATTAAGGTTAAATTTATTAATCCAGTTGAAGAACCAAAACTTGTACAAGATATGGGAGTTCGTGTGGATGGTGAGATTGTTGTTGAATATAATAAAAGGACTGAAAATATTGTCCCACCATTCGCAGAGCAAGAATTGACAAATTTATTTGTAAGGCTGTCGAGAACTAATAGTAAGCCGATAATGTACCTTGATGGTCATGGAGAAAAGAATTTAATTGGACTAAAAAATTATGATTTAGGAGAATTTGGAAAGCAGCTTGAAAATAAAGGGTTTAAATTTTCGAATCCTGATTTGACAGTTATTGATAAAGTTCCATCCGAAGGAGCAATGTTGGTAATTGCTAGTCCAAAAGTAGACGTTACTGAGGTAGAGGCAAATAAGATACTTACGTACCTTAATGAAGGGGGTAATTTATTTTGGCTTTTGGAAGACAATAATCTTCGTGGATTAGATAAGGTGGCTAAGTACTTGGGTCTTTCAGTGTCTGACAATAAGGTTATTGACCCTTCATCAGTCCAGTTTGGTGTTAGTGAGAATGTTGCATTTGCCCTTGCCTACGGCGAACACCCAATTACAAATAATTTTATGTTACGAACCCAATACTTAGATGCATACGAGATTAAAGCTAAGGGTACATTCGAAAATGGCTGGGATGTAAGTAACTTAATAGATGTTGCGCCTAATGGTTGGATTAGCTCTAAAAAAGACAAGACTGAACAGCTTAAATTTGATTCTAAGAAAGATAAAAAAGGACCAATTAATATTGCTGTTGCTCTAAAAAGAAAATATGGAGAAAAGGGACAAAGAATTGTTGTTGTTGGTAATGCCTCATTTTTATCGAATAACTTCATTACATCTGGGGGCAACCTTGACCTAGGAGTTAATATGACAAACTGGTTATCTGGGAACGATAAACTTATAACAATTCAGCCAATGCCACTTAAGGATATTAATATTACGATACCTGAAAATAGCAAATCATTTTTGATCGCTTGGTCAGTGTTCCGTTCTGTTAAGTACTTTATCCCCATAGGTTTATTAATCTATGGATTCTGGCAATGGTATCGAAGAAGAAAAGCATAAGTTATGAAGGGCAGATGGATAGTTAATATTTTAATGTTTTTCCTCTTAATAGGGGGTGGAATATATGCATTGACTATAAATGATAAGGCTCCAAAGAAGTCTACTAAATACGAAATTTCCAATCATAAGCTTTCCGACTTCAATGAAGTGAATATAAATTTTCCTGGTCGAGCTAAAACATCCTTCAAGTTAAGTAAAAATGGATGGAAAATGGTTGCACCATACCAAACAAGAGCCGATGAATTTTATGTTTATCGCATTCTTTCCTTATTAGCTGCAAAAAGTTCTGAGAAATTAAGTGCTAATGACTTAGGAAAGTATGGCTTAGATCAGCCAAGACTTAAGATTACATTTTCAAGTCCAACCTTAAATGAAGAATTTCTATTTGGTACTTATAATCCAATCACAGAAGATCAATATCTTTTTTATAACGGGAATGTATTTATTATTAACGGTGGGTACTCTGAAACAGCATCTTACCAGCCATTAGAACTTATTGATAAGAAGCCTATTGCTTCCTATGAAGAAATTGAGGGATTTGATTTTTCACGGCTTGAACAATGGCAAGCAGTTGGATTAAAGTTGGCTGTTAAAAAAAACACATGGAGGGCCTCCGGTGAGAATTTAATTATTACTCAGGAAGATATGAGAGATTGGTTTGAGCTTACTTGGGATGGCATTCCTTCTAAATCATTAGAATTTTATAAGCTAGACCCACGTATTGGGCATAAAAGTTTTGATATATTATTGAAGGGTAATAAAAAGATTACTTTTTATCGTATTCAAGAATCTCCTGAGTTACTTCTTTTAAGAAAAGACGAAAATTTGTTGTATCATTTTCCGGGGGACCTTGGATTTACTATGCTGAATCCAAATATAAGTAAAAAAGAGGAAAAATAATGCCTGAGCTTCCGGAGGTTGAAATAACCCGGTTAGGATTAGAGCCATTAATTAATTATAAAATCTCTGAAGTAGTTATCCGTAATTCATCATTAAGATGGCCTGTTAATAAATCCCTACAAAAAATCCTAATAGGAATGAAGTTAATTAGCCTTAAAAGAAGGGGGAAATATATCCTTGCAGAGTTTCCGAATGGGACATTAATTATTCATTTGGGGATGTCGGGAAATATATGTATTGCCTCAAAAGATAGAGAAATAAAGAAACATGATCATATAGATATTATATTCGGCAATGTGGAACATAAAATATTACGATATAACGATCCCAGAAGGTTCGGATGTGTATTATGGACAGATGAAAATCCATTAGACCATAAACTTCTTAAGAATTTAGGGCCAGAACCGCTCTCCAGTGACTTTGATGCTGATTACCTTTTTCAAAAACTAAGAAAAAAAACTGTCTCAATAAAAAATGCAATTATGAATGGTCACGTCGTTGTTGGAGTAGGAAATATTTATGCTAGTGAGGCGCTATTTCATTCTAAAATTAGACCGCAAAGAGAAGCATATAAAGTAACTACAAATGAAGTTAATAATTTAGTAACTGCGATAAAAGATACCATCGAAAAAGCGATACTTAAAGGTGGCAGCTCAATAAAAAACTTTTTTGATATTAATGGGAAGAATGGATATTTCCAGAACGAGCATCAGGTTTATGGACGAAAAGATAAGCCCTGCATATTATGTAAAAACCCCATTCAACAAATAACACTTGGACAAAGATCTAGTTTTTATTGTAATTGCTGTCAAAAATAAATTAAACAGACTGAAGCTCTAAAGTAGCTTAAGAAATAGAATTACAAGTAACGCTAGTATTATTACAAAAATTATTTTATTAAATTTTTGAGCTCTAATAATTTCCTGAATAGAATTATGAAGATGATTGATTGATTGTGTATTGTTATTAAATTCATTATTCTTAAGATAGGAATGAAGTACTTTTGGTAGTTCAGGGGCAAGCGTAATCCAATTTGGAATTTCTTTCCTTATTGTCTTGAAAATATTTTTTGGCCCTGTTTGTTCTTTAAGCCAACTCTCAAGAAATGGGCGGGCAGTTTTCCATAAATCAAGGTCAGGATCTAAGTCTCTTCCTAGCCCTTCAACATTAAGTAGTGTCTTTTGAAGCATAGTTAATTGAGGTTGAATTTCCATATTAAACTTTCTAGATGTCTGAAAGAGTCTGATAAGAAGCTTGCCAAATGATATCTCCTTGAGAGGCTTCTCAAAAATGGGCTCACAAACTGAACGAATAGCATTTTCAAAATCATCAACTGAAGTCTCAGGAGGGACCCAACCTGACTCAACATGAGCCTCTGCAACACCCCTATAATCCCTATTAAAAAAACAAACAAAATTACGAGCTAAATAATGCTTATCTTCATTGTTTAAGGTTCCCATTATTCCAAAGTCTAATGCAATATAGCGACCATTTTTTGCTACCTGAATATTTCCAGGATGCATATCTGCATGAAAAAACCCATCCCTAAATACCTGAGTAAAAAATATTTGAACACCATTTTTTGCAAGCATTTTCATATCAACATTATTTTTCCTTAGAGTTTTAATATCACTTATAGGAATACCATTCATTCGTTCCATAACCATAATTTTTTCATTGCAATGATCCCAGTAAACTTCTGGAACTAGAAGAAGTTTTTTGTCTTTAAAATTCTCACCTAGATGACTGCAGTGCGCTGCTTCTAATAGTAAATTGAGTTCTGAATCTGTATGCCTGGCAAACTCATCTACTATCTCAATTGGTCTAAGTCTTTTTCCGTCACTCCAAATAAATTGAAGAATAGCTGCAATCCATTTGAGTAATTGCAAATTCTTTTTAACTTCCTTGTGGATATTAGGCCTTAGAATCTTAACAGCTACTTCTTTGCCTGAATGTAATTTTGCAAAATGTACTTGAGCTACAGATGCACTGGCTATTGGGATTTTACTGAATTCTAGAAATTTTTCTTTAATTGTTGTGTTATATGCTTTTTCAGTAATTAATTTAACTTCATTGTAATTAAATGGAGGAACTTGATCTTGTAACATTGCTAACTCATTTGCAATATCTGTAGGTAGTAAATCTCTCCTAGTTGATAGCATTTGACCGAATTTTATAAATATAGGACCAAGAGCTTCTAATGCTATTCTCAATCTAACAGAACGACTAAGCTTATCTTTATTTAAAATTCTAAATGGGAAAAATATGAATTGTAAAATTTTTGTAGGTCTAGAGTCGATGAATTCATCAAGTCTAAATTTAATGGCAATATACAATACAAAAATAAATCTAAATATATTCATCTGGATAACTTTTTAATGTAATTATTAATTTTTGCTTCTACTCTATCTGTATCTTCTGTTAGCCTATCAACGTTACTATTAAAAATTTCTAAGTCATCATTCTTCGATAAAATTTTATTTTCTTCTTGCCAATACTCAATGAAATTTTCTGTTAAATTTTTAATGTTAGACCTAGTATTCTTAAAAAATTTTTTACTAATTTTTGTTATTTCTGTTGCTGGTATATCGCCAATAAAACGACTTAGGTCTTCTTCTATATCCCATTCAATACCTTCGACTACCATTGAAAATTCGTTAGCTAAATCTAGGTCCCCTTTAACAGTAATACCATTTTTCTTTTTTTGTGTAATTAATTGGATAAGACTCTTTATAGTCATATGAATATATGCATCTGGCTGGGCTTCTGGATCACTAATACTTAATTGACCTTCATTATTTACTTTAAATTTCAGTGAAAATGTATCAATCTCTAGCTCAATTATCATGCTGCTATAGGGTCTTAACTTTGTCTGCATCCAATCATTTTGATTGAGAAGGTGGTTGATTAATTTAGCCTTTATTTTCTCTATCAAAACTTATACCCCTTATGAATAGCTACAATACCTGCATTCAAATTTAGATAGCTAACATTTTCAAATCCTTGATTTGTCATTATTTTTTTTAGTTCATCTTGGTCCGGGTGAACTCGTATTGATTCAACTAAATATTGATAGCTTGCTTCATCATTTGCGATTAGCTTCCCTAATTTTGGGACTATATTGAATGAGAAGGCATCATATAGTCTACTTAATGGTCTCCAAACTTTTGAAAATTCTAAAATAATCAATTTCCCCCCAGGATTAAGCACTCTGTAAATCTCGGATAAAGCCTTATCTTTTTGTGTCATATTTCTTAGGCCGAATCCTATAGTGACACAATCAAAATAGTTCTTTGGAAATGGTAGATTTTCGGCATCACAAACTATTGAAGGCACTATATTTCCATTATTAATAAGTTTTTTCTTACCTTCTTTAAGCATTAAATAATTAATGTCCGTATGATAAATTTCATAATTATTTTTTTTATTAGAAAGCGTTAGGGTTAGATCTCCTGTACCAGCAGCAATATCAAGTATTTTTGCATTTGGTTTTAGGGCCATTGTTTCAACAACTATTTTTTTCCAAATTTTATGAAGACCAAAGGACATAAGATTATTCATTAGGTCATAATTTGCTGCGACGGAATTAAATACTTCACCAACTTTTTTTGCTTTCTCATTTTTTTTTATATTTTTAAAGCCAAAATTAGTTTCATTATTTTTCTTCATCATTTATTTTCCTTTGAATGCCTGATGCATCTAGCTTTCCAATATATTCTGTCCATAATTTTTGATAATTTTTTGCAAGCATATGTAGGTATTGCCATGTATATAAGCCAGTATCGTGACCATCTGAAAAGAAAATTTTAATAGCATAATTTCCTACAGGCTCAATTTTATTAATACTAACATTTTCCTTACCAATCTGAAGTACCGCTTGTTCTGGAGAATGTCCCTGAACTTCTGCAGATGGGGAGTAAACTCTTAGGAATTCTGTCGAAAGCATACATTCTGTATTATCGTCAAAAATAATCTCTAATAGTCTTGATTTTTGGTGAAATTTTATTTCACTTGGGGTAGGGGTTGTCGCCATTTAATTTAATATTCACAAAAAGCGAATTTTACCAGACTTACAGTTAGAATTTTTGTTATGACTGAGGAAGCATTAGTGTTTTAATTTTTTTTAAAGCATTTTGTTCTATTTGTCTAATTCGCTCAGCTGAAACATTATATTTTTTTGCAAGATTATTTAATGTTTCTGATTTACTTTCATTAAGCCACCTTGCTTGAACAATTGCTCGACTGCGCTCATCTAATTTTTCTAATGCATTTTTTAGTGATTTACTGTCGTTATTTTCTGTTTCATCTTTTTCAATTTTATCTGACTGCTCAAGAGATTTATCCTGAAGGAATGATATTGGTCGATAGTAATCATCTTCTGACTCATCGTCTGAGTAGTCAATTGCTATCTCCTTTCCAGCAAGCCGATATTCCATCTCACGAACTTCATCTTCTTTTACGTTTAATTCTAATGCGATTGATTCTATTTCTTCACTTTTAAGCGGCTGTAGTGACTTTTTAAGGCTTCGAAGGTTGAAGAATAATTTGCGTTGTGCTTTGGTCGTTGCTGTTTTAACGAGGCGCCAATTTCTTACAACATATTCCTGTATTTCTGCTTTAATCCAATAGATTGCAAATGAAACTAGGCGAACACCTCGGTCTGGGTCAAATCTTTTTACAGCTTTCATTAAACCAATATTGCCTTCTTGAACAAGGTCAGCATGAGGCAGATTATATCCACTATATGATCGTGCAACTTTCATCACTAACTTAAGATGAGAGAGAATTAATTTTTTTGCTGCCTCTAGATCATTATTATTTTTAAGTTTACAGGCAAGATCGTATTCTTCCTCAGCTGTTAGAGAAGGAATTGTTCTAATGGTATGCTGGTATAGACCAAAGTCACCAGAAGGATACATTGCAGTTAATGATAAATTATTTGTCATATTTTTATTATTTTTTAGCACTCATTACGTGTGACTGCTAATTTTAATTAAAAGTTCGATTAAATACAAGGCTTTAGTAAGATTTTTCTAATTTTTTTATGGATTGCCTTGCAGCAAAAAAAGATGAAAATAAGCCAATAGTCATAGCTAAAAGTACAATAATTGTGTAATTGACAGCTGAAAGACCGACAAGAGTTATTGAATTACCTAGGATATATTCATACTTTTCAGCCATATTATTGAAGGTAAATACTATACTTTTTAAGGTGCCTACGGTAATTATTCCACCACCAAGCCCATATATTAACCCCGTGTATATAAATGGTCGATGAATGAAGCTATTAGTAGCTCCTATAAGCTTACTAACTAGAATCTCATTTTGATAGGTTAAGGTCTGTAGTCTAATAGTGTTGCTTATTATCACAATTAATACTATGACCAGTAAGGTTCCCAGAGAGAATAAACCAATTTTTACCATATAAATAATAGCCCTTAATTTCTTGATCCAGCTTCCATCAACTACTATATTGTCTACCCCACTAATTAACTTTAAATCTTCTGTTAGTTTTTTAATTTTTGTGTTGCTTAGCGTGTTTAATGTAATAAAAAATCCATCAGGAAGGGGGTTTTCTGATATTCCAATATCTAAAGTGGATAATTTTAATTTAGATTGTAGCTTCTCCCAAGCAGTTAATTTAGGCTCAAAGTGAATTTTTTTTATTTCTGAGCTACTTCTTAAGGCTGAATCAATAAAATCTATTTGATCCTGGCTAATATCCTTTTTTAGAAAAATACTAATTTCTGCCTCATGTTGTATTTTTGTGGAGATTTGCCGAACATTCTCAACGATTAAATAACCTGCAGATGGAAGGCAAAGAGTGATACCAATAATAATAAACATCATTATTGAGGCACTCAGGTTAGATTTAACTCTAATTAAGCCTCTAGAAAAAGCTTGAAAGTGGTTATGAAAGTAGCGGAACATGTTTATCAGAATTACTTATTTGTCCTTTAATTAGATGAATCTGTTTAAATTTTATAGGGGATTGAGGCAATTCATGACAAGATATAATCACGGTAACCCCAACTTGTTGAAAACTGTAAAAAATATTCATTATTTCATCAGCATAACTTTTGTCTAAATTACCTGTTGGTTCATCGGCAATTAAGATTAATGGCCTTGAAACTATAGCTCTTGCAATCGCTAGTCTTTGTTGTTCACCTCCGGATAATGTTATAGGGTTCATCTTTTCTTTATTTAATAAACCTACTTTATTTAAAGCAGCCCTAACTCTCCTTGCAGAATCTGCCGGATTGATATCATTGATCTCTAATGGCAGGACTACATTTTCAAAGCAATTACGATCGTAAAGTAATTTATGGTCCTGAAAAATCATCCCAAACTTTCTTCGAAGAAAAGGCATATCTTTATTTCTTAGTTCTGATAAATTAGTATTTTCAAAAATAATAGACCCATTAGTGGGTTTCTCAACAGCAGAAATTAATTTAAGTAATGTTGATTTCCCGGCGCCTGAAGGACCAGTAACAAAAACTAATTCCCCAGATAATATTTCTAGACTGATGTCTTGAAGAGCATCCATTTCACCAGGATACTTTTTAAATACCCTATCAAATTTAATCATTCAAACATTGCCTCAGCATAATCTTTTGCATTGAATACTCTTAGGTCATCTATACCTTCACCAACTCCAATAAAGCGAATAGGAATAGGAAGTTCTTTGGCAATTGCTGCTACAACCCCGCCTTTTGCAGTCCCATCAAGCTTTGTCATTACTAGACCTGTAATACCTAATGCTTCATTAAACACTTTTAGCTGATTAATTGCATTTTGTCCTGTATTAGCATCTATAACCAATAGAATTTCCTGCGGTGCTTGATTGTGACATTTATTAATAACTCTTTTAACTTTAGTTATCTCATCAATTAAATTTCTTTGTGTTGGAAGTCTTCCTGCTGTATCAGCAATAACAATATCAATATTTTTGGCTTTAGCAGAATTCACAGCATCAAAAATAACTGCACTAGGATCTCCCTTTGTTTGACTTATAACATGAACCCCATTTCGCTCTCCCCATACATCTAGCTGTTCAGATGCAGCAGCTCTAAATGTATCCCCAGCAGCAATTAAAACTTTATGTTTTTCATTTATTAGTAACTTTGTGAGTTTACCTATTGTAGTGGTCTTACCGGTGCCATTAACTCCAACCATCATAATCACAAAAGGATATGTATTATTAATTATTAATGGTTCTTCTACTACTTTTAAGAGCTCAGTTATCTGTGACTTCAATAAATCCTTTAATTTTTTTGGGTCAGATATATTTTCCTCTTTAACTGTTTTCCTTACTTCTTCTATGAGAAACTCTGATGCCGAGATACCTACATCAGCAGATAGCAGTATCATCTCTAATTCTTCATAAAAATTTTCATCAATTTTTCCAGTATGAAAAAGATCCCCCAATTGTGAGCTAAGTTTTTCTCTTGTTTTACTTAGACCTACTTT
>JAOMKM010000031.1 GCA_028351715.1 Methylophilaceae bacterium | reverse complement strand
CCATTATAATTTATCAGTTTAAAAGTTAAGTTTCAAATGTCTGAGCGCTTTGGCATATTTTTATAAACTCTTCAATATTTATGGCTGCCCGTCCAATTAAGCCGCCGTCAACGCTTTTTAAGCCGAATAATTGTACCGCATTTTCAGAGTTTAAGCTTCCACCATAAACAATTTTAAGGTTTTTTACCTCATTTAACTCATCTTGGTTAATTAATTTCCTTATATAACTACACATATGGTTAGTTTGTTCAGGAGATGCTGCCATATCTGTACCAATTGCCCAAATAGGTTCATACGCAATAATTGAGTCTGAAAAAATTTCAACTCCATAGCATTTAATGATTGCTTCAATTTGTGAGGCAACTACCTTCTCCATAATCCCGGCTTCACGTTCAATTAAGTTCTCACCAACACATAAGACTGGCGTCATATTATATTTTTTGATTGCATTAAATTTATCAGCAATATTTTCATTTGACTCACAATATGCCGTAGCCCTCTCAGAATGACCTACAATTACGTACTGAACACCAAAATCGTTAAGCATTGTGGCACTAACTTCACCGGTATAAGGACCATTTTCAAATTTAGCAATATTTTGAGAGCCCCATGATATGTTGCTTCCATTCAAAATAGATTGTGCCTGGGCTAAATATGGATAAGGAACACACAAACCTACATCAATATTATCAATATCATGAAGCCCATTTTTTAGCCCTTTTAAATAGTCGTCATAAAATGATAACGAACCATTCATTTTCAGATTAGCAATTACTACCTTTTTTATACTTTTATTCATTTAAAATGCTTTTAATTATTATTTGGATGGACTTAATTCCATTAAAGTCATTAACTTCAATTGAATAAATTGCTCTTATTCTATCAGGTTGGGTTTGATCATTATTGAAAAATATTGCATCGTAATTAATTTCACCTTTACTCAAATATAATTTAGTATGTTTTTCAGCAATAGTTCTCTGTGAAATTACATTAAATTCATCTGAAAATAGAGGGGGAGGAAAGCTTTGACCCCAGATTTCTTTATTAATCAAATTAACTGTTTGATAGTCCAACTCAGAATCTAGGATAGAGTTATCGACTTCTACTGTTAAATTTAAATCATCTTCAGATAATAATTTCTTTGCAGTTCGTTCAAAAATTTCTGAAAAACTATTAAAATCTTTCTCTCTTATAGTTAGTCCTGCTGCCATTGCATGCCCCCCAAAAGTAACAATTATTTCTGGGTATTCCTTTGATACTAAATCCAGAGCATCACGAAGATGAAATGAAGATATAGATCTCCCTGATCCCTTTAATAAACCACTATCATCTTTTGCAAAAATAATTGTTGGTCGATAATATTCTTCTTTCAATCTTGAAGCAATAATACCAATTACGCCCTGGTGCCAATTAGCATTAAATAATGTAATAGAACAATTTATCTCACTAGAAATATTTACTAAAGCTAAAGCAGTTTCAAGCATTTCTACTTCAATAGACTTTCTCTCATCATTTAGTGATATTAATTGCTTTGCATATAAAAGAGCTTCATCTTGAGTCTCGCTAATTAGACATTTTATTCCTAAGCTCATATCTGCTAATCGACCTGCAGCATTTAATTTCGGGGCTATAGAAAAAGACAAATCACTTGTTTTTATCTCAGAAATATTTTTTTTGCTTAATTTTGCAATTGCTCGTATTCCATAATTTCCCATGCCACTTCTCATTTTCTTTATACCTGCATCTACTAGAATTCGATTATTGAAATCAAGAGGCACTAAATCTGCAACAGTTCCAAGGCATACCAGCTCAAGTAAATCTGAAAACTGAGGCTCAGATAGCTCAAAAAATTTACCTTCATTTCGGTAATATGCTCTTAAGGACAGTAATAAATAAAAGATAACGCCTACACCACATAAATTTTTGCTGGGAAATTTGCAATTTGGTTGGTTTGGATTAATTATAAAATTTGCATTAGGAAGGATATCTGCTGGTAGATGGTGATCTGTAATTAAGACATCTATCCCTTTCTCTCTTGCTTTAGTGACTCCTTCAATGCTAGCAATACCATTATCTACAGTTATAATTAATTCAGGCTTTTGTTCTGCAGCAATCTCAACAATTTCTGGTGTTAATCCATAACCAAATTTAAACCTATTCGGCACTATGAAACTTACATCTGCACCAAATTTCTTTAGTCCTAAAACTCCACACGCACTAGCAGTTGCTCCATCTGCATCATAATCACCAATAATAATAATTTTATTTTTTTTATCGATATGTGAAGCAAGAAATGCTGCAGCAGAATTAGATGATAATAAAGATGCAGGAGCAATTAAATT
>JAOMKM010000030.1 GCA_028351715.1 Methylophilaceae bacterium | reverse complement strand
AAGGCTCAGGCATATATTGCATAAGTACCGATACTTCAAATTCTTCTTTTTCAACTAAGTCTTGTCGATCTGCCTTCTTAAAAGCATCAATTGAATCTCTTCTTTGTTTCAACATCTTCTCGATAATAGGCAATATATCTCGATCACCAATATCTATTCTCTCATCGACTTCTTTTTGTTTTAGAGCTGATTGTAGAAGTCTAATGGCACCAAGACGCGCAGAGTCTTTGCTGCGCATTGCAGACTTCATGTCCTCATTAATTTTTACCTTTAAGGACATAATATTTTTTTAATAAAGTTTAGGAGGAAGCATTTGATTTCTTAATCGACGATATTGTCTCTTTACTGCTGCTGCAGCTTTTCGTTTACGTTCCCACGTTGGTTTTTCATAAAACTCTCGAGCCCTAAGATCATTCAGTAAGCCTGTTTTTTCAATCAGACGCTTGAATCTTCTTAGTGCTACATCAAATGGCTCATTTTCTTTTACTTTGATTGTTGACATTCATTATCTCTTTATAGTTTATATTGTCTTTGAATAGCAATTATTACAGTCTATTCGGAAAGTCGCTCATTTTAATGCTAATATTCTTTTTTTTCAACCTAATTTTAACAAAAAGCTAAATTATAATGTTAGTCCTAGGAATAGAAACATCATGTGATGAGACAGGCGTAGCCCTTTATGATTCTAAAAAAGGGTTACTTGGGCATACTTTGCACTCACAAATTAAGCTACATGCTGCATATGGAGGCGTAGTACCTGAGTTAGCATCTCGAGACCATATAAGTCACATTATCCCTTTAATTGACCAGCTTCTTGAAGATCAATCACTTCAGATAGAAGCAATTGATAGTATTGCATACACTTCAGGGCCTGGACTCTCCGGAGCTCTTTTAGTTGGAAGCTGTGTTGCAGAAGCTATGGCTTGCTCATTAAATATACCTTCCATTCCTATTCATCATCTGGAAGGACACTTATTAGCTCCAATGTTAGAAGAAGAAAGTCCTTCATTTCCATTTTTAGCGCTACTAGTCTCAGGAGGTCATAGCCAATTAATTCATGTTAAAGCAATTGGAGATTATAGTATTTTAGGAGATACCCTTGATGATGCAGCAGGAGAAGCATTTGATAAAACTGCGCAACTACTTGGCTTAGGCTATCCTGGGGGATTAGCTCTTTCAAATTTAGCTGAAAAGGGAAGTCCTTTTTTTACCCTGCCTCGCCCACTACTTAATAGCCATGGATTTAATTTTAGTTTTAGTGGATTAAAAACAGCTGTCCTTACTCTTGTTAAAAAACAAGCAGTTCTAAATGAATCTATTAAGGCAAATATTGCTTATGAATTTCAGGAGGCCATTACTGATGTTTTAGTAAAAAAATCATTTTTAGCATTGAAACATTTAAATCTAGATCAACTAGTTGTCTCAGGTGGGGTCGGAGCAAACAAACAACTAAGAAAGAAATTAACTCAACTTTCCTTAAAAAATAACTTTAAGGTTTTCTTCCCTGCATTTGAGTTCTGTACCGATAATGGTGCCATGATTGCCCTAGCCGGATCTCTTCGTTATCATTTGTCAGCAAAAAATGACTTTAACTACACTGTTAAACCAAGATGGCGATTATCAGAAATTGATTCTATTACCTAAATCCAGGTTCAGTACCATTTAATAGATTTTTAATATTAACTTTATGTCGATAAATTACAAGAATAGCAATTATAATAGTTAGCCATAAAGTCTCGATAGAAAATTCTAGAAAATAACTAACGACTGGGGCAGACAATATTGCTACAACAGCTGCCAAAGATGAATATCGCCAGATTAAAAATACACAAAGCCATACAAAGAAAACAGTTAATGCTAGCAGCCAATTAAAGCCTAATAAAATTCCAAAAGCAGTTGCTACGCCCTTTCCCCCCTTGAACTGATAATAAATTGGAAAAATATGCCCCAATAAAACTGCAATAGAAATTATCACCAAATTAGCCTCACTTACATTTATATAATTAGCAATAGCAATTACAAGTGTAGCTTTTAACATATCACCTAATAACGTTAATAATGCCGCAAGTTTATTACCTGCTCGCATTACATTGGTTGCTCCAGGATTCTTAGAGCCTGTAGTTCTAGGGTCTGCTATATTGAAAAAATAACTAGTTATTATCCCAAAAGATAGTGAGCCAAAAAAATAAGCCATTAAAACAAGAGTAATTTGATTTATCATATAACTAATTATATTTGAAAACTGCTAATCATTCATGACAAACCATATCTTTCTTCACGGAATAAATCTTAAAACTAAAATTGGTGTTTCTGATGCCGAAAGGGCGAAATCACAAATACTAATAATAGATATTGATATTGAGCTATGTAAAAATTCAATTTTTGAAAATGACAATCTTAATGACACAATTAATTATGCTGAAATTGAACATTTAATTAA
>JAOMKM010000029.1 GCA_028351715.1 Methylophilaceae bacterium | reverse complement strand
GATCCACTGGCATCCTATTCGAATTTAATACGGCGTGCATTACTGTTGGGACTACTTTCTATCAGGCGGTTGAAATATACCATTAAATTGAAGTTAAATTGCTTTTCTAGATCTTTTATTCTTAGTTTTAAAGAAGCAATTCTTAACTCTGATGGTAGCGCATTAAATGCAAATATAATTATATTGCCAGGATTGTCAGCGGCAGCATAAAGAACCCTCCCATCAAATACCGATTTAATACGATCAATGTAAATAGTTGTTTTGGGATCAGAGCCCCATAAGTTAATCATAAAAACACCATGTTGGCTCAGCCTACTCTTACATAATGAAAAATATTCCATCGTACAAAATTTCTCAGGTATACCAATATCATCAAAGGCATCGGACAATAAAATATCATATTCCATTTCATAGTCAAATAAATAGCGAATTGCATCTCCTTCAATGATATTAAAGCGTTTAGATTGAGGAATTTTAAAATAAGTCTTTGCAACATTTATAACTTGTGAATTTAATTCCACAATATTAATTACTGATTCTCTGGAATGCTTATAAAAGAATTTTGCTATTGAGCCTCCACCCAAACCTACAACTAGGATTTCTTTGGGTAATTTATTAAATATAAAACACAGGCTCATAACTTTTGTATAGTTAAGTTCTAAAAAGAATGGGTCAGCAATATTCATTGAGCTTTGAATGGTCTCTGAACCAATATGCATTGAACGTATACCATTTAACTCGCTTACATCTACTGAACAATTTATAAAGTCGCTATCGCTATTGATATTATTCATTCGATAATTAAAAAATTTACTAATAATTTTTTTCCTTAGGGTCATTATTGTAAATCTACTAATTCTTGCCATTGTCGGTCCATTCGTTTAACTGAAATTGGATAAGGAGTTTTAAGTTCTTGAGCAAATAATGAAACACGGAGCTCCTGAAGTGCCCACTGAAATTCTATAAACTCGATAGGAATAATTTTATCTCTTTTAACCATTTCTTCAACTTTTTCAATCCACTTATCTTGTAATCTAATAATATCTTTAATTAACTCATCATCTTTTTTTTCTTCTTTGTGAGTATTTATCTAGACGAATAATTACTGCTTTAATATATCTTGGTATATGTTCAATATGTTCAAATAAAAACAATGGTTTTTCAAATGGTGGTAAAAGTGTATCTATTTGATCATTACAGTCCTGTAATAATTCTTTTGGAAGATTCTTGAATTGATTCATAGTCTTAATTAACAAATGATAACTTTCAGCAATTGAAACTAAGCCTATAGAAAGTTGTTGGATAAGCTCTGGAATTAGTTTTTTACTATTCAAAACTAACCGATCAAATTCATTCTGATTTCTGGGTACTGATGGAGAAAAATTCATCAACTCTTGTACAATTACATCAATAAAATTTTCTTTAAGTATGTCTGAATTAATATGGCTTTGCATTAGGAGTGCAATACTTTCAAAGCGAGGTGGTGTTTTTGATAAATTTTTTAATTTATCTTTTAGCTGAATACACAATAATCTTTTAACACCATGATAATGAAAGACACCTGCTTCATTAGCATTGTCTAAAACAACTAAATCTACATGAGTCTCTCGATCTATTAAAGCAGGATAGCCAACTACTTGTTGCCCCCTCAAAGACTTCTCAATATAAATGGGAACATTAACATCCGGCCAGTATTGAAGTTCAGTTTGCTCAATTTCAAATTGAATCTCTTCAATTACCTCTGTCACTAATTCCTTATAATCGAGCTGAAGTTTAGAGAGATTCTTTCCTTCATCTATAGGAATATTTTCTTCATCTAATAATACATAATTAACTTTTAAATGAGCTGGGATTTCTTCAATGCTTTTTTCAGGCAACGAAAATTGTGATTTTGTTTTTTTCCTTACAAACTTAATAAACTCTAAATCGAATTCATTATTTTGATCAGCAACTCCTAGGAATTCTGTGACAGCTTCCTGTAGTGAGCCACACTGATTACGAATATCTTTTGGAAGACCTTTCATCATAAATGTAACTTTCTCTCTAATCATTCCTGGTACTAGCCAATCAAAATTTTCTGCTTTTAATTGGCTTAAGAGTGGGTAAGGGAAATGTATAGATAAACCATCATTTTTACTCCCAGGTTCAAAATGATATTTGAGTTTAATGGGTGTATTATTAATTTCTATTTTTTCTGGGTACTGTATTTCGTCAACTTGATCAGCGCTTCTTTGCATTAAATATTCTTTAGTTAAAAATAGATATTTTGAATTATTTTTCTCAATATTTTTTCGCCAAAACTCAAACCCAGATCCATTGACAATGCCATCCACAATTTTTTTATCATAAAACTGGCATAAAATATCTTCACTAATTAATATATCTTGCCTACGTGATTTATGTTCTAACTTCTCAATATCATCAATTAGTTTTCTATTATGTTCCCAAAAAGATCCAGAGCTTTCGTATCCGCGCTCAACTAACCCCTCTCTAATAAAAATTTGTCTTGACTTAACGGGGTCTATTGAACCAAAGTGAACCGTTCTTCCTACGTCAA
>JAOMKM010000002.1 GCA_028351715.1 Methylophilaceae bacterium | reverse complement strand
TAATCGCTTCTGAAATCATGCAGGTTTTTGGTCACGAACTGCAGCAAGACCTCTAGCAAATTTTGAAGGCACCTCATTAAGAGTGCGTACAAATTTTGCAATTGGTGCCTGCATTGTTCCCAATAATTTTGCAAGTAGTTCATCTCGACTTGGTAAGGAGGCAAGCGCTTTAACAGCACTAACATCCATCTTTTCATTGGGCATTGCTCCTGATTTAATAACAAACAAATCATTTTCATCAGCAAAATTACTTAAAACCTTTGCTGCTGCCACTGGGTCTTCTGAAATACCAAAAACTAATGGCCCAATCATATCTTCTGATAAAGAAGAGAATGGGGTGTTCTCAATAGCTCTTTTTACCAAACTATTTTTGAGCACTTTAAGATAAACACCAGATTCTCTGGCTTTAGCTCTTAGATTTGTCATTTCTCCAACGCCAACACCACGGTACTCAGCGAGTATTAGTGATTGAGCATTTTCAATTTGCTTGCTAACTTCAGCAACTACTGCTTTTTTTTCTTCAAGATTCAGACTCAAGGTCTTCTCCTTCCGTTAAATAAAAGGTATTAGTAAACTAATACCAACATAAAAACGGCGACCTCTATCAGGATACTATCCCTTAGGGACCCGCCATCTGCGTAGGCTTAAGTTTCTAAATTAAACTAACGTACCTACGGTCTTTGACAACTTCATTGATTTAGAAAATATCAATGAACCCAAAGCTCTTTCATTGTGAGTAACAATAAAAATTACTCACAAAAGATTCAAAAAACTAACTAACTATATTTACCTGGTCAATACGAATACCAACACCCATCGAACTTGATACAGATAATTTCTTTATATAAATACCTTTGGTTCCGGTAGGCTTTGCTTTATTTACTGCATCCATTAATGCTGCAAGATTAGCCTTCAATTGATCTACCGTAAATGAGGCTCGACCAATAGTACAATGAATAAGACCAGCTTTATCTGTCCTATATTGAACTTGTCCAGCTTTAGCGTTTGCTACAGCTTTAGCAGGGTCAGGCGTTACAGTTCCAACTTTTGGATTTGGCATCAAGCCTCTTGGACCCAAAACTTGACCTAATGTACCTACAACTTTCATAGCGTCAGGCGTCGCAATAACGACATCAAAATCCATTACACCTTTTTTAATTTGTTCAGCTAGGTCTTCAAAACCAACAATGTCAGCGCCTGCTTTTTTTGCAGCTTCAGCTGCATCTCCTTGAGCAAATACTGCCACTCGAGTTGTTTTTCCTGTCCCACTTGGAAGAACTATTGCCCCTCTAATTGATTGATCAGATTTTTTTGAATCAATTCCAAGATTTATAGCTGCATCAACTGATTCATCAAATTTTGCCTTTGCAGTTTCTTTGACTAATTTTAAGCCATCCTCAACAAGATAAAGTTTGTCACGATCTACTTGAGAAGATAAGGCTTTCATTCTTTTACTTGCAGCCATTTATACGCCCTCCACGTCAATACCCATACTTCTGGCGCTTCCTGCAATCGTTCTGACTGCGGCATCCATATCTGACGCTGTTAAATCTGGCATTTTTGTTTTAGCAATTTCTTCGGCCTGGGCACGAGTAATTTTTCCAACTTTATCTGTATGTGGAACTGGCGATCCTTTATCTAACTTTGCGGCCTTCTTAATTAAGATAGATGCTGGAGGAGTCTTCATGATAAAAGTAAAACTCTTATCAGAAAATGCTGTAATCACAACTGGAATTGGTAGGCCAGGTTCAACGCTCTGTGTGGCAGCATTAAATGCTTTACAAAAATCCATAATATTTAAGCCACGTTGCCCTAATGCTGGGCCCACCGGTGGGCTAGGATTTGCTTTCCCTGCTGGTATTTGGAGCTTAATATAGCCCTCAATTTTCTTTGCCATTTTCCATTTCTCCTAAATTTTGGTTCAAACGCTTTTTACAAAAGCTCCCAAGCTGTTTTAAACTTCTTTTTCTATTTGACCGAACTCTAATTCAACAGGCGTTGCCCGACCAAAAATTACTACTGAAACACGAAGCTTACTTTTTTCATAGTTAATTTCTTCAACCATGCCTGCAAAATCCTTAAATGGCCCATCAATCACTCTTATTGATTCGCCCACTTCAAAAGTCATTTTTTGCGTTGGGTTGACTTTGCTATCGTCCATACGCTGTAAAATAATATCTACTTCTTTATCTTTTATTGGCGTTGGTTTTTGAGCTGACCCACCTATAAATGCAGTAACTTTTGGCGTACTTCTAACCAAATGCCAACTATCATCATTCATATCCATTTGTACCAGAACATAACCAGGATATAGCCTTCTTTCACTAAGAGTCTTTTGTCCAGATTTCATTTCAATCACCTCTTCAACTGGGACTAGGATATCTCCAAACAAATCGCCAATAGTAGATTGCTCTATTCTTTCTAATAAAGTTCTATGGACAATTTTTTCATAACCTGAAAATGCTTGAACTGCATACCATTTCTTTGACATCAATTAACCCTGCCCCAATAATAAATTTATAATGTACGAAAACCCAGTATCAACCAACCCAAGTATAACTGCCGCTATCGCAACTAAAACTAGAACAACTGACGTCATCTGAATAGTCTCTTTTCTAGTTGGCCACACAACTTTTTTAGCCTCAGTTAATGCATTATTGACAAATCTAATAGTTTCCTGACCTTGAGAAGTTTTTGAAAAAACTCCAAAAGCAAAACCTGTTGCTACTAATAATACTAATAACCTTACTACTGTTGGTTGGGCAGATAGAAGATAGAAACCTAATAATCCGGCAACAAAGAGCAAAAATGATAATGTCAATCTAATATTTATATTCACTTCTACATCTTCCTTTTATATGGCAGGCCAGGAGGGCTTCGAACCCCCAACCCTCGGTTTTGGAGACCGATACTCTACCAATTGAGCTACTGGCCTAAATCTTTTATTTAATAAATCTTTTACTCAACACCTTTAACCCAATTCTGATCCATCAGCACAATACTGGTGCCCATGGCGGGAATCGGACCCGCGACCTCTCCCTTACCAAGGGAGTGCTCTACCACTGAGCCACATGGGCGAATCCAAATCTCTGGATACTGGAGCGGGCGACGAGGTTCGAACTCGCGACATTTAGTTTGGAAAACTAATGCTCTACCAACTGAGCTACACCCGCAAATCCACACTAAACCCCTCTAAATAAGTAGTAAAGCTTGGTGGAGGAGGTAGGATTCGAACCTACGTACTCAGAGAGAACGGATTTACAGTCCGTCGCCTTTAACCACTCGGCCACCCCTCCAAACCGAACCCAAAATTATGGGGTATTTTACTATATTTGTCAAACAAATTAATGAGTTAATACTAATGAAATGGTGCCCTCTGTCGGATTCGAACTGACGACCTACGCATTACAAGTGCGTTGCTCTACCAACTGAGCTAAGAGGGCATATTTGAAAAACGTAACTATATCAATTTTTTTTAAATGGAACTAGTTTTTTATTTCACTAATGTTAGGTGTGAACGATTATTTTTATTAATTGATTTATCTAAAGAAACTTTTTTCTTTGAAGATTCTTGTTTTTTTTTATTGATTTCAAAAAATATGCCCTCTCCATTCTCATTGGCATAAATACCTGAAATGGAGTTCATTGGAATGTAAACCTCTTCATTAATACCGTTAAACCTGGCAGAAAAAGAAATAAAATCTTTATCTATAATTAATTTTGTTGTTGCTGCCGAGGAAATATTTAAAATAATTTCTTCAGCATTTTTATGAGACCTTGGTGGTCTTGTTCCAGGTAATATTTTTGCAGAAAGATAAGGAGTTAATTCAGAATCAACACACCAATCAAAAATACCCCTTAATAAATATGGCTTATTAGATAACATAGCCTATTTTATATTCTCATAGCTTTCTCTGCTGGAGACATCGCCTCATCAAATAAAGGCCTCTCAAATATCTTATCTGCATATTTAAGTAACGGCAAACAAGAATTCGGTAACTTAATTTCGTAATGATCAATTCGCCAAAGAAGAGGAGCCATTGCAACATCTAACATTGAATATTCTTCATGCAATAAATACTCCTGCTTAGAGATAATTGGAGTCAACTTAATTAATGTTTCGGTCACAACTTTTCGGGCTGCATCTTTTTTTGATTTTTCATTAGACTCAAGAGCTTTCATATGAATAAATAATTGATTTTCAAAGTCTTTAAGAAATAATCGAGCGCGCGCTCTCATGACTGGATCTGCTGGCATTAATTGTGGATGAGGAAATCTTTCATCAATATATTCGTTAATAATATTCGCATCCGTAAGAACTAGATCTCGTTCTATTAAAACTGGTGAATCAGAATATGGGCTCAAGATTGATAAATCTTCAGGTTTATTTGATAAATCTACATCGATGACTTCAAAATCCATACCTTTTTCAAAAAGGACAATGCGGCAACGATGGCTAAATGGATCGATTGAATTTGAGTATAGTTTCATCATAATTTATTTAATATTTTTCCAATATTCCTTTTTGAGATTAATCGTCAAGACTAAAAGTAAGAAAAGAAAAGCGAGCACATAATACCCTATTTGCCTTCTCTTTTGTTGTCCTGGTTCTGACATAAATACCATATAATTTGTAATATCACCCACAAATTGATTGTACTCTTTGGGTGACAGCTTGCCTGGAACTGCTAATTTAAGCTCATTTGTATCATGATTTAAATGTTGTTCACCTTGAAGTTCCCATAATATATGTGGCATTGCAGAATTTTTGTAAACTACATTATTCCAACCCATACTTCTTGATGAGTCCTTATAAAAACTTCTAAGATAGCTATAAATCCAATCTGCCCCCCTAGACCTTGCAGTTACAGATAAATTTGGAGGTGCTGCACCGAACCACTTTTTGGCATCACTATACTTCATAGAAATTGCCATTGGATTCCCCACCTTATCTGAAGTAAATAATAAATTATTTTCAATTAGTTCTTCAGTCAAGCCAATATCAGTTAAACGGTTGTATCTCATATAGCTTGCACTATGGCAATTTAAACAATAATTAACAAAATTTCTAGCTCCCCTTTGCAAAGATTTTTTATCATCAAGATCAATTGGTGCTTTTTGAAGCTTTACACTTTCTGATGCAAATGAGAATGAGGGTAAAATAATTATTGCAAAAATGATTATTATATTTTTCATTACATTCTTACTCTCTTTGGAACAGTTTTTGTAATATCTTTTCTGCTATAAATAGGCATTAAAATGAAAAATAAGAAATAGGTTACCGTAAATATTCTTGCAATAATTGTTGCAACATCGCTTCCCCCAATAATAGGGATAGCACTATAAAATTGGCCCCATACATTTGATGGGACAGTTCCAAGATAACCTAGTACGATAAAGCTGATAACAAAAGTACTAAGCCATTTCTTATAAAGAGTACCTTTATAACGGATTGACCTTACTTTACTTTTATCAAGCCAAGGGACAAAGAAGAAAATTAAAACAGATAAGCCCATAGCAGCTACACCCGGGAATTGACTATTAAATAATGGGGGCACCGCTCTTAAAATAGAATAAAAGGGAGTGAAATACCAAACTGGAGCAATATGATCTGGAGTTACTAGTGGGTTTGCAGGAACAAAATTATTTGCTTCAAGGAAATATCCTCCCATTTCTGGAGCAAAAAATATAATTGATGCAAAGACTATAAGAAAAACTGAAAGGCCCACTAAGTCCTTAACAGTATAATAAGGATGAAAGGGAATGCCATCTAAAGGAATACCTGTTTTTTTGTCTTTCGTACTTTTAATATCTATTCCATCTGGGTTATTAGAACCTACCTCATGAAGAGCAATCAAATGGCCAAAAATTAAACCTGCTAAAGCCAAAGGTAGAGCAATAACATGAAAAGCAAAAAAACGATTTAAAGTTGCATCTGATACTAAATAGTCGCCTCGAACCCACTCTGCCAAATCTGGACCGATGAAGGGCACCGAAGTAAACAAATTAACGATAACCTGTGCTCCCCAATAAGACATTTGTCCCCAAGGTAATAAATACCCGAAGAAAGCCTCCGCCATTAATAAAAGAAAAATAAATACACCAAATAACCATAGGAGTTCTCTTGGTTTACGATATGAGCCGTACATCAAACCTCTAAACATATGTAGATAAATCACTACAAAAAATAATGAAGATCCAGTTGAATGCATATACCGAATAAGCCAACCAAACGAAACATCTCTCATTATATATTCAACAGAAGCAAATGCTTCTGATGCAGATGGTTTGTAATGCATCGTCAAAAAGATACCAGTTAATATCTGCATTACAAAAACAAATAATGCTAGCGCTCCAAAAAAATACCAAAAATTAAAATTCTTTGGGGCGTAGTATCCAGTTAAATGATTTTTTATAAACGATGACAGAGGAAATCTTTCGTCAATCCATCCAAGCATTCCGTTTGAGGTAGTATTTGGCTCTTTTTCCACGTTAAGCAACCCCCTCTGGATCTTCACCAATTAGAACAGTATGCTCATTTATATATTTGTGAGGTGGAACAACTAAATTTGTTGGTGCAGGAGAGCCTTTAAAAACTCTGCCAGCCAAATCAAATTTTGAGCCATGGCAAGGACAGAAAAATCCTCCCTCCCATTCACTTCCCATATCACCTTTTGGTAATAGTTTTGGTGCTGGTGCACACCCCAAATGAGTGCATATACCAACTATAACAAGTAAATTTGATTTAATAGATCGAGTTTTATTCTTACAATATTTGGGCTGCTGAGAAACTACTTTCAAATCTGGATCAGCTAATTCTTCATTGTTATCTAATTTTTTTATCATTGCGTCTGAGCGATTTAGAATCCAAACTGGCTGACCTCGCCACTCTGAAGTTTTTATTTCGCCGAGCTTAATTCCAGCAATATCTACCTCTACTGCTGCTCCAGCTGCTTTTGCTTTTTCACTGGGAAGCATGCTAGAAACAAAAGGAATACCTGCAGCCGATACTCCAATTGCCCCAGTTACAGAAGTAGCAGTCAATAAGAATTTTCTTCTATTAAGATCGATTTTTTTATTCTCTTCAGCCATGAAAAATCCGTTTAAATTAGTGAGAGTAGAATTAAAATATTACTTACAGGTGCATTTGTAGACCGCATTATACAAAATTAGTTACAAAACTAATAGCATTAAACTAATCAATTGTAATTTTTTTTGCAAACAAGAGTCCTAATTCGAACAAAAATATCATAGGAAATGCCAGGAGTATCTGCGAAATAACATCTGGCGGAGTAAAAATTGCCCCAAAGATAAATGCTATAACAATTAAAAAAGGTCTATTTTTTTGGATGCTTTTAAGCTTAACCCATTTAAACTTTACCAATGTCACCAGAATAATAGGAATTTGAAATGCAAATCCAAATGCCAAAAATAATGCAACAATCATTTCTAAATAGCTTGATATATCAACCATAAGATCAACTTCGTTTGGAGTCATTGAAATAAAAAAATTAAATATAATTGGAAATACAAGACTATAAACAAATAAAGTCCCTAGAATGAATAGAATGTAGCTAATTAGTAACGCCCAAAATATAAAAAACTTTTCTTTTCTATACAAGCCCGGAGAGACAAATAACCATATTTGCCAGAAAATAGGTGGGAGTGAAATTATAAAAGCACAAAATAGGGTAATTTTAAATGGGACAATAAAAGTTGCGGATAGTTTTGTACTTATGATTGAAGCATCGATAGACTGCATTTGTATTAATAATGGTTTCGCAAAAAGATAATATATATCGTTTGAGAAAGGAAATAATAAAAGAAAAATTCCAATAAGAATTAAGAACGATTTTATTAATGTCCATCTAAGTTCTTTGAAATTATGAGAAAATGCTTGAGGGAAATTCAAGACTTAATGGATCTCTTTTTTATTTCTTTTTGTATTTTTTTTAGCTCCTTAAATTTACCTTCCCTCTCAATCTCTTCTTTAATATCTGCCATAAAAGATTTAGATTTTTTTAATGTTCTTCCAAAAGTCTTTGCTATTATAGGAATCTTTTTTGGCGGGATAATAAGTATTGCAGCAAAAATAACTATCAATAACTCTGAAAAAGAAATATCAAACATTCAATTATTTTTTCCTAGAAACTTTCTTTTTATTTTTTTCTTGCATACCTTCTTTGAAGCTTCTTAGTGCTCCTCCTAAATCACTTCCGATATTTCTTAATTTTCCAGAACCAAAAATAACTATGACAACCAAAAAAATTATCAATAACTCCCAAATTCCTGGCATAACTATTCTCCTTTTAAATTTTAACTAAAGTATCACTACCGCCATAAACATGAAAATGTATATGAAAGACCTCTTGCCCACCTTCTGCTCCAGAATTTATCATTGTTCTATATCCTTTTAAGCCTAACTGATTTGCAAGCTTACCTCCAAGTAATAACATTTTTCCGAGCATTTCTTGGTTAGTTTCATTACATGCAATAAGACTTTCAATATGGATCTTAGGAATAATCAGAAGATGCACCTTATCAATCGGCTTAATATCTTCAAAAACTAAAAACTCTTGATCCTCATAAATAATTGATGCTGGAATATCTTTATTTATAATTTTGCAGAAAATACAGTCATTCATAGTCTTTATTTAATTTTCCTATTATTTTTTTCCTCAATACCCGAGGTACCTTCTCTGCTTTTTAATTCTCTTGTGACATCCTTTACCGTTAAATTCTTTTCTGATAACAATACCAAACAGTGAAACCAGAGGTCAGCAATTTCATGAATTAATTCCTTATTATTATTTCCCTTGGCCGCTATAATTGTTTCAGATGATTCCTCACCAATCTTTTTTAAAATCTCATTAATTCCTTTTGAATGAAGTTGAGCTGTATAAGAAACTGATGGGTCATCATTTTTTTTGGATTTAATTGTGTCCAAAAGATTCTCCAAGTAACTATCCATTATTTTTATCCTTATAAATTTCATTTGGGTCTTTAATTACTGGTTCCACTTCGGTCAAGTTACCAGTTTCCATATCAATCTTATTGTAAAAACAAGATTCTCTACCCGTATGACATGCAATACCACCTTTCTGTTTAACCTTAATAATTAATGCATCGCCATCACAATCTAATAATATTTCTTGTATATATTGTGTGTGTCCCGACTCTTCGCCCTTAACCCAAACTTTTTTTCTTGAACGCGACCAATAAATTGCTTTTCTTTCTTTAATGGATTGTTTTAATGTATCTTTGTTCATCCAGGCAAACATAATGACCTTATTTGTAAGGAAATCTTGAACAATCACTGGCACTAATCCATCACTATTCCAAACAATACTACCTAAGTATGCACTCATAGCCTTATTTCCACGTTATTATTAGTCATATATTCTTTTGCTTCACGGATAGTAAATTCCCCATAGTGAAAAATACTTGCTGCTAATACAGCATCAGCCCCACCTAATAATACGCCATCAACCAAATGTTGGAGATTTCCAACTCCCCCAGAAGCAATTATAGGAACTTCTACAGCTTCTGAAATTAGTTTAGTCAAGGCAATATCAAACCCGATTTTTGTACCATCTCTATCCATACTTGTTAATAATAATTCGCCAGCACCCAGATTGACCATTTTTTTTGCCCATTCAACTGCATCTAGACCAGTGGAATTTCTCCCACCATGAGTAAATACCTCCCAATGATTGCCTACTTTTTTTGCATCAATAGCCACTACAATACATTGTGAACCAAAACGACTAGATGCCTCAGCAACTAGATTTGGATTAAGAATTGCTGAAGTATTTATACTAATCTTATCAGCACCCACATTTAATAGTCGTCTAACATCATCGGGAGATCGAACTCCTCCACCAACCGTTAATGGTATAAATATCTCTTTTGCAACAGACTCGATAATATCTAGAATTAAACCACGATTGTCTGAACTCGCTGTAATATCTAAAAAGGTTAGCTCGTCAGCACCTTCTTCATCATATCTTCTTGCAATCTCAACTGGATCTCCAGCATCTTGAAGGCTTACAAAATTTATTCCTTTGACAACTCTTCCAGCATTAACATCCAAACATGGAATTATTCTTTTTGCTAATCCCATTATGGTCTAGTCTGCCTGTCAGCTAATTCTTGTGCAGCCCTAAAATTAAGTGTACCTTCGTAAATTGCACGTCCTGTTATTACTCCGCGAATACCAGTATTTGAAACTTCACATAAATCTTGAATGTCTTTAAGGTTTGAGACTCCACCGCTGGCAATAACTGGGATTATCAAAGATTCAGATAGCCTAACCGTCGCCTCAATATTAACGCCCCCCAACATTCCATCACGACCTATATCAGTATAAATAATTGATTCTGCTCCATATTCTTCAAATTTTTTAGCAAGATCGATTACATTATGACCAGTTAATTCAGCCCAACCATTTATAGCAACGTCGCCATCTTTAGCATCAAGGCCTACAATAATTTGACCTGGAAATGCTAAGCAAGCTTCTTGCAAGAATTCAGGTTGAGTAACTGCTGCCGTGCCAATAATTATTGAATCAACCCCGCTATTTAAAAAACTTTCTACTGTATCGAGATTACGAATACCGCCACCTAATTGAATAGGTATTTCCCCTCCCAGCTCACTGACGATAGATTTAATGGCATTGTCATTTACAGGTTTACCTGCAAAAGCACCATCTAAGTCTACTAAATGCAATCTTCTGGCACCCTGATTAACCCATTGCCTTGATATCTCAGAAGGATTTTCAGAAAAAATAGTTGATTCATCCATCCGACCTTGTTTAAGGCGAACGCACTTGCCATCTTTTAGATCTATTGCTGGAATAATTAACATAACTTAGAAATTACAATGCCCATGAAATAAAGTTTTTTAATAATTGTAACCCTGATTCAGCACTTTTTTCAGGATGAAATTGCACCGCAAAAATATTTTTATATGCAATGGCAGCTGTAAATGAGTTGCCATAATATGCTGAGCCAGTTTTTATAGAGGCGTCTAGTTCTTGAACATAATAACTATGAACAAAATAAAAGCGTTCATTGGCGGCAATATTTTTCCAGACTGGGTGTGGTGCATTTTGATGAACTTCGTTCCATCCCATATGTGGAATTTTTAAATTTTTTGATGACTTAAATCGATTTACACTTCCTTCAAGAATTCCTAGACCCTTAACATCACCCTCTTCACTTTTATCAAATAACATCTGAAGCCCAATACATATCCCCAAAAAAGGTTTATTCATTGCTGATTCGATTACAATTTCTCTAAGGCCTCTATTATCTAGCTCTCTAATGCAATCGGGCATGGCGCCCTGCCCAGGAAAGACTACTCTTTCTGCCTTTGATATAATCATTGGATCACTTGTGACAACAGATTCTATTTGTGGGGCTATAAATTTAAATGCATTATGGACAGATTTGAGGTTGCCCATTCCATAGTCGATAATTGCAATCATAAATTGATCAAATAAATTAAGATTAAAGCGACCCCTTAGTTGATGGGGTTTCACCTTTAATTTTTTCATCATGTTCAACTGCAATTCTTAGTGCCCTGCCAAATGCCTTAAATATTGTTTCTGCCTGATGATGAGAATTTTCACCCTTGAGATTATCAATATGTAGAGTTACATTTGCATGATTAGTAAATCCTTGAAAAAACTCATGGAAAAGATCAACATCGAAATCACCAATTCTTGCTCTTGTAAATTCAGTATTAAATTCAAGGCCAGGTCTTCCTGAGATATCAAGTACAACTCTTGACATGGCTTCATCAAGTGGAACATATGCATGACCATATCGACGAATACCCAATTTATCCCCCATAGCTTTTAAAAAAGCTTGTCCTAGCGTAATACCAATATCTTCTACAGTATGGTGAGCATCAATATGCAAATCTCCTTCTGCCTTTACTGTGAGGTCAAATAAACCATGACGTGAAATTTGTTCCATCATATGGTCTAGGAAACCAATTCCTGAATTTAAATCAGATTTTCCAGAGCCATCAATATTAATCTCAACTGAGATATTTGTTTCGAGTGTTTTTCTAGTAACTTTGGCTATTCTTTTCATACCTTAATTTTATCATGAGTTTGAGTAATTTGACTTTCTACAACGCTCTGAACAATACTTAACTTCATCCCAGACTTTTTCCCATTTCTTTCTCCAAGTGAATGGCCTATTGCATACTTTGCATAATTTTGAATCGAGATATTTTTTTTTCATTTACATTATCATTTTTAAAATAGAAATAAATTTCCTCATTTCCTCTTGAGTGCCAATAGTAATCCTTAAATACTGAGAAATTCTTTCTGGCACATTAAAGTGACGGACTATTACTCCAGACTCTCTCAGTTTTTTAAAAATCATAGCTGCATCCTTTGATCTATGTTTTGTGAAAATAAAATTTGCACCTGAAGGTAGGGTTTGAAAACCCATTAAAAGTAATTCTTTTTCTAAAAATTTTCTTGCTTGAATAATTTTTTGTCCCGTTTCACTGAAGTAATTTTCATCCTTAATTGCCTCAATACCTGCTACCTGAGCTAATCGATCAATTGGGTAAGAATTAAAACTATTTTTAATGCGATTGAGTGCTTCAATTAAATCTTCGTTACCAAAAGCACATCCTAGCCTCATACCTGCTAATGACCTTGATTTTGAGAATGACTGAGTTATCACTAAATTTTTATATTGTTTTACTAATTCAACTGCTGATTCTGTCCCAAAATCTACGTAGGCTTCATCAATGACAACCACACTATCTTGATTTATTTTTACTAGATTTTTAATATCAACTAAATTCTTAGGAATTCCAGTGGGGGCATTTGGGTTTGGAAAAATAATGCCTCCATTAGGAATTAAATAATCTTCTAAAACAATATTAAATTTTTCATCTAATGGCATTCTTGTGTATTTTATGTCGTAAAGACTGCAGTAAGCTGGATAAAAGCTATACGTAATATCTGGAAACAGAATTGGTAAATTATTCTTAAAAAAACCTTGAAAAATAAATGCAAGTATCTCATCTGATCCATTGCCTACAAATATTGAATTCATAGGAATATTGTAATAATTTGATATGGTGGATTTTAATAAATCACTTTCTGGATCCGGGTATAGTCTTAACTGATTATTGCTAGCAGCTGAAATTGAATCGAGAACCTTTTGGCTAGGTCCATAAGGATTTTCATTTGTATTTAGCTTTAGTGATATATTTTCTTTAGGTTGCTCCCCTGGAATATATGGGGTTAATTTATGAACAACTTCACTCCAATATTTGCTCATTATCTATTTTTTTATAACCCTATATTGTGCTGACCTAGCATGAGCGGTAAGCCCTTCACCATTTGCAAGAACTGATGCAATTTCTCCCAGTTCACTTGCTGATTCTGGTGATAGGAATATCAAGCTTGACCTCTTCTGAAAGTCATATACTCCCAATGGAGATGAGAATCTCGCCGTTCCAGATGTCGGTAATACATGATTGGGGCCAGCGCAATAATCACCCACGGCCTCACAAGTATTCCTACCCATAAAAATAGCACCGGCATGTTTAATTTTTAAAAGTAAACTTTCAGGATCATCTACCGATAACTCTAAATGTTCAGGTGCAATGAAATTTGATATAGATGCAGCATCCTCTAAATCTTTTGCAAGTATAAATATTCCTCTATTTTCTAGTGAGGTTACTATTACATCATTTCGGTCCATTTCTTCAATTAATTTTTTCATACTATTTAAAACACTTTCAAAAAAATTCTCATCCGCTGATATTAAAATTGATTGGGCCATCTCGTCATGCTCTGCCTGAGAGAATAAATCCATCGCAATCCAATCTGGATCTGTCTTACCATCACATATAATAAGTATTTCTGAAGGGCCAGCGATCATATCAATACCAACCGTTCCAAAAACCATTCTTTTGGCCTCTGAAACATATGCATTTCCTGGTCCAACAATTTTATCAACTCTTGGAATTGTTTCCGTTCCATAAGCCAATGCTGCAATTGCTTGGGCACCACCAATAGTAAAAACTTTATTAACTCCCGCTAATTTTGCCGCAGCTAGAACTAAATCATTTTTTTCCCCATTTGGAGTTGGTACCACCATTACCAAATCATTAACCCCTGCAACTTTTGCTGGGATAGCATTCATTAATACGGATGAAGGATATGCAGCCTTACCCCCTGGGACATAAAGACCCAATCTGTCTATTGGGGATATTTTTTGACCATATGATGAGCCTTTTTTATCTTTATATGACCATGACTCTGCTTTTTGTTTTTGATGATATTCCTTAATTCTTTCTGCAGAAATTTCTAAGCATGATCTAATTTCTGAGGGTATTCTATTCAAGGCATCATTTAGTTCATTTTGGTTAATTTCTAAATCTGAATTATTCCTTGCTCCAGCTCGGTCATATTTATTTGTATAATCTAATACCGCTTTATCTCCAAAATTTTTGACTTCATTTAAAATAGTTTGAGTTGTTTGAATAATTTCATCATTGTCTTCGCCATTAAATAATAACAAGGACTTTAACTCGTTATAAAAGTTACCATCAGATGAATTTAGTTTTTTAATATTCACAAGTTTATTTGGTTATAACATTTGAAAATTTTACAATCAATGGCTGTAGAATTTCTCTGTTTATTTTTAAGGAAGCTTTATTAACAATTAGCCTTGAACTAATATCACTAATTTCCTCTGAAGCAACCAAATTATTCGCCTCTAATGTCTTCCCAGTACTAACTAAATCTACAATTACATCAGACAAGCCTACAATCGGTGCTAATTCCATTGAGCCATATAATTTAATAAGGTCTATATGAATACCCTTCTTTCCAAAAAATTCCTTAGCAACATTAGGATATTTTGTTGCAACGCGCAGATGTGCACGCTCAGAGATTTTCTCTTTATAATTAAAGTCTGTCTTTGCAGCTACCATCATCTTACATTTCCCAATTTTCAAATCTAAAGGCTGGTATAGACCCGTTCCTTCGTACTCGTCTAATACATCTTTTCCTGCAATCCCAAGATCTGCACCACCCCATTCTACGTATGTTGGAACGTCAGAAGCTCTAACAATAATTAATCGAATATCCTTTTCATTGGTTTCAAAAACTAACTTTCTAGACTTATCTGGATCATCATTACAAAAAATTCCTGCCGCATTTAACATTGGCATTGTTTCAGTAAAAATTCTTCCTTTCGACAAAGCGATTGTAATCATCTATTTAACCCTCTTAATCTTTGCACCAATTTGATTAAACTTTTTTTCAAGTCCCTCGTATCCTCTATCCAGATGATATATTCTTTCAATTTCTGTATCGCCTTTGGCTGTGAGTGCAGCTAACACTAATGAAGCCGAAGCTCTTAGATCTGTTGCCATTACATTAGCTCCACTCAATTTATCATCACCCCTAATAATAGCTGTATTTTTTTTTATATCAATATTTGCTCCCATCCTGATTAATTCTTGAACATGCATGAAGCGATTTTCAAAAATTTTTTCTATTACCTTACTAGATCCCTTTGCCACTGTATTCATTGCCATAAACTGTGCCTGCATATCAGTAGGAAACCCGGGGTATGGTGATGTTGTTAAATTAACAGCCTTTAATTGGCCGTCACTCTTAATAGTAATTTTCTTATCTTCTATCTTTATTTCTGCACCAGCTTCCTTGAGCTTTAGCAAAATAGCTTCTATTTTGTCTGATTCTACTCCATGACAACAAATTTCTCCTCCAGTCATTGCCGCAGCTACTAAATATGTGCCGGCTTCAATCCTATCAAACATCACCTTATGATTTGCCCCGAATAAACTTTCAACTCCTATGATTGTAATTTTTTTTGTGCCAAGACCTAAAATCTTAGCTCCCATCTTAATTAAACAATTACCTAAATCAATCACTTCAGGTTCTTTCGCTGCATTCTCAAGAATAGTTTCTCCTCTGGCTAGAGTAGCAGCCATCATTAGATTCTCTGTTCCTGTCACTGTGACCTGATCCATATTAATCTTAGCCCCAATTAATTTACCTTCAGGCAAATGTTCTGTACTAGCATTAATATAGCCTTTATCTATATTAATTTTTGCTCCCATAGCCTCAAAGCCACGAATATGAATATCCACCGGCCTAGAGCCTATAGCACATCCACCCGGAAGTGAAACGCGCGCTTTGCTAAATCTAGATAACAATGGGCCTAGGACAAGAATTGATGCGCGCATAGTTTTTACTAGATCATATGGAGCATCGATATGATTAATTGTTTTTGCACTTAATTCTATTGAATTTTTATCTTTTTCTATTTCCACACCAAGAAAATGAAGTAACTTTTCTGTAGTTTTTATATCAAAAAGCTTTGGAACATTAGTTAATACCAATTTCTCCGAAGATAATAAAGAACTTATAAGGATTGGTAAGGCAGCATTTTTTGCGCCTGAAATTACAACGTCGCCAAACAATTTTCTTTGGCCTTGAACAATAAGTCTATCCAAGACTAATTACTCGAAACAATCTTAGCTAACTCTCCAGACTCATACATTTCCTTCATTATGTCAGCTCCTCCACTAAATTCACCATTTAAATATAATTGAGGAATTGTTGGCCAATTAGAATAGACTTTTATACCTTCTCTGATCTCAGGGTCTTGTAATACATCAACAGTTTTATAAGTTGCCCCACATGCATCTAGAATTTGGCAGGCCACGCTGGAAAATCCACACTGAGGGAACTTTGGATTTCCCTTCATAAAGAGAACTACTGAATCTCCATCTACTAATTCTTTAATTTTATTATTTATTGTCATAGTTTTTTGTCTCCGCTATTATTTAGTTAGTTGATTCCATTCATCCACTTTGTAAGTTTTAATTGATAAAGCATGTATATCTTTTTTCATCATTTCACCCAAAGATCGATACACTAGTTGATGTTGTTTTAACATAGAAATATTTTCAAATTCTTTGCTGACTATAATTGCCTCAAAATGAGTTCCATCATCTCCTTTGATCTCTATAAATTCACAGACAAGATTTTCAGAAATAATACTCTTAATTTTTTCAGGGGACATCATCTAGTTTCTTAATTTAAAGCCAGATTTTAGCATTCTGATAGTAAAAAAAGATAAAACAATAAAAAATAAAGCAACAACTCCCAAACTAAAGTAAGGAGAAACATCAGATTGCCCAAAGAAACCAAACCTAAATCCATCAATCATATAAAAAAACGGGTTTAGTTGGGAAACTCCTTGCCATGAAACCGGTAGTGAATGAATAGAATAAAAAACTCCAGATAACATAGACAAAGGCATAATCACAAAATTACCAAATGCTGCCATTTGATCAAATCTATCGCACCACACTCCAGCAATAATTCCAAAAGCACCCATAAGTCCACCTCCAAGCAATGCAAATAAGAATAAAAACCAAGGATGCTCTATAGGCAAATCAATATAGGTAATAGCAATCAAATAGATACAGAAGCCTACAAAAATACCTCTAACAATAGATGCCGCTAAGAATGCAAAAAATAGTTGGAGATAACTTAGTGGGGTTAATAAAAGAAAAACAATATTCCCCATTACTTTTGCTTGAATTAGACTTGATGAACTATTCGAGAATGCATTTTGTAATAGTGACATCATAATTAATCCAGGAATTAAGAATGCCGCGTAAGGAACACCCTCATACACTTCAAGACGACTATCAAGAACATGTGAAAATATTAAAAGATATAATATTCCTGTAATCACAGGAGCAGCAACCGTTTGAAAAGCCACTCGCCAGAACCTTAATAATTCTTTCTTAAGAAGTGTCCAAGTTCCTATTATTTGAGTTTTTAAAGTGACCAATTTTTATTTAGCTCCTGTTAACTTTAAAAATACATTCTCAAGATCAGTATCTACTGTTTGCATGTCAATTATTTCAATTTTAGATTTTTTTAGCGCTTCAGTAATTTCTGCAATATCAGTAATCTTTTTTAATTGAAAAATAAATGCACCATCCGATTCAACATAAGAGAAATTTTTTACTGACTGGGGCAGCGCTTTCTTAGCCATAAAATTTAGCCGAAGCATTAAATTTTTTGTTGAAAACTTCTTAAGTAGGTTTCTAGTAGTGTCAAGAGCCACAATTTTTCCTAATCTGAGCATTGCCACAGAATTACATAATGCCTCTGCTTCTTCTAAATAGTGAGTTGTTAAAACAATTGTATGACCTTCTTTATTTAGATCTTTAATAAAGCTCCATAGCTTCTGCCTTAGTTCCACATCAACGCCTGCTGTTGGCTCATCTAAAACAATTACCGGTGGTCTGTGAACAAGCGCCTGCGCAATTAACGCCCGCCTCTTCATACCACCTGAAAGTGCTCTCATATTTGTATTTGCCTTATCTCTAAGGTCTAGGCGATCTATTACCTCATCTACCCACTTATCATTTTCTTTACCTTTTCCAAAATAACCTGCTTGGAATCTCAACATTTCCCTAACGTTAAAAAAAGGGTCGAAAACTAATTCCTGTGGAACAATTCCAACCGAATGCCTTGCTTCTTGATAGTCTTTTTGAACATCTCTCCCCATAACATCTATTTTCCCTGATGATGGAGTTGCTAATCCCCCGAGCATATTTATCATAGTCGATTTACCAGCTCCATTAGGACCCAATAGCCCAAAAAATTCGCCCTGTGGGATAGATAAAGATATTCCATTAACAGCCTTAACTGATCCGTAATTTTTTTTTACGTTTTTATAGACAATAGCAGGCTTCATATTATGTATTTCTTATATTAAAATTTTAAAATAAAATGGGAGTATTTAGTTTTTACTTAAAATGAATTCTTCAGCGCCGTAGAGCCTAGCAAGTTTCATAAGATTTTCCGGAGCAGCGGAAATAAAAACATTTTTTTTATTTACTTTAGCTAATCGCTTCCAATGAAAAATAAGAGCCAAGAGAGAGGTATCGACATCTCCCGCTCCACTCAAATCAAGATTAACAGAATGCTGCCAGTTAAAGTCCTTAGCTTTCTCGATTACTTTAGAAATATTTTCAAATGTTAAATTACCTCTTAACACCCAAGTATTATTTTCAGTCTTTGTGAATTCTATCAATCTTTAATACTCTTATTTTTTTTAGCTAACTTCTTATTTAGTGAATCCATCCCACCTTTTCTAATTTCACTAGAGAATTGGCTTCTGTAATTTGTTACCAAACTTACCCCCTCAATAACAATATCAAATACTAACCAAGTATTTCCATTTTTAGCTAGCGCATAATTTACCTTTATTGGTTGCGCTCCATCTTGAACAATTTCTGTTTTTACAGTAACTATCTCGTCAGTAGGCTTCATACGCATTGGTTTAATTTCAATACCCTGATCTTTGTATTTTGATAAAGCTATTGAATAAGTTCTTAATAATAGACTTCTAAATTCACTTTTAAATTGTTTTTTTTGTAGGTCTGTCGCTTTTCGCCATGCTTTACCTAAAACTAACCTTGAAATTTTTTCAAAGTCAAAGCTTGGTAATATTTTTTCTTCTGCCAGTTGGTATATCTTTTGCTTATTTCCACTCTGAATATCTTTATCACTCTTTATTGCAGAAATAACATCATCCGCAGTTTTCCTAACTAATTCATCAGGCGCAAGCCCAGCAAAAACTAAAGTCGAAAATAAGATTATTATAAAGCTAAAAATCCACTTATTTAATGGAATAAATTTCATTTTATTCCTCCTCTGATGCTTTAGTATATAGGAATTGGCTTATAAGCTTTTCTAGTACGACAGCATCTTGGGTTTGTATAATTCGATCGCCCTGTTCTAAATTTTTCTCTTCACCCCCAGCCTCAAGACCTATATATTGCTCCCCCAATAAACCTGCTGTGTATATATTGGCAAATGTATCTTTAGGGAATACATATCTCTTATCAATATCAATGCTCACAATTGCATGATAAGCTTCTGTATCAAATACAATTGAATTAACTCTCCCAACAACAACCCCTGCCCCCTTTACTGGCGCTCTAGGCTTTAGTCCGCCAATATTTTCAAAATTAGCAGTCACCATATAAGTTTCCCTAATATCATTAGAGGTTAAATTTCCAACCTTCATGGCAAGTCCGAGCAATGAAATAACTCCAATTGCAACAAATATTCCTACCCATGCATCAAGTTTAATTTTATCCATAATAATCCTTTAGTCCTTGGTTTATTTTAACCACTAATCATAAATGATGTAAGTACAAAATCTAACCCCAGAATAGCCAATGAAGAGGTAACAACTGTTCTCGTTGTAGCTCGACTCACGCCTTCTGCCGTTGGAGGTGCATCAAAACCCTCAAAAAGTGCAATAATTGTACATGCTATCCCAAATACCACACTCTTAATTAACCCATTAACAATATCAAATCTAAAATCAACATTCGCTTGCATTTGTGACCAGAAAGCTCCTTCATCAACACCAATTATAGGAACTGCCACAACATAGCCTCCCAACACACCAACCATTGAGAAAATTGAAGCCAAAATAGGCATTGCAATTACACCAGCCCAGAATCTTGGAGCAATAATTCTTGCAACGGGACTTACTGCCATCATCTCCATAGCTGATAATTGTTCTGTCGCTTTCATTAGTCCTATTTCAGCAGTGATAGATGTTCCCGCTCTTCCTGCAAATAAAAGGGCAGTAACGACAGGACCTAATTCTCTTACCAATGATAATGCAACTAATACTCCTATTGCCTCAGATGACCCATATTTTTGAAGTGTATAGTAGCCCTGCAAGCCAAGCACCATTCCAACGAAAAATGCAGAAACAATTATAATTACTAAAGACATAACCCCTGTGAAATAAATTTCACGGATAGTCAGATGAATTCTTTTAAAACTATCGGCAGAATAAATTAATATAAGATAGAAAAGTCGAGTTGCTGCACCTAATCTAAGGGCTCTAACTGAAAAAGAACGTCCTATTTTTTCAAAAAATTTTAATAAAGTTTTCGTATTTATATTCAAAGAGCAAAATCCTCTTTCATACTTGGGGCATCATAGTGAAAGGGTACTGGACCATCTTTTTCAGCATGAATAAATTGCTTAACAAAAGGTAATTTAGATGCCATTAGTTGTTTTGGTGACCCTTCTGCCGCAACTACCCCGTCTGCGACAAAATATATGTAGTCTGCAAATGAAAATGTTTCCGCGACATCATGAGTTACTATTATTGAGGTAGCTCCTAACGCATCATTTAACGATCTAATTAGATCACATATAACTGCCATTGAAATTGGATCAAGGCCAGCGAATGGTTCATCGTACATGATAATATCTGGGTCCAATGCAATCGCTCTGGCTAAAGCCACTCGCCTTGCCATACCTCCTGATAATTCAGGGGGCATTAAGTATGCCGCTCCCCTCAAACCTACAGCATTCAATTTTAATAAAACTAAATCTTTTATTATATTCTCAGGGAGGTTCGTATGTTCCCTCATAGGAAATGCGACATTCTCAAAAACTGAAAGGTCGCTAAAAAGCGCTCCGTGCTGAAATAACATCCCCATTTTTCGACGTAATCGATAAATGCCATCTCTATTTTGTTTATGAACGATCGTACCATCAACCTCGACCTGACCGGAAGTTGGCTTTAATTGTCCACCTATTAATCTAAGAATAGTAGTTTTACCACTGCCACTTCCACCCATAATGGCTGATACTTTGCCACGTGGAAATTCCATATCAATTCCTTTGTGCAAAAGGCGATCGCCATAACCAAAACTTAAATCTTTGATGGAAATAATACTGTTTGACATAATTGTATTTAATCTTAAAAAATAATTAACACAACCTCAATTCTAACTTAAAAAAGTAAAATTTTTATAATTCGCCATACGAATGTAGGCCAGATAAAAATAAATTAACCCCTAAAAAGCAAAATGCTGTAATAAATAGGCCAATAATTGACCACCATGCGAGTATATTTCCTCTTAGCCCCTTAATTAGCCTTAAATGAAGCCAAGCTGCATAATTTAACCATACTATTAAAGCCCATGTTTCTTTAGGGTCCCATGACCAATAACCGCCCCATGCTTCTGCTGCCCATACTGCACCGAGTATCGTCGCAATTGTAAAAAATATAAACCCGATAGCTATCGCACGGTAAGTCAAGTCATCTAAAACATCTTTTTCAGGGAGATATTTAGTTAGCCATCCTTTGTCTACAATAAGATAGGCCACAGAAACCATCGCCGCAATTGCAAATGCGCCATAACCAATAAAATTTGCTGGTACATGAATCTTCATCCAATATGACTGCAGCGCAGGAACTAAAGGTTGAATCTCATGCGCGCCTTTTGCAAAGCTATACCAAAGTAAAAAGCCTACTGCAATATTGATAATAATTAAAATAAAGGCACCGAGCTTTTTTGTGCCTATTCTCTCCTCATAGTAAAGATAGATTAGTGCAGTAATAATGCAAAACAAAACAAACACTTCATAGAGGTTACTAATTGGAATGTGTCCGACATCAATATTAATTAAATAAGACTCGTACCAGCGAATAAGAAGCCCAGCCGTCCCGAGAGTCGTTGCAATCCATACTAAGCTGGAAGCTAGCTTGCCTGAAAAGTCTTGAGAATTAAAAAGATGAAACCAGTAAATAATTAAACTTAATGGATACAACGCACTCATCCACATAATCGCTGACTGGCTAGAGAGGAAATATTTTAAGAGGAAATTCTCTTCGACGATTAATAAATTTCCCTGGTAAAGAAAAATTGATAAAAAGGCTAATAAAAAAATAGTTGAGAAGTAACTTTTAAAATTGCGCCAAGAAAATCCTAGCCATGAAAAAGCAAAAACAGAACTAATTAAAATAGCAACCTCATAGCCATCCATATAATTATGAAACTGAAGAAGGGCATAGGAGGCTAAAATAGTTAGGCCGCCGATAAAAATTTTATTATAAAGACTCACTTGGTCTTTCATACTTATCCTTTTTTACTAAATGAATTAATCTTATTTTTTATATCATTTGCATATTTATCGAAAGTAAGGTGATGACGATTTGTTGTTAGTGTCAATAAAATATTTTTACTATTTTTCTTTTTTAAAACCCATAAACGAACCTCTTGGACATAAATCATACAAAAGATTCCAATTACTAACAGTATAGAGCCTAAGTAAACCCAAAACTTACCTGGGGATTTTGTTAACTGTAAGCCGCTAGCTTGGACATGTTCAAAATCTTTTAATTCAAGAAATAAAGGAGTCCCATAAAAAAAACTATCACTATAGGCATTTAATGCGTCCTGAGTAAATAATGATAAATCTTCACGCTCAAAAAATTTAGTTGAAGTATTATTTTTTTGGTAATCAAGTAATACTTGATTTGTTACTAAATGAATAATTTTAATATAGGCATTTGCTGCAGATTCTTGCTCTTGTATTGGAATATTCTTATCGATACTGAGTGCTACATCGTTATAACCTCCCTGCTGGAAAGTTTTAAAAAGTCTTAAGGTGCTTAGCTCTAAGTTACCACTATTAACACTCTTACTAGAGCTGGAAGTCGAGATCACTTGATTAATAGCTCTTTTAATAGTTTCTTTATCCAAAAGTAAATTCTTAAAAATCAAAAATCCATCAAGACCTCTCTCAGCATCAGCAGGCATTTTAAGAAACTTATAATCTTCTTGGGGAGTTTCCCTCATTCCACTTACAAAAAAGTATCTTCCCTCCAACTTCATTGGCAATTGATATGTTTGGTATTCATTTGCCTGCCCAGATTCATTTCTAATTTTATAGGTAAAATTTGGCCCTACGTTTTTTGAGTTCTTTTTTTGAGAGCTATCAATATCCAAAATATTAAATAGTCTAAAGTCCTCAAATTCAAAAGAAAATGATTGGTTCATATAAATCAGACTGTTACTTTTAAAAACTTCAGCTTTCATCGGCTGAGATTTATTATTAGTCCGAAGGTCAGTAGTCACTATATTTAATTTTGTTCCACCATCTTGAAAGTCAGATTGATAGATTGTTACTCCCTCAAAGGTAACTGGCTTATTGACACTAATTTTTTGCTCTTTTATTTTTCCTGTCAACTTACTTGTCAAAATAAGATCACTTTCAAACGATTTTGGTTGTCCAGAAGAGTAATGTTCAATATTAAAGTCTTTCAGTCCAACAGAGAAAGGTAGTTCTTGAATTAAATAACCATCTTTAGATGGAATGACTCCAACATCTTGTTTTTCCCCTTCAGATAATAATACGTTAGCCCGATATGAGAAATTATTTAAATCTAGTCGACTTTTGCTAGGGATTTCAGATAATGGTAAATCTAGCAATTGTATTTGCTTAATCCCCAATAATTCCTGTGTTTTTAACATTAAGTTACCGTCTAGAATTCCTCCGACACTGATTATAATGATAGCAAGATGAGTAAATATATAACCTAGCTTCTGAAAGCTGCCTTTCTTTGCAATGATCAACAAATCACTGGAATTATTTTTTTTCTCACGAACTTTAAAATTATTCTTTTCCAATAAAGAGATTAAATCTAATTTATTAAAAGAAGGTACACTTATTTCATAGCAATGCTTAAAGGAGCGAAGAGATTTTTCACGAATTTGGTCCTGAAATTTTTTATACTCTCTAAGAATGCTAGGACTATTTCTAATAACACACAATGAGGTTGAAGCAATCAGAAAGACTAAGATGATCAAGAACCATATAGCTTGATAGACATTAAATAAATCTAGTTGTCTAAAAATATCAAACCAAAATTGCCCAAACTTAATTATATAACTTTCATAGGGTTGTTTTTGTTTTAATATTGTTCCAATAATCGAAGCAATACCAACAAAAGATAACATTGTGATTGCAAACCTCATTGAGCTCATCAATTTTGAGAAACTCATTTTTTTATTGTTATTAATTATCAAACGTCGCCTATATTTTCAAAAATTTAAATAAAATGGTAAATGTTTATAAGAAAATCTAAAGGCTATTTACTGTAAGCCTTGAATATAATCTGATACTGCCTGCATTTCTTTGTCAGTTAACTTTTGAGCAATGGTCCTCATCATCATCCCTTCATCATTAGCTCGCTTTTCTAATCTAAATAAATTTAACTGTGATAGAGAATAATCCGAATGCTGCCCATTGAGTCTAGGGTAAATATCAGGAACTCCATGCCCAGAAGGGCCATGACAGCTTGCACATGCTGGCACGCCTTTACCTGATAAACCACCGCGATAAATTTTTTCACCTAAAGATCCCTTTCCATTAGTTTTCGCCGTTGACAACTTAGGTTTCTGCTGGGAAAAGTAGAGGCCTAAATTTTTCATATCATCGTCAGTTAAGCTTGCTACCATTCCTGCCATTACCGCATTCTCTCTTGAGCCATTTTTAAAATTCATAAGTTGCTTTGTAATGTATGCAGAATGTTGTCCAGCTAATTTTGGATTCAAACTAATAGAGCTATTACCATCTATTGCATGACATGCAATGCATAAATTATTTACTATTTTTTTTGCTGACAAATATTGATTTGAGTATTTTTGTGGTTCTGCAAACAAAGAAAAACTGATGCTCGCTAGGCCTAAAAAAATAAAAAATAGTTTTTGATTAACATTTAAACTCCTACTGTGTTTTAAAATCAGACATTTTAACTAAAATAGGTTCAACGTGATAGCATTTACTTCTTTAAAGGGTTTATAAATGGCTTTACTACAAAATGCTAAATTTGTTATCTCAGCCAATCATTTCAATGAATTGCCAGAGGATGGGGGCTATGAAATAGCATTTGCTGGTCGTTCAAATGCTGGAAAATCGAGTGCCATTAATACGCTTAGCAATCAAAATCGTCTCGCCTACGTTAGTAAGCAGCCAGGCAGAACTCAATTAATTAACTTTTTTAAGATTGATGATGATAAATCACTCGTCGATCTTCCAGGGTACGGATATGCCAAGGTTCCTTCAGCTATTAGAGATCATTGGCAAAAAACATTACCTCGATATCTTCAGGAACGAGAGAGTTTAGTTGGATTAATTATTGTTATGGATATCCGTAGACCACTCACAGAACTAGATATCAGAATGCTAGACTGGTTTGCTCCTCGGCAGAAGCCTATTCATATACTTTTAACTAAAAGTGATAAATTGTCGCGAGAAAAATCTCTAAGAACTTTATCTGACGTTCAAAGTGAAACAAAAGAACAATGGAGTGATTTATATCAAACTGAATGTACCGTCCAATTATTCTCTAGCCTCAAGAAAAAGGGAGTAGAGGAAGCGGACAGTAAAATACAATCCTGGTTATTGCCTAACAAATAATATATCCCATACTTGATGCCCTAATCGAATACCACGATTCTCGTATTTAGTATTAGGTCTGTAATCTGGCTTAATAAAGAACTCTCCTGTTTTAAGTCTAAAAGTATTCGTCAACTTAAATACATCGATAATCGACAATGCATAATCCTCCCAATCGGTAGAGATATGAATATAGCCATTTTTTTTTATTTTATGCCCAATCTTTTCTATAAAATTAGATTGGATCAACCTTCTCTTATTATGCTTCTTCTTATGCCAAGGATCAGGGAAAAAAATATGAACTCCATCAAGTGAAGAATTTGGAACCATATACTCTAATACTTCAACAGCATCGTGCTGAATAATTCTTAAGTTTTTAATTTCTTTCTCATTAATTCTATTAAGTAGATTGCCTACCCCAGGTGAATGAACTTCGATACCTATAAAATTAGTATCTCTAAAATTTTCAGCAATTTTTGCAGTTGTATCACCCATTCCAAAACCTATCTCAAGAATTATTTTATTTTCAGATACATTAAAAATGGAATCAAAATTAATTTCTTTATTTTCAAATGGGATAACAAATTCTTTTGAAAATTTATCGAGGGCAGCCGATTGATATTTAGTTAGCCTTCCTTGTCGAAGAACATAGCTGCGAATAGGCCTGATAGTATTTTTTAGCATTATTTTAGCTTTATCACTAATTTATTATGAATTTGAGCTTCTGTTTTAGTTTGCATGAGTAATTTGTTCATGAGGTAGATTATAATAGACTAACTTTAATAATCTAATGAATATGACGTCCTCTAAAAAATTTGCTTTAGTTACTGGTGGCTCAAGAAGAATTGGGGCTGCTATATGTCGAAATCTACATAATGCAGGTATTGACATTATGATTCACTATCGAAATTCTAAAGATGACGCGATTACTCTTCAAAAAGAACTGAATAATATTCGTGAGGATTCTGCCTGCATAGTCCAAGCAAATCTTCTAGAGTTCGAAAGTTATGAGTACATTATCAAAGAAATGATTAGCTCATTTGGTAACATAGATTTCTTGATTAATAATGCTTCGAGCTTTTACCCAACAAAGGTTGGAGATATTTCATCAGAGCACTGGAAAGATCTAATTTCGACCAACCTAAAAGCACCATTATTCCTTAGTCAATTCGCCTATCCTTATCTTAAAAAAAATAAGGGGGCAATTATTAATATTACAGATGCCCGTATTGCGAATCCAAAAAAAGGTTATGCAGTTTATTCTATTGCAAAATCTGGACTTGAAAATCTAACAAAATCTTTAGCTAATGATTTAGGTCCAGATATTAGAGTAAATGCTGTTGCGCCTGGAGCTATAATCTGGCCAGAAATGGATTCGCAATATGGACGTCATAGTCAAGAATTTGACAAAAAATATCGGGATGAGGTTATCAATCAATCAATACTAAAAAGGTTAGGGGAACCAGCTGATATTGCAAAAGCAGTAGAGTTCTTATTATTAAATGCACCTTTTGTTACAGGTGAAACTATAAATATTGACGGAGGTGGGAGGTAATTATGAATTTAGAAATTCTTCCCCCAAAACCTACCCGTAATTTCCTAAAATTAAGAAAAAAATTAATCGGCCTCACTGGCAAAGCTATTATGCATTTTAATATGATCGAAGAGGGCGATCAGGTTATGGTTTGTATTAGTGGCGGTAAAGATTCTTATACAATGCTTACAATGCTATTAGCATTAAAAAAAAAGGCCCCCATCCACTTTGATATCATTGCGGTCAATTTAGACCAAAAACAACCAAACTTTCCCCAAGATATTCTACCAAACTATTTTATCGATCATGGTATTCCATATGAAATTGTAAAGGAAGATACTTATTCAATTGTAAAATCTAAGATTCCTGAAGGTAAAACTACTTGCTCTTTGTGCTCAAGATTAAGAAGGGGAATTTTATATAAGACTGCCAAAAGGATAGGCGCGACCAAAATTGCTTTAGGCCATCATAAGAATGACATTGTTGAAACTTTTTTCTTAAATATGTTTCATGGATCAAAATTGAAATCGATGCCTCCTAAGCTTCTATCCGATGACAAAAAAAATATTATTATCCGACCCCTTTCATTTTGCGAAGAAAAAGATATAAAAAATTATGCTAATGCTATGAATTTTCCTATTATTCCCTGTGACTTATGTGGCTCACAAAAAAATCTAGAAAGGGAAAATATTAAATCAATGCTAAGTATTTGGGAAAAAAATAACCCTGGAAGAGTCAATAATATTTTTGGGGCAATATCTAATATTGAGCTATCTCACCTAGCAGATAAAAGCTTATTTGATTTTGAATCTCTCAAATTATCAGATAATCTCAAAAAAGATATAGATTCATTTAGTATTATTAATTTTATTAATCAGTCTCAAAAAGTATAAAAAATTACCACTAATATGCTATTTAGCTTGAATAGTTTCCAATTTCTACATATCATGCCTAGTTTTTAACCCTAGTTAAAAACCTATACATGCAAAAACTATTAATTGTTGAGTCACCATCAAAAGCAAAAACAATTGGAAATTACCTTGGTAAGGAATATCAAGTTCTAGCATCGTATGGTCATATTAGAAATCTATTACCAAAGTCTCAAGGCATAAATACTGATACTTTTAAAATGAACTATGAGATCGGTTCTAGAAATAAAAAACATATTGACGCAATTTCAAACGCAGTAAAAAAATCTGGAGAAATCTTACTAGCTACAGATCCAGATAGAGAGGGAGAAGCAATTGCATGGCATATTGCAGAAGTTTTAACCTCAAAAAAATTAATAGGTAATAAAAAAATTAGTCGAATTATTTTTGGTGAAATAACTAAGTCAGCAATTATTGAAGCATTAAATAATCCTCGCGAAATTGCCCAGCCACTTGTTAGTGCACAACAAGCTCGACAAGCATTAGACTATCTTATTGGTTTTAATCTTTCTCCATTATTATGGTCAAAAATAAGATATGGACTATCAGCTGGAAGAGTTCAAAGCCCTGCACTTAGATTAATCGTTGAGCGTGAGAAAGAAATAGAAAAATTTGATAGTTTAGAGTATTGGAGTATCCACCTTGATGCATTAAAAGATAAAGCTAAAATTGCTTCAAAATTAATTATTTTAAATAATGAAAAATTAGAGCAATTTACTATCACCTCTGAAGAAGAAGAAAAAAAAATAGTAGGGGAGTTACTACTTAAAAGTTCTGGCAAAGTAAGGGTGTCGAGGGTTGAAAAAAAACAAAGAGTAAGAAACCCAACAGCTCCGTTTACAACATCTACACTACAACAGGAAGCTGTTAGAAAACTCGGATTCACTACTCGTAGTACCATGATTACTGCTCAGCAGCTCTATGAAGGTATTAGCATTGAAGAAGGTACTGTTGGCCTAATAACATATATGAGAACAGACTCAATGAGTCTATCTAATGAAGCGACAGGCCAAATAAGGAAATATCTAGAATCAAATTACACTAATGAATATTTCCCCCAAAAAGTAATTGGGTACAAAACAAAAGCTAAAAATGCACAAGAAGCTCATGAAGCTATTCGACCAACAAATATTGAAAGATCGCCACAGAACCTAAAGAAATTTTTATCAGACCAGCAATTTAAGCTATATGAAATTATTTGGAAAAGAACGTTAGCATGCCAGATGTCACCAGCAATATTTGATGCAGTAAGTGTAGATCTAGAGGTGGGCAAAGGAGAGAGTATTTTTAGAGCAACTGGGCAAACATTGAAATTTTCAGGGTTCATGTCTGTCTATTTGGAAGATGAAGATGACTCAAAAAATAATGAGGATAATGAGTCTAAGCTTCCTCCTCTTGAAGTTGGTGATTCAATTGATGTAGATAAAATTTTAGGGGTACAACATTTTACTGAGCCTCCACCAAGATTTACAGAAGCAAGCCTTGTAAAAACATTAGAAGAATATGGTATTGGTAGGCCGTCAACTTATGCAAGCATAATCTCAACCTTACAAGAAAGAGACTACGCTCTTTTAGAAAAAAAACGATTTATGCCAACAGATGTTGGAAAGGTTGTAATAGAATTTTTAACAGAACATTTTGAAAATTATGTTGATTATGATTTTACAGCTAACCTTGAATCCCAACTAGATGATATTGCAGCCGACAAAAAAAAATCTTTAGTTGTGCTTAAAGATTTTTGGGATATATTTATTGCGAGAATTAAGGAAAAAAGCGACCTAGATAGAACAAAAATTACTCAAAAAGAAATTGGGGAGGATTGTCCTAAGTGCAAGAAACCTTTGCTTTCAAAGTTAGGTAAAAGAGGTAATTTTATTGCATGTTCTGGTTATCCTGATTGCGATTTTACTAAAAGTACAAATGGCGAGCTACCTCAAGAACCAAAAGTAATAGCTCAAGATGAAACCTCTAAAAAAGACATATTATTATTAATTGGTCCCTATGGGCCATACTTACAATTAGGCCTTCCTAAGGATGGAGATAAATTAAAGCCAAAAAGAGTTACTATTCCTCCTGAAGTCGCTCTAGCTGACTTAAATGAAAGTATAGCTAAGCAATTAATCTCCCTACCAAGAGACTTGGGAATTCATCCAGAAACAGGGGAAAAAATTATAGCCAATATTGGTCGTTTTGGACCATATGTTAATCATAATGGGAAATTTAAATCTATACCAAAGACAGAAAATATTTTTGAAATTACTCATGATTTTGCTGTTGATCTATTAAAACCTCTCAGAAAAATTGGGGTAAATCCAAACTCAAAAAGTTCGATTGATATATATAAAAGCCGGTTTGGATTTTATATTCAAATGGATAGCACCAAAGTTAATCTATCAAAAGATACTGATATTGAATCTATTTCATTAGAAAAAGCTTTAAAGCTCTTAATAAAGAAAGCTGAGGAAGAAGCAAAGAAGAAACCTGCAAAGAAGAAACCTGCTAAGAAGAAACCTGCTAAGAAGAAACCTGCTAAGAAGAAACCATAGAAAATTATCCTAAAAATCTAAACACAATAATTAAAACTCCTGAGAAAACTTTATGAAGGAGGATTAAGTTTAATATCTGATTGTGTAATTTGGTTTTTCTTGTAATTATTTTTTTCTATCCACTTCTTGACTCTATTGGCATCTCCAAGTCTTGTATATTTTCCATGTGATTTAAGAAATACCATGATAATAGGCTTATTATTTATTGTTGTTTGCATTACTAAACACCTTCCTGCCTCTCTTATAAAGCCTGTTTTTGATAGCCCAATATCCCAGACTCCTCTTCTTACTAATCTATTTGTATTCATAAATCCTAATGGGGCATTTCTTTTTCCGATTGTAACTTCCTCGGTAGGAGTTGTAGTAATTTGGCGGATTAATTTATATTCATAAGCAGCTTGAGCCATTTTTACTAAATCCTGTGCAGTAGATATATTTCTTTTATCAAGTCCTGTTGGGTCACGAAATTGACTATTCTCCATTCCTAACTGGATTGCTTTGACATTCATAGCCTGAATAAATGCCTTTCTTCCCGAAGGATAGGTTCGACTTAATGCATATGCAGCACGGTTATCAGAGGATATAAGTGCAACTTTTAATAGCTCGAGTCGGCTTAAGGTTGATCCAATAGGCAATCTTGATCTAGTCCACTTTACTTTATCAATATCTTTTTTTGAGATTCGTACTTCCTCCGATAAATCTAAGCCTGAATCTAATATAACCATAGCAGTCATCAATTTAGTTAATGATGCAATTGATGCTTTCTGTTTTGAGTTTTTTTTATAAATTATCTCGCCACTTTGCTGATTAACAACGATTGCCCTTAATGATCTAACCTTAGGGTCATTAATCTTTTCTTTTGAGTATATTTGGGAGGAAATACAGAATAAAAAAATAATTAGAAAGGTACTTAATGTTCTTCTCACTAATTTATCCTTTGTTTAATATACTTGAATGATGATATACAATTAAGATTACATTGTCACTTTTTAAATTAGTAAAATTATGGATTACTTAGAAGAACTTTTTTATACCAAAGAACATGTTTGGCTGAAATATATTGATGATAAAAAATGTCAGCTTGGTATAACCAATTTTGCTCAAGATTTATTAGGTGACATTATATTTATTGATATAAAATCAAATGAAAAAATATTTTCCAATCAACCAATGGGAATTATTGAATCGGTGAAAACGGCTTCAGATATTATTGCGCCAGTCGATGGACAAATATTAAGAATCAATCAAGACCTTACTAAAACTCCTGAACTGATAAACGATAAGCCTCATGAGACATGGATATGTGAAATATTAATTAACGATATATTTAATGGGGATAACTTTTTAAGAAAAAAAGATTACCTAGAACAAATTAACACTTAATTGTTTTTCATCAACTGAATTTATTTTATACCCACAGTCTTTATAAAATTTAAATCTATCCCTTGCTTTTTCTTTAGTTTCTTCGCTATCTGTAACCAGCTCAATTAATTTTAAGTAACGATTAAACCCATCGATCATAGAATCAGAAAAGTTTATTAAAGTATCATCCAACCAATCAATCCTATCATCAGATAAAATAATTAACTCATTATCGTAGGGTTCGTTTACCTTATGAGGAAGAAAATTTATTACTGAACTAGTCCATAAATTTTCAGATAATATTTCTAGTTCATATTTATCTCTACAAAAAACTAAACTTGCTTTCTTCTTTTGTAGGTTTTGTAAAAGTAAATTATGTAATAGGATAGATTTATCTTTTACATTAAAAATAAATTGAACATTCGTCAAAAGCTACTTTCCAGCCCTTTTGATTAAAAATTGGCTTAGAAGTGGCACAGGTCTTCCAGTTGATCCTTTTTCCTTGCCTGACTTCCAGGCTGTACCAGCAATATCTAAATGAGCCCAATTAAACTTTTTGGCAAACCGAGATAAGAAACATGCTGCCGTTATACTTCCACCAGCTCTTCCACCAATATTAGCCATATCTGCAAAATTACTATTAAGTTGTGGCTGATATTCTTCCCATAATGGCATCTTCCAGGCCTTATCTAATGCCCTAATGCCTGCGACTTCTATCTCTGCAGCTAACGGGTCGTGGTTTGAAAATAAGCCAGTCGCGTGGTGTCCTAACCCAATAACACAAGCACCCGTGAGTGTTGCAATATCAATTACTATCTCAGGCTTATATCTTTCAGCATATGTAAGAGCATCGCAAAGTATCAATCTACCTTCAGCATCTGTATTTAAAATTTCAATAGTTTGTCCAGACATACTTGTGACGATATCACCTGGTTTTACTGCTAGTCCATCGGGTAAATTTTCACAAGATGGAATAATTGCGATGATATTCAACTTTAAATTTAAAGTGCCTACTGTTTTCATAACGCCCATTACTGAGGCAGCGCCACCCATATCGTATTTCATCTCATCCATGTCTGCAGATGGCTTAATAGAAATTCCACCCGCGTCAAATGTTATTCCTTTGCCTACAAGCACAATTGGCTTCTGATTCTTGGGTCCTTTGTTATGCTCCATAATTATAAAGCGAGGTTCCTCTCGGCTGCCTTTGGCTACCGCTAAAAAAGAACCCATCTTGAGTTTTTCAATTTTTTTCTGATCAAGAACACTAACTTTAAATTTATATTCTTTTCCTAATTTTATAGCTACGTTAGCAAGGTATTTAGGAGTACATATATTTGGTGGTAAATTACCTAAATCCTTAGTTAGATTTCCACCCTGCATTACAGCCGCACCATGCTTAATACCAATTTTGACTTGGTTTAAATCACTACCTTTATAATGTATAGTAGTTTGAAATATTTTCTTCTTTACTGTATTTAGTGTCTTAAGAGAATTAACGGCATAATATGCATCCATTAGCCCTCTTACTAAATATTCAGACACTTTAAGTGAACTTAAAGACTCATTTATGAACTGGTTAATAGGTATCAATAAACTTTTAAATTGTAGGGATTTTAATTCGTTAGCAACAGATAAAATTGCACTATAGAAGTGATTGGGGGTTAATTTTTTTGGGTCGCCTATTCTAATCAATAACACTTTAGGGTAAAAATGATCACCATAAACAACCCTAGCAGAGCCTAACTGTTCTGAAATATCTCCCAGCGCCAAAATATTATTAAGATACTTAACTGTTTTCTTATCAAGCTTTGCTGAATCAATGATTTGATTTTTATCGTCCACCCCTAATGTGATAACATCGCTTGATATCTTTGTGATTGAATCTGTTTTAATATTAACTTTCATCTATTATGTCCTTAAAATTAATGAAGCTACTGTTTAGCCATGCTATTTAAATCATCATTGACTAGAGAGCTATTTTTTACTGCACTATCTACAATTCTAATATTGTCTGGGATAGTAGTAGCCCAAAGAGCAGTGTATATTTTCCGGCTTGCAGCAAAAGGTATTATACCTAACGATACTGTAGATACGATCCTAGTTTTTAACTTATTAAAACATCTTCCCCTTCTTTTATCACTAACAATTTTTCTTGCTATTCTTTTAACGCTAAGTCGCTGGTACAGAGACAGCGAGATGATTGTTTGGTTCAGTGCAGGACTGAGCCTACATAATTTAGTAAAACCTATCCTAATATTTAGCTTGCCAATTATTATATTAATTGGATCCCTATCTTTCTTCATAAGTCCGTGGGCAGTTCAAAAATCAGAAGAATTTAAAAGTGGCTTAAAAAATAGAGATGAATTAGCAACCATTGCTCCAGGATCATTTAAGGAATCTAAAAGTAATAACCGTATATTTTATGTGGAAGGATTTAGTGATCTTGGAAGTAGTGTTAATAATATTTTTGTTCAGTCGACACAAAATGGAAAACTAGGAGTTATTGTTTCAAGTAAAGGTAAAAGAGTAATAAATAAAAATGGTGAGAATTATATCGTGATGAAAGATGGAAAAAGATATGAAGGGCAAGTTGATAGCAATGAATTTTCAACAACAAAATTTAGTGAATATGGAATTCTAATTGAGAAGGATGTACCTGACTTAATAGCTGTAGGGGCAAGTGCTGGAATCCTTGAAGCTAAATCGACAATGGAGTTACTGCTGACTCAGAATAAAGATAACCGTAATCCGTATATTGCTGAATTAATGTGGAGGCTTTCATTACCAATATCAGCCGCGATGCTTATATTGCTCTCGATATCGTTAAGCTTTATTAATCCAAGAACTGGAAGATCTATGAATATTGTGATTGCATTATTACTCTTTGTAATTTATAACAACTTACTTGGTGTGTCTCATAGTCTAGTTTCTACTGGAGTAATTTCTATATGGTTTGGTTACTGGCCCATTCATCTAGTAGTTGGTTTTTTAGGTATTTACCTCTTATATAGGAGATCATTTAATCTACCACTATTTCCGCAAAAAATCAGAAAAAGGCGAAGAAAATAGATGATGCTTACTAGATACCTTAATAAAGAATTTTTTATTAGTATTTTTATGATAATGCTTGGGCTGATTGCATTATTCTCATTTTTTGATTTTCTTCAAGAAATTAATGATTTAGGTAAAAGTAAATATGGTCTTCCACAAATTATCGTATACGTCATCTTAAGTATTCCTGGGCATATCTATGAAATTATTCCCCTTTCCGTTCTCATTGGAAGCATGTATGCCATTGGGCAACTTTCTCAAAATTCAGAACTAATTGTTATGAGAGCTAGTGGCCTCTCAATCATAAAGATAGCAGCCTCTTTGATTTATGTAGGGGTGTTTTTTTCGATCTTTACATTAATTATTGGTGATTTGATTGCTCCAGGCTCAGAAAAAAATGCACAACAACTAAAAATTAGCGCCACTGACTCAAGTGTAAGTCAAGAATTTAAATCAGGCTTTTGGATTAAAGATGGTAATAATTTTGTCAATATTGAAAATGTTATGCCAGATGCTTCTTTAAGAGATATTCATATTTATGAGTTTGACAAAGATTTTAACTTACGAACAATCACTAACGCTGAAAAGGGAATTTTTGATGATGGTCAATGGAAATTAGAGTCTATATCCCAAACACTATTTAACAATAACATTGTTGAAACAACTTCAATTGTTAAGGGAAATTGGAAATCCCTAATTAGACCAGAGATGATGAATGTGCTTATTATTTCACCAGAAAAAATGGACACATTAAATCTATTTAAGTTTATTAACTATTTAAAGATTAACAATCAAAAAACAACACGATATGAGGTTGCTTTGTGGGAAAAAATTATTCACCCAATAATACCTTTAGTGATGCTTATTTTTGCTGTGCCATTTGGATTTCTTCAAGAACGATCAGGTGGAAAATTTTTAAAGATTTTTATTGGAATTTCAACTGGCATAGCATATCAAATTTTTAATACTATGATTAGACATTTGGGCCTATTGAATGATTGGCCGCCTTATCTAAGTGCATTTATTCCAACATTAATATTTTTATTAATTGGTCTATATTTAATAATTAGATTTGAGTATAAATAATTTTAGAGCCTAAAAACTTATCATGTAGATAGCAATTTTTTTTATCAAAAAAAATATAAAGATATCCCAGACCAAAAAAAGCTAAGCTAATTGATGCAAGAAAATATCGAGACAAGAAATAACTAAAATTTCTATTTCCTTCTGGATAGGTTAACTTAAGGTTCCAGGCTTTCATTGCCAATGTCTGCCCACCATAAAACCATGAAAGAATAAAATATACCCCTGATGAAGTCCATAAAATAAATCGAAGAGAGTTCATACTTTCAAATAAATCAACTTTAAGTATAGCTAATACAAAAAAAGTAACAACAAACCATAATGCAATTTGAATTATTGCCTCATAAAACAGACACGAATAAAGTCTCCCAATAATATTTATTTTCAATTTAAATAGACCATAATTTTCTTATTTACGATAATTTTGAACTCTGTGGAATACAGGTATCATTACTAATGCAATAATACATCCAAGCCCTGTACCGAAAGCTAATGGCCAATTTAAGCTGGCTATGCCCCCCATAAAATCACTTAATGCATTTCCTATTCCAGCCCCTATAACTGCCCCCAAACCAACCTGAAAACGTTTTGGTAGGTATTTTTCTAATCCGAGACCAAAAAAAGCGCCCAATAACATCACCACATTATCTACAATGCCAAATATTACATAATCAATAAATAACATCTCACTTTCCATTCAAACTCTCCAATAAAGTAAATTTAATGCTTAAGCCTTCAAAAGCGATTAAAATAAGAACTAATTTAAAACAGTAAATTATAATCTATCTATATGAACTCATGCTCAAAATTATTTAAAATAAATGATCAAGGTTTTATAGAAAATTTAAAAAAGGTTCAATCCCCGAATTTTGATAATAGGCCAAAAAATATGGAGATTGATTTAATAGTCATTCACAGCATCAGCTTACCACCCAACAAGTTTGGTGGTCCTTATATTGAGAATTTTTTTCAAAATAAATTAGATTTAACAAAACATTCTTATTTTGAAACTATAAAAGATCTTAAAGTTTCATCACATTTCTTAATTAAGAGGTCAGGAGAAATTTTGCAGTTCGTTTCATGCAATAATCGAGCTTGGCATGCCGGCAAATCATCATGGAAAAATAAGCGTAACTGTAATGATTTTTCTATTGGAATTGAATTAGAGGGGACCGACCATGAGCCATTTGAGAATAATCAATACATGAAACTTATGAGCCTCATTAAATGTCTATGTGAAAACTACCCAATTAGTGATATTGTTGGTCACAATCAAATTTCACCACAACGAAAAACTGACCCAGGACCCTTTTTTAATTGGAATTTAATTAATTTGGAAAAAATTCATGAGAAATAGCATTAAATATTTATTTATATTAACTATATTTAGCATATTTCTTGCTGGCTGTGGCGAAAAAGAGGTTTCAGTAGAAAAAACTAAACGAGCAATTTATGTAACAACAGCTAAAGCCTCATTAAAAACATTTGAAGATAAAGAGTCTGCAATAGGATCAATTAGAGGAATTATTGACCCAACTATTGCTACAGAAATTTCAGGAAAGGTAGTTAGATTACATGCTCGTACAGGTTCTATTATAAAAAAAGGAGCCCTTCTAGCGGAGATAGAAGAAAAAGATTATCAATATCAGCTGTCGCTTGCAAAAGCTGAGGTTAGAAAATTTGATGCTCGACTAACCAATCAAGAAAAAATTTACCAAAGAAATTTAACTTTAGTTGATAAAGAATTTATTTCTGCAAATGCTCTTGATACAATAATTACACAAAAAAATGAAACAGTCGAAGAGCTAGAAATTTCTCGATCAAAAAAAAATATAGCTCAGTCTAATCTTGAGAAAACTAGAATTTATGCCCCTATTTCTGGAGTAGTTGAGAAACAAATCCCGTCTGTTGGTGATTTTCTAAAAATAGGAGATCCAGTATTTCAGATTATTAGCAATAAAAAGCTTCGCGCGCACATACCATTTCCTGAAAAATTAGCCAAAAAATTAAAACCAGGTATTCCTATAAAGCTTAAGACACCAACCTCAGACAATGAAATTACAGTCAAGATTGCTGAATTAAAACCTCAATTAATGTCTGATAGTAGATCCATAGATATAATAGCTGATATTAAAGGTCAGACTGAGTGGCAACCAGGGGCCAGTGTAAAAGGAACTGTTATTTTTTCAACTAGGGAGGGCATTTCCGTCCCAGAACAAAGTGTTGTATTGAGACCAGCTGGACAAGTTGTTTATATAGTTAACAAAGATAAGGTTGAGCAGCGCAAAGTCACAATTGGCATTAGCCAAGATGGTGTTATTGAAATTCTTGCAGGATTAGAAGAAAATGAAGTAGTTGCACTTGACGGTGCAGCATATTTAACTGATCAAACTCCCATTAATATTTCATTCCAATAAAGCATGACATTACCTGAAATTTCAATTCGAAGACATGTTCTAGCTTGGATGATTTCTGCAGTATTTGTTTTGTTGGGAATTATTAGCTTTCAGAAAATTGGTATTGATAAGTTTCCTACAATTGATTTTCCAATTCTTACAGTTACAACTACCTTAGAAGGGGCTAATCCTGAAATCGTTGATGCTAGTATTACAAATCTAATTGAGGAAGCAGTCAACACAACTCCAGGTATTGAGTCTATAAAATCCGAATCTTCTCCAGGTGTTTCCGTTGTAAGTATTACTTTTAACTTAGATAAGGATATTGAAGTTGCATTTAATGAAATTCAATCTAAAGTCAGCAGATTAGCCAGAAGATTACCTGATGATATTGTTCCTCCAGTTGTACGTAAAGTGGAGACAAATGCAAGTGCAATTATGTGGTTAGGCCTAACTGGAGACAGAACTGTTCAACAATTAAATCTATATGCGAATAATATTTTAAAGAAAAAATTAGAAACTGTAGATGGAGTTGGCTATGTGACATTAGGTGGCAGGAGAGATAGGACAATAAGAATTAACTTACTCCCTGAAAAAATGTCTGCGTTACAAATAACTCCTAACGATTTAATTTTAGCCTTTAAGAAAGAGCATGTTCAGCTTCCTGGAGGTTTTCTTGTAAGAGCTCAATCAGAAAAAATGTTTAAGCTTGATTTAGAGTTCCATAAAATTAAAGATCTAAATGAAATGATTGTGACATATAGGGATGGTGGGCCAATTAAGATTAAAGATATTGCTGAGGTAGAAGATGGTTTAGATGATTACAGACAGACGGCTCGTCATAATAATAAACCATCGATTGGTCTTGGAATTATAAAGGTAGCAAATTCTAATACTGTTGACATTATTAATAAAATTAAAGAAAAGGTTGACACTCAAATAAGGCCTGGCTTACCACCAGGTCTAGAGTTAAAGGTATCAACAGATGATTCAATTTACATTAAATCTATGGTTAAATCTTTACAGAACCATATTCTTGAAGGGACTTTATTAGCAGCTCTAGTTGTATTATTCTTTTTAAAATCTCTTCGATCCACATTTATTATTGCTATAGCAATCCCAATTTCTCTTCTTGGATCTATTGCAGTAATGTATTTTTATGGCTTTACCTTTAACAGTATGACCTTACTTGCTCTGATACTTTTGATTGGAGTAGTTGTTGATGACTCAATAGTAGTCCTTGAAAATATTTTTCGACACCAAAAAACTATTGATAAAAATATTTTTAATGCAGCTATCAATGGGAGTAAAGAAGTGGTATTTGCAGTTCTAGCCTCCTCACTAGCATTAGTGTGTATTTTTGCTCCAGTTATATTTATGGATGGAATCATTGGGCGGTTTTTTGAATCCTTTGCAGTAGTTGTTACAGCTGGGATATTAGTCTCATTAATTATTTCTTTAACATTAACCCCAATGTTGTGCTCAAAATTTTTAGCAATGAAAGAAAGGGAAATTAGTTGGCTTAATGGCCTAAATAGTTTTTTTGAGAAACTTGATAGAAATTACAAGAAAATTCTAACTTGGTCCCTGTCACATAGAGTAAAAGTTTTAATTTCTAGTCTTATTATAGTTCTTGCTAGCACTCTTCTTTTTTCAAAAGTAGAAAAAACATTAGTACCTGAACAAGATGAGAGTCGGTTTACAGTTAGATTTAAAACCCCTTTAGGTTCTAATATGGAATATACCTATAATAAATTACTAGAGATTGAGGAAATTATTAATCAATATAATGACTACACTGCCAGTGTTTTCTCGTCGATTGGATTAGGAAGTAGAGGACAAGTTAACAGTGGCTTTATTAGCGTTAGATTAAAAGAAAAAAATAAACGCTCACTATCTCAATCTGACATTATGAAAAAAATGGGAATTGATCTTAATCAACTCTCTGGAGTGAAAGCTTTTCCTTCAGGCGTATCATTTGCCGGCGGTAGGCGTTCAGAAAAATTACAATTCTCAATCACGGGGCCGAGCATTGATAAAGTTGCTATCTTAAGTGATGAGCTTTTGATAAAACTATCAGAAAATGAAGGTTTAGGAAGCATTGATCTTAATTTACAACTAAATCTTCCTCAAATGATTTTAGATATTGATCGAGATAGAGCTTCTAGTTTTGGAATTAGTGCTGCTGATATTGCTGAAGCAATTTCTGTTCTAAGTAATGGATTAGATGTTGCAAGATTTAATGATGAGCCAGGAGATGGCCAAAGGTATGATATTAGATTAAAAGCAAAAGATGGATCATTTGAACAATTAAATGATCTAAATAAAATATATTTAAGGAGTAAATCTGGAGAATTAGTTCGACTGGATACCATAGCCTCTTTTCATCAGGAACTTGGTCCAGCAGTAATGGGGCGACAAGATTTACAATACTCATCAAATTTTTATTCAAATCCAACAATATCTCTTGGTGAAGCAGTTACATTAGTCAAACAAACTAGTCAGAATTTACTTCCAGGTGAATATTCAATTCAATTAGAAGGTCAAGCTAAGGAATTTGCAAAAACAATGAGTAATATAATTTTTGTATTTATTCTAGCAACCATATTACTTTATATGGTCCTGGCAAGCCTATTTAATTCATTTTTTCAGCCATTAATAGTTATGTTGGCTCAACCATTAGCTGTAGTTGGCGGTATATTCTTATTGTGGATTACAGGAAATAGTCTCAATATTTATTCGATGATTGGTATGGTCCTACTAATTGGGCTAGTTGCAAAAAATTCTATTTTACTAGTGGATATGACAAATCAGTTAAAAGCGATGGGGAAAAAAACAGATCAAGCACTATTAGAAGCATGTCCCATCCGCCTTCGACCCGTACTAATGACTTCTCTTACATTGATATTTGCCTTAATGCCGGCCGCCCTGGGTTATGGCGCTGGGTCTGAATCAAATGGCCCTCTAGCCATCGCCGTAATTGGTGGGATGATTTCTTCTACATTACTGACCTTGATTGTAATACCTTCAGCTTATTCTTTATCTATAGGATTTATTGAGAAGAAGAAGAAAGTTAAGATTTAGTAATTTTATCGACAATTAATGCCCCTACTAAGTCACCTTCAACATTAATTGTTGTCCTAAATGTATCGATTAACCTATCCATTGGAAGGAGTATAGCCAATGCTTCTAAAGGCAAACCTAAAACCTGTAAAACCATTGCCATAGTTACCATCCCAGCACTAGGAATTCCAGGTGCTCCAATTGATGCAACCATAGCAGTAAAGAATAAAATAAGTTGCTGAGCTAAAGTTAGATCCATTCCAACTAAGTTTGCAATAAACAATGCTGCTGCTGCTTCATATAATGCCGTCCCATCCATATTCATAGTTGCCCCTAAAGGAAGTACAAAATTAGATATCCCTTTAGAAGTCTTAAAATTATTATTGGCTACACTTAAGGTAATTGGGAGAGTCGCTGCGCTGGAACTAGTCGCGAATGCAGTAATAAATGCTGGCCTTCCGTCTACCCATAAATTTATAGGCGTTATTTTAGTTAAGAGAAATAAAATAGCAGGCAAAATTACTACGCCATGAAATAGAATTAAAAATATTACAGTGAAAATAAAAATTCCTAACTGAGAAAATAAGCTAGTGTCTTGGCTTGCAACCATATTCACTAAAAGTGCAAACACACCTAATGGAGCAAATAGCATTAACCAATGAACAATTTTAAGCATAACCTCATAAAGACTAGTGAAAACGTCTTTGGCTGCCTTAAAACTTCCTTTTCTATCATTTAATGCCATACCAATAATAATAGAAAAAACTATCAACGGTAGGATTTTTCCGGAAGCAAGTGAGTGAAAAGGATTTTCAAATAAGCTCAATAAAAACTGTTTAAAGAATTGCGAGATAGTCATGGTTGATGGAAGGTTATTATTAATTGATTGCCATGAATCAATACTTAGGCCTACGCCTGGCTGAACAATATTCATTACAACAAGTGCCAAGGTAATAGCAATTGACATAGTGATCGTAAAATATAAAAAAGTTGACTTCCATATTAGGCTAGATTTTCCACCTCCTCCAAGGTTTGAAACACCAACGACAATTGAGAAAAAAACAAGAGGCACTAATATCATCTTTAAACTTTTAATGAAAATTTGTCCGACTAGGTCGGTTGCCATTAATAGATAATCAACAAAAAATAAATTAGGAAAAAATTTAATCAATATGCCTAGTAATATTCCCATTGCAGCAGATATAAAAATCATTTTATTTATATTCTTCATCTAATCAATTCTCTCTAAGAGAGCCCCAAAAAATCCATCTGTTTTATGTATATTAGGAAAAAGCTTCAAATAATTACCACAATCTAGTTTTATACCTTGTTTCTCTAAAGCAGCTTTGGCAGAGATAGAAGCAAAGTCTTTATGCTCGCCTAAAAATTTCTCAACAATCATTTCATTTTCATCATTAAGCAAGCTACATGTAGCATAAACCAAGTAACCACCTTTCTTACATAATGTTGAGGCAGAACTAAGAATTGCTCCTTGCTTAACAATAAGTTCAGATAGTGACTTTTGATTTTGACGCCACTTTAAATCTGGATTTCTTCTTAAGGTGCCTAATCCAGTGCATGGTGCATCCACCATAACTCTATCAAATTTTCCTTTTAGTCTTTTTATCTTAAGATCATTTTCATTAGCTATTCTCTGCATCATAATATTAGATCCACTAGACCTCTTAAGTCTTTGCTTTAAATTTGCCAAACGTCTTTCAGAGATATCAAATGCATAAACACGCCCTGTATTTTTCATTATGGATGATATAGCCAATGACTTACCTCCTGCCCCTGCACAAAAATCTGCAACCATCTGTCCACGTCGCGGACTTAATAGGAAAGAGAGAATTTGGCTACCTTCATCTTGAACCTCAATATTACCATCCAAGAATAATGTATGCTTATTAATAGCCGTTCCTCTGGGTAAAGAAATACCTATTGGGGAATATATAGTAGGTAATATTAATTTCTCGTGTTCCGGAAATGATTTTTGCAGTTCATTAATCACCTCGTCTCTTGATATATCTTTTAGTGTATTAACACGAAGATTCAATTGAGCAGGCACTAGCAAGCTTTGAGCTAACATGATTAAATCTTTCTCTGAAAATTGCTTAATAAATTTTTCCCATAACCAATCTGGAAGACTTAACTTAACTGGCCAGCTTTTTATTATTTGTTTATTTGATTTTTTATTTTGTAGCCATTCAACTTCAAAATCATTAAGTATGGGAGTTAATTCACGTACACTTTTCCCTAACATAAACATTAAATAGACTAAGATCATTTTTTTAGGGTTTTCATCTTGAACTATTTCTTCTAAATATCTTTTATTTCTTATAACTCCATAAAATATTTCCGCAATATTTGATCTATCGTGGCTACCAAGACTCCTATTTTTTTTAAAAAAATAACTTAGATGAACATCTGATGGATTTTTTCCAATAAAAACTTCCTTCAAAATATCTGCACATGTTGATATAACAAATTTATTCATCATTTTTTTCCACTTGAATTTTAAATATATCTTGGGTAATAGTGCTTAGATCTTCATCGGTTATTGATACTTTAAAGGGAAGAAACCCATAGTCTTTTGCAAGCCAAAGATCGATCCTTTCTGGATCCTGATAATTAAATTTTGCTACGTGAATATAATCTATATTTCCTATATTACTCTTCATTTGCCCTTCTTTTATGTATTGATAGTTATATGTTTTAAAAATTTTTGCATTTGTAATTGGTATTTGCATTTTGTCTAAGGGATTTAAAAACATAAATTGAAACATAAAGCTCAGTTGGTCCTGCGTCCCGTTAGATAGATCAAAAAAATTTTCTTTATTTTGACGAGTAATCTTTAGCTTTTTAGTATCCCAATCAAAAAAAGCCTCATTTTTCAGCTTATCTCCATATTTATAGAGATAATAGTTTGGCCGTATTCCATCTTCGTTAATCACTCCTTCACTTCTTTGAATTAATGATTTTGAATAAATCAATGATGTAATACCATTGGCTTTTGCCTCATATTTAATGGTGTAACTATTTTTATCGATAACGTATTCGATATTAAGAATCCCTACCTCTGATCTATTGCTAACATTAGCATTTTTATTTTTTCTATCACCAAATAACGTAAAGTTATTAATATTTCCCTTATTCGGAGGCAATTCATGAAATACTATGTATTGCATCATAATTGATTGGATTTCATTTCCATATGCTTTCTCTATTTCTGGAATAATTATTTCTTCAACAGGCTGGCAAAGCTCACAAATTTCAGTTTTATTTATTTCTTCTTTTAAATAGCTTTCACTAATTTTAGATGGGGGGTCTTCTACTTTGCTTTGACTTTCCATTGGTTTTTTATTATTTTTTATTTTATGAATTTTTTTTAAATCATTATTTATTGAATTTGCTGGTATAGGAATCATCTCAATAAAAAGATGTTCGTCAGATGTTATATTATTAAAAGAAAAATGAATATTACTAAAAAAAAATAAATGGGCTAAAAGAGAAATTGTTAATGCAATAATTAAGTAATAGTATTTCATTTATTTTACAATGGCAGACTTGTCTTAACCATCCTTTGCTCAATTGTTACACCAAAATTTGTCATCAATTTTAATTTAAGTGGAATTCGATACTTACCCTTAGAAATCCATACATAATGTTTTGAATTTTCTTTTGCAACAATTTTACCCTCATAAAGTTCTGTAGCTATCGGCTTATCATTAACTTCAATAATTTCATCTCTTATTTTCGTATATCCATAATCACGAATCTTTTTTCCATCTAAGACAGTGAAGTTGTATTCTGGCTGATTTCTCTTCTCAAAGTTAAATTGATATAAATAAATAGCTAAATCTAAATTTCTAGGCTTTAAATCTAGAAGTGACGTTTGATCTTTATATTTAATCTCTATTTTTTTAGAAGAAGGTTGAAATATTGCAACAATATTCTTTCTTGGCTTCTTGATATTTTTTAACATAAATATTTTTGGTGTAAAGCCTTTGCTGTTGATTATCCCTTCACTATATAGCTCTCTATTACCAAGCAATCTTAATATTCCCTGTCCTTCAGTAATTGCATTTAATGAGTAATTTTTATTTTTATACTTATATTTAACAGTTATATTTCCAATATTTTTTTTTGCTTGAGTTAATTCATACTCCATATAGAATTGATCTGGAAAATCCTGTGCAGCACTAATAAATTTAGTGAAAAAAATGAGGAAGAATAAAAATCTAGTTAATTTCAGTCTGTGGCTCATCGCTTATTCGATTTGTAACAACCCCTATCAAGAAAGGCTTTTCCCCACAATCATTTAATATTTTTAATGTTTGTTCTTGATCCAGAGGATTAATAACAATTGCCATGCCAATACCGCAATTAAATGTTCTGTATAGTTCACGATCGCTAAGATTCCCATTTTCTTTAAGCCACTTAAATAGTCGCGGTAATTCCCATGCCTTTCGATTCAACATTGCTTTTAGATTAGTTGGTAGAATGCGAGGAATATTTTCTGTTATACCTCCACCAGTAATATGTGCCATCGCATTAACTTTCACTGAACCCAAAAGCTCCAGGATTGATTTGACATAAATTTTAGTAGGCTTCATCAATACTTCAGCTAATGTTTTTCCATCAAATTCCTGATTAATATCAATATCTTCCTTTTCTATAATTTTTCTAATTAGTGAATATCCATTTGAATGTGCACCTGAAGAAGCCAATCCAATAATTAAATCACCGAGTGAGACATCAGCTCCATCTATAATATTATTTTTCTCAACAGCTCCAACACAAAACCCTGCCAAGTCATAGTCCCCTTCTGCATACATACCTGGCATTTCTGCTGTTTCTCCTCCAACTAATGAACACCCAGCAAGAAGACATCCATCAGCTATACCTTTAATTACAGTAGTTGCTGTCGATACCTTTAAACTCCCGCATGCAAAGTAATCTAAAAAGAATAAAGGCTCTGCTCCTTGAACTAAAATATCATTTACACACATTGCGACAAGATCTTGTCCTATTGTTTCATGATTGTTAAGTTCAACCGCTAATTTTAACTTTGTACCAACACCATCTGTTCCTGAAACCAATATTGGGCTATTAAATTTTTCAGGAATTTCAAACATTGAACCAAACCCACCTAAACCACCCATTACTTCTTTTCTAGAAGTCATTTTTGCAAAAGGCTTGATATTTTTAACTAGCTGGTCTCCTGCTTTAATATCGACACCTGCATCTTTATATGAAATAGATTTTAATTTTTTGGATTTTTGAGACAAATTATTTATCCTCTGAATAAATTTTTACATTACGTATAATAGAATTTTAACTTAATTTACAGCCAATAGTTATTTTCATCTTAGAGCTCTCTTTATGGACCAACTTTTACTAAATATTCATCCTCCAGCAGAAAAAACACTACAAAATTTTGTGGTCGGAAATAATTATGAATGCCTCGAAGCTATTAATAATTTTATTTACTCTGATAATAATCAATTTATTTATTTATGGGGAGAAGAAGGTAGTGGAAAATCTCATATTTGTGAAGCTCTTTCTAATCAGAATATAACTATAATTGAAGACATTGATAAGTTTAACGAAGATCGTCAAATTGAAACCTTTAACTTATATAATCAACACAAAGCTACTCTCAAAAAAATGTTACTTACAGGATCAAATTCTCCATCCTATATGGGATTAAGAGAGGATCTTTCTAGTAGACTAAGCTGGGGGCTTGTTTACCAATTAAAAGGGTTAACTGATAATGAAAAATTATTAGCTCTCGAACATCATACAAAAGAGAAGGGAATGTCACTTAATCATAATGTTCTTACTTATTGTATGAAACATTTGAAACGTGATTTACCATCCTTAATTACTACATTAGATGCTCTCGATGAATGGTCTTTAAAAACGAAAAAGCCTATAACAATTCCTTTACTTAAGGAATTGATTAATTCGATTATCTAATGACGAATTAAGTAATCAAAGGCTCCAAGCGCAGCTTTTGAACCTTCTCCCATAGCAATAATAATCTGCTTATAAGGAACTGTAGTTACGTCTCCAGCTGCAAATACTCCTGGTAATGATGTTGCTCCATTATTATTAACCTCAATTTCGCCGTATTTACTTAGATCTACAGTTCCATTTACCCAATCAGTATTCGGCACTAAACCAATCTGAATGAATACTCCCTCTATATTTAGCTGCTTCTCTTCTTTGGAGGCTCTTTCCATATATCTTAAGTGAGTAACTTTATCTGAACCATATATCTCATTTGTCTGAACATTCACGAAGACATCAATATTTTTTAATGTTTCTAATCTATCGACTAATACCTGGTCAGCTTTCAATTCAGGGGCAAACTCCAAGACGGTAACATGACCAACTATACCAGCCAAATCAATAGCTGCTTCTATTCCTGAATTACCTCCACCAACTACAGCAACATTTTTTCCTTTAAATAATGGTCCGTCACAATGAGGGCAGTAAGCCACCCCCTTACCTTTATATTCTTTTTCGCCTGGAACTCCCAGCTCTTTCCATCTTGCCCCTGTAGCAATAATAATTGATTTGCTTTCAAGCCTTCCTCCGCTCTCAAGTTCAACTTCATAATGAGAAGTCTCATTCTTAACTAATTTTGTAGCCTTCTGGAGGTTAATAATATCAACTTCATATTCTTTAACATGCTCCTCTAGTGCAGCCACTAATTTTGGGCCTTCGGTAGCCTTAACTGAAATAAAATTTTCAATGCCAAGGGTATCCATAACCTGCCCACCAAAGCGTTCAGCAACAATACCTGTTCTAATACCTTTTCTTGCAGCATACACAGCAGCTGATGCTCCTGCAGGACCCCCGCCTACAATAAGCATATCAAAAGATTTCATAGCTGAAAGTTTTTTAGCTGCTTTATCTGAAGCTTTTGTATCAATTTTATTAATAATTTCCTCAAGGTCCATTCGACCCTGCCCAAACTCCTTGCCGTTTAAATGTATGGTTGGAACAGACATAATCTTTTTAGTATTTATTTCATCTTGAAATAATGCGCCATCAATCATGCAATGACTGATCCCAGGATTTAATAAAGATAAAACATTAAGTGCCTGAACTACGTCAGGACAATTATGGCAACTTAAAGAAATATATGTCTCAAAGAAAAATTCTCCTTCAATATTCTTTATTTGCTCAATCTGTTCATCAGATATCTTCACTGGATAGCCACCAACTTGTAATAATGCTAATACCAGCGATGTGAATTCATGACCCATAGGAATACCTGCAAACTGAATACCAGATGATTCATTAGGTTTATTTACTGTAAAGGATGGAGTTCGCTCATTACTATCATCAAAAATATTCAATGATACCTTGTCAGACATGACTGATAATTCTTTCAGTAAATCTACCATTGAAGTAGATGCAGTTTCCTTATTGACATACGCGTCTATAACTACTGCAGATTCAATTTTTGTTAGGTATTGATTTAATTGTTCTTTTATTTTTGTATCAAGTGCCATTTACTATCAATCCATAATTATTAGGAATTGGGCCAAGGCTCTGGCCCAACATCATTAAGTTGTAATTCAAATACAATCTGATTGAGCTTCCAACCATCTTTTCTGACATTTTTTATCTAAACCACAAACTTCTTCCATATTTTTCTCTTCATCATTAATTATAATAATGTAGGATTTTTTAATTATTTTCATCGTTACCTCTTATCAAAAAATATAAATTATTTAAATTTTTCCAACTAGGTCTAATGAAGGAGTAAGTGCTTCTTCCCCTGGTTTCCATGAAGCAGGGCAGGCTTGGTTTGGATTTGCTGCTACGTGTTGAGCTGCTTGAATTTTTCTAAGAAGATCAGTTGCTGATCGACCAATACCTAGATCATTTACTTCTGCAGTCTTTATAATACCTTCAGGGTTAATTATAAATGAACCTCTAAGAGCTAATCCTGCTTCCTCGATCATTACATCGAAGTTTCTTGTCATTGTTCCTGTTGGATCTCCGATCATTGGAAACTTTATTTTTTTAATCGTATCAGAAGCATCATGCCATGCTTTATGAGTGAAGTGAGTGTCAGTTGAAACTGTATAAACTTCAACGCCTATTTTTTGAAGCTCGTCATAATGATCTGCAATATCACCAAGCTCTGTTGGGCATACAAATGTAAAATCGGCAGGATAAAAAACAACAGCCGACCATTTACCCTTTAGGTCCGCTTCAGTTACTTCAACTTCTTTGCCATTATGAAAGGCTGTTGCCGAAAATGGCTTAACTTCCGTATTTATTAATGAAGACATTAGTAATTCCTTATCTAATATTTAAAAAGAAAGATAAGTATATGGAGGAAAATTTAATATGTATAATTAATTATAGATATTAGTATAATATATTTTACTTATTATAATCCCTTACTAAATTGTTCCCACTCTTTTTTTAACTCTTTTAATCTTGATTCTACTCGAGACTTTTCATAAAAGTTACCATCCTGTGCACGCGCAGCAAGATCTAAAAGGCTAATTGCTTCTCTTATATTGTAACGATAATAAAATGCCTCGGCTAAATTCTCATGTTGCAATAAAACTTTTCCCTTAACAGCCTGTGCTTTTGCCATTAATTCATAAAGATTAGGGTCTTTGGGATAGATTAATAAATAATCCTGTAATAAATCTATTGCTATAGTTATTTTGGATGACCTAATATAGTGTTCGGCTAAACCATAAACAAAAGCTCGATGATTTGGAAACATTAATAATCCTTTTTTATAAAGCTGAGTAGCCTCCTTTTGCTTGCCCTCCTGAACCAAAATAATTGCCTCTAAATTAAGCAACATTGCATTAGGTGTCTTTTCTTTTTTTATATACTCTAATTCACTTCTTGCTTTAAGAATCATGTTGTTACGTAAATATGCATAAGCTAAACCAAATCTTTCTCCAGCTTCATTAATATATGTTTTATTTTTAATATTTCTCTCAAGAATAGTTATGATAGTTTTTTCTTCTTCAAGAAATGCTTTTATCTTTCCCTTAACATAATAGAAATAATCGGAATCTATTCTTTGTTTATATGGATATTCACTTAATCGATCCTGAATATCGCTAATACGATCACTCGTGATCGGATGAGTCCTTAAGAATGCAGGGGCAGTACCCCCACTAAATTGGTTACCTTTTTGCATAGTTTTAAAAAACTCAATAGAGGCTCTTACATCAAAGCCTGCGCGATCTAAAATTTTAAGCCCCTCTCTATCTGCCTCTTTTTCATGTTTTCTTGTAAAATCAAGGGTGTTTTGAATTGCAGATGCGCTAGCTATGGTCTGAGTTGCAGATGCTAGCTCTGGGTTTGAGCGGGATAACAACAAAGCAAATGCTAATGCAAGATATGATTTGTAACTATCACGCTGTTGTTTGGCAATAATTCGAGGTAAATGTTTCTGAGAAAGATGAGCAATCTCGTGACCTAATACACTAGCCAATTGAGATTCAGTATTGGCTGCTAAGAATAAACCTGTATGAACACCAATTACGCCACCCAACATAGCAAATGCATTGATAGTTGAATCATTTAAAATAAAGAATTCTATATTTCGATGAGCAATCGAAGTTCCAGTCATTAAGCGACGGCCTAAGCCTGTAAGATAGTCGTCAATTTCAACGTCGCGGACCACAATAGGACTTTGATTAACCTGATATAGAATTTGTTTGGCGATTTTATCCTCCTCTACATCGCTAACAATACTATCGGTATAACTACCTAAATCTGGCAAATCATTAGCCATCAAATTTTGGCTTAAAAAATAAATCAATAATAAAAGCTTTTTCATTTTTTTAATTGTCGTTAATATAGTAATTGTATTTATTATAAAGCGATAAACTAGATGCTCACACATATAGATGGAAATGGAAATGCAAAAATGGTTAATATTTCTAAAAAAGAGATAACACAAAGACTGGCTATTGCCTCTGGTAAAATTACCATGAGTAGTCAGACTCTAGTGCTTGTAAAATCTCAAGGCCATAAAAAAGGTGATGTTTTAACGGTTGCGAAAATTGCTGCAATCCAAGCAGCGAAGAATACTTCCTCCCTAATTCCAATGTGCCATCCAATTGCTTTAACATCTATTGATATAGAATTTAAGATTCATGAAAAAGATTTATTGGTTGAATGTATTGCAACCACAATATGTGCTGGTCAGACAGGAGTGGAAATGGAGTCATTAACAGCAGTTTCCGTTGGTTTATTGACTATTTACGATATGTGCAAGGCAATGGACCGAGGAATGAATATTCAGAATATTAGCTTAATCAGGAAAAAGGGAGGCAAATCTGGCGACTGGAAAAAAAGTATATAAATAACCTTATTTAGTCTAATTTTAACTGCTTAATAATTACATTAGCCACAAGTGACCCAGGTATAGCTCCAATATTATTATTTGAATCTTGGTGCCATAAGGCTTTATTTCCCCAAGGTCTATACCTCCAAGGCTCACCAATTCCAAATACCGTAAATGATGGTGTATTTACTGCACTTGCCATATGACCCAAGCCAGAGTCATTACCAACAAAAAAAGTTGATCTTTCTAATAATGCTGTTGTTTCCAGTATGCTATAAATGCCTGCACAATCGATAACAGCTCCAGAATAGTTCTTAATGAAAACAGAAGATCTCTTATTATCTTCTTTGCTACCCAATAATAGTATTAAATCAAAATACTTCTCAAGCTGATTGGCTAGTTCTAAAAATGATGAAGTAGGCCATATTTTCCCATCATAATTTGCCCCCAGTCCAAGTGCTAATATTTTTTTATTTTTAAATTCTTTAAGTAATTTGTTTGCTTTCATTTTCTCTTTTTTTGACAACCATATTTTTAAACCAGGAATCGTAGGCTTAACAATTTCTTTTAAGGAGAAAAAGTGCTTTTCTACACTATGCATAGATAGTGTTGACTTATTTAGAAGTTTAAAAATTTTGAATTTGGCTTTAATTAAATAAAGTAACCCGTCAGATCTTAAATCAATTGCAATATCATAATTTGTGCGTCTTAGAATTCTCAAGAGAGCAATAACTCCTAACCAACCTGATTGTTTTTTCTTTTCATAAAATTTTCCCATATAGGGACAATGTAGAAATATAATTCTTGAACGAGCATCCCCGACAATATCTATAACAGCATTGGGATACTTTAGATGTATCGCTTGTATTGTAGGTGTTGTTAAAATTGCATCGCCAATATTTGAAAGGGTTATAAAAAGAATTTTTTTTACGTTTACAGGCGAATACTGTGACTTTTTAAGCATTAGCCTATGCAACATTATCTAATTGGGATTCGCATCCCTTATGTTTATCATAATTCCAAAGGTATTGCGTTGGATTCTTGAGGATTTGTTTTTCTAATTGCTGATTCAATTCCTTCGGCCCCTTAATATCTTTCAATTTAATAGGCTCTAGGTGAATTATAAAGCCTTTGCCTAACGATAATCTTTCGCCATAGACCATGATGACTGAAGCGCCTGTTTTCTTTGCTAAGCGACTAGCTAAATTCATTGTATAAGCAGGTCTATTAAAAAAAGGGGCCCACTCTCCCTCTCCTTTTTTAGCTACTTGATCAGGTAGAATACCTACAGCCTCTCCCTTTCTTAATGCAAGCAATATTTTTTTAATACCTGTTTTTTTGGTTGGGGCTAATTTAATAAATCCTTTTTTTCTTCCCTCATTCATAAATTTTACTAACCAATTCTTTCTTGGCGGCCTATATAGAATAGTAAGGGGATTGTTTAAGCCATAATAAATTGAAGTAATTTCATATGCTCCCATATGTGGCGTCAAAAAAATTATCCCTTTTCCTACCTTTTTAGCTTTTTCAATATACCCTTCACCTTTAACATTCTTTATCCACTTTAATACTCTATTTTGAGAATTTGCCCAAATAGCCAAACTCTCAATAATAGTCTTGCCTGTCTCATTAATATTTTCATTTATAGCATTATTGAGTGTATGGCTAGTTTTAAAAATTCCAGTACTTTTGATATTTTTAATAAGCATAGCCCTAATATTTGGTCTTAAATAATGAAAAAGTTTTCCTAATAGGATTCCTAGATATTGAATAATAAATAGAGGAAGTATTCTAAGGATTAGTTTAATAAGAGCAGTTAAGATACTCTGAATCATTAAGATTTCCCTTGAAATCTTAATGATTTTAGAATTGGGGCATCATTCATATCCATAATTGTTATTTTAGTACTTGGGTCAGCTCTCATCTTATCTTGGCCCGCCAAGTGAACTACACTAATTGGATCATAAGGAGCAAAGTAATCAACAAAAATTTTTCTTTTTTTACACCACCGCCAAGGACCCATGTAGTTACAAATATCAGGTAATGCCTCATAAGATAAATTATCTTGCCAAATAGCTAATCCCATTGCTAGCTGATCGGAGGTGAATAGCCTTCCTTTTCTTAGGATGATATCTTGCCAATATCTAAAATTCTCCCAATGACCAGAAGATTGATGAAGTCCATAAGCACCTGCATTTAAAGTAGGTCTACCTTGGAGATTAAGACAAATACTTCTACTTAGACCCGAACGCACTGCATTTTTATATAAAATATTTTTTAGCTTTACAAAATTAAAAAATGCATTTTTGAAAGAAATATGATTTTCTTGTAGTCTTGTTGCTTGCGAAACTATCGCCAATTTCTTTTTTAATGCCACCAATTCAAATAATTTAATTACAGATGTACTTTGTAACCAGGCATCGCCATCAATCCAAATAATAATTTTATATTCAGGGAAAATTTTATCTAGATGTAATTTTGCAATATTAATTTTTAAAAAATCTCTCCCTTTGCATTTCTTCTCAGCAATTGGATGCCGCCACCCTGGATCAACAACATTAACATTATTCTTTTTAAAAAAATTGATTTCTTTTTCTTTTAATCCACCATCTAGAAAAGCTAAATTTATCCTATCTCCATCAGGTAAATTTCTAATAGAATTTAATAGCTCGCAAAGAAGATTAAAGTATTTTGTGTCGCCACCTGAAACTAGTAGTATATTTTTTGGCATAATAATTTTTTTGGATAAAGTAGTATATTAATCTATAGTAAACAAAATCTAAAAGAAACTACCAATAATCATGTCTTCGTTTTTAAAATTATTTGAAAAAAATATTGTTTTTTTACTGCCTATTCTATTGATCTTCTCAAGATCAGCTGCAGATATTACGATAGTAAGTATTGGCCTTATTTTTTTATACCGATCCTATAAACTTCAGGATTGGGAATGGCTTGGTGAGAAATGGTTTTTATGCTCACTAATTTTTGTTGGCTATCTTTTGTTTATTAATACCCCTATGAGCATTAATACCAAAGGAAGTCTCTTGTACTCATTAGCCTTTATTCGCTGGCCGCTATTTGCTATGGCTCTTTCATATTGGCTTTTGAAATCCCAAATTAATCAAAAAAAACTATTAGCTGTAATGGCAGTTACTTTAATTTTTATTGCGTTTGATACATGGTGGCAGTACTTTTTTCGAGTAGATATTTTTGGGTATCTGCCTTTACAAGGCGATAGATTAACTGGGCCATTTAGAGAAAACAATAGTGTTCCTGGTATTTTTCTTGCAAGACTTACTTTTATTCTATTTTATATTGGAATTCTTTTTTCACAATTTAATAATCCTAAAAAGAAAATTTTTTTAATTCTTATTATTACTACAACAATGCTTTTGACAGTATTCATTACTGGTGAGCGCATGGCTTTAATATTAGCACTATCGGGTTCAATGCTCTCTTTGGCGGCTCTATATTTTCAATATCCAAACTATAGAAGAATTATTTCATTAGGTTGCTTTGTATTTCTTAGTTTTGTTGCCGTTTTAGCATTTAACTTTACAATGATATTTGAAAGACAGGTAATTGGAATACTAGATAAGTTAAGTAACTTTTATAGCTCAGACTATGGAATAGTTTATCAAAGTGCATATAACGTCTGGATGCAATCACCCATTTTTGGCGTTGGGATTCATCAATATAGATTGGAATGTATAGCACAAGATTTTAAAAATACAGGTGTGTCTGTGTGTGCACACCCTCATAATATTTCATTTGAATTACTTTCAGAAACAGGTATTGTTGGATTTTTCTTATACTACTTAATGATTGTTTCTATTGGTATTAGTGCCCTCAAAGAACATCTTTCACAAAAAAAGTGGCTCTATTTCTTTTTTGGTTTTACTCTCCTCTTTATTTCATTTTTCCCATTAATTGGTGGCATGAGCCTTTTCAATAACTGGATAGCCGCAACTATCTGGCTATTTTCTGGCTGGGTACTTGCTCTTAAAAATTCTTAAAGCTGTTATAAACATCAATAGGTTTTAATTTTTCTAAATTATCAGCCTCAATAGCTTTAAATGATCCAATTATAAATATGCTAGTTGCTTTTGCTGAAGTTGTTGGACCAAAAAGTGCCAATCCTTTTTTGTTTAAATAAGAAGCTAAAAATGTTGGTCCAGAATCATTTCCAATAACAAATGATGACTCATTAAGGCATCCAGCTAGCTCGAACCAACTTAAATTTTTTAAAACAGGGCCTTGAAAACTAGACTCTAAATTTTTCTCTTCATCCCCAAGCAAAGTTAGAACTGAAATTTTATTTTTAATCAATAGTTTTTCTAATAAAGGAAAATGAGGCCATCTTTTTTCTTGATTTTTTTTTGACGATCCAGGTATTAGAACAACAAATTTTCTTCTAATATTCTGATTCCCCAATAACTTTGATACATTCTTAGTTGTCCATTGTATATTTGGAGATTGCGAGAATTTAATCTTTACTCCCATATTTCTTAATAGAGTTAATTGAGTCTCAAATCCAGAATCTTCATCAATTATGTTTGATGTATCATTCCATTGAATTTTATTTAGTATAAATTTTTTATAATATCTAGTTCTTCTGGAGTTCTGTAGATCAATAACCTTATCAATATTTAAATCTAGAAGCTTACTAGCTAAATCAATAATCGATTTTACTTTCCAAAATGGCTTTCTCTCATCAATGATAATTTCATCAATGAAAGGTGCATGTTTATAAAGTTCTGCGTGTGACTTTGTTGTTAAGAGAATTATTCTTACTTTAGGGTAAGTCCTCCGGATATCTTGCATCATCCCATCAGCCTGAATCATGTCTCCTAATGCTCCATGCTTAATTATTAATATTTTTTTAATCATTATTTTCTGGAGATTTAGTATTTCTTTATATATATTAGTTACATTCAAAACAAAGGCTTTTTCAGTAAACTCTTTTTGGTATCTTTTATATCCGTTTTTGATTAACTTTTTTTGCAAAGGAATATTATTAATTGTCATCTTAATTGCTTTGCTTAATTTTTTTGGACTATCAATATCTACTAACACCCCATCAATTTTATTCTTTATATAAGCCTTTGGTCCAGGAGCTTTTGTGGCTATAAATGGGATTTTGTGTGCCCATGCCTCAAGCATAACTGCACCAAAAGCATCATTTCTTGAGGGGAAGACAAAAAGATCAGCTGCCGCCATTAGTGCTTCCTTATCGTCCCTCCAACCTAAAAATTTTATTCTATTTTCTATTCCCAATTTCTTTGCTTGTTGTTTAAGTTGAGATTCAAGCTCTCCCGAACCTGCAATCCATAAATAAGCCTTGGGTATTTCAACCATTGCATCTAATAATATATCTAGTCCTTTCACTGGATGGAGCCTTGCCATAGTTAGCAATAATGGACTTTTTATTGGAGTATTAAAGACTTCACGTTTTATTGATTCTGCTTTTAGGTAAGGGGCATAGATAGGCAATATGAAAATATTTTTTTCTGGTAACTTATGATTCACTAAATGTGCCTTTAATTCTTTAGTTAAGGCTAGATGAAAGTCGCATCCTCTAAACCTCTCAACTCCTCGATAACCACTATGCCAACCAATATTAACGTGAGGCCCCTTGATCATAAAGCTAGATGCTCGCCCCATCCAGTAATGAATAATATCAGGCTTAAAATCAGCTACAACTTTTTCAATTATTTTTTTTGTGCCCCATTTAAATATTTTATTAAACGACGCCTGATGAATTGAAATGCTTAGATTATCTAATTGATTTATCTTTTTATAGCATTTATTAACTATTGCTTGCTGGTCAATTTTTTTATTATTTAATGCTAGTAATGCATCTGCAAAAAATATTTCAGCGCCCCCATCATTTGCTCCACCCATAATATGTAAAATCTTCATGTTAATCCTAATGCCCTATATAGTCTTCTTTGCATATTGATCCAAAATCGGACTGGTGAAGTATCAATTCTTTTAGAATCGATTAGGGTAGCTGATCCTGTATCAGATAATGTATGAATGCCTTGGTTATAGCGTTTATGGAAAAAAGGATTTATTATTTTTATTAGCGACCCTTTAAAATTATTCTCATTCAATAAATCAACTTTTATAATTTTTAATTTTGCCCCATAAGTAGTTTCACTATCCTGAATTGGCAGATGAAGATCACCTCTTAATAAAAAAGGTTTGCCTCCCATTCTGGAGCTTCCATAGTCAACTATTACTGGATTTTTAGGATGCTTTTTCCATGGTCCTAGTAAATTTTTAGAATATGCAATATGTAAATCTCCATTAGCTGTGTCATTTTTGTCAAATAACGAATAAAAGCACCACCACTTTCCTTGATATTTAATAAGGCTTGGATCAACCATACCAAGGTTAGGTATCAACTCCCCTACTGGCTCAAGCTTTCTAGGAAATTCTTTAAACTTATAAATTAGAGTTTTTTCTGCTCTGCTTGATTCCGGAATTATATAAATACTATTATTATCCTCAACAATAAAAGGATATGACAAATGAAAGCTTTCATCTAAAACTATAAAACTCTCAATTTCCTTAAAATTTTTATTTAAAACTGTACAGTCAATTCTTCCTTTTTTAAATCTATAATCAAATCCCTCATAAAAAATATAGAGCTTATTATCTTTCCAAATACCAAAAGGGTCAGCAAGAAAAGTAAAATTTTTCTTAGGAAAAATCCATTTTATTTTTGGAGCTTCAGTAGTTTTTATAAATTTATCAATAGGCATTTTAACTACTCCAATTGCCCAAATATCAGTTTTATAATTATTGAATATCATTTTTTTATTAATAATATGTCTAAATAAGTTTTTAATGTTTTATCTAGCATTGATTTTAAGCTAAATTTATTTGTCGGTTTTACTAATGGAGGATTTTTAATCCATTTCTCTGATAGGTCAGCTAATTTCCTGTGGTCATTAACAGGGACTAATCCTTCAGGAAATATCTCCCTCAATTGTTCAGCAACTCCACCATGATCATAACCAATAATTGGGACTCCTAATTTAATTGACTCAAGTGAAACTCTTCCAAATGCTTCAGGTTCTTTAGATAAGGAATAGACAATATGACTTATTGCCATAATTTCCTTCACATCAGTTCTATTGCCAGTTAATGTTATATGTTCATCAATTCCTAATTTTTTAATCTGTTTTAATAATTGCGATTTATATTTCTCTTTTCTACCCTTAGCTTCTCCAACTAATAACCCATGAATATTGATATTTTTTGAAGTAAGTTTTGAAATCATTTTAATAAAATCTTCCTGGCCTTTCCAACGAGTTATTCTGGCAGGCAATGTTAAAATAATTTTGTCTTTTGTCTGTGGGTAGTCCATAAACCATTCTTTTTTCCATAGTAATTTTGGTTTATAGCCAAAAACAAATTCCTTTGAATCAACCCCCCTATAGTTAAGGACTAATTTAGCTCTACTTATATTATAGTTTTTGATTGCATATTCTTTGATCATTTTTGAAATTACAAAAACTCGGTCTCCTTTGGTCATAATTGAACTATAAAAGTTAATTGAATAGGGCCCATGAATAGTTGTTATTAATATTGGTCGTTTACTTTTTACCATCAAATTTATTGCAAAATAACAAATCCATGCCGGCAGCCTTGATCTAGCATGAATAATATTAATTTTATTTTTTTTTATAATAGAAATTAATTTTGGTATCAAAAAAAATATTAGGATCGATTTATTTCCAACATTTAAATCAATATGGCTGCTTCCCTCACTTTTTAATTGGTTTTTTAATCTGCCTCCGCCAGAAATAACTATAGATTTATGACCATGCTTAACAAGATATTTTCCAAGTTCTAATGTGCCTCTTTCTACACCTCCAGAATTAATCTCAGGTAGAACTTGAGCTACAATTATTTTTTTTGATTTTATTTTCACGATGAAGGTTTAAGGAATTTATTTTTTATAATTACTGCACAACGATCAGACTCCTTAATAATAATTTTAGGCTCTTTCATTTCATTATTTCCTATTTTCCGTAGAATTTTCTTAGAAATTAATCTTTCTACCTCTCTAGATATCTTATTTTCCTTCTTTTTAATAAGATCAATTATTGAGACCTGTCCACCGGCTGATATCGCTTCATAAATCATTGAAATTGAATCGATTGTTACCGATACTTTTTTACATTCATTCAATCTTTTTTCAATCCATAAATTATCTACTTCGGACCATGAAGTTATTTCTATATTTTTTATATTCATCGAAACTAGGCTTTTAAGAAATGTCGATGGTGTCCTTCTTGATGTCGTTAAATAATATTGAACATCTGGATATGTTTTACATATACTTTTTATTTGCAGAGAAATATTATTATTATCCCAATTAAAGTATTTTGAATTACCTCCAATTAATATTAAGCCCCTTTTAGGGTTATGTTTTCCTAAATTTCTAAGGCTATTTAGTGCACCGTAAATTTTAACTATATTTTTTTTCTCAATGTTGTTTACATGGTCATGATATGGAATAAAACATAAATCAAACCAATTAATTGGTAGTGATGGTTTCATAATGAGTATTGTTTTTCCTCCAAATACTAACTTACATAAAAATATTATCATATGGGTTTTGTGACCTGCGCCTATTATAAATTTAGGTTTATTTATTTTATTTTTAATAAAATAGTTTTTAACTATGAGTACCCATAAATTTTTTACTGATAAATCAATTATTTTTGTATTTATTATTTTTGATAGTGATGATGTAAGGGACTTACTTTGTTTTTCATGCCCATAAATTCCATCTATAACCCTCCAAATTGTAATAGATTTCTTCATTCGATTGATTCTGATATTAGTTTATATATTTCTTCTGCAGACATCGGAGCCATAGTTAATCCATATCGGTAATGCCCAGAATTAATGAAGATATTTTCGTAATTTTCAGATTTTTTGATAATCGGAATATTTCCTTTGGTACCTGGCCTAATTCCAGCCCAATGATTTTCAGGCATTATCTCTTTCAGTTCTGGTACCAATATTGAAGTTTTTTTCATAAGCTCATTTAATGCAGTTGCATCAGTATTTTTATCAAAACCTACATGCTCCACGGTACTTCCAGCTAATATTACTCCGTCTTTTCTTTGTAATATATAAAAATCATCAGAATATAAAATGTGTTTCATATTAACTTCTATTTTTTTATACTGAATCATTTGTCCTCTCACAGGATAGATAATATCCTCTTGATCAATAACTAAATTTGAACTCCATGCCCCAGAGGTAATAACAAATATATCAGCTTTAATTTGTTCATTTTCTGTTGTAGGCCAACTCTCAATTTTATAGCCTTCTTTTTTTAGTTTTATTAAATTTGTATTTTCTCTAATATTAATTCCAATTTCTTGCATAAATAATTTAATTGCTTCCATCAATCTTGGGGGGCGAATTTGAGTCACTCCTGGAAATAAATATGAAGGTAAATTTAAAAATGAACACTCATTAAAATTTAAATTATTATTTTTTGCCCAATTTAAAATAGTTTTTTTATCTGGAGGATCAATACATAACAAACCAGATTCAATAAATTCTGAATCAATACCAGTAATCTTAAATAATTTTGATGAAAAATTCTTATAGAAATTTGCAGCGGAGATACATAGCTCAAAAACTCTTGGTTCATACTCCCAAGGCATTAAAGGAAATAAAATACCTGCCCCTGCCCAGCTTGATTCTTTTCCAATTTCATTTTTATCAATTATAGTCACATCATAACCTGACTCTTGAAGCTTAATTGCTGTAAGGCATCCAACGATACCAGCGCCTATAACTGCAACTTTTAAAGACACTATTTATTTCCATTTATTACATATTTTTCAAAAATATTTAAGTCTGCCTGCAAGCCTAAAATAACAATTATATCGCCTGATGATAATACTATATCCTCACGTGGTTCAATATTCTCAAGCATATTAGGTCTTCTTAAATGTTGAATTTCAATATTAAATTCTTTTAATGGAATACTTTTAATAGGCCTATTTACCACAAAGAAATATTTATCTATTTCAATTGAGTGAAGTTGAAATCGCTCTTGTAAATTATTATCTTGATCAAGGTCAGTTTCACCAGCAAAAAAACCTCTAAACATCTTATATCTCTCACTTCTAAATACTCTTATTTTCTTTATAACATTACTCAATGGAATTCCTAATATTACTAATGCATGAGATGCAAGCATTAAACTCCCTTCTTGAACTTCTGGAACAACATCTGTTGCTCCAGCTTTTTGGAGCGCCTCAACTGAGGATTCATCTTTTGTTCTCACGATAACAGGTAATTTTGGGTATGCTTCTCTAATAACATTCAATACTTTTTCAGTAGATCTATCATTTGCATATGCAATCACAACAGCTTTAGCCCTTTCAATGCCTGCAGCTTTCAAAACAATTCTTCTGCTTGCATCTCCATACATTACCTTCTCTCCAGCATTAGAAGCATCATTTACACGATTTAAATCTATATCTATTGCAATATAATTAATGTTTTCTTCCTTTAAGAACCTCCCCAAGTATTGTCCACTTCTTCCATATCCGCATAAAATTACGTGATTAGAAAAATCATGGCCTAAACCTTCTAATTGCTTCATAAGAGTTTCTGTTTTCTTTGAATACCCCTTAGCAATATATCTAGCTATTCTTCCATTAAATGGAATTAGTATAGGAGCAAATAACATAGATAAAAGGCATACCGATAATGTAATTTGTAAAATATCTCCAGAAATAATTCCACTCTCTTGTCCAAGAGCCAATATCACAAAGCTAAACTCGCCGGCCTGAGAAAGAATGACACCTGTTCTAATACCAACTCCCAATTCATATTTAAACAAAGTAGTAAGTAGAGTTATTAGGGCTACCTTAAAAAGTGTGAGGCATAAAAATAAGATTATTATTAATAAAAAATTATTACTTAAAATATCAAGATTTAACATCATCCCGACACTAATAAAGAATAGTCCTAATAAAATATTTCTAAATGAAGTTATATCTGATTCAACTTGGTGCCTATATCGAGTTTCGGAAATCAACATCCCAGCTAAAAAAGCTCCTAATGCATAAGAAAGTCCGGCTAGCTTAGTTACATAAGCAAAAATAAGGGTAATCATTAACACATTTAAAACAAATAGCTCCCTAGATTTATTTTTTGCAACAATCCCAAACCAAAAATTCATTACAGGCTGACCTGCTTTAAAAACAATAAATAATAATAATAAAATTTTTATTACAGAAAAAGAGATAATTTCAACTAAATTAGTACCTTGTGCATTGAAAACAGGTATTAAAATTAAAATTAAAATTACTGCAATATCTTGGAATAATAAAATACCAATTGATAGTCTTCCATGCCGACTATTTAGATCAATACGCTCCATTAAAATTTTTGACACGATTGCTGTTGATGACATAGTAAGAGCTGATCCAATAATAAATGCAGCTGGAAGATTTAAACCAAAGAAAATCCCAAAAAGAATAACAGTAAAAATTGTTATGAGAACTTGAGAGCTTCCCAGACCAAAAAGAATGTTTCTCATCGCATTTAATTTGGGTAAGCTAAACTCAAGACCTATTGTAAACATTAAAAAAACGATGCCAAACTCGACAAAATGTCTGCTTGATTCAGAATCTGGCAAAATACCAAATGCATGGGGGCCTAATACTAAACCAACAACAAAATAGGCGATCATAGGAGGTAATCTTAAATAGCTAAATAAGGCTACCAATAAGACAGAGCTTACTAATAATAAAATAATTAATTGAATAGATTCAAACATAATTTTTAAATGACTTCGGTATATACTTTATTCTACTATCAAACCCTTTTATACTTATGAATTACTACAAAAATATAATTAATAATTAAACTATGGCAAATAACCCAAAAAACATAATAAAAATAGCACAGGAAGTCCTTGAAATTGAAGCTCAAGAGATCCTTCATGCTAGCAAGAATATTTCGAGTAGCTTTGTTAATGCGGTCAATCTAATAATAGATTGTTCAGGGCGAATAGTTTTAAGTGGAATGGGGAAATCAGGACATATCGCTAGAAAGATTGCCTCAACACTTGCTAGTACTGGTACACCAGCTTTTTTTATGCATCCTGGGGAAGCAAGTCATGGTGATCTTGGTATGATTATGAAAGATGATGTAGTAATTATTTTTTCTAATTCAGGACAAAGTTCGGAAATCAGTTCGATCATTCCAAATATCAAAAGAATTGGTGCAAAAATTATTTCTATTTGCAGCAATTCAAACTCAGACTTAGCAATACAAAGTGATATTCATATATCCTCGGACGTAAAACAAGAGGCATGTCCATTAGGTTTGGCTCCAACCGCTAGCTCAACTGTATCACTGGCACTTGGAGATGCACTAGCAATTTGTACACTAAGCTTAAGAGGTTTTACAGCTGATGATTTTGCAGAGTCGCACCCAGGAGGATCTTTAGGTAAAAATCTTTTAATTAAGATTAAAGACATAATGAGAATAAATAATGCAATTCCAAAAGTTACACTAAAAGCATCACTTAAGGATGCCATCATAACCATAACTAAAAAAAAGGTAGGATTTACAGCAGTCATTGATAAAAAAAATAAGCCAATAGGCATTCTGACGGATGGTGATCTAAGACGTGCACTAATAGAAAATAAAACAATAAGTAGCAGCGTTGCAGATTGTATGACAAAAAATCCTATTGTATTAAAATCATCTCAATTAGCAATTGATGCTGTAAATATAATGGAAAAATCAAAGGTTAATAGTTTTTTAGTTGTTAATGAGGAAACAGAATTAATTGGTATCATTAATCTCCATGACTTACTAAAAGGAAAAGTTATCTAAACTAGACATGGAAAATAAACTATCTTCCATTTTAGTGATTCTTCTTATAGCTTTAATTGCATTAACTTCCTATTGGTTAAAATTAGAGGTTATTAAAGAGCTTTATTCAGAAAAATCTCTTTTAGCTAGTGGGCCTGATTTTTATTTAGATGAATTTTCAGCTCAACAAACAACAGAGAATGGTGATATTAAATTTATTTTAGCTGGAAAGAAAATGTCTAACTATGACTACCTTAATAAAACCTATCTTATAAACCCAAAATTTACTAAATATGAAAGAGGTAATCCTTATTCATGGATAACAGGAAGTAACGGAGAAATTACAAACCTAGGTGATAAAATTATTGTAAGAAAAAATGTAGTCCTTATGAGACTAGCTACATCCAAAAAAAAAGCTATGAAGCTTTTTACAGATTCACTTAATATCCTCCCAAACACTAATGTGATATTTACAAGATCGCCAGTAAAAATTATACAAGAGCCTAATATTGAAATAAATGGAGTTGGGATGAAGTACGATAAAAAAGAAAACACTTTTAAACTTTTAAGCAATGTAAAAGTACATTATGAAAAAATTATTAAATAAAAATTATGAATTATAAAGAAAAATTCTTATTACTATGTATATTATTTTTATCTCCCTTTACTTTGGCAGAGCAGGCAGATAGAGACATGCCAATTGAAATTGAATCAGACACTATGATAGTTGATGACAATCGAAGTATTAGTGTTTATAAAGGTGACGTCATTTTAACGCAAGGTACAATGATAATTAGAGCTGATGAATTAACGGTAAGAGAGGATAAACAAGGATTTCAGCATAGTATTTCTACAGGAAATCCAACATCCTTTAAACAAAAGCGAGACGGAATTGATTCGTATGTTGAAGGTAAGGCCTCTCGAATAGAGTATGACGGGCATATGGACAAAGTTCATCTTTATGACAAAGCTTCAGTAAAAAGAGGTAAAGATACTGTCTTTGGCGACTATATTATTTATGATGCTAATGCTGAAATTGCTCAAGCAATGTCAGGAAGCACAAAAGATAATTCTGGAAAAAATTCAAAGAAAACTCGAACAAGAGTAATTATTGCTCCAAAGGGCGAGAAATAGCCATGTCTGAATTAATTATTCAAAATTTAAGGAAAAGCTACAAAAAAAAAGTAGTTGTTAAAGATATTTCTCTAAATGTAAAAAGTGGAGAAGTTGTGGGCTTGCTTGGTCCAAATGGAGCAGGAAAAACAACTTCCTTTTATATGATCGTAGGTCTGATTGCCGCAGAGAATGGCACTATCAAAATTGATCAAAATGAATTAACTAAAATGCCCATTCATAATCGCTCTAAAATTGGTATCTCCTACCTTCCACAAGAGCCTTCTATCTTCAGAAAAATGACAGTAAGCGAAAATATTCTAGCGGTATTAGAACTTAGAAAGCATTCGCGAAAGAAAATATACGAAAGATTGGAGGATCTATTAATGAATTTAAGTATTGATCACATAAAAGATAGTCAAGCAATTAGTCTTTCCGGAGGGGAACGAAGAAGAGTTGAAATTGCTCGGTGCCTAGCAACTGACCCCAAATTTATCCTTCTTGATGAACCATTCGCAGGTATTGATCCAATTGCAGTTATTGATATTCAAAAGATTATCACTCAATTAACCTCTCTAGGTATTGGTATCCTAATTACTGACCATAATGTTAGAGAAACATTAGGTATCTGTGATCGAGCCTATATTGTTAATCAAGGTGAAGTCTTGGCCTCTGGTACTCCTTCTGAAATGGTTTCTAATGAAGCTGTTAAAAATATCTACCTTGGTAAAAACTTTGTTCTTTAAATGAAATTAAGTTATAACTTAAAACTTTCACAGTCTCTTAAGCTCACTCCCCTTCTTCAGCAATCCTTAAGATTTCTGCAGGCATCACAAGCTGAATTAGATCAATTACTCGAAGAATACTTAAATGACAATATTTTTCTTGAACAAGAAGAAAATTACAGTCATATAAGGTCCTCAGCTAAAAATAAACAAAATAAAAACGGTTTAAAAGGCTCAGCAGATGAGTACTATAATATTTTCGAGAATCAAGTAAAAAATGAAACCTTAAAGGAATATTTGATTGATAATTTAAGTATTTTTTCTTTTTCCGAACGACAACAAATAATTTTTTCCTTTTTAATTGATGCAATTAATGATGAGGGCTACTTAACTGAAACCTATCAATCACTTATAAGTGATATCAATGTAGAACCAAAAGTTGAGATAAAAGAATTAGAAGGCTTGATAAAACATATTCAAAATTCTTCCTTCCCAGGCATTGGGGCAAGAGATTTATCCGAATGCTTATATTCTCAATTAAATATTATTGAAAATAAAAATGAAATTATTAAAATTTCTAAATCTATCGTTATAAATCATTTGAATCTACTAGCCAATAGAAACTATGAAGATTTAATAAAGAAACTAAGCTGCTCTCGAGATAATTTAGATAAAGCAATTGAAATTATTACAGCACTAAATCCCAAGCCAGGAAATGCTTTCAAGAAGAATGATATAAATGATTATATAAAGCCAGATGTTACCGTAGTGAATGAAAATGGTAAGTGGGAAGTTTATGTTAATGAAGACGAGTTATTTAGATTGAGGATAACTAATGAACATGAAAATTATTTTAAGGATTTACCGTCTGATGCAGTGAAAGTTTTAAAGGAAAAATTTCAAGAGGCTAAGTGGCTAATTAAAAATTTACAGGAGCGCTCAATAACTATCCTAAGAGTTTCTCGGGCTATTATGAACCATCAAAAAGACTTTCTGCAAAAAGGAGAGTTATATTTAGGGCCCTTAATATTAAAAGAAATAGCAGAGGAATTAGAGCTACATGAGTCTACAATTTCTAGAGTAACATCTAATAAGTTTATTCTTACCCCCCACGGAATTTATGAGCTTAAGCATTTTTTTGGAACAAAAATTAAGTCAGGTTTAAGAAAAGAATTATCCTCAAAGGCAATTTCAGGCAGAATAAAAGATATTATTATTGACGAAAACTCACTAAAACCTTTTTCTGACGAAAAAATAGTTTTGATGCTAAAGGAGCAGGGTATTAATATAGCAAGGAGGACGGTTGCTAAATATAGAAGCAAATTAAAAATTTTACCTTCTAACCAAAGAAAAAATTAATATAAGGAACCATAAATGAATTTAATAATTAAAGCTCATAATTTTGAAATTACTCCCTCAATTGATCAGTATGTTAGAAATAAATTCAAAAGGATTACTAATCATTTTGATCATTTAATAGATGCAAAATTTACTCTTAGCTTAGAGAGGCTAGATCATAAGGCTCATGTAACAATTCACCTCCCAAAAGCCAATATGCATGCTGAATCATCTGACGAGAACATGTATCATGCAATTGAGATAGTAATTCAGAAATTAGATCGGCAAGTAATCAAATATAAAGAAAAAAACGCAAACCATCATAAGGCAGATGGTTCAATAAAAAATAAATCGGAATAAATAATACATAACAATGATTGGTATACTCTTAGTTACTCATGGTCAGATAGGAAGATCTCTTATAGATTGTTCATCTAATATACTTGGGAAATCTATCAACTTCCTTGAGTGTATACCGGTAGATCCTAAAAGTGATTTACAAGAATGCGAAAAATTTATTGAAAATGAAATAAAGAACCTGGATACAGGATCAGGTGTGTTGATTTTAACTGATATTTATGGGGCAACTCCATGCAATATACTGAAAAAATATACCTCTCAAGATAGTATTGAAGTAATTACAGGGCTTAATTTACCAATGCTAGTTCAGGCAATCACAAATAGAGATGGATCTCTTTCTCAGACTGTAAGAAAATGTATGCAATCTGCTCAAGAAAGCATCATAAAAATGAATAATAAATGATAAAAAAAGAAGTAAAAATTATTAATAAGTTAGGTTTGCATGCCAGGGCTTCAAGCAAACTTACTCAGCTTGCGTCACAATTTGACTCTGAAATATTTATAATAAAAGATAGCAAAAAAGTAAATGCAAAAAATATTATGGATATTTTAATGCTAGCAGCTAGCATAGGTTCAAAGGTTGAACTTCAGGTAACTGGGTCGGACGAGAAGATAGCAATTAAAGAAGTTGAAAATCTTTTTAAAAACTATTTCGATGAAGGTGAATAATGGTATCTTTTAATATCCATGGTGTACCAGTATCAAATGGTATTGCTATTGGCACATCACATTTAATCTCAAATGCCTTGCTTGAAGTTGTTCGTTACGATATTAAAACTAAAAAAATTGATTTTGAGGTTAAGAGATTTAAAAAGGCATTATTAACAGTAAAAAATGAATTAATCCGGATTAAGAAACGACTATTACTTGATTCTAATTCACAATTTGCACCATTTATAGATACTCATTTGATGTTGCTAAGTGATAGTAATATATCAGATGAGCCAGCTCAAACTATTAAAGATGAGAAATGTAATGCAGAGTGGGCAATCAAGATTCAACTTGATCTAATTATTGATAAGTTTAACCAAATAGAAGATCCATATATTAAAGAGCGAAAACATGATGTAGTTCAGGTTGCTGAGAGGGTTATAAAAGTTCTTTTAGGGCATAGAAAGCAGAAAATAAATTTTAAAAATGAAAGTTCTGTGATACTAGTAGCTCAAGATATATCTCCAGCAGATACACTCCAGTTCAAAAATCATAAATATGGTGCATTTATTACAGAAATGGGGGGGGCTAATTCTCATACAGCAATTTTGGCTAGGAGCTTAAATATTCCATCAATTGTTGCTCTAAAAAATGCAAAGAAATTAATCAAAAATAATGACACGTTAATTGTTGATGGCAATCAAGGTATTGTTATTATTAATCCTAGTTCTGCCATTCTTGAGGAATACCAATACAAACAGAATCTTTGGGAAATAGAACAGAAAAAACTAATAAAAATTAGAAATGTTAAGTGCAAGACTTTAGGAAATCAAACAATAACTCTTCTTGCAAATATTGAGGTACCAGAAGATATTAAATCTGTTAAAGAAAATAATGGTGACGGCATTGGCTTATTTCGAACTGAATTTCTATTTATGAATAGATCATCACTTCCTGATGAAGAAGAGCAATTTAATATTTATAAATCAGTTACTAAATCTATGGGTAAGCTTCCAGTGGTTATAAGGACACTTGATTCAGGTGCAGATAAAAATATTGATGTAGATAATAATAACAAAAATAATTCTGCACTGGGTTTACGTGCAATTAGGCTTTGCTTATCTGAACCACATCTATTTACTACACAATTAAAAGCAATTCTTAGAGCATCAGCGTTTGGTAATATAAGAATTCTTATACCCATGCTTTCTTCACTACAAGAATTAAGACAAACAAAAATGTTAATTGAAAGAGCAAAACAATCTCTTAAAAATTCTAAAATAAAGTTTAATAATAAGATTCTGGTAGGAGGGATGATTGAAGTTCCAGCAGTTGCTATTAACGCTGATATGTTTGCGAATGAATTAGATTTTTTATCAATTGGCACAAATGATTTAGTGCAATATACACTTGCTATTGATCGGACTGATGATAGTGTTTCCCATTTATATAATTCCCTTCACTCAGCAGTTCTTAGATTAATAGATAACACCATTAAAGCTGGTATGAAATATAATAAAGAGGTATCAATATGCGGTGAAATGGCAGGCGATCCTAAATTAACAAAATTACTTCTTGGAATGGGATTAACAAACTTTTCAATGCACCCTACAAGTATGCTAACTGTTAAAAAACAAGTTTTAAGTTCAGATCCAAAAAAGATAAAAATAAAAGCAAATAAAATACTAAGATCAATTGAGCCTGATAATATTGAAAGCCTAATTCAAGACATTAATAAATAAAATATAGGATTATATGAATAATAAAGCTAACAACCCTTTACTCGTAAGAAATTTTCTACCTTTATTCTCTCAAATTAAGCCCGAACATATTACACCTGCTATTGACATAATATTGGATGATAATAGGAGACTAATATTAGAAATTGAAAATCTTTCAGAAAAATTATTATGGGAAAACTTTGTAGAACCCTTACAAAAATGTGATGAGAAGCTAAGTAGATCGTGGTCTCAGGTAAGTCATTTGAATGCAGTAGTAAATAATAAGGATTTGAGGGACGAGTACAATAAAAATTTTCTGAAGATTACAAATTATTACTCAGAAATATCACAAAATGAAATAATTTATAAAAAATTTAAACAACTTAAGAATTCTTTAGAATATAAATCATTTAATGATGCAAGGAAAAAAGTTGTTGATGATGAATTAATCGGCTTCAAACTTGGGGGGGTTGGCCTACCTACTGACAAAAAAAAAGAATTCAAGAAAATTAAGGAAGAGCTCTCTTCACTGACCTCTAAATTTGAAGAGAATCTTCTAGATGCAACAAATAATTTTCAACTTCATGTTACTGACCCTATAAAAATTAAAGGGTTGCCCGAAGACATTATTGCTATGGTAAAAAATAATGCCAAGCAAAAAAAATTAGACGGCTGGTTATTTACCTTAGACTTTCCTTGTTATATACCAACCTTACAATATGCAGATGACCGTGAGTTAAGAAAAGAAATGTATCATGCATACGCAACAAAGGCATCTGATCTAGGTGAACCACTATTAGATAATACAAAAATTATTAATGATATTTTAACTCTAAAATCTAAACTAGCTAAAATGCTTAATTATTCTGATTATGCCTCCATGTCATTAGAAACTAAAATGGCAAAATCTAGTAATGATGTTACAAAATTTTTATATGATTTAGCTTTAAAAGCAAAGTCATTTGCAAGAAAAGATATGCTTGATTTAACAAATGAAGCATTTAAAAATGGAATAAAAGATATAGAGGCATGGGATATAGCTTATTTTTCTGAAAAAATTAAACAGCAAAGATTTAATTTTTCTGATCAGGAAATAAAAAACTATTTTCCTAAACATAAGGTCCTTACCGGTCTTTTTAATATTGTTGAGAAAATTTACAGCATTTATATAACCCCAAAAAAGGCTGACACTTGGAACAATCTTGTTGAGTTCTATGAAATTAAAGATGAAAAAAATAATTTACTTGGACAATTTTACCTAGATTTATATGCCAGAAAGAACAAGCGGGGAGGTGCCTGGATGGATGAGGCTATCTCAAAATATAAGTTTTTGGAAGAATCATCATTACCTGTAGCTTACTTGACTTGTAATTTCTCACCTCCTGTAAATAATACTTCATCAACATTCACTCATGATGAAGTAATTACCTTATTTCATGAATTTGGACATGGACTTCATCATTTACTTACTGAAATTGAAGAATATAGCGTTTCTGGAATTAAGGGGGTTGAATGGGATGCTGTTGAACTACCAAGTCAGTTTATGGAAAATTTTTGTTGGGAGTGGTCAGTTGTTCAAAGTATGTCAGAACATTCCTTAACTAAATCTCCTATGCCAAAGTCACTATTCGACAAACTATACTTATCGAAAAATTTTCAATCTGGAATGCAAACATTAAGACAGGTTGAATTCGCTTTATTTGATATAATTTTACATAGTACATATGATTCTTCTTCAAATAATGTCATGGGTATTTTAGAAGATATAAGAAACAAAATTGCAGTTATTAAACCCCCTTCATGGAATAGATTTCCACATAGTTTTGCTCATATATTTTCTGGTGGCTACGCTGCAGGATACTACAGTTACAAATGGGCAGAAGTTCTCTCTGCTGATGCATACAGCCTATTCGAAGAAAATGGTGTAATTTCCCCCCTTGTTGGAAGAACTTTCAGGAAAGAAATTTTAGGGCGGGGCGGGTCAAGACCTGCTCTTGACTCATTTATTGCCTTTCGAGGTCGGGAGCCAACAATTGATGCTCTTCTTAAACATTCTGGGTTAAATTAAAAAATTGAAGATAGCAACGTGGAACGTAAATTCATTAAACGTAAGACTTTCTCACGTTATTGATTGGGTAGTAAAGCATCAGCCTGATATTTTATGCCTACAAGAGACAAAACAAGTTAACGACAAATTTGATCATGATGCATTTAGCACAATTGGTTACCACTCATACCATAATGGTCAAAAAACCTATAATGGAGTAGCCATAATCTCCAAGAATAAATTAATAGATATTAATTTTGATCTTCCAGATTTTGATGATCCCCAAAAGAGAATTATATCGGGATTATGGATTAGCGATTCTAATGATAAAATTTATATTGTATCCGCATACGTTCCAAATGGACAAACAGTTGGCTCTGATAAATTTATTTATAAAATGAGCTGGCTAAATAAATTTTCGAAATGGGTAACAGAGCTTACGAATCAATATGATGAAATCATATTAACCGGTGATTTCAACATTGCCCCAGAAAACAAAGACTGTCATGATCCGGATGCCTGGATTGGCCAAATCCTCGTTTCAACTAAAGAAAGAAAAGCCTTCAATGGTATTCTTAACATTGGCTTCCATGATTCCTACAGAGAAATTAATCCAAATAACCAAGAATTTTCATGGTGGGATTATCGTATGGCAGGGTTTAGAAGAAACCTAGGAATGAGGATAGACCATATTCTAGTATCAAAAAATATAATGCCAAAAGTCACAAAGTCATACATCGATAAAGAACCTAGAAAATTAGAGCGACCATCTGACCATACTCCAGTAGTAACAGAACTTTAATAATTATTTAATATTAACCTTAAGTTGCTTTAATTTTCTATACAAGTGTGTTCTCTCAACTCCTGATTTTTTTGATAAGTCAGTGATTGATATTTTAGAATTTATATGAAATTCAAAGTATCTTTTTTCAAACTTTTCTCTAGCTTCCCTAAAGTCTAAATTATATAAACCTTCATCAACAACCAAGTCTGAATCTTTAGTTGTTAAATTCTTAACTGTATCTGAGGGTTGTAGGAAATCAAAATCATCTGCCGTGATTGTTTCTACATCAGTATTCTGAATTAAAGTAACAATAAATTGATCTAAAAAATCAATGTTAAGGAAGTTAGGGTTAAGTCTCATTAAATTTACGGCAGATGTATCAAATTCTTTATAACCAATATTAATATTTTTTGAAAGATAATAATTTAATATTAAATTTGAATATTCAGATATCAAATCTGAATCTTTATCTATTGGAATTTTAAAGTAATAATCTGAAAAAATCCATTCATTAGCTACTAATGTTTTTATTGTATTTATGTTTTTATCTAGAATAACGACTTTAATTTTTTTATTAATTAGTAACTTTATTACAGCTCTTAGCTCAGATGGATCATAATGCGATAAATTATCTAGGGTTTTAATTAAAAGAGCAGTTTTACCTTTCTCCTGGATTTTATTTATTAGATATGAATCTAGTTTATTTTTTGGATCATATGTAATGAAATTATTTCCTAGTAAGAATTCAATACATATATTTGAAAAATTACCTTCTTCACCTTCAATAAGTACCAAGCTTTCTTTTTTTAAATCTTTTAATCTTTCCCTTAATACCTTAATAATTGGACTTTCAATATCTGTAATAAAACTTACATCTAATTTATTTATATGAATAGATTTTTTTAATGCCAAGGTTATTGTTTTTAGTAATTTTTGGAGCGAAATTGGTTTTTCTAGAAAATCAAACGCTCCAATCTTCGTTGCTTCTATAGCGGTGTCAATAGTTCCATGCCCCGACATCATTATAACTGGGCAATTAATCTCTTTATCTTTAGCCCATTGTTTTAAAAGTGATATACCATCACAATCAGGCATCCAAATATCTAACAGAATTAGATCGAAGCGAAGGTTACTTTTAATTTCTTTAGCCTTAACTGCATTTTCAGCTACAACTATTTCATAACCTTCATCCTTGAGAATATCTGATAATGATTCTCTTATATCTTTTTCATCATCAATAATTAGTATTTTAGCTTTTGTCATAATTATAATTTAGGTAACCTTACTGAAACACAAGTTCCCTTAACTTTATTTTTCATAATTTCAATTATTCCTGAATGTTCTTCTATAATTTTATTTACGATTGCAAGTCCAAGACCAGTTCCATTTTTTTTTGAGGTTACATATGGTTCAAATATTCTCCCCATTAGCTCTTCAGATATTCCCATTCCATTATCTTTTATTATGAATGTAATCCATTTATTATCATCAGTTATATTTATAATAAGCTCAGGTTTATTTTCTTTTATTAGGCCATCCTTTGCATTTTCAATCAAATTAATAATAACTTGTCGGATCTTATTCTCATCAGCCTTTATTGATATCTTATTATTTGTTGCTTTAAGTATAATTTTAATTTTAGTTGCTTGGTATAACTCAATAATATTTTCAAACAGTTCAAATAGATTAAATGCTTTTATTTTTCTCTCTGGGGGTCTTGAGTATTCCGAGAACTCATTTACCATAGTCTTTAATGCGAATACCTGATTAACTATAGTTGCAGTTGATTTTCTTAGCATTATTAGGTCCTCATTGCTAAGCTTATCTTTTAACTTATGTTCAATTCTTTCAGCAGATAATTGAATTGGAGTGAGAGGATTTTTTATTTCATGTGCTAATCTTCTTGCAATTTCAGACCATGCTTGATTTCTCTGTCCCTTAGTTAATTCAGTTATATCATCGATAACTAATATATAAGAAATATTTTTTTCTCTTTTCAATGGAGTTATTTGAACTCGAATTATTTCTTCATTATTCTTATTATTAGTATTAAATTCAAAACTCTGTTCTTTTACAATTTTCTTCGCTAAAATAATTCTATTAATTTTTTGTATGATTGGTTCATATATTTTATTCTTAGATATATCATTTGTAAATTTTATATTAGTCATATCTATTTTTTTAAATTCAATTATTTTTGATGCTGTAATATTATGAAGTTTAATCACGCCATCCTTGTCTATTACAATTACACCTGAGGATAGGTTAGTTAGTATTTTGTCTAGAAAAGCTCTCGCAATTTCTAATCTTTCTCTACTCTTTTGCGAACTCTTTGTGGCATCATTTAGCTTCATTGTCATGCTGTTAAATGACATAACTAGAAGACCTAGCTCATCTCTACTATTTTCTGGGATTGTTTTATTATATTTTCCCTTTGCTATTTGCCTTGTTGCTTCGGCTAATAATGATATTGGTTTAGAGATTCTCCGGCTTATTACAAAAGATGCAGCAACCGCTGATAGAATTGCAAGCAAAAGAACTAGTGTCAATGTCATTGTGTATATTATTTTTAGTGAACTTCGACTGTATGCAAGCGTTTGATAATCTTCGTATACTGATTCAACTGATAATGCTATATCTGAAATCGATTCAGGAATTGGCTGAGTTATCTGAATTATTTTTTCTGATTTTATTAGTTCTTTACTAGGAATTGGAACGTATGCTTTCATGAAGATTTTTCCATCTACTTCTTCAATTTTTCCAAAGAAACCCTCTGAAGCTCTTATTAAATCTTCTTGTTTTGGGAGTGCTGGTAGTGGAAGAGTATTATAGTCTCCTGACACATTAAGTATTTTAGAATTTGAGTCAAATATTACTGCCTCTTGGATAGAAAATTTCTCCCTCAAGTCATTAAGTATTTCAGTTGTTGATGATTCCTCAGCTGCACCAATAGAATAAGCCAAACTTTTAGATTTCAATTCAATATCTTTTAATAAAATATCCAGTGTTTTCTGACCAAGACTCAACCCTCCTTGGAGGGCTGATTCTACTTGAACATTAAACCATGACTCAATTGACTTCGTTAAAAAACTTACAGATACTAAATAAACTATCGTTACTGGAATAATAACAACAGTTGCAAATGATAAAACAAGCCTCATTGTTAATCGACTTCCTAAAATTTCTTTTTTAACATTTTGGAGTAATTTTGCTATTTGGATTGTAATAAGAACTATTAATGCACATACAAAAACTATATTAAAAATTAATAACAGCCTAAATGTATCACTAGAAACTAATTCAGCATTTGATAGAGATTTAGCTAATAAAATTAGTAGCGCTATCCCAATAAAAGCAACTGTAGTGATTACATATCTCAATTTAATTTACCTATCTCATATTTTGTTATCTCAGACTCCACATCCCATGATTTTTTATTAAAATTAATTTGTAGCGCTTTTGGTAAATACTTCTTATCTAATTTAGCTTTCAACTCCAAAGTACCCTCCTTTAAATTATTGCTAGGGCCAATATCCCATTTTTCTATATATGATAGCCTCATAATGGCATCATCAATATTACTAAAATAACTCTTTTGGTCATTCATGTCACTTACCATATACTTTTGAAGCAAACTTTTATACTTCAATTGAAAGTAAAAAATTTTATACAATATAAGACTATTAAGTCCATATTTATTTTTTTGTGAAATTTTTGCTGTCACTAAAAATTTAAAGGGAATCCCTTTACTTAACGCTTCTTTTGCTTCTGAGAGCAGTGTTATTGACTGTGAATAACTTACAAAGTAATGTCCCTCCTTAAAATCTAACTTAATATCACTAATTTCAATTTTTTGCTCAATCGAATATGCATGAATTGAAAATAAAATCATCCATATTAGAACTAATTTATTACTAATTTTTTTTAAGTAACGCATAAAATAATCCATCATGATTTTTTGAGGGAATCAGTTGATTCCTTATATGTTTAACTTTATTTGGATATATTAAATCAATTTCCTTTGCATCCGAAAATTCTTGTTTGAATCTTTCAATCACATCTCTATTCTCATCGCTAAATATTGAGCATGTAACATAAAGTAATTTTCCTCCAGACTTCAATAAGGGCCATGCTGATCTAACTAATAGATATTGCTTCTCTGAAAATTTCTTCAAATCGTGCATCTGTCTGAGCCATTTTATATCTACGTGTCTTCTTACAATTCCCGATGCTGAACAAGGTACATCTAATAATATTCGATCAAAATGCCCACCATCCCACCATAAATTATCATTAGATAATGCGCCATGAATTACATTTGCTTCAAGACCTAATCGTTTTAGATTCTCCCTAATTTTATTGGCTCTTAACTCATCAATTTCTAGGGACGTAACAGCTACATTATTAGACTCGAGAATATTACAAGTTTTACCTCCCGGAGCTGCACATGCATCTAATATTTTTTGCTCCTTCTTAACATCTAATAATTCTGTTGCAATTTGTGCCCCGAAGTCCTGAACTGAAATATGACCTTCTATAAATCCAGGAATATCATTTATATTAAGAGGATTCTTAATGATGAGCCCTGTGTTTGAAATTATTTGATGGTCGATACCATTTCTCATTAGAACCTCACTATATTTTTCAATACTAATTAATTTTTTATTTACCCTAAGAGTTAGTGGAGGATGCTGATTTCCAATTTCAAGTATTTGTTCCCAATCTTTCTTAAATTCATTTCTAACTTTATTGACCCACCAATTTTGATAGCTGTATTTAGCAGCCTGGTCTTGGTTTAATAATTCTTGTAAATCATCCTTGCTTCTTAAATAATTTCTTAATATTGCATTTACAAATTTACTTTTTCTAAAATCAATTTTTTTTGCTGCATCCACTGCCTGGTTAACTATTGTAAAGTTATTAAATTTTTCTTGAGATAACTGATAAAGTGCAATGTGAATTAAACATTCAACGGTCTTATTTTCTATCTTATTTTTTACTAATTGATTTATTATGAATCTTGATTTACCAAGAAATCTTGCTGAGCCATAGGTTAATGCTTTAATTTGAGACTCTTGTATTTCTATGTTGTTATTTTTATTACTGCTAAAAACTACATCAAAACTTTTATCTAGATTTGATCCACTAAGTAGCTTTTCTAAAACTTTTGCTGACAAAAGTTGTGAATTTTGCATCAATTAATCTTCTCAATTTTAATTATCTTATAGCCCCTGATAAATGATTTTGCATCCATCTTATTTTTACCTTCAGGCTGTAATTCCATTATTTTAATTGCTCCATTTCCTAATTTTAGGAACAACTCTTCATTATATGTATATAAATTTCCGATGTTAATCTGCTTATTGACTTGTTTTTTTTCATCTTTATTTTCAATTAATTTTGCTCCCCATATTTTTAGAATTTTCTCTCTAAATATAATTGAGGCTCCTGGGTAGGGATTTAATGAATTAATCTTTCTTATAATTATTTCAGGGGAGTAACTCATATTTATACGCGCCTCTGTTTTACTTATTTTCTCAGCATATGTAACTAGTGATTCATTTTGTTCAACAATAGATATTGTTTCTTTTTTTTGAAGAGAAAAAACTATTTGGCTCATTAGCTCTGCACCTATATCTGCCAAACTCTTTGTGACCTCTCCAGTCGTCATATTTTTACCTAGAGCTATACTTTTACTAGTTAACATTGGTCCTGCATCTAACTTTTCAACAACCTTCATAATGGTAACTCCTACAGCCTTGTCCCCAGACTCAATTGCCCTATGTATTGGGGCTGCGCCTCTCCATCTAGGTAGTAATGATGCATGAACGTTATAGCATCCCATAGGAAATAAGGCTAAAATTTTCTTAGGTATAATTAACCCATAAGCCACTACAATTAGAATATCTGCGTTACATGCCTCCAGAGTTTCATATATCTCATTACCCTTCAATGAAATGGGTTGAAATGTAGGAATTTTTAGACTTGATGCTATTTTCTTTACTGGGCTGTGTAATTGTTTCATTCCTCTGCCTGACTTTTTATCAGGCTGAGTAAGAACATATGTGACATTAGAATAAGCAGTATTTAATGCCAATAAAGTTGGAACTGAAAATTCAGGAGTTCCTGCAAATATAATTTTTAGAATTTTATTCATTTAGCCAGATCAAGTAGTATCTTTTCTTTTAGATAGCTTAATCATTTTAGATTTAATCCTACTTTTCTTTAAAGGCGATAAATACTCTACAAAAACTTTTCCCAGTAGGTGATCCATTTCATGCTGAATGCATACCGATAATAAACCGTCAGCTTCTAGTTTTAATAAATTTCCACAATTATCTAAAGCTTGAATTTTTATACATTCCGAACGCTGAACTTTTTCATAAACGCCTGGAACCGATAAACAACCCTCTTCGCAGAATTGCTCCCCTCGTTTATCAATAATTTTAGGGTTAATTAACACAAGAAGGGAGTCCTTATTTTCAGAGATATCAATTACTATAATTTGTATATGCTGATTGACTTGAGTTGCAGCAAGGCCTATGCCAGGTGCAGAATACATAGTTTCTGCCATATCTTTAATTAATTTTTTATGTTCTTCAGTTACTTTTTTTACAGGGGCTGCTATATTATGCAGTCTAGGGTCTGGGTAATTTAAAATATTTAATATTGTCATTGATTATTTGATAGTTAGCTGATAAATTAATCTTAAGTGAATGCTATTTATAATTTCTGTTATAGACATAATTATACTGTGTACTGCACTTTTTTCTCTTTTTTCAGTCCATCATTAGCGCTAAAGTCGTATTTAAGCAAAAATATAAGGAGTTTTTATGTTTGATCTACTAATTTATATGTTCGAAAACTACCTTAGCTCTCAAAATCAATTAGATTTTAATAACATGACACAAGAGTTAGAAGCTGCAGGTTTTGATAACGACGAGATTCAGAAAGCATTTGATTGGTTTGCGCAATTAAAATTAATGGCTGATAAAATACCCCTTAATTCCGAATTAGAAGCTAATGATAAGTTAAGAATATTTACCGAGTCCGAATTAGAAAAAATTGCCTGCGATGGTTTAGGATTCATATTATTTCTGGAGCAAGCAAAAGTTCTCAATTCTATAGAACGAGAGATTATAATTGATCGTGCAATGGCATTAAGTCATAACATTATTTCAATTGATGAGGTTAGATGGATTGTTATGATGGCTTTATGGAACAATGGCCGAGAAAATGATTATCTATTTGTTGAAGATGCGCTTTACCAAAAAGAAAATTTGAGCTTGCATTAATTTTTAATATTATTAATTATTTTGGTAATTGTACCGGACTCATTAAGTGTGTAAAAATGAATTCCAGGCACCCCGTACTGAATTAATTTTTCACATAACTCTGATATCACATCAACCCCGAAAGCTCTAAGAGAAACAATATCATCCCCATAACTTTCAAGTTTTAGCCTTAACCATCTTGGTATTTCTGCTCCACAATTAGATGAAAATCTTGATAGTTGCTTTATATTATAGATAGGCATAATTCCTGGAATAATAGGTACATTAATAGATTTTTTCTGACATTCCTCTATAAATTTAAAATAAGCATCCACATTGAAAAAAAAACTGTGTGATTGCTGAATTTGCTCCAGCTTCTATTTTTCTTTTAAAATTATTTAAATCATCAGTCGCAGACTCTGCTTCTGGGTGATATTCAGGATATGCGCCGGCTTGAATATGGAAATATTCTCCTGTTTCCTCCCTTATGAAAGAGATTAGCTCATTAGCATATTTAAAATCTCCATGGCTTGTTGCTCCTGATGGGTTATCTCCTCTTAGGGCAATTAAATGTTTAATATCATGGCTCTTATATTCACTTAAGATGCTTCTAATATCTTCTTTTGAAGAGCTAATGCAAGATAGATGAGGCACTCCATTATTATTTGAAGCTTCAATACTTAAAACTGTTTCTAACGTTTTAGTCTTAGTTGAACCTCCAGCACCAAAAGTAACGGAAAAGAACTCTGGGTTAAATTGCGATAATGTTTTTATTGTTTCATTAAGCTTAAGATCTCCCTCCTCAGTGCGAGGAGGAAAAAATTCAAAACTTACTGATGGTGAATTAGACATATTGATTAATACCGATATGTATCAGTTTTAAATGGTCCGTTAATATCCACATCAATATATTTTGCTTGTTCTTCAGTTAGCGTTGTTAAGTCAGCATTTAGTGTAGTTAATTGTAATCTCGCTACTTTTTCATCTAAATGTTTAGGCAGCACATGAACGCCGAGAGGATATTTATCTTTCTCAGAAAATAGTTCTATTTGAGCAATCACCTGATTAGCAAAAGAAGACCCCATAACGTAACTTGGATGGCCTGTCCCACATCCGAGGTTAACCAGACGACCTTTTGCTAAAAGAATAATACGTTTATTATCTGGGAAAATTACATGGTCAACTTGTGGCTTTATTTCTTCCCATTTATATTCTGATAATGAGGCAACATCAATTTCATTATCGAAGTGTCCAATATTACATACGATAGCTTGGTCCTTCATTGCCTTCATATGTTCATGATTAATAACGTTGTAATTCCCTGTTGCAGATACAAAAATATCAGCATATTTAGCGGCATATTCCATAGTAACTACACGATAACCTTCCATAGCTGCTTGCAGTGCGCATATTGGATCTACTTCCGTTACCCATACCTGAGCTGACAAAGCTCTTAAGGCTTGGGCTGAACCCTTTCCGACATCACCATATCCACAAACTACTGCAACCTTACCAGCAATCATTACATCAGTTGCTCTCTTAATAGCATCTACTAAAGACTCTCTGCATCCATATAAATTATCAAATTTTGACTTAGTTACTGAATCATTTACATTGATTGCAGGGAATGCTAATTCATTATCTCTAAACATTTGATAAAGACGCATAACACCCGTCGTAGTTTCTTCTGTTACCCCTTGAACCTGAGGCAATCTTTCAGAATACCAAGATGAATTTATTTTTAGTTTATTTTTAATAGCGTTAAATAAACAAACTTCTTCTTCAGTGGATGGTTTATCCAAAACAGAGATATCTTTCTCTGCTTTAACTCCAAGATGAAGTAGAAGAGTTGCATCACCTCCATCATCAAGAATCATATTTGTAAATTTTTCTTCTGGCCATTCAAAAATACGATGCGTAAAATCCCAATACTCGTCAAGACTTTCGTCCTTAAAAGCAAAAACTGGCGTTCCACCCTCAGCAATTGCTGCGGCAGCATGATCTTGAGTTGAATAAATATTGCAAGAAGCCCATCGAACATCAGCACCTAATTCATTTAGTGTTTCAATTAGAACAGCTGTTTGAATAGTCATATGAAGCGAGCCAGAAATTCGGGCTCCTTTTAATGGTTTTTTACTTGCATATTCTGTACGAATTGCCATTAGACCAGGCATTTCTGTTTCGGCTATTGCAATTTCTTTTCGGCCAAAACCTGCTTGGGTAATGTCCGCAATAATATAATCTTGATTAGATAGTTTTGGTTCAGTCACTGTATTCATTTTCATTTCCTTAAAAAATAAATGTGACCAGTGGGATATCAGGTTCACCTAATATCCTGCGACTGGCACAGAAAATTAGTGAACGCAGTTTACAAATTAAATTGTATTCCAAGCCTGGGAATATTTCTCGCAGCGTTCCTTGGAAGGGTAAATTCTAATATAAATTAGTATAAAAAACAAATAGATAGAATTTTTTATTCCTGAAGCTGTATTTTCTTATCTAAATTTTCCCAAGTAAATTCAGGTTCATCTCTACCAAAATGACCATAAGCAGCAGTTTTTCTGTAAATTGGTCTTAATAAATCAAGCATTTTAACGATTCCCCTAGGCCTTAAATCAAAATTTTCTATAACCATACTTGAAATTTTCTCGCCGCTAAGCTTGCTAGTTCCAAAAGTATCTACCATCACTGATGTTGGTTTTGCAACACCAATTGCATATGAAATTTGTACCAAACATTTTTCTGCGAGACCTGCTGCAACAATATTTTTAGCAACGTAGCGAGCAGCATAAGCTGCTGATCGATCAACTTTCGTTGGATCTTTACCAGAAAATGCTCCGCCTCCATGAGGCGCAGAGCCCCCATATGTATCTACAATAATTTTTCTTCCTGTTAATCCACAGTCTCCTTGAGGGCCTCCAATAACAAATCTTCCAGTAGGGTTAATTAGAAATTTAATGTCTCCTTCAATTAATTCTTTTGGTAAAATTGGAATAATAATTTCTTCAATTACAGATTCCCTTAAATCCTTTAATGTGATTTCTGGAGAATGTTGCGTTGACAGCACAACTGTATCAATTCGGGCTGGCTTATTATTCTTATATTCTATTGTTACTTGAGATTTAGCATCTGGTCTCAGCCATGTTAGTCGACCATCCTTTCTTAACATTGCCTGTCTTTCAACTAAGCGATGTGCCAAAGATATAGGTAAGGGCATAAGAACATCTGTTTCATTACAGGCATAGCCAAACATTAATCCTTGGTCGCCAGCTCCTTGGTCCAACGGTTCATCCATTGCGCCATCGACTCCTTGAGCAATATCAGGAGATTGCTCTCCATATTTAATAACTACCTCACAACTTTTATAATCAATTCCATAATCTTCATTGTCATATCCAATTGACTGTAAAGTATCTCTCGTAATCTTCTCGTAATCGACTTTTGCTGTTGTAGTTATTTCTCCAGCTAAAACTACAAGATTAGTTGCAGTTAATGTCTCTGCTGCCACTCTAGCTAGAGGGTCTTGTTTTAGAATAGCATCCAAAATAGCATCTGAGATTTGATCAGATACTTTGTCAGGATGGCCTTCAGAAACAGATTCGGATGTAAATAAGTAATTTTTCATATTAATATGTAATTTCAACTATAAAATGCAATAACCCGTTAGAATAGCAAAAGATAGGACTAAAATATAGTATGAAAATTCTTTTTACAAAAATGCATGGGGCCGGAAATGACTTTATTGTCATTAACCAACTTAACAAAAAGTATAATCTCACCAAAAAAGAAATAAAACTTTTATCCAATAGACAATTAGGAATTGGATTTGACCAATTACTTATTGTGGAAAAAACAACTTTGCCTAATGTCGATTTTAAATATCGTATCTTTAATGCAGATGGAAATGAAGTTGAGCAATGTGGTAATGGGGCTAGATGCTTTCTTCTTTTTTTAAAAAATTCTGGTATCTCGGTGAAAAAAACAATTTCTGTTGAAACACAGTCCGGTTTAATTGCATTGTCTTTTGAAGAAAATAATCAAATCTCAGTTAATATGGGATTTGCAAATGATAATCCCGAATCTATCCCTTTTTTACCAAATCACTCAACAAGTCAAACAGTCTATATCAATAATGTTGAGTATTCTTTTTATCCAATTTCTTTTGGTAACCCTCATGCTGTGATCAAAGTAGATTCATTAGATAATATTAACTTTTCTTCAATTGGAGAAGAGTTGCAGAACTCTAAATTTTTTCCAAAAAGTGTCAATGTCAGCTTTCTAAAAGTAATTAATAAAAATGAAATATCACTTAAAGTCTATGAGAGAGGTAGTGGCTTAACATTGGCTTGCGGAACGGGTGCGTGTGCTGCATCAGTTATTAGCATAAAAAATGGATGGGTAACAAGCCCAGTTAAGGTTCATATGGATGGGGGAGATCTTATTATAAAGTGGGGGCCTAATGATGAAGCCACACTAATTGGCCCTGCAAAAATTGTATTCGAAGGAGAATTTGATTTACTTAATTTCAAATAAATGACTAATAAAGAATACATAAAATACTATTTAGAGTACATAAAATTTGAGAAGCGACTAAGCCCCTCAACTGTGAAAAATTATCACCGTGATATAGAGTTGTTGCTTGAAATTTCACCCAAAAAAATATTAAGTGAGTTGTCGATTGATGACATTAGAAAAAGTGTTTCAGCATTCCATTCAAGAGGTCTTAATGGTAAATCATTATCAAGAATGATCTCTGCCTGGAGAGGTTTATTTAATTTTTTAAGCCAACAATTTAATTTTACTCATAATCCGACACTAGGTATTAGTGCGCCTAAAGACAAAAAAAAGTTGCCTCAAACTCTATCTATTGATCAAACTATGAAGTTAGTCTCTATTAAAGACTCTTCATTCCTAGGGATTCGTGACCATGCGATTATGGAACTATTTTATTCCTCAGGCCTTAGACTCTCAGAGCTTATTAAGCTTAAGATTCAGGATATAAATTTTGAGGATGGGACCGTTGCTGTTCTTGGTAAGGGTGGAAAAAGTAGAATAGTACCTGCTGGAAAAGATGCTATTGCTGCCATTCAAAAATGGATAACCTTGCGCAATACTTTAAAAAATATTAGTGAGAAAGATTCAATTTTATTTACAAGTAAATTTGGAAAATGTCTTACTGCGCGCGCTATTCAATACCGACTAAAAATATGGGCGATCAAACAAGGGATTCCAGAAAATATACATCCACATTTATTAAGACATAGCTTTGCAACACATATTCTTCAATCTAGCCAAGACTTACGAGCTGTTCAGGAATTACTTGGGCATGAAAATATTAGTACAACTCAAATATACACTCATCTTGATTTTCAACATTTATCCAAAATTTACGATCAATCTCATCCGCGTGCTAAAAAAAAATAATAAATGGATAGGAATGAGTGTTGATGGCAGAAGCAATTTAAATTATAGTGAATGATATGGATGAAGAAATTAATTTACTTGAAACTAAACTTAACCTATTGGTTAACAAAATTGAGAATTTAAAGAAAGAGAATCTAGAGATGGGGCCAACTCTTCATCTTGCACAAGAAGAAGTAGTTTTATTAAAGTCTAAGATTCATGAAGCAACAATAAAAATAGAGAATCTGTTAGCTCAGATTCCTGACACAACAATATGACAAAACAAATTGAAGCTAAAATTCTAGGGCGAGATTTTAGTGTTGGTTGCCCTGAAAATGAAGAAGAAAGTTTACTTAAGTCTATTAATTACTTAAATCATAAAATAGAAGAAATACAAAAAACAGGCAATGTAATAGGAGTTGATAAAACCATCATTATGGCTGCTCTTAATATTACTCATGAATACCTAAATCAAGGAAACAACTCTGATATCCATACTATCGGATATAAAGAGAAACTAACAAAGCTTAATCAAATTCTTGACGACGCACTTAATTAGGATTAAGTTAGTACTATAGTTTTTTTTGAAGTTGCTTAGACTATTAATTCCTTGAACTAGTCTATAGCGTCGGTTCTAAATATTCAGAATGCGGTGCGAGCGCTCACGATTGGGTAACCTTATAAGGGCTCTTGGCGAGCGAACCTTAAGCTTCTTAGTTTATTACCACTTGAACCTTTGGTTCAGGATGCTGGTCTAGGCAACCTTAAAAAGAATTATTTTCTTAGCTGATGATACTCCAAATCTCCCATTGAAATAACTTCAAGAGCACCTTCATGCGTGGCTTCAAGAATTACAGGAGGAGCACAGCCATCCTCCGATGCCTCTAACCATCTACTTGCACATAAACACCAACGATCGCCCGGCTCTAGCCCCGGAAAATTAAATTCAGGTCTAGGTGTAATCAAATCATTTCCTTTTTCTTTTGAATAGGTTAAAAATGCTTCATTAACTTCTGCACAAACAGTATGTTGTCCCGCATCTGTTTGACATTGATCACATAGACCATTTCTATAATAACCAGTGATTGGTTCTAAACTACAAAGCTCTAAATTACCACCTAAAATATTTTTCTTTTCCATTTTTCTTCTTCCTCTATTAAACTTAATCTAACATAACAATAATTCATTAAATATAGGAAATTTTTTATGCATTACTGGCTAATGAAATCAGAACCATCAGTATTTACAATTGAAGACCTTGAAAATTCTCCGAATAAAACAGTCGACTGGATTCCCACAAAAGGTATAAGAAATTATCAAGCTCGAAATTTTATGAGAGATGATATGTCTTTAGGTGACCAAGCTTTTTTCTATCAGTCAAACTGTGAATCTCCAGGAATTGTAGGGATTATGGAAATTACACGACTTGCCTATCCTGATCCACTTCAATTTCTAAAGAACAATAAATATTATGACCCGAAATCTTCGCCTGAGAATCCAAGATGGCTTAATGTAGATGTGACATTAGTAAAAAAACTACCTTTGATTGAATTAAAGAAATTAAGAGATTTTTCTGAATTAAAGGACATGATGATCTTAAGAAAGGGTAATCGATTATCGATTACCCCGATAACTAAGAACGAATGGTTATTTATCAATAATATAAAAAACTAGCTTGCCTGATCCAGGCTACCTAGAGCCTTGGGGTAAGTTACGATTCCCCATGGAATCCCAGTAACAGGAATTCTTTTTTTAATATTTAAATCTTTGGCATCAATGACTAAAACCTCATCAGACCTCCCACAAGCTAAAAGAATATCTTTATTATCAGGAGTGAATGTGAAGTGCCAACATCTTCTGCCCTCAGTTTCAACTCTATTTATTTTTTCATAGGTTTTACCATCATAAACTTCTAAAGAACTTCTTTTTTTATATCCGCCACTTGCTGCAACAAAAAGTCTGTCTCCTGAAGGGCTAAAACTTACTCCATAAGGTGATTTACCCTTATGTTTATTGTCTTCTGAAACGTCATGTTGCGTTTTTACAGTTTTAACATGATTAAATTCTTTATCAAGAATAATAAAATTATCACTGTGCTCTAATGTAGCCACATAAAAATTACCATCTGGAGAAACTTTAATACCTCTAGGTCTCAAGCCGTAAGGTTCTACTTGGATAGTTTTAAGTAAGTCCCCTGATGTAAAATCATGAACAGTGATCGTATTATCAGCTTCATTAGTAACAATAATTTGCATGCCATCTTTACTAAACTCTATACCTTCTGTCTCAGGACCAGCAGTAATTTCTCTTATTTTTTTACCTTCTACAAGATCAACTACGGCAATTTTTGCAGGAGTTCGATCATCATCATCCTCTTCCTCTTCCTTATGCATTTCTCCTTTAGCAGGTGGCTTACCTGTTGAGGACGGCTCGGTTGATACAAAAACTTGATCATTTAATACTCGAACAAACTCTGGATTAATTCCTACTTCAATGTTTTTTTCAATTTCATTGGTTTTCTCATTCGTAACTGTGATGGAAGCTTCCGACTTATTGGCAGTAATTATATACGAGCCATCTTTGGTTATACCTATACCTCTTGGGTAACCCCCAGCATTTAATTTATTTATAACTTCCATTGTATTTAAGTCAATTACAGAAATACCTCCCTCTTGAGAGGTGATGTATGCTTTTCCTCTATCAGTCTCCCCACATCCAATCAAGAAAATTGACAGCAAAGCTATTTTTATTAGATTCATTTAGTATTTTTCCCCATTAATTTTAAAAATATTATAATATGGCTTGGATAGGAATTGTTCACTTATATTCTAATTTTTAATCATATTATCGTTATTTTTTCCAAGAAATAACTTATAAGCTTCATTATTAGTCTCATTGATATAGGTGTAACCAAGATTCCTTAAAAATTCTTTGAATTCTTCTTTGCTTTCTTCATCAACCTGCATACCAACCAGTACTCTTCCAATATCGGAACCATGGTTACGATAATGAAATAAACTAATATTCCAATGGCCCATTTTGCCTAAAAAATTTAATAGTGCTCCAGGTTTTTCAGGAAATTCAAATCTATACATAACTTCATTTTTAGCTTCTGGGGCATGACCACCGACCAAATGTCTTAAATGAAGCTTAGCAACTTCGTTATAAGTTAAATCTATTGGTTCAAGAGAAGCTCTTTTTAAAACTTCAAATATTAATTTAGCCTCATCAAAGTTTTTTACGCTAATACCAACAAAAATATTTGCGCTATTATCACTTGAATATCTATAATTAAATTCAGTAATATTTTTTTCACCAATTAGACCGCAAAAGCTTTTAAAAGCTCCGGGTTTTTCAGGAATAGTAACAGCAAAAATTGCCTCTCTTTCTTCGCCAATTTCTGCTCTTTCCGAAACAAATCCAAGTCGATCAAAATTCATATTTGCCCCAGAAGCAGTTGCGACAAAAGTTTTTGTTTCAACATTATTTTTTTTAATATAAGACTTTATACCTGCCACTGCTAATGCTCCAGCAGGCTCTAAAATGGTTCTCGTATCTTCAAAAACATCTTTTATTGCTGCACAAATTTCATCTTTACTAACAACAATCATTTCATCAACATACTGCTGACAAATTTTAAAAGGAAGTTCGCCTACTTGCTTTAATGCAGCTCCTTCTGCAAATAAACTAATCTTATCTAAAGTAACTCTCTTGTTTGCTGCAAGTGATTGTGTCATTGCATCCGCACCCTCAGCTTCGACACCGATTATCTTTATTTCAGGTTTTACAGCTTTTATATAAGCAGCTATTCCTGAAATTAAACCACCACCTCCAACGCAGCAAAAAATAGCATCAATTGGACGAGAGTAATCTTCTAAAATTTCTTTTGCTATCGTACCTTGACCTGCTATTACTTCGGGGTCATCAAATGGGTGGACAAATATTGAGCCTTGTTTTTTTTGAATACCCAAAGCATGATCAAAGCACTCATGAAGTGTCTCTCCGTGCAAAACTACTTCAGCTCCATGGGATTCAACAGCGTTAATTTTTATAATAGGAGTTGTTTTAGGCATGACAATTGTTGCCTTACATTCTAAAATTTTTGCTGCTAACGCAACGCCCTGAGCATGATTCCCTGCTGAACAGGCAATAACCCCATTTAAAAGATTCTCATCACTTAAGTTTTTCATTTTATTATAGGCGCCACGTATCTTAAAAGAAAAAACCGGCTGAAGATCTTCGCGCTTTAATAGAATATTATTATTAAATCTTTTTGATAAATTTAATTGCTTCTCTAGAGGTGTCCTCAGAGCTGCATCATAAACATTTGCTTTATCTATTCTGTCTTTATACTCATTTTTCATAAATTTATAGAAATACTCAATAAACATTTCAACGTGTATCATATAACCATAATTTTTGTTCAAAACAAAGGATTTAAAAAAATGGACTTAACACAAGATCAATTGAAAAAGCAAGTTGCAGATGCAGCGATTGAGTATGTCAAATCAGGAATTATTGGTGTAGGGACTGGATCAACTGCAAACTACTTTATCGATGCTTTAGCAAAGATTAAACACAAAATTGAAGGTGCAGTCGCAAGCAGTGAAGCAACAGCTGAACGACTACAGTCACATGGTATTCAAGTTTTTGATTTAAATACAATTAATGGAATGGATATCTATGTAGATGGTGCAGATGAAATTACTGAACACATGCACATGTTAAAGGGTGGGGGTGGGGCATTAACTAGAGAAAAAATTGTAGCTGCTAATGCCAAAAATTTTATATGCATTTGTGATGAAACAAAATTTGTTCCAGTACTAGGAAAATTTCCTCTACCCGTAGAAGTTCTTCCCATGGCACGAGGTTATGTTGCTAGGCAATTAATAAAATTAGGCGGTCAGCCTAAGTTAAGGGACTTCACTACAGATAATGGAAATATTATTCTAGATGTGCATGGATTAAAAATTTCTGATCCTATTGAGATAGAAAATGAAATTAATCAAATTGTAGGGGTTGTGACTAATGGGCTATTTGCATCGAGACCTGCCAATACCCTTCTACTAGCTACGCATCAAGGCGTAAAAACTATTACCTCAAAAAATAGAGGATGAATTGGTAATGACAATTAATTTATAATATTATTATTGCAATACAAGTTAATACTTTTTGGAGAAACAGATAAAATGGCAGCAGAACATATTTACACTCAGTATGATACTGACTTAGAAGCCATAAGAGCTAAAGTGCTTGAAATGGGGGGTATCGTTGAGGAACAATTAACTGACTCTGTGTCTTCCCTTCTTAATGCTGATGCGAAATTAGCTGATAGCGTAATTAAAAAAGATGAACGAGTTAATGACCTTGAATCAGAAATTGATGAAGACTGTTCATTAATTATTGCTAAACGCTCACCAACTGCGCGCGATCTTAGAAATGTGTTGATGATGTTAAGAATTATTACAGATCTTGAAAGAATTGGCGATGAAGCATCAAAAATTGCTAAAGCAACACATCGAATATATGAAAAAGACCGAATGAGTAAACCTCAGACAAAAGAAATTCAATCAATATATGAAAAATTACAGTACATGCTAAGAACTGCCTTAAATTCTTTTGCAAGACTTGATGTCGGTGAAACTGTTGCAGTGCTTGAAAGCGATAAGGAAGTAGATGGCGAGTATCGAGCTTATATGAGACAGTTGTTAACCTATATGCTAGAAGATCCTAGAACAATCTCTTTATCACTCGAATTAATGTTTGTTGCTAAATCTTTAGAGCGTATTGGAGATCATTCCAAGAATGTTTCACAAAATGTTATTTATACTGTCAAAGGCAAAGACGTAAGACATTCTTCGATAAATGAAATTAAGGCTGAACTAAAAAATTAATTTTATTCACTAGGCGGGACATAACCCGACGCACTATCAGCACCACCTCCAAAAAAATAAGCTTCTGTTTGGTCAGTTAGATATTTTCTTGCCTGGGGATCAACCAAACTAAGACGATTTTCATTTAAAAGCATAGTTTGCTGTTTTAACCACTCACCCCATGCTTGCTTAGAAACATTATCAAAAATTTTCTTGCCTAGTTCCCCCGGATATGGAGGGAAATCCAACCCTTCAGCTTCTTTTCCTAATTTTACGCATTTTACAGTTCTAACCATACTGCCTCCTGATAATAGATTTAATAACACTCCATATCCTGACTAATTAATTAATTAATAGTTTTGATATAATGGCAGTTGATTTTAACAAGAGATAGCCAATTAATGGAAAATCAATTTAAGAATAAAACCTTTAGTACTATATTAATTGATGCACTTAAATATTCTATCGATAATTTTCAGGTTCACTTTAAAAGCGAAAAAAAAATTCGACAAGAGATTTACTTAGCAATCATCCTAATCCCGTTAGGATTTCTGATTGGCGAAACAGCTATTCATAAGCTTTTATTAATCAGTAGCGTTCTAATTATGGTAAGTATAGAACTTCTAAATCCTGCATTACAAGTAGCAGTTGATACAATATCTTTCGAAAATATTAATTTAGTAAGATACTTAAAAAAAGTTGGTAATGTGACAGTATTTTTCGCTACTACAAACTTATATCTCACCTGGTTCTTCATACTCTTCTCTTTTTAATTTAAACTTAATAAACTTCGCTTTAAAAATTATTAGTACGCTAGTTTAAATTAATACTTCTTTTATTCTGTGGTACTATCAATTCAAGTTTTTTAGGTGATGAAATCTTCTCTCGAAGAAATCATTGAAACTGGGAAATAGGTGCGTTAAATACAATTCCTATACTGCCCCCGCAACGGTAAGTAAGAATAAAAGATTTATAAATATAGCCACTGAGAAATTGGGAAGGCTTTAAATCAAACCTTACAAGTCCGGAGACCGGCCTAAAAACTCACTCTGAAGTACAGCGGGGAGCTGATATTAGAATTAGATAATACCTAATACTTTTTTAATTCTCTGACCGTATTTCTATTTTATTTACCCATGCGGGGTCGCATGGATGTTTAGGAATATTCAATGTCTTATAAAAATCTAGTCTTAATACTTCCATTAATTACTTCATCAATTAATGCAGAAACAAATATACAAACAAAAGAAATTATTATAAAAAAATACCAATACGATACCCAGGAAGGGCTATTGCCATATTCTGTAGAAATTCATTCAGCAAAAGAAATTGGATTATCAGGAAGTACTAATCTTACTGACTACCTTGCTCAACATAGCTCGCTTAATATTGTTCCAAATTATGGTGACAAATCAAAACCAATGATTGACATGCGAGGTTATGGAGCTGAAGCTGGCTATCAAAATGTAGTTATATCTATTGATGGTCAACGTTTAAATAACATAGATATGAGTCCTCAGCTCCTAGGATCAATTGACCTGAGCAGTATCGATAGAATTGAGATTGTTAAGGGATCAGGATCAGTTAGATATGGTGACGGAGCGATGGGGGGGGTAATACAAATTTATACTAAAGATTATAGTGGTTATTCTATAGAAACCGCTATTGGTAGCAGTAATGCAGTTAAAAAAATTGTTAACGCTGGGTTTAATGGGAAGAATTTTAATCTATCAGTCAATGTAACTGATGATATTCATAAAGGCTTTGCCGATGTAGATATAAATGGGGAAAGGGATAGGAATAAAAATAAATCACAAACAGCTAAATTGAAATTTACTCCATCTAAAGACCTGCTTTTAAACTTTGGTCTGTCCAGCTCAAGGGTTAACCTCTACAGAACGGGAGCCATGACCAAGGATGAATTTCATGCAAATCCTGCCCAAAATTCTGGTAATGCATATAGTAATTATGATACAGACTCAGATAAATATAGTACTGGGCTTGAATATAAGGCAAGTGAGAAATTAAATTTAAAAGCAGATTTTTACTACGAAGAGAAACTTTATAATGCAACTAGAGCTTATGGGTCCCTCTATAGTAAAGACTATATGGGTACAAATATTTCAGCAGAGTATCAAGAAGACAATTACACCATAACAACTGGTATTGATTATTTTGATGCGGAGCGAGTAGATCAGACGAATCGTGGCACCACAACAAAAGATAACCTTGCAATTTTTGTTGAGTCACAGTTACAACCCGATTGGCTTCCCAAAAATATTGCACTTTCTGCGGGACTTAGACATGAACGTGTGGAATATACCCATTCTGATTCAGCAGCTAATTACTCTACTGACGAATCTTTAAATGCTTGGGATATCGGTATAAATTATGAGGTTGATTCTCAATTAAGTTTCTTTGGAAATTATAATCATGCCTACCAAGCTCCAGATATTGATAGATCTTTTGTTGCAGTATGGCAGTCAAATTCCCCATACGCCTTCATTAGACGTGACTTTAATGGATTTATTGAGCCATCAGAAGTAGATACTTTAAATGCAGGCTTTAACCACATTACTCAAAAAAATAAATTAAAAATTGTTGCCTTTTATTCAGACCTTAAGGATGAGATTGTCTACAATCCAACTTCAGGGAAGAATGAAAATATTGATAACTCTGAGAAATATGGGCTTGAAATTCATGATAATTATAAATTCAACGACAGATCCAACATTAATTTTATTTATAAATACATTGAAGCAAAAATTGGCAAGGATTCACACGCTGAGTTTCAGGATGGTAGATCTATGCCTGGTGTGCCTAATAACTCAATATTAGTAAATCTAAGCCATAAGGTTACTGACCAAATGCGTTTTAATCTGAGCCATACATGGAAAGAAGATGCATATATTTTTGATGATTTTCTAAATGAAAGCCCAGTAAGACAACCAGCATATATTTCGACAGATGTCAGCGTCAACTACGAAGTTAAGAAGAAATTTACACAATTCAAAAAACTTCGTATCTATGGTTCAGTCTCTAATATTTTCGAACACAGCAATGCTGTACAAAGTTACGCCAACACTATTTACCCTTTTAATTTCTCTAGGGTCTTCACAGGAGGACTTAAAATTGATTTTTAATAACTTTATATATAGTGCTAAAATCACAACATGAATAAAATAGATTTTCAAAAATTTCTTACAATAAATGTTTTACTAGCTTTAGTTTTGTTATTTTTAATTATACTTACTAGAGCTAGTCATGAGTTAACATCCTTTAACTTACCAGATGCTAGCCTAGCTATTTTTATAGCTGCAGGAATCTTGCTAAAACAAAGAAAATTTCTCTTTCTATTTGTAGCCTTAATTGTATCCATAGACGCCTATATAATTAATATAAATAACATGACCCATATTAATTTTGAAACTAGTTATATGGGGCACATATTTACTTATATCCTTACTTGGGAATTAGGAAGAAAGTTCTTGTCAGGTAATAAGGCACTTAAAGCAAAATTATTTTTACCTGTTGCCTTCTTAGCAATATTAGTAAGTTATATTATTTCTTTTTCTAGCCATTATTTTTTATCAGGGTGGATAAGTAGCCCAAATTTTTATGGCAGCTTAAGCTTCCTAGCAAATAATTTCAATTCTTTCTTTCTACCTAATGCAGTCTATTTTGGAATTTTATATACCATCTTTAAAATAATTAATAAAATTCCAAAATTTTCAGCGCATTTTATTACATCTAATTAGTAAATTCGAAACGACCATATCAGACATAAGTTTGATATAATTCGGCACTTGCTATTGTAATTTACGGCCAGATAGCTCAGTCGGTAGAGCAGTGGATTGAAAATCCTCGTGTCGACAGTTCGATTCTGTCTCTGGCCACCACTCATACTTTCCACATTTAATTTTCTAACCGCTGCAAACTCCGTTATGATATTTTTATATCGTTAGGGAATGTTTCTATGGCTTACAGGATTGGAATTGATTTAGGTGGTACTAAAATAGAGTCAGCTGTTCTTGATTTAGGTAACAATATTTTATTTAGGGAAAGAATCCCTACTCAAAGTCATTTAGGCTCAAATCATATTCTTAACCAAATCACTAATATTTATAAGATGGCTACTGAGTCAATTAACAACGAGGCTCACTCTCTAGGTGTTGCAACCCCTGGATCAATTTCAAAAAAAACACAACTCCTAAGGAATTCAAATACTCTATGTTTAAATAATTTGCCATTAAAAATAAGTATAGAAGAGAAATTAGGTAAAAAAATAGCCATAGAAAATGATGCTAATTGCTTTACCCTAGCCGAAGCTACCCTAGGGGTAGGAAAAGCATATTCATGTGTCTTTGGAGTCATTATGGGCACTGGTTGCGGAGGTGGCTTTGTATTTAACAAAAAATTGAGAACTGGCCCCCAACATATATCTGGAGAATGGGGACATTCAACCATTAATGTTTATGGGCCTGATTGCTACTGTAAAAAAAAAGGATGTATTGAAACATATATATCTGGAAGCGGGTTAGAAAAAATTATTAATAGCGATTTAAAAATTAAAATCTCATCTGCTGATTTTTTAAGTAAAGATAATTTTAATGAGCAAGAACAACTTGTTCTAAATAAATTTTATCGGTATTTTGGAATTGCACTATCTAATATTATTAATGTTATTGATCCTGACGTTATTATTATTGGGGGTGGTTTGTCAAATCATGATGAACTTTATAGTATAGGGAAAAGGGAAGTTTATAAAAATATTTTTAGTAACGAGCCAAGTACGCCTATAATTAAAAACGGCTTAGGTGACTCAGCTGGAGTCATTGGGGCAGCTATAATAGGAATTTAAAAAAAATATGATTATGATTACAGCATTCTATGCATCAATTTTAGGTTTTATATATATTAGGTTGTCGAAAAATATTATTCGACTTCGTAGAAAATATAATGTGAGTCTCGCTCATAAGAATCATGGTGATTTAGAGCAAGCTATTCGTGCACATGCAAACTTTTCAGAATTCGTTCCTATTGGTCTCATTTTATTGGCTTGCCTTGAAATTAATAAAATACATTTTGCTGTAGTCATATTATTGGGGGGTTTATTTTTTGTAGGCAGGGTATTGCATGCAAAATCTTTTCTTAAGGAGAAGATTGATACCTCTCTTAGGGTAAAAGGAATGCAATTTACTTTTTGGTCGATTGCCCTTATGTCTGGAATGAATATTTTTTCAATTTTAGTATCATTTATTTAATCATAATCATTCTCATTCTCATTTCTACGAATTTATTTGACTTCAATTATAATTAGATACAAAATTTTTTACTTGGAGAAAATAGAATGGCTGATAATAAAAAAATAATAGATGCGCTTAATAAAATTCTAGAGCTAGAATTAGCAGGGGTTGTCCGTTATACACATTATGGACTCATGGTTTATGGTTATAGCCGCATTCCAATAATAAGCTGGCTTCGTGATCAAGCTTCTGAATCTTTAGATCATGCAAACCAAGCAGGGGAAGTTATAACTAATCTTGGTGGTCATCCATCACTTGCTATTGGTCCTCTTCTAGAATCACATAATCATGATATTGGAAATATTCTTAGAGAGTCATTAGAGCATGAAACTATTTCACTTAATGCCTACAAAGATCTTTTACAATTAGTTGAAGGTAAGTCGGTTATGCTTGAAGAGTATGCAAGAACTTTAATTTATACTGAAGAGCTTCATCTGGGAGAAGTAGATAAAATGCTAAGAAGCCCTGGCGATGTTGCTCCTTTTAAAGGATAGCGGGTTTATACTAAATATTTAAGAAGGCGTGCTATATTGGCGCCATTTTAAATTCGGCTTGGAGAAGTAATGATAAATTATGATTTTGAAGTAGATGCAATTGGATTAAAGTGTCCAATGCCCATTCTTCGGTGCAAAAAAGGTCTCAATGCAATGCAAACAAATCAAATTTTAAAAATTTCTACGACCGATAAAAATGCAACAAAAGATCTAAAAGTATTTTGTCAGCAAACTGGCCATGAATTAATTTCATTTAATATTATTGGTAATGTTACTTCTTCCTATATTCGGAAAAATTAACTCCCTATCTTTCTTAATTGTACTAGAAATTTTTCTTTCAATTGACTAAAGTTCTCCAGTCGTTCTTTTTCTTGAAAAATAACCTCTGGTGGAGCCTTTTCTACAAAACTAGTATTGCCTAATTTTTTTTCTGCTTTCGTAATTTCAATTTCAAGGCGAGTAATTTCTTTCTGAAGTCTATTTTTTTCTGCTTCCTTATCTATTTCTATATTTAACATTAATTTAAAGTCACCAATTATTGAAACCGGAGCATCCTTAGCAGGTAATTCATCCATTAATTCAATATCAGATAATTTAGCAAGGCCTTTTAGGTAGTCAACATATGTGTTTATATCATCTGAATTACCCGATAAAGCTAATGGGATTTTTACTGCCGGCGAGATATTCATTTCACCCCTAAGACTCCTGCATTGCTCAACCATTCTTTTAAGTATTTGCATCCACTGAATAGATACTTCTTCAATTTTTTCTGATCTTGACACTGGATAGGGCTCTAGCATAATTGATTCAGCTTTCTTGCCAGCCATTGGCCCTATAATTTGCCAAATTTCTTCTGTTATAAATGGCATTATTGGATGACTTATCCTTAATATAGTTTCTAGGACAGAAACTAGAGTTCTGCGCGTAGCTCTTTTTTGAGCGTCATTTCCATTTTGAAGCTGAACTTTTGCTAATTCTAAATACCAATCACAATACTCATCCCACACAAATTTGTAAATTTCTTGTGCCAATAGATCAAACCTGTACTCTGAAAAATTTCTCTCAATATTAGACTCTGTTTCCTGAAGAATACTTACAATCCATCTATCGGCCTTTGAAAATTCTAAGTAACCATCATCACAGCTACCAAACCCATTATCTTGATTTTCACAATTTAATAGAACAAATCGTGTTGCATTCCACAATTTATTGCAAAAATTTCTGTATCCATCACACCTTTGTAGATCAAACTTTATATCTCTACCTGGGCTCGCTAAACTTGCAAAAGTAAATCTTAAAGCGTCTGTACCGTAAGAGGAAATACCATCAGGAAATTCTTTTTTTGTTTTCTTAATAATTGATTCTTCTTGCTTAGGATTCATTAATCCCTTAGTTCTTTTTTTAATTAAATTATCTAATGAAATTCCATCAATTAGATCAATCGGATCAAGAACGTTTCCTTTTGACTTACTCATTTTTTGACCATCTGCATCCCGAATTAAACCATGTACATATACATTTTTGAATGGTATCTTCTGAGTAATATGCTTAGTTAGCATGACCATTCTGGCTACCCAAAAGAAAATAATATCAAAACCTGTAACGAGAACAGATGATGGTAAATATAAATCTAAAGCTGAATTACTTTTTTCTGGGAAATCAGGAGTCCAATCTAATGTTGAAAATGGCCATAAAGCTGATGAAAACCAAGTATCTAATACATCTTCATCTCTTGTTAATTCACCTTGATAGCCATCCTCTTCTGCAATTTTTTTTGCCTCTTCATATGAGGTTGCAACATATACTTCTTTATTTGTCCCATACCATGCTGGAATCTGATGTCCCCACCAGAGCTGTCTGGAAATACACCAATCCTGAATATTATTTAGCCATTGATTGTAAGTATTAACCCAATTTTCTGGATAAAACTTAATCTCGCCACTCTTAACAACCTCTAAAGCTTTCTCAGCAATACTTTTATTATCACTAGTTGGCTTCGTCATAGCCACATACCATTGATCTGTAAGCATTGGTTCAATAACTGTTCCTGTTCTATCTCCCCTTGGTATCTTTAAAGAATGCTTTTGAATTTTTAAGAGTAGAGATTCTTTTTTTAGGTCATCAACAATCTTATCTCTAGCCTTAAATCTCTCTAGCCCCTGATATAGTTTTGTTCCGTTCTCATTAATATGGCCATCAAGGGTTAAAATATTAAGTAATGGCAGATTATGTCGTTGTCCTACCTCATAATCATTGAAGTCATGAGCTGGAGTTACTTTAACTACACCAGTTCCAAATTCTGGGTCAACATACTCATCAGAAATAATTAGAATTTTTCGACCAATTAAAGGAATAAATGCATATTGCCCGATGTATTTTTTATATCTTTCATCTTCAGGGTGAACCATCAATGCTGTGTCGCCTAACATTGTTTCAGGTCTTGTTGTAGCCACAGTTAGAAAATTCTTACCGTCCTCTAATGGGTAATTAATATGCCATAAGAATCCACTTTCATCCTCTTGAATTACTTCTAGATCAGAAACAGCTGTTTGTAATGTAACGTCCCAATTAACTAGTCTTTTTCCTCTATAAATTAAACCTTCCCGATAGAGACTAACAAATACTTCGGAAACTGTATTTGATAAGCCTTCATCCATGGTGAATCTCTCTCTTGACCAGTCCGGAGAAGTGCCCAGCCGCCTCATTTGTTGAGTAATAGTTCCTCCTGAGTAAGTCTTCCAATCCCAGACTTTCTCAATAAACTTTTCGCGACCTAAGTCATGCCTTGAGATATTTTGTTGATCAAGCTGTCTTTCTACAACAATTTGTGTTGCTATACCGGCATGATCAGTCCCTGGCTGCCATAGAGTATTATCTCCCTTCATACGGTGATATCGGGTTAGAGCGTCCATTAGAGTTTGATTAAAGCCATGTCCCATATGAAGGGTCCCTGTAACATTAGGGGGGGGAAGGAGTATAGAAAAAGAATGTGGATTGTTTAAATCTTCTCCTAATTTATAGTAACCTTTGGATTCCCAGAATTCATACCATTTTTTTTCAATGTCAGATGGGTTAAACGATTTTGATAATTCTTTATTCATGGAAGTGTAATTTATATTTTAACTAATTTTATCACGCGAAGTCGCAAGATAAATTAAATCTACTTATTTGAGCAAACCTTACATTGTGGATCTTTTGGTACTTTGAAATTTTTCCAGTTCATACCCTTAGACTCTAAAATAAGTAATCTACCCATTAGTGATTTTCCAACCTTTAATATTATCTTCATAGCCTCTGCCGCTTGGGTACATCCAATGATTCCAACAATTGGAGAAAATACTCCATGATCTGAACATCGTAATTCTTCATCCTCAGATGTATCTGGGAATAAGCATTGATAGCAAGGAGTATTTTCATCTCTAAAATCAAATACACTGACCTGTCCATCAAATCCTATTGCTGCTCCCGATACAAGTGGTTTCTTTAAATCATAAGCGATTTGATTTAAAGAATATCGAGTTAAAAAGTTATCAGAACAATCAATAATAACATCGACTTCATAGGCTAATTTCTTCATTTTCTCAGCATCAAGCCTCTCTTCTATTCCAAAAATTTTAACTTCTGGATTGATGGCTTCAAGGGTAGATTTCGCAGATAATGCCTTATTAATACCAAGACGCCTATCAGTATGTAAAATTTGTCTCTGAAGATTGCTTAGGTCTACAGTATCAAAATCACATATTGTTATTTTTCCAATACCAGATGCCGCAAGATATATTGATGCTGCAGACCCTAAACCACCTGCTCCAACTATCAATATATGACTATTTATAAGATTTAATTGCCCTTCGTATTCTATATCAGGCAATAAAATATGTCGGCTATATCTAATTAGTTGATTATCAGTCATGACATTAACTTTAATTCATAATAAAAGGTTATGATTCAATTATAGTTTATTGAATTATTAATTAGGGCGCTACATATTAAAAAAATTACTTGCATAATGCTAATTTTCTTTGCTTTAGGAGCTAACTCTACCCCTAAAAAAATTTTTACTAGCCCTTCTTTTGATGCTTACCTTTACTTAGACTCTGTAAAGAATGAAAAGTATAGAATTAAGGCATTTGTAACTTTTGATATTAAGAATAGCTCATTATTATCTAAATCTAAATTTTATTCTCAACTTATCTCTTATGAATGCGGGCAAAATATCCCAATAATTATTGAGGAGCTTCTTGCGGAGAAGCCTTTTGGAAAGGGTAAAAAGATTGAAAATATTAAAGAACTTAAGAAGGCACAAAACTTAATTAGTTCTGCATACCCGTCATTATTTAAGGAGACTTGTATATAGATAAATTAAGTGCCTCCTTCATAGATTATTGACCAGATAGAATCTTTTTTGGACCATATCTGTTGTTTGATCATCTCGTTTTTTAATAAATTACTACTATAAATCTGCTTAAATTTAACCAGGATTAGATCTTCATCATTTCTGGGATATTCAAAAATAGAGATATCTTCAATCTTTATTTTTAGGTCTTGTGATCTTTTAAAAACATTTATTTTATGAGTTGTCCATTTAGAGTAGTTATCATTATTATATTTAGCTGTATTTGAATAATATTCTAGGTATTTTTCAGTGTCTTTTTCCTCCCAACTTTTTTTCCATTCTTTAATTTTTTTAAGGATTTCGTTTTTAGATGTATCTATATCTTCAGAAGCACGGTCGCTAATATTATTTAAGCCAGTATCTGAAATAATTACAGGTATACCTGGTTTATTTAGTATATAAGCTAACTCATTAATATCGTTATTACTCAAGACTATACAACCATCACTAGATTGAGGTGGTCTAGAATAAGTTGAGCTTGGAGTTCCATGAATCCAAATACCAGACCCAGTAAAGTTATTAAGTCTATCGTACACACTAGGAAAATTTATAGCATATGCACCCAACCCATATAAATCAGGGAGTTTTGTAGTAATTTTGTTTTTAATAAAATATGTACCAATTGGCGTTTTTTTGTCCCCCTCATATTTTTTTCCATATCCGTTTTTACCAACAGACATATAATAATCTGAAATATATTCTAAATTACCTTCATTATTACTAAATGCAAATAATCTGGAACTTTTAACATCTATGAAAATTAAATATTCTATATTTTTTGCTAATAATACTTTTATTTTAGCCCCTATGAGATTTTTATCTACGTTGTTAAAGCTCTCTATCCTTCTAGATAACTCTAATTTCAAATCATAGATTTTCTTTTTATACTGTTTATGTGTATCAGCACTAACCTGATCATAATTATGACTTTGAATTAAAAGTAGATCACCATAAATCATATGTGCAAGCTTAAAATTTGGATTTATATCAATTAGGTTCTCAACGACCATAAGCGCTGCATCAATCTCTCCTTCCGAAATCTTATTTGCAGCTTCAACTAATAATTGTTCTGTTTCTTTTAGTTTTTGATTGGTAGTTAATTTATTGAGTGAGAATGCATTGCTAGTTAATAAAGCAATAATTATTATTATGGATATAAAAAAATTTATCATTTCGACTGAGCTTAGCTCTTAGTGTTCTCTTCAATTATTTTATATGCTCCAGATTCGTTAATAATAACTAAAGTTTTTTCTTCCTTGTCACTATACTTTCCAGAACTATATGCCTGGCTCATGCTGATAAACCAAAATCCATCTTTAAAGTTATACCTAATATTGCTTATCTTAATATTAATTTTTTTCTTATTTATAATTTTTTCTGTTCTTGTTTTTTTCCATTTTTCATACTTTATCTCATTTTTAATTTTGAAATACTTTGAATACTTTGAAAAATAACCTGTTAAATCTTTACTTTCCCATGATACTTTCCAACTCTCAATAAATAAGGCAAGGTCAGCTATTTCTTGTTCTCTGGATTTATTATCTGATTTAGATACAGGAGTAACTAACTTAGTTTTTTGCATATTTGGACTATAACTAAACAATTCACTGATTAGTTGTAATTTATTATTTGCTACTGGACTTTTATCTAATTCAAATGCTTTTCTATATGCCTCAGATGCCATTCTTGTGTATACATCACCTAAATTAATATGTGCAACAGAATAACTTTTATTAGTTTTTAATGCTTTTTGAAGTATTTTTTTTGCTTCTTCTAGCTTATTTTGTTCCGCATAAAGTACTGCAAGATTATTATATGGTTCTGGTAAGCTCGGAAATTTTTCAATTAATTTATTGTATGTTGAAATCGCTAAATCATTTTTTTCTAGTTTTGTTTCTGTTATAGCCTTTAAAAATAATATATTTTGATTATTTGGTTCATTTTCTAGCAATCTATTAATCTCTATTAATGCTGCTTCAGGGGAAGAAATAACCATAGATTTAATCTTATTAATATCTGTTGCCGTCGAAAATTGAATGTTTAATATCGTTATGATTAAAATTAAAAATTTAAGAAAATTTTTCAAACAGATTCCCCTGGATTAAACCTTGGATAAGCTAAAATATTATACAATAAAATGGGGTGGCTGATGGGGCTCGAACCCACGACAACTGGAATCACAATCCAGGGCTCTACCAACTGAGCTACAGCCACCACAAACTGGCCTGCCCGACAGGAATCGAACCTGTAACCCCCAGCTTAGAAGGCTGGTGCTCTATCCGATTGAGCTACGGGCAGATAACTAAATAAATAAAGCAATGGTACTTAATCTAAATACATCTAATTATTCTATTCTATTCTAATAATGGTCGGGGTGGAGAGATTCGAACTCCCGACATCCTGCTCCCAAAGCAGGCGCGCTACCAGGCTACGCTACACCCCGAACGCGCAAATATAGCCTAATTAGTACTTTTGGTCAAATACGTTTTGACTTTAGGTGTCTTTAATTTAATTTTTTTTAATAGAGTTTTCAGCCAGCATTCTGATAAAATAATTCGTTTACACTTTAGGTACAAATACAAATGACAGCAAAAATTATTGATGGTAAATCTATTGCTAATGATCTTTTAGATACAGTTCGTAAATTAATTTTAATTAACGAAGATGAAGGTATAAGAAATCCTTGTTTAGCTGTAATTCTAATTGGAGAGAATCCTGCCTCCCACGTATATGTTAAAAACAAAAAACTTGCTTGTGAGAAAGTAGGTATAAAATCTCTATCTTACAATTTTAATGAGTCAATTACTGAACAAGAATTATTAAAATTAGTTAAGGATATTAATTTAAACTCTGAAATTGATGGAATATTAATACAGTCTCCTCTTCCAAATCATATTGATGAAGATAATATAATTAAGGCCATAGATCCACTTAAAGATGTTGATGGTTTTCATCCAATTAATATAGGCTTACTTGCCATAAGGCAGCCAAAGTTAAGGCCATGTACACCCTATGGTGTGATAAAGATGCTTAAAGCTTCAAATATTAATTTAGAAGGTCTTGATGCAACAATTGTAGGAGTTTCAAACAATGTGGGACGCCCAATGGCATTAGAGCTATTAATTGAGAAATGTACTATTACATCATGCCATAGCAAAACAAAAGATTTAGAAGGAAAAGTTCGGCAGGCAGATTTAGTTGTCGTTGCTGCCGGAAGACAAAACCTTGTAAGAGGCGAATGGATTAAAAAAGGTGCAATTGTGATCGATATCGGTATTAACAGAATTAATGATAAGTTAGTTGGTGACGTTGAGTTTAATGTAGCAAGTAAAAATGCAGCATATATTACACCAGTTCCTGGGGGAGTTGGGCCAATGACAGTTGCAACATTAATGGAAAATACATTACTAGCGCAGAAATTAGCATAAATACTTTCAAGAGTTATACAAAAAGTGTAGAATCTCGCGGTTAAATATTATTTACTATAAGGATCGTTTGAAATGGTAAAG
>JAOMKM010000028.1 GCA_028351715.1 Methylophilaceae bacterium | reverse complement strand
AATGAAATAATAGAACTTGCAGAAAACCTAACTACTGGTGTGCCATTTGCTACTCCAGTATTTGATGGCGGTGCAGAGTCTGATATTCAGCAAATGCTAGATTTAGCTTATCCAGATGACAGCGAACATACCAAACTATTAAATTTTGCAGCTAATAAAACCCAGGTACGCTTATACGACGGTAGGACCGGAGAGAAATTTGAAAGGCCTGTTACCGTAGGTTATATGCATGTATTGAAATTACATCACTTGGTTGATGACAAGATGCATGCACGTTCAACTGGACCATATTCTTTAGTTACACAGCAGCCCCTCGGTGGTAAAGCACAATTTGGCGGACAGAGGTTTGGCGAAATGGAGGTATGGGCACTAGAGGCATATGGCGCATCGTATACTTTACAAGAAATGCTTACTGTTAAGTCGGATGATGTAATCGGAAGAACGAAAGTTTATGAGAATATTGTCAAAGGTGAGCACAAAATTGATGCTGGCATGCCGGAATCATTTAATGTACTCACAAAAGAAATTCGTTCATTAGCAATTGATATTGACCTTGATAGAAACTAGGAGATAAGACATGAAAGCATTATTAGATCTTTTTAAACAGACCACTCAAGCTGAAGAGTTTGATGCCATTAAAATTGCTTTAGCTTCTCCAGAAAAGATAAGATCTTGGTCTTTTGGTGAAGTAAAGAAGCCGGAAACAATTAACTATAGAACATTTAAGCCTGAAAGAGATGGTTTGTTTTGCGCCAAAATTTTTGGTCCAGTGAAGGATTATGAATGTCTATGTGGTAAATATAAAAGACTTAAACATAGAGGAGTTATTTGCGAGAAATGTGGAGTTGAAGTAACTCTATCCAAAGTAAGAAGAGAACGAATGGGGCATATTGATTTAGCAAGCCCTGTGGCTCACATATGGTTTCTTAAGAGCCTTCCAAGTAGGTTGGGTATGGTTTTAGATATAGCACTTCGTGATATAGAAAGAGTTTTATATTTTGAAGCGTATATGGTTATTGATCCTGGAATGACTCCATTAACGCGTGGTCAACTTCTTACTGAAGATGATTACCTAGCAAAAACTGAAGAGTTTGGTGATGAATTTAATGCAGTCATGGGAGCTGAGGGAGTTAAGGAATTACTTCGTTCGCTGAATATATCTTCTGAAATATTAAAGCTTAGAGAAGAATTGGCCGCAACAGGATCTGATGCAAAAATAAAGAAAATTGCAAAAAGACTTAAGGTTTTAGAAGCTTTTCAGCAATCTGGGATTAAGCCCGAGTGGATGATTTTAGATATACTTCCTGTATTACCTCCTGAGTTAAGACCCCTTGTTCCTCTTGATGGTGGAAGGTTTGCTACCTCTGACCTTAATGATCTTTATAGAAGAGTTATCAATAGAAATAATCGATTAAGACGACTATTAGATTTAAGAGCCCCAGAAATTATTGTTAAGAATGAAAAGAGAATGCTACAAGAATCTGTAGACTCTCTTCTTGATAATGGACGTCGTGGCAAGGTCATGACTGGAGCTAATAAACGCCCACTGAAATCATTGGCTGATATGATTAAAGGGAAAGGTGGCCGGTTTAGACAAAACTTATTAGGTAAACGAGTTGATTATTCAGGTCGTTCAGTGATTGTTACTGGTCCACAATTAAAGCTTCATCAATGCGGGTTACCAAAGAAAATGGCACTTGAATTATTTAAGCCATTTATTTTTAATAAACTTGAATTATTAGGTTTAGCCACAACGATTAAAGCAGCTAAAAAGAAGGTTGAAGAGGAAGGTCCAGAAGTTTGGGATATTCTAGAAGATGTCATTCGAGAGCATCCAGTCCTACTGAATCGAGCTCCAACTCTGCATCGCTTAGGCATCCAAGCTTTTGAGCCTGTGTTAATTGAAGGCAAGGCTATTCAATTGCATCCGCTAGTATGTGCAGCATTTAATGCAGATTTTGATGGTGATCAAATGGCAGTACATGTACCACTTTCACTAGAGGCACAAATGGAAGCTAGAACCTTAATGCTGGCTTCTAATAATGTTCTATCACCAGCAAATGGAGAACCAATTATTGTTCCATCACAGGATATCGTCCTAGGTCTTTACTATATGACAAGAGAAAAAACTGCGGCTAAAGGCGAAGGTATGAAATTCACTGATATTGATGAAGCAAGGCGTGCATACGATCAGGGCGCTGTTGATCTTCATGCAAAAGTGACAGTAAGAATTAAAGAGTATGAGATTAATTTTGATAATAGTAAGACAGTAAAAATTAATCGTTATGAAACTACGGTTGGGCGTGCTTTATTATCTGAGATTCTCCCAGCTGGATTATCGTTTAATAATATTAATAAGTCTATGAAAAAGAAAGAGATTTCAAAGCTAATCAATGAGTCATTTAGAAAGTTAGGTATTAAGGATACCGTTATTCTTGCTGATCAACTTATGTATACAGGCTTTTCATTTGCTACAAAAGCAGGGATGTCTGTAAGTGTTCACGATATGTTGGTACCACCAGAAAAAGTCCAATTAATTGCCGATGCTGATTCAGAAGTTCAAGAAATTGAGGATCAATATGCATCAGGATTAGTAACTCAAGGTGAAAGATATAACAAAGTAGTGGATATTTGGGGCCGCGCAGGAGATAAAATTGCTGATGCAATGATGAGTAGGTTAAAAGTAGAGCCAGTGTTTGATCAGAATGGAAAAGCCCTTAAAGATGACAA
>JAOMKM010000027.1 GCA_028351715.1 Methylophilaceae bacterium | reverse complement strand
TGGAAAAAGACCAGTTGATGAAATATTACAACTAACTTTTGCGGCTGGATATAATCTAAATAATTTATTTAGATAATTTAAATTTTGCTTGTTTAAGTGCTGTTTTAACTGCATTAAATCCTGTACCGCCAATATGCTTTCTTGAGCTAATCGAACCCTTTAAAGTTAGACAATTATAGATATCCTTATCAATTAATTTACTAAACTTTTGCAAGTCTTTTAATTCAAGTTGAGATAAATCAGACTGCTGATCAATTGCAAACTTGACTGCTTTTGCTACAGCCCCATGAGCTGCTCTAAATGTCATTCCTTTTTTAACTAAATAATCAGCTAAATCTGTTGCCGTTGGATACCCTTTTAGCGCAGCAGCTTCCATATTTTTAGGAAATATTTTTAACTTAGAAACCATTTCTGCAAAAATATTAAGGGTGTCTGATATCGTATCAGCTACATCAAAAATTGGTTCTTTATCTTCTTGATTATCTTTATTGTAAGCAAGTGGTTGTGCTTTCATCAATGTCAACAAGCTAACTAAATGGCCATTAACTCTTCCAGTTTTACCTCTGACTAATTCAGGAACATCAGGATTTTTTTTCTGCGGCATAATACTTGAGCCAGTGCAAAAACTATCTGAAATCTCAATAAATTCAAAAAATGGACTAGACCACAGAATTAATTCTTCTGACCATCTTGATAAATGAGTCATCAAAAGAGATGCATTAGCATTAAATTCAATTAAAAAATCCCTATCGGATACAGCATCTATAGAATTCTCCATAAGTCCATCAAATTTAAGTATCTTGGCAACAAATTTTCTGTCAATAGGGAAAGAAGTTCCTGCTAATGCTGCAGAACCTAAAGGTAAAATATTAATCCTCTTCCTAGCATCTTGGAATCTTGATTTATCCCTTTCCAACATTTCATAGTAAGCATGTAAATGATGGGCAAAACTTACAGGTTGTGCAATTTGCATATGTGTCATACCTGGCATTATTGTCATAATATGTTTTTCAGCCAAAGTTAATGTCGCTTTTTGTAAGACTTTAATTTGATTAATAGTTTGATCCACGACTTCTCTAAGATATAGCCTCATATCAGTCGCAACCTGATCATTCCTTGATCTTCCTGTATGTAACTTTTCTCCTGCTTCACCAACTATTTGCGTTAATCTTTTTTCTATATTTAAATGAACATCTTCTAGGTCAATTGACCATTTAAATTTTTGAGCAGTAATTTCCTTCTTAATTTGATTTAGACCTTTTCTAATTAATTTAAGATCAGTGGCAGAAATAACTTTCTGTTTTTTTAACATTTCAGCATGCGCAAGAGATCCCTCAATGTCAAAGATAGCTAATCTTTGATCAAAATTAACTGATGCTGTATACCTTTTGACTATTTCACTTGTTGGCTCTGAAAATCTTTCTGACCACTTTTTTATATTTTTTTTCATTTTAATTTTTTTATATTTTTTTTAAATTATATCTTAAACTCACCATCAGATGGGTAATGTAAGCATTAGCTCTGTGCTAAAATTAATTTTATATGATAACAACCCTTACTATTGCTTCTAGAGAAAGCCCTTTAGCCATGTGGCAGGCTGAACATATTAAAAAAAATATCCAGGCTCTTTATCCAGCAATCAAGATAAATATTGAAGGTTTTAAAACACAGGGTGATATCCTTTTAGATCAGTCCTTAGCTAATATAGGAGGGAAAGGTCTTTTTATAAAAGAACTTGAACACGCCCTTCTAAATAATAAAGCAGATTTAGCCGTCCATTCTATGAAAGATCTTCCCATGGATATTCCTAAGGAGTTTAAACTAGCTGTCATTACTGAAAGAGAAGACCCAAGAGACGCCTTTGTGTCAAATCAATATGATTCTCTTGAAGCACTTCCTCCCGGAGGTATCATAGGAACATCAAGTCTTAGACGACAGAGTCAAATCCAAGCAAAATTTCCAGAGCTTAAAATTTTACCGTTAAGAGGTAACCTGCAAACGCGACTCAAAAAGTTAGATCAAAAAAATTATGACGCTATAATTTTAGCAGCAGCAGGCTTAATACGTATGGGTTTGAAAGAACGAATTAAACTTTATATTGACCCCACTTTAAGTATTCCCGCGGTAGGTCAAGGGGCCCTGGGCATTGAAATTCTTGAGAGTAATACTGAGCTCCTTAATTTAATAGCGCCCTTAAATAATGACATAACATCACGATGTGTTTTAGCAGAGCGAACATTAAGTAAATCATTAGCAGGAAGTTGTACAGTTCCTCTTGGAGCGTATGCACGTATTACGAACAATAAAATTTATATGCATGGATTTGTGGCAACACCAGATGGAAGCCAAATAATATTTTCTGAAACAAATGGTCCCTCAGATAACCCTGAAGATGTAGGCAAAAAATTGAGTCAGCTCCTAATTGCACAGGGTGCAAAAAAAATTCTTGGTCTATGATGAAACAGGAAAAAATACTTTGACTGCTCTTATTTTAACCAGGCCTTCCCACCAAAATATAGAGCTTATTAATATTTTTAAAGACTCTAAAGTGACTACGGTTGATTATCCTTTTATAAAAATCCAGCCGCTTAAAAATTATGTTCCATTCGATTACGTAATCAATCGACTAAATACTTATAATTATCTAATCTTTATTAGTACGAACGCAGTAAAAATGTTTATTGATCGCATGGATTTACTTTCCTTAAAGTTGCCCGAAGATATTATCCTAGCTAGTATTGGAAAATCTACTCAAGAAGTCCTTCAAGAAAAGTATCAACGAGAAGTTTATTGCCCAGATAATGTCTTTGACTCTGAGCATTTACTTGATCATTCAGTTTTTAATAATGTACGATCAAAAATGGCTCTTATTATTCGCGGAGAAGGGGGTCGAGAAACTTTAAAGAAAGGATTAGAGGATAAAGGCGCGAAAGTTACTTATGGAGAATGCTATAGAAGAAAATTTTTACCTATTAATTTTAAAGAGATAAAAAAGATTGCTGAAAATTTTGAAAATACCAACTTTTTAATTACAAGTAATGAGAGTGCCAAACACTTTATTTCAGAAGTCAAAAATGAAGAGAAAGGCTGGCTTATAAAATGCGATTTAATCGTTAATCATGTGAAAATTAAAGAAAAACTAGGAAA
>JAOMKM010000026.1 GCA_028351715.1 Methylophilaceae bacterium | reverse complement strand
AGATTGGGTCTTATTTTTCTTAAGAAGACTAGCTACCTCAGCCTGGCAACAGGGAATTAAAATTACATAATCTGCATTTTTCTTAATTGCGAAATGAAGTGCATCATCTGTAGCAGTATCGCATGCATGCAAAGCAGTAACGATATCAACATCACCTTTTATTAGACTAGAAGCCGACTTAACGTCAGTCGACAAAAATTTCATGCGAGGAAACTGAAGTTTTTCTGCTAGTCTTTCCGACTGCTCAACTAGTATTGGATTTGATTCCACACCTATAATTTCTCCTTTGGAGAGCTTTACAAACAAGTCATACAAGATAAATCCGAGATAAGATTTTCCTGCACCATGATCAACAAGAAGATAATCTTCTTTAATCTGATTAATCTCAGTTAAAATAGGCTCAATAAACTGATAAAGATGGTAAACCTGTTTGAGTTTCCTGCGTGAATCTTGATTAATTTTTCCATCACGCGTCAAAATATGAAGAGATTTTAATAGTTCTATAGATTGTTGAGGCTTAATTTCTTCTATTGGTTGCATCGGTATAGTTTACCTCAAAGTTAAATGAGGCAGAATTGGAATCAAACGTTTTTTTTAAAGGCAAGCTAAATGAGTATCCAGTGGTATCCAGGTCACATGACACGCGCGAAGAAGAAAGCTGAAGAGGCTTTAGAATTCAACGACCTCGTTATTGAGGTACTAGATGCAAGAATCCCAGGTAGCTCAACAAACCCTATGATTGAATCATTAAGACAAGCACGTCAACGACCGCACCTTAAAATTTTAAATAAATCAGACTTAGCTGATCCATTTATTACCTCTCAATGGTTAGATTATTTCAATAAGCAAACTCATACAGTGGCACTCTCTTTATCAGCAAAAGATATTCGTGAGGTAAAAAAAATATTACTCATCTGTCAAAAGCTAGCCCCCCATCGAGGAACAACAGTTAAGCCTTTACGAATACTTATAATGGGCGTTCCAAATGTAGGTAAATCAACAATTATTAATGCATTAAAAAATAAGAGAATTGCTAAAGTTGGTAATGAGCCTGCCGTTACTAAAATGCAGCAACGTATTGAGTTAAATGACCATATGATCTTAACAGATACCCCCGGTATGATGTGGCCCAAAATAACAAATGAGCTTGACGGTATCTTCTTGGCTGCCTCGCATACTATTGGTATAAATGCATATGATGAACTAGAAACTGCTCTATCTTTATACGATGTAATTAAAGACACTTACCCAGATATTTTATCTGCTCATTATAAAATTGAATTTCCTTTTCCGAAGGATGAAAAATTTTTAGAGCACATTGCATCCGCACGAAAGTTTGTAATTAAAAAGGGTGAGTTAGATATATATAAGGCAGCTGTAACTTTTCTTAATGATTACCGCCAAGGTCTCATTGGAAAAGTAAGTCTTGAATCTCCGTCATCAAGAATAACTATGCTACAAAAAATTAATGAGGGAGAAGGTAAGAAATAAATCTATGGCCTATTCATTAAATGGAAGGCACCTGTAACTATCTAGCTGCTCGGTTTTAGCTACCTGCGTTTTATCATAGATATATTTTCCCGAGTCATAACTTAACCACTGATGTATAAGTTGATACGTGGACAAATTCAAAGTGATTTTTTCTGGATCTCTATCCTCCTCAATAATATTGCATTCAATGAAGCCTTCTTTTTTAAAGCACTCTTTTTGATCAAATATCTGATTACTAAAAGTTACCTCAAGTGTATTTGGCAGAAATTTATTAATTATTAATTTAGCTGAAAGATTTTCATTGTTTTGGATACAGCTAAATTTAGCTGTTTGATAAGGATTGATGAGAAAATAATAAACAACTAATGATATTAATAAAAAACTTAGGGATGCAATTATTAATTTTTTAACAGAATCCATATTTAATTAGTAGTTAATTTATCAATTTTTAAGCACCCTAGTTCATCCATACATGGCCAGTCACTTGTTCGTCCACATGAATTAAGTGTAATGCTTGATTTTTGAACACAATAGTCAACACCTTCTATCGACTTAACCTCTTGACAGTTAGTTGCAGGTAAAAAAGGATTTTTTCTTAAAAGATAGTCATCGCTATACTCTTCTGTACCAGATGAAATATTTGTTAAGCTAACTAAACTAACAAACAAGTATAAAGAGTAACGTTTTTTCATATTAGAAGAGTGTGGTAGATTGTCGTACTTTCGTAATTTAAATCTAAAAAATTTCACAAGGCAATTAAAAATATAATGTATTTAAAAATGAGTTTACCAGATATTAAAATCAATATATTAAGTGGTCTTACCGTAGCTCTAGCTATGGTTCCAGAAGCAATTGCATTTGCATTAATCGCTCATGTCTCTCCTCTTACAGGTTTATATGCAGCCATCATTGTTTGTTTAATTACAGCTATATTTGGAGGAAGGCCTGGAATGATTTCAGGTGCCACAGGTGCCTTAGCTGTTGTAATGGTTGCTCTGGTTGCAGAACACGGGGTAGAGTATCTCTTTGCAACTGTTATATTAATGGGAATAATGCAATCCGTATTTGCAATAATGCGTCTAGGAAAATATATACGTATGGTTCCTTATCCAGTGATGCTTGGATTTGTTAACGGACTTGCGATTGTTATCTTCCTTGCTCAGTTTAGTCATTTTAAAGTACTAGACGAAGAAGGAATGAAGGTATGGATGACTGGTGCTCCACTTTATACGATGCTTGGTTTAACAGGATTAACTGTAGCAATTATTTATATATTTCCAAAATTAACTAGGGCAATTCCCTCTTCACTGGCCTCAATAGTTATTATTTCCTGTCTAGTAATTTTTCTTGATTTGAATACAAAAACTGTTGGAGATTTAGGGTCAATAGCTGGGACAATTCCATCATTTAGGATTCCTGATATTACATATGGCTTCAATACATTAAGAATTATTTTTCCGTACGCATTTTTATTAGCCTGTATTGGTCTTATTGAAACACTTTTAACTCTGAACCTTATTGATGATATGACAGATACACGAGGAAGGCCCAACAAAGAATCAATGGCTCAAGGACTGGCTAATATTGTGACAGGGTTTTTTGGAGGCATGGGTGGCTGTGCAATGATTGGTCAAAGTATGATTAATATAAATAATGGGGCTCTAAAAAGGCTATCAGGAATTGCAACAGCTCTCTTCCTAGCATCATTTATATTATTTTTATCCAAATGGATTGAGCTAATACCATTAGCAGCCCTTATTGGTGTTATGTTTGTAGTAGCTGAAAAAACATTTGAGTGGGGAAGCCTAAGATTATTTGGGAAGATTCCTAGAGAAGATATATTCGTAGGATTATTGGTTGGTGGGGTAACAATAATAGCCGATTTGGCTATTGCCGTGATTCTAGGTGTAATTGTATCTGCACTTATGTTTGCCTGGGGTCATGCAAAAAAAATTGAGGTAGAGACCTCTACAAATAAAAAAAATTGGAAAACATACAAACTCGATGGTACTCTTTTCTTTGCTTCCGCAAAAAACTTTCATGAGCTATTTGACATTAAAAAAGATCCAAAAGATGTTGTTATCGATTTTGGAAATTCTAGAGTAGCTGATCATTCTGCAATAATGGCTATAGACAATCTGGCAAATAAATACAAATTAGCTGGAAAAAAATTACATCTAGTTCATCTAAGTCCTGATTGTATAGATATTCTTGATACAGCTAAGAGCATGGTAGAAGTAAATTTACTTGAAGATCCTAAATACCATATTGCAGACGATAAATTGAGCTAATGTATGAATGAAAAAAATTTATTTCTC
>JAOMKM010000025.1 GCA_028351715.1 Methylophilaceae bacterium | reverse complement strand
CTTTAAAAAAGCCCTAATTTGAGACCTTGCCTTGCCTGTTATAACAAAATTTAACCAAGTAGGATTTGGTTTTGCTGGGGAGGCTGTAATGACCTCGATATGATCCCCTGTTTTTATTTCTGTGCGCAATGGGACTAATTCCTGGTTAATCTTAGCAGCAACAGTACTGTTTCCTACATCAGTATGAACTGCATAAGCATAATCAATTGTTGTAGATCCCTTTGGTAAGTTAAATATCATTCCTTTGGGGGAAAATACATATACTTCATCTGGAAAGAGATCAACTTTCAAGTGCTCAAGAAACTCTAAAGAATCCGAACCATCTGTTTGGATTTCTAGAAGCTTCTTAAGCCACTGATTAGTTTGTTGTTGAAGCTCTGTTACTTGCGAATCTTTAGTTTTATATAGCCAATGAGAAGCAACTCCAGCCTCTGCTAAATGATGCATAAGCTCTGTTCTAATTTGTATTTCTAGCGGCATACCAAAAGGACCAAACAAGGTTGTATGTAATGATTGATAACCGTTAGCTTTTGGAATTGCAATATAATCTTTAAACTTACCTGGTATTGGCTTATAAAGTGAATGCAGAGCACCTAAAGCCAAATAACAATCATTTAAATCTTCTACAATGATTCGAAATGCATAGATATCATTGATTTGAGAGAAACTTGAATGCTTTTCAAGCATCTTCTTGTGAATGCTGGAAGGATTTTTTTCTCTACCGAATACTTCCGCACTAAGTTTAAAGTTATCTAATTTATCTTTTATTGCTGCAAGGCTCTTTTCTACTACCTCTTTTCGGTTCCCCCTTGTCGCTTTAATTGCTTTAATAATTGTTTTGTAGCGTAGCGGATGGATATATTTGAAACATAAATCTTCTAATTCTTCGTGGATATTATTTAGGCCCAATCGATTTGCGATTGGAGAATAAATATCAAGCGTTTCTTGAGATATTCTTATTCTCTTCTTAGGGCTTAAGTGTTCTAAAGTTTCCATGTTATGAAGTCGATCTGCCAACTTGATTAATATGACTCTGACATCTTGTGACATTGCTAATAACATTTTTCTAAAATTCTCTGCTTGGGCTTGAGATGCATCGTCAAAATGAATTTTATCTAGCTTGGATAAACCAGCCACTAAGCTTGAAACCTGAGGACCAAACTTTTTTTCTATTTCGATAAGAGTACCTGCAGTATCCTCTACAACATCATGGAGTAATGCAGCTTGAATAGATGGGCTATCTAAATGAAGTCGTGCTGCATGGCATGCGACAGATACAGGATGGGTAATATAATCCTCACCACTTCTCCTTTTTTGTCCTTTATGAGCATCAAGACTATATTCATATGCACTCCATATGACTTTAATCTCTTTTTTAGGAAGATATAATTTTAATAATTGGGTTAGTCTCGAGTTTTCAGAATTTGCAGGCAATATTTGGGGTAGTGCTTCACTCTTTTTTTCCGCTATTTTTGACTGAGCGGTCTTTCCCATGAATCCCCCAACTTAGGTATTAATAAGATTATTAACCAACGTTTTTAATTAAAATTTCTTCGCCAATTAACCCTGCAGCAATTTCTCTTAAAGCCATTACAGAATGCTTATCTTTTAATCCTGTAACATCGATTAAAGGCTCTGCACCATTTGCAAGTTGCCTTGATCTTAATGCAGCAACTAGTGTTAATTGAAAGCGGTTAGGTATTAATTCTAAACAATCATCTACAGTAATTCGTGCCATTTTTGCTCCATAAAATTATCTTATTAACTCATTTATCAAAGCTTTGTGCCGATGAAGTTGTTTATGAGTCTCTAATGTTTTTGACATGATAATGGCCTCCAGCTCTTTTAAAGCGCAACCAAAATCGTCGTTGATTGTAACATAATCAAACTTTCCCAAGTGGCTCATTTCCTCCTTTGCTGCTGATAAGCGCCTGCTAATCGTTTCTTCCGAATCTTGCCCCCGATTTTTTAATCGTTCTTCAAGTGCTTTTATAGAGGGTGGGAGTATAAAAATACTAATAGCTTCTTGATAAATTGTTTTAACACTAAAAGCTCCCTGCCAATCAATCTCAAGAATTATATCTCTACCTGATTTTATAGTCTCCAAAATAATCTCTTTTGAAGAACCATAGAGTGCTCCATGACATTCAGCAGTTTCTAGAAAAATATTTTTCTGCTGCATCTTAATAAAACTTTCTTGATTAATAAATCGATAATCAACTCCATCGACCTCTCCAAGCCTTGGCAACCGAGTGGTATATGAAATAGAAAGCTCAATGTTCGGGTTATTTTTTAAAATAGCTTTCACAAGTGAAGTTTTACCTGCTCCTGATGCAGCGGTAACAATAAATAAATTTCCTTGTGTTGAATTAATCATTATTCTATATTCTGTATTTGTTCACGAATTTGTTCAATTATAACTTTTAATTCGACTGAAATTTTTGAAATATCAACTGAAATTGATTTAGAGCCTAAAGTATTGGCTTCACGATTAAATTCCTGCATTAAAAAATCCATTTTTTTTCCAACGGGCTCTTTCAAAGTTAATAGTCGCCTTAGTTCTTTTAAGTGAGACTCTAATCTATCAATCTCTTCTGTGATGTCTGACTTTTGAATAAAAATTAGTAGCTCTTGCTTTAAGCGATCATTTTCTATATTCACAAGCGCCTCTTTAAATCTCTTATTAACCTTTATTTGGTGAAGTTTAATTGCTTTTGGCATAATTTTCTTAGTCTGACCAATTAATCTCTCAATTAATTTTATATTATTGAATATTACTTTACTAATATTTTTTCCTTCTCTTTGTCGGTCAATAATAATTTTTTGAAGGGCATTAGGCAGTGTGCTTAGAAGAACTTTTTTGAGATTGTTAGTATCTATAACTTGCTTATTATTCCCAGATAATTTGAAAATTTCAACTGGGTCTATTAAAGATGGGTTTTTAATAAGGGCAGCTATTTTTTCTGTGGAATTAATTAATGCTTTGATTTCTTTTTCGTCAATTTTTCTATAATTTATTGCTGCTTCGTTTGGTCTTAGAAAAATTCTACAATCTATTTTTCCTCTTGAAATACTCCCTAAAATTATTTCACGAATCTGAGACTCATATACTCTTATATCATCACCTAATTTTAGTTGTAACTCACAATAACGACTATTAAGAGTTTTAATTTCAATTACTAAGTTACCAAACTTTGTATCCTTTTCTCCAAAGAAGAAACCAGTCATGCTTGAAATCATTTTTTTCCCTAAATAATATTTATGTTTTAAATAACGTTTTAACTAATTATAACGATAAAGTCTGTAAATCCATTCAAATAGGTGCCATTGATAGACTATAATTTAATTTTAAGACTATATTAAGGAAAGTAGTAATGCGATCTTACAAGCGTCAAAAGAATGACCTCAGACCTATTGAGTTTATTAGAAACTTTACGAAACATGCAGAGGGCTCAGTATTAATAAAATGTGGGGATACCCATGTACTTTGCACTTCCAGTATCGAGGAGTCAGTGCCTTCTTTTTTAAAGGGGAAGGGCCAAGGTTGGGTAACAGCAGAATATGGCATGCTTCCAAGATCAACCTCAACAAGAATGCCAAGAGAATCAGCTCGAGGTAAACAATCTGGGCGTACTCAAGAAATACAACGTTTGATTGGAAGAAGTTTGAGGGCAGTAATAGATCTCAAGAAATTAGGAGAAAGAACTATTCATATTGATTGCGACGTAATACAAGCCGATGGTGGGACTCGAACAGCCAGTATTTCAGGTGCATACATAGCTATTTATGATGCTGTTCAAACTCTTATTGACTCTAATAAAATATCAACTTCCCCATTGATTGATTCCATAGCTGCCATTTCAGTTGGTATTAAAAATGGTGAGGTTTTTCTTGATTTAGATTACGAAGAAGATTCAAGTTGCGATACAGATATGAATATTGTAATGACTGGAAATGGAAGATTTATTGAAATTCAAGGAACTGCAGAGGGCGAAGCTTTTTCTAGAAAAGAAATGGATGGCCTAATTAATATGGCTGAATCAGGCATAAAACTAATAACTCAGAAGCAAATTGAAGCAATTGGAATCTAAAGCTAATGAATAAAATAGTTATTGCTACTAATAACGAAAAAAAATTAAATGAAATCTCAGCGATACTAGAAGATTTAAATATTCAGGCTACACCTCAGTCTCATTTTAAAATTGGTGAAAGTGAAGAACCTTTCGACACATTCATTGAGAATGCTTTAATTAAGGCAAGGTACGCTTCTAAAAAAACTGGGCTTCCTGCTATTGCAGATGACTCGGGTCTTTGTGTTGATATATTAAAAGGAGAGCCAGGTATTTACTCAGCTAGATTTTCTGGTTCGCCCAGATCAGACGAGAATAATAACCTCAAATTGCTTGATCTATTAAAAGATCAATACAATAGAAAAGCACATTATTACTGTGCTATTGTCTTTATTAAAAGCTCAGATGATCCTCAGCCTGTTATTGCAGAGGGGATATGGCAGGGTGAAATATTAAAAATTCCAAGGGGGAAGAATGGTTTTGGATACGATCCCCTCTTTCTTGACTATAAAACAGATCTAAGTGCAGCTGAACTTTCAACTGAATTAAAAAATAAGATTAGTCATCGAGGTCAAGCTTTGCAAAAAATAAAACAAAAACTTAAAATGATTTATGGTCAATAAAAGAAAAAAATTACAAATATGGGTTAAAGATGATCAATCAGTCGTCTCCTGTACAGAAAAAATAAAGGTGATGACTGAAAACTTTGATGAATTAAAACAGCTAGCTCAAGATGCTTTTGAAGATGGTCTATTAATGGAGGTTTCTGAAAAACAAATGAGAGATGCACTTCATCAGATAATAGATGATCTTAAAAATAAACTAATTAAAAAATAGTTATTTTGCAAGTTCCTTCACCCTTAAATATTCAAGTCCCTCCTCCGCTTTCAATTTACGTTCATATTCCCTGGTGCATTCATAAATGTCCTTATTGTGACTTT
>JAOMKM010000024.1 GCA_028351715.1 Methylophilaceae bacterium | reverse complement strand
ATCCCTGTGTGCCCCACCTAATGGTTCGGAAATAATTAAATCTGCCAATCCTAATTTTTTTAATCTATCTGATGTAATACCCAATTGTTCTGCTGCTTTTTCTGCCATTTCTTGCTTTTTCCATAATATTGAGGCGCATCCTTCTGGTGAAATGACCGAATAAATTGAGAATTCAAGCATTATTAATGTATCAACAACCCCTAAAGCTAGCGCCCCACCTGATCCACCCTCACCTATTACAATACCAATAATAGGGGTTTTTAACTCTGACATTGCATACAAATTTCTAGCAATAGCTTCCGACTGCCCTCTTTCTTCCGCTCCAATTCCTGGATAAGCACCTGGTGTATCTATAAACGTTATTATTGGAAGATGGAACTTCTCAGCAAGCTTAAAAAGTCTGAGCGCTTTCCTGTAACCTTCTGGTCTTGGCATACCAAAATTACGCATCTGTCGCTCTTTGACATCACGCCCTTTTTGATGACCAATTACCATAATTGATTGGCCATCCAAGACTGCCAATCCACCAACTATAGCCGCATCATCTCCATAAGCACGATCACCATGAAGCTCCTGAAAATTGGAAAATACATGATTAATATAATCTAATGTATAAGGTCTTTGAGGATGTCGTGAAACTTGTGAAATCTGCCATGGAGTGAGGTTCTGATAAATTTCATTTGTAACATTCCTGGCTTTATCCTCTAGACTTTTTAGCTCACGAGAAATATCAAGAGATGGATGATCTTCATGTGCCTTTTGTAGGCTATTAATTTTTGACTCTAGGGATTCTAGAGATTTTTCAAATTCTAAGTAGTGGCGCTTCATATTGATAATTTTAATTTATAAGTGGAGCTAATTATAAAGGATTTTTACATTTTCATCGTGAAAGGATTTAGAAAGTCCGGCGATTAAATCCTCGTGAAGACTTACATCCCATTCTGAACCCAAGAGCAATTCAACTTTACCTTGGCTGTTCTGATACTCTACCTTTACCTTACACTTCTTAAGTGAAGTATCAAAATTTTCCGTTGAATATGGTCTTAGCAATGCTTTTAATTTTTCAGCATCTGCTTTTCCATTCATTGTTATTGTTAGAAGGGCTGCTTTAGATGATTGAATGCTCATCAAATCATAAATTTTAATTGCGCTGACTCGATTTCCTCCTGAAAAATCATCATGGCTAACTTTTCCCTCAACAATTAGTAGCTGATCCTCTTTTACTAAGGATTGAGTTTCATTAAGAATAGTATTACCAACAACCACATCTATTCTTGCTTTTCCATCATCAAGTGTCACAATTGCGATTTTACCACGTGAAGTTCTGTGAAATCGAATAGCAGAAATAATCCCAGCTATAAGGTATGGTGACTGTCTAGGCTTAAGTTCAGATAATTTTTCTGAGACAAAACCACTAATAATTTTTTGATAATGATTAAATAGATGGCCACTAAAATAAAACCCAATAGCTATTTTTTCTTCAATTAGCTTCTGTTTATCTTCCCATGGCGCCATTTCAATCAAATTAATTTTTTGCGTATCAGACTCCCCAAAAAGACTATTTTGCCCAAGATTAGCATTAGCTTGGTCTGCCGCACTAATTGCAAGGTTAACGCTAGCCAATAAACTTGCTCTGTTCGAATTTAATTTATCAAATGCTCCTGCACGAATCAAAGATTCTACAGCCCTCCGATTAACCTTCCTTAAATTTAATCTAGAGGTAAAATCAAATAATGAAAGGAATGGGCCATTCTCATTTCTTTCGCTTAGAATAACGTCAATTGCCGATAGTCCTGTTCCTTTTACTCCACCTAACCCATAGAGAATTTCTTTTTGAGTTATTGGTAAAAATTTAAACTCACTTAGATTAATATCAGGACCAAGGAGCTTAATATCATTCAAGGAACAATCATCAAAAAGTAAATGAATATTATCAGTATTGTTCATATCTGCAGACATTGATGCTGCAATAAAAGCAGAGGGGTAATGAGCTTTTAAAAAAGCTGTTTGATAAGCAATTTTTGCATATGCAGCTGCATGAGATTTATTGAACCCATAGCCAGCAAATTTTTCTAGTAAGTCAAAGAGTTCGCTAGCTTGTTTATTACTTAATTCATTCTTCATCGCACCTTCCATAAATATTGTTCGCTGGGCATCCATCTCTTCAGGCTTTTTCTTTCCCATAGCCCGCCTTAAAAGGTCTGCTTCACCCAAACTATATCCAGCAACAACCTGAGCGATTTGCATCACTTGCTCTTGATAAACTGCGATACCATATGTTTCCTTAAGAATTGATTTAGTTGCAGGATGTGGGTATGTAACAGATTGTTGACCATGTTTTCTACGACAAAAATCTGGGATAAGATCCATGGGACCAGGTCGATAAAGGGCTACCAAAGCTACTATATCCTCAAAACAATCTGGCTTAGCCTGTTTCAGCATATCCTTCATACCCCGAGATTCTAATTGGAATACTGCGGTAGTATTTGAAGACTTTAAAAGATCAAAGGTAGGCTTATCATTAATAGTAAGAGTTTCTAAATTAATTGGATCGAGATTTTCATTTAATCTAATATTGTTAGCATTTTCTAATGCCATAGCTAAAATAGTTAAGGTACGTAGCCCCAGAAAATCAAACTTAACTAGGCCCACTGACTCAACATCATCTTTATCAAATTGACTAACAACCCCTTCTCCATCCGGCTGACAATATATAGGGGAAAAAGCGGAGATTTTACTTGGGGCAATTAATACACCGCCGGCGTGCATACTGACATTCCTTACCAAACCTTCAAGCTTTAATGCAAGATCAAATAATTCCTTAACTTCTTCCTCTTTCTTAATCCTCTCTTTAATTTGGGGTTCTTTATCAATAGAATCTCTTAATGTAATTCCTAACTCATTTGGAACTAATTTAGCAATGCCATCAACAAAAAGATAAGGTAAATCAAGAACTCGCCCAACATCTCTTAAAACTGCTTTTGCAGCCATTGTTCCAAAAGTTGCAATTTGAGAAACTGCATCAGCTCCATACTTTTCTTTGACATAATCAATTACCCTATCCCGGCCTTCTTGGCAGAAATCAATATCAAAATCAGGCATAGATACACGCTCTGGATTTAAAAATCGCTCAAATAGTAAGTTGTAGGCTAATGGATCTAAATCCGTAATTCCTAAACTATATGCAACTACAGAACCAGCTCCTGAGCCACGACCAGGTCCAACTGGAATGGCATTAGCTTTTGACCAATTTATAAAGTCAGCAACAATCAAAAAATAGCCTGCATACCCCATTTGATTGATAACTTTAACCTCAAAATTAAGTCTCTCTAAATACCTTGGTAACTGACTTTCAAGGTCAGAAATATCTGGATAAAGCAATTTCATTCTTTGGTCTAACCCTTTTTTTGATTCAATTAGAAGGTAGTCATCAATTTTTATGCCTTCCGGTATAGGAAAATCTGGGAGGTAGCTGTCTCCAAGACTAAACTCAAAGTTGCAGCGCCTACTGATTTCAATAGTATTTTGAAGTGCAGATGGAATATCCTTAAATAATTCTTGCATCTGGTCGCTGTCTTTAAAGTATTGTTCATGTGAATATAGCTTTGGTCTCCGCTGGTCTCCCAACACATAACCATCAGCAATGCATGTTTTAGCTTCATGTGCCATAAAATCACTTTCAGTCATAAATTGAATTGGGTGAGAAGCCACTACTGGAACACCGTGCTCGACGGCTAAATGAAGTGCTTGATCAATATATCTCTCCTGCTGTTGCCTAAAATTTCCTTCGCCATGCCTTTGAAGTTCTAAATAAAATCTGTCACTTAAAATATTTTTCCATTCTCGGAGGGCTAAATGAGCTTGGTCTAATTTGCCTTGGATAATTAGCTGACCTATTTCGCCTGAAGTAGCCCCAGAAAGTATTATCAATCCACCAGTATTTTCCTTTTTAAACCAATCTTTCTTTAATTCCGCACGACCACGATACTGATTCTCAAGATATGCTTTTGATAGAAGTTCAGATAAATTTAGAAAGCCATTCTTATTCTGACAAAGCATTAAAAGACGATAAGGCTGATCACGAGTAACTGAATTTTCTAACCATACATCACAACCAATAATTGGTTTAACTCCTACCTCAATTGCCGACTTATAGAATTTAACAGCTCCAAAAGTATTACTTAGATCAGTTAATGCCAATGCTGGCATACCAATTTCTTTTGCTTTTTTTGTGTATTCAGGAATTCTTACAATTCCATCTGAAATTGAAAATTCGCTATGACAGCGAAGGTGGATATAATGAATGTTATCGATTTGCGGCATATAAATTATTTTACCTTAGAAGCTTTGATAGAATGATTGCAAATCCAATATTTATTGTAAATTTTTAGGAGAATTATTATGAGTCAGGTTATGTTGAAAGGTGGTCCAGTTTCAGTTGGTGGATTATTTCCCCAAGTAGGAGACAATGCTAAGGATTTTAGCTTGGCAAATAACAAGCGAGAAGACGTTAACTTGGAAAGCTTTAAAGGACAAAAAAAAGTAATAAATATTTTTCCAAGCATTGATACTCCAACATGTGCTTTATCTGTCAAGCGATTCAACGATGAAGTCAGCCATTTATCTAATACTGTAGTTTTATGTGTTTCAGCTGACCTACCATTTGCACAAAAACGTTTTTGTGGTGCTGAAGGTACAGATAAAGTTATAACGCTTTCATCTTTTAGAAATAATGAAAAATTTTCAAACGATTACGGTGTCTCAATACTTGATACAAGCCTAAGTGGCTTGACTTCACGTGCAGTTATTGTGCTTGATGAGAATAATAAGGTTATTTATAGCGAGTTAGTTGCTGAGATTACAGAAGAGCCAAATTATGAAGCTGCACTTAGTGTATTAAAATAAATTATTATTTTCGGTTGCTACCTGCAACCATCTTTATTTCGAATAAACGACAATCTAAGGCACCGTTATAAAGTGGTGTCTTTTTACTTGGAGATAGCCGCATAAGTTTTGGCATTCTTAAGTCGCTAGTCAAAAAGTATGTTCTCCACCCTGCAAAAATATTCTTTAGCGTAGAGGCCCATAAAGGATAGATCTCTGCTAACTCATCATCTTCACCGATACGAATTCCATACGGAGGATTAGCCACCAGTACACCTACATTTTCTGGGGCTGTAATTTGATTAAATTCCTTACAACTTAACTCTACTGAATTCTCAAAACCAGCTGCTTCAAGATTCTTCTTTGCAACACGAATTGCCCTTATATCTTTATCAGAACCGTAAACATTTAATGGCTCTCTCTTAATAATTTGAGCTTGGTAGCTTAACTTAATTCTTTTTAATAAGTCAGAATCGAAATTCTTCCAGTTCTCAAAACCAAAGTTTCTTTTTAGGCCCGGAGCTTGATTTGTTGCAATCATTGATGCCTCAATCAAGAATGTACCGCTTCCGCACATCGGATCTAAAAACGCTTCTCCCGGAACCCATCCAGACAGATATATAATACCTGCTGCTAAATTTTCTCTGAGTGGAGCCTCAACGCTGTCTTTCCGAAAACCACGTTGGTAAAGTGCTATTCCTGAAGAATCTATATAAAGCTGAAATGTATTCTTTTCTATAAATAAATGAATTCGAACGTCTGGATCTCTAACCGCAACATCTGGCCTACGATTGATTTTACTTCTAAACTGATCGCACACAGCATCTTTGATTCGTAATGTCATAAAATCAATGCTTTTCAATGGACACTGAATACCAGTTGTACTAACCTTGATTGTTTTTGATACATCAAAAAGATCTGTCCACATAACAGAAAGAGCAGCATTATAAATATCATCTTC
>JAOMKM010000023.1 GCA_028351715.1 Methylophilaceae bacterium | reverse complement strand
AATATGATGCAACTCTCTATATTGATGATGCTCATGGATATGGAGTTTTAGGAAAGGGTGGACAAGGAATTATAGAGTATTTTGAAGATCAGGGGCTGATCAATAAAGAATCAAGGGATGTCATCATTTATATGGCGACTCTCGGTAAATCAATAGGGGTCTCAGGTGCGCTGTTATGTGGAAAAAGGGAGGTTATTGAATATTGTGTACAAAAATCTAAATCCTATATATATACAACTGCAGCACCACCATATATTGCTTCTGGAGTAATAAGTTCGATGAGTCTTATTGGGAAAGATATTAAACTAAGAGAAAAATTAAAATCATTAATAAATTTATTCAGATCAAAAATAAACAATAAATCAGCCTTAACAAATTCACATACTCCAATTCAACCAATTATAATTAATGACCTTAAAAAAGCTATTTCAGTCTCTTCACAATTGAGAACATTAGGGTTTTTAGTACCTGTCATAAGGCCACCCACAGTTCCTGCCGGGACATCTAGGTTAAGAATATCAATATCTGCGCTTCATAGTAAGAAAGATATAATCGAGCTTACTTCGTTTATTAACAGCTTATTAATAGAATGAATATTAAAGTTATAGGAAATGGTGAGCCGTTGTTACTTATTCATGGCTGGGGAATGTCAGGAAAAATATGGGATATAATTGAGATTAATTTATCTAAATATTATAAATTATACATTGTAGATTTACCTGGAATGGGTGAAAGCGATGAAATCCAGGATTACTCTCTAAAAAACTTAGTTAACCAACTTTATAAACAATTGCCAAAGAAAATATCAATATTAGGATGGTCACTTGGTGGAATAATTGCCCTTAAATATTGTGAAACCTACTCTGAAAATGTAACAAGATTATTTCTCGTTGCCACAACACCATGTTTTATTAATAAAGAAAATTGGAATCTGGGTGTGGATGAAAGTTTGCTAGATAAATTTTATGGTCAATTAGTTCAATGCTGGAGTAAAACTCTCGATCAATTTTTTATGCTTCAACTTATTGGAAGTAATAATAGAAAAGAAATTATGAAAAATCTCCGTTCAACATTTATAACTAAGTCTTCTCCTAAAATAAAGTCATTAAAAGCTGCATTGAAGATTTTAAAAATAACTGATCTAACAAAAAGTATTACCCATATAAGAGTACCCACAACTATTATTGTTGGAGAAAATGACAAGCTAACACCAAAAGAAGCTTCATTATATATGGGAGATAAAATTAAAAACTCAAGAGTTAAAATATTTAAAAACACAGGTCATATACCATTCCTGAGCCACCCAAAGGACTTTCTTGAAGAAGTCTTTCATGATTCAAATATAAGTAATGATTAATAAGGAATACAAGAGAAAAAGTTTTAATCGTGCTGCATTAACTTATGACTCATGCTCTAATTTACAAGATAAAATTTCTGATAATTTAATTCATAGACTAAATAGTATTGAATTAAATCCTATAAATATATTAGATTTAGGATGTGGAACTGGAGGAAATGGAATAAAACTTAAAAAAAAATACGAAATGTCAGAAATTATTAACTATGATTTTTCTGAAAATATGCTTAAAGAAGCGCGTCAAAAACAGCAACTAATTTTTTCAAAAAAAAATAAGATTAGCCCTTATTCATACATATGTGCTGATATTGAGCAAATACCTTTAGAAGAAAATTCTTTCGATCTTGTATGGTCATCAAGTACGATTCAATGGTGTAATAAATTAGATTCAGTATTTGATCAGGTAAAGAAGATACTAAGACCCGGAGGACTTTTTATCTTTAGTACATTCGGCCCAAATACATTAAATGAATTACGTGAAATTACTGAAAATTTATCTAAAGAAAAAAAGACAAATACATTTATTGATATTAATAGTATTAGCCATTGTCTTATGTGTTCTGGTTTTAGTGACCCTATATTAGATATTGAGAATTTTAAAGTGACCTATAAGGATGCCCGAAAATTATTTTTCGATATCAAGGGGATTGGTGCAACTAATGGTAATGTATCTAAGAATAGTGGATTGTCTGGAAAATCACTAACTAAAAATATTATTAAAAACTATGAGACATATAGGAGGAATGATTTATTACCAGCTTCATATGAAGTAATATATGGACATACGTGGAATATTTCAAAACCTAATTCTGGATTAATCAATAAAATATGAATATGGACCAATCCTTTTTTATTACTGGAACTGATACTGGGATTGGTAAAACTTTTATTACCTGTGCACTAATTCAATTAATGAAATCTAGAAGTAAAATTGTTGGTGGAATGAAGCCTATTGCAGCAGGCGAAGATGTTTATGAGGGTGTTAGTGTAAATGCAGATGTTTTTGAAATTAATCGTTTTAGTAATGTAGTGCTTAATAGTCATGAAATTAATACTTATAGCTTTAAAGAGGCAATTGCTCCTCACATCGCATCGAAAATTAATAATAAGCCTATTAGTTTAAAAAAAATAAAAGAGCACTATGACTCATTAAGAAAAAATACTGACTATTTATTTGTTGAGGGGGCGGGGGGCTATTATGTTCCTCTCAGCGAAGATATTATGACTTCAGATTTAATTAGTTCTCTAAATATTCCTATTATACTCGTAGTAGGTATTAGACTCGGTTGTTTAAACCATACAATGCTTACGATTGAAGCAATCTATAAAAATAAACAAAATATTTTTGGATGGATTGCTAATATAGTTGACCCGTATATGGATAACCAAGAAGATAATATAAAATATTTGAAAGAAAAAATTAGTGAGCCCTGTATGGGTGTAATTCCTTATATTAAACAGAAAGATCCAGTTGAAGCAGTGCGGTATATAAATTGGCCATGAATTCAGTACAGAGAATTTTTTTTAATATAATTTTCAATTTGTGTAGGCACTAATGATTGCAAGCTTTTTTTATTTTTTATATTATCCTTAATACTATGAGATGCAATATTAATTCTCGGCATTGTTACAGAATAGATCATACCCACCCGGTTGCTTTTAAGATTATCAATTTGGTTAGTCCAGTGAACCTTAATTAACTCCTTAATTTTTGGGTGCCATTTTTGAGAAAATATATCATCGTCAGATCTATTAATTAAAAGGATGTGACATAAACTTAATATTTCTTTCCATTTAAACCATTGATGAAAATTAGCTAGTGCATCCGTACCTAGAATAAAGAAATAGATATTTTCATCCCTATAAAAAAAATACTTTAGAGTACCAAATGAATAAGATAAATTTTCAGTGTTTTCTGAATTATCAATTTCTATCCTTGATACTTCATACTCAGGACTATTGAAAGCTAGGTTCAACATTGCGAGTCTATGCTTTGAAATCGTTAAAGATTTTTTAAAAGCAGACCTTCCTGTTGGGATGAGTATTAATTTATTTAAATTAATTTCATCAATACACCTTTTTGCTATTTCAATATGTGCATTATGAATAGGATCAAAAGCACCACCATAAAGTCCGATTAATTTTTTAGTTGACATGAATTACGTTCTTATTTGTCCACTTCCAAAAACTACATATTTTAAAGAGGTTAGCCCCTCAAGGCCAACAGGTCCACGGGCATGAAATTTATCCGTTGAGATACCTATTTCAGCACCAAGACCATACTCAAATCCGTCTGCAAATCTTGTTGATGTGTTTATCATGACGCTTGAGGAGTCAATTTCACGGATAAATTTCACGGCATTATCATTATTTTCTGTAATAATCGATTCCGTATGAGATGATGAATATTTATTTATATGTTGAATAGCTTCTTCTATTGAATCCACGATTTTACAGGATATGATTGGGCCAAGGTATTCTTCGTAAAAATCTTGATCTTTAGCACTTATAATTGAAGGAAGATGCTCTTTTGTCCTTTCACATCCACGAATCTCAATAGACTTATCATCAAAAATTTTTTTCAATTTAGGTAAAAATATAGCTGCATTTTTAGAGTTTACAACCAAGGACTCAAGTGTATTACACGTACCTAACCGCTGAGTTTTTGCATTATCAGTTATGCTTACAGCCTGCTCTATATTAGCGTACTCGTCAATATAGATATGACAGTTGCCATCTAAATGTTTAATAACAGGAATTTTAGCTTCATTAGTTATCTTTTGAATTAAACTTTTTCCACCCCTTGGAATAATTACATCAATAAACTTTATTAGTCTAATCATTTCAGTAACTGCTGATCTATCGGTAGTCTCTATAATCTGTACGCTAGCTTCGGGTAGGTTTGCTATGTTAAGGGACTCCCTAATTAATAATGCTAAATATTTATTTGTATGAATTGATTCAGACCCACCTCGAAGAATAATAGAGTTACCAGACTTTATTGCTAGGGCTGCAGCATCTATTGTAACGTTAGGTCTTGATTCATATATCATTCCAATAACCCCAAGAGGAACTCGCATTTGGGCTACTTCAATGCCAGATGGCATCCGTTTTTTATTAGAAGTTTGGCCAATAAGGTCATTAAGCTTAGCTACCTTCATTAAACCATCAGCCATTAAATTAATATTTGCATGGCTAAATGTTAGACGATCAATAAATGCATCATCAGCATTTATTGTGATTGCATTATCTACATCTTTTTTATTAATACTGATAATATCATCGGTATGATTTATGAGTATTTCAGCTAATTTCTCTAGAAAAATATTCTTCTGGTCTGAAGTTGCTGTTGCAATTTTAGCTGAAGCTTGCTTTGCAGAAGCTCCTATTTCTTCCATATACGATTTAATGTCCATTTTCTTATTTTACACCTTTGACTTACTTAGGATACGTGAAAGCCCAATTACGAATCTATTTAACTCAAGCCAAGGATCACCGGTTAGTAAACCCTTGCAAATTAAATCTATATCTTTTATCTTATTTAAGGATGCCTCAATTTGTTTTATAGATAAATTATTTATACAATTAATTACAAGATTTTGAGAGGGGCCATATATTCTTAGCTTTAAAAAATCATCTTGAGTGAATTGCCCTTCCTTACTTATTTTAATGTTTGAAATTGCTCTAAAAATCCAAGCATAAAGACCATTTATCATTAATGGTTCTACCCCCTCATCTTCTAAATGAGTAATTGCCTTATGAGTTTCTGAAATTTTACCTCTTAAACTAAATTCTATAAGTTTGAAGCCATCATACTTAGAATTATTTGATAAAAGCACTGTTATCTCTCTGGCAGAAATAGTATTACCATTATGAAGTAGGGACAGTTTAATAATTTCATTTTCTGCAGCAAGCAGATTGCCTTCAGTAAATTCAGTAATTAGGTTGATTGCTTCATCAGTCAAATTTAGCCCATGTAATTTTGCTCTAGCTTTTATTAATTCGATGATATCTGTTGTATTGGGTTCGTTAGCTTCTATTGTAATACTAAATTTTTGCAGTGACTTATACCAAGAAGATTTCTTGAAGTCCTTAGGATCTGCTTCAGCATTGATAATATAAAAATTATCTGATATGTTTATCAATAATTGAGTTATAAAATTTTTAACATCATTTGATATCTTGCCTCTTGAAACCAATATTTTATATAAATTATTATTATTGAATAGAGAGCCATCAGAAAGTATTGGTTTTATGTCGTTAGCCTGGGTCGATGAATTAATTGTTATTGATTCAATGCCATACTCTTTCTTTTTAAAGTAGTTATGGCACAGTAAAAGTGTATGGTTTGTAATAACAGGCTCGCCACCCATAATAATAATACAATTTTTATTGTTACTTCTGAGTTTATCAATTTGAGCCTCAGAAATAATTTGTTTATTCATACTATTTCGAAGAGGAAATTTGAGATCTCATTGTCCTAAAAATTTGCTCTTTCATACCCTGAATTAGATTTTTTTCTTCTTCTTGTTTTGCTACAATATTGTTATCGTCATATGAATATTCTCGTGTAGAATTTATTTTAATTACTGGTCCCCAGTCTCCTAATGAGTTTTTTATTCTGTATGAAATAAGATAATTTAATCTGTACTCACGAATCTTTCCAGTAGAACTTAAAGAGAGTATTCTTTTGTCGAATTGATCCGTTATTATTTCTATTGATTTTTCTGCTGACGAATTTTTAATTTGAATACCAGATTGCTTATATTTCTTTTTCAATTCATTTGTAAAACTTGAGGAACCACCATCAATTTGTATCGAGCTGAACGAATTTTCTAGAGACCCTCTTAATTGAAATCCACAAGACATTATTGAAAATGTAAGAATTAAGATAAATATTTTTTTTAATACTGCCTTCATAGTCTATTTTATTACAATATTAATTAATTTATTTTTTATGTAGATAATTTTCTTAATCTCAACATTACCCAACATATATTTTTTAATTTCCTCATTTTTGAGGGCCATATTCTTTACTTCTTGTTCGTCTTTATCAGTAGATATTACCATATTTCCCCTAAGC
>JAOMKM010000022.1 GCA_028351715.1 Methylophilaceae bacterium | reverse complement strand
TAATATCTCAATTACATCCACACTATCAAAATCACCAATATCCGGAATTAAAATTTCTTCAGTAGCCATAAATATCTCTTATACCTTCATGGGGTTTGGTTTATTGCCATTAAGCTTTAGGTCTTTAACGGCTTTCAACAAAACTGATGAGTCTATTTTTTTTGCATCAACTAGTGCAGTTAATGCAGCAATTACAATATAAAATCGATCAACTTCAAAAAAATCTCTTAAAGCTTTTCTGCTATCTGACCTACCATAACCATCAGTACCTAAAGCAATAAAATGGTTAGGGAGGAATCGTGCAATCTGTTCAGGAAAAGATTTCATGTAGTCCGTTGAAGCAATAATTGGACTTTCCTTATCACTGATAGCATTTTCAACATTCGATAATTTTTTATCTTTACCTGGATTTAATCTATTCCATCGTTCGACATCTAACGCATTTTTTCTTAATTCATTAAAGCTAGTAACACTAAATATATCGACCGCTACCTTGAAATCAACTTCTAATATATTTGCAGCTTCAATTACCTCTCTTAATATAACACCACTCCCCATCAGTTGAACTTTTGGACCTTTTATTTTAGATTTTGTGAATGGGTAAATACCTTCAATAATTCCTTGTTCAACTCCTTTTGGTAATTCTGGGTGGGTATAATTTTCATTCATGACGGTAATATAATAATAAACGTCTTCTTGATTCTGGATCATTCTCTCCAACCCATTTTGGATAATAACTGCTAACTCATAAGCAAAACAAGGGTCATAAGATACGCAGTTCGGAATTGTTGCAGCCAAAAGATGACTGTGTCCATCTTCATGCTGAAGGCCCTCACCGTTAAGAGTTGTTCTTCCTGCTGTGGCACCTAGGAGAAATCCTCTGCAGCGTGAGTCGCCAGCTGCCCATGCTAAATCTCCAATTCTTTGGAAGCCAAACATTGAGTAGAAAATATAAAATGGTATTGTTTGAATGTCTGAATTACTATAAGAGGTGGCTGCAGCAATCCATGAAGAGAAAGATCCAGCCTCATTGATTCCCTCTTCGAGTATCTGTCCATCTTTTTGTTCTTTATAAAACATAACCTGATCGGAGTCTTGTGGTTCGTAAAGCTGCCCCACAGATGAATAAATACCAAGCTGCCTGAACATGCCTTCCATGCCAAAAGTCCTAGCTTCATCAGGTACTATTGGTACGATATATTTTCCTAGTTCTTTGTCACGAACTAGCGTACTTAATATACGTACAAATGCCATAGTAGTTGATATTTCTCTATCACCTGAACTGTTTGTTACATTAGAAAAAGCACTTAATTCAGGAATTTTCTGTGCCTTAGTTTTCTTACGACGTGCAGGTAAAAATCCACCAAGCTCCTTTCTTCTTTCCATCATGTATTGAATTTCAGGGGAGTCATTTGCTGGTTTATAAAAAGATAAGCTTTCAACTTCTTTATCACTGATTGGTAAGTCAAATCGCGTTCTAAAGGTTTTTAATGATTCGATGTCCATACTTTTTTGTTGATGTGTAATGTTTTGGCCTTCTCCAGCATCACCCATCCCATACCCCTTTACCTTATGGGATGACGCTGCCGCATATGCTGCGTAGACTTTATGAGGATCATGCCCTCCACGATTTAGGCGCCATATATCTTCATCTGACATTGCTGAAACCATTTCACGAAGCTCTGGATACTTACCAAAAAAGTGCTCGCGAGTATATGCTCCGCCTTTAGCTTTGAAGTTTTGGTATTCACCATCAACACATTCTTCCATACGTTTTTTTAATAAACCATCTTTATCCATTGCAATAAGTGGATCCCAATAAGACCCCCAAATTACTTTGAGTACATTCCAACCAGAACCTCTAAAGTTAGATTCTAGTTCCTGGATAATTTTCCCATTACCCCTGACTGGCCCATCTAATCTTTGCAGATTGCAATTAATTACAAAAATTAAATTATCAAGATTCTCTCTTGCAGCAAGAGAGATGGCGCCTTGTGATTCAGGCTCATCCATTTCACCATCACCACAGAAAACCCATACCTTTCTATCTGACGTGTCTGCAATACCTCGATCATGTAGGTACTTAAGATAGCGTGCCTGATAGATGCCCATTATTGGACCAAGACCCATAGACACAGTAGGAAATTGCCAAAAATCTGGCATTAACCAAGGGTGCGGATAACTCGAAAGACCTTGCCCATTTGCCTCCATTCGGAAGTTGCTTAGTTGTTCTTCGCTTATTCTTCCTTCCAGGAAAGCTCTTGCATAAATACCTGGGGAAGAATGTCCTTGAAAATAAACTAGATCACCCCCAAAATTATCATTAGTAGCTCTAAAGAAATGATTGAATCCGACATCATAAAGAGTTGCAGCAGATTGGAAGCTAGCTATATGACCACCAATACCAGGAGATTTCTCGTTAGCCCTAAGTACAGTCATTACCGCATTCCATCTAATAAGCGCCCTAATTCTTCGTTCCATGTCAGGATTACCTGGATGTTTTTGCTGTAAGTGAGTAGGAATAGTGTTTAAATACGATGTTGTAGCATTATAAGGGAGGTTTGTTCCAGAGCGACGTGCTTGGTCTATCATTGTCTCAATTAAAAAATGAGCCCTCTCTGGACCTTCAGAATCAATCACTGATCTTAATGAATCAAGCCATTCTTGGGTTTCTTGATTATCTGTATCTGGAAATAAAGCCATTAAAAACTTACCTCTTTTATTGTTTTAATAAGTATTTTATTTAAAATAAAATGTTTATGAAATTTTTGGTGAAACTCAATGTCAACATAGACATTATAATTGATATACAATCATTTAGACCTTAAATGCATAAAAAACCAATAGAAATACTACTTGCACACACCATAAAAATATAATTGAGAACAGGATAAACATGAACGCTAAAATAGAATTTATTAAAAATATTCCAAATGAACAGGCTCTAAAAAAAAGCTTACACCATTTAGTTATTGTTGACTTGAGATCTACAAAATACCCATTTGAGACATTATTAAAAAATAAGCTTAAACGTGCGGGGAAAAAGCTTGCGGACTTAAGTAAAACACCAATCACTACAGAACTAGACAGCGGAGCTATTATTAGCTGGATTGGTTATTCATCCGATTTAAACTCATTCCAAATGCATACCCTAATCAGGAAAGGTTTTAATATTCTGTCACAAGATAAACCTACTAAAATATCAATAACATTCTTACCAAAAAATATTAACGACTCTTGGGTTAATGCGTGTGTTTATGTTTCATTAGTTAATTCACAAGTCCTGCTTAATTTAAAGAAAGGCGCTAAAAATGTTGCGCTGAAAAATTTGATTCTGGCTGGGATTAGCAAGTGCGATCTATCGAAAACTCTAGCGTTGGTTAATGGTAATACATTAACTAGAAATTTAACTATTACACCACCTAATAATCTAACACCAACAATTTATAAGGCAAAGGTTAAGCAGTTAGCAAAGCAATATAAATGGGCTTATAAAGATTATAATATGACCCAGCTCAAGAAGTTAGGTGCTGGTGCTTTTGTTGCAGTAGGGCAGGGTTCTGAACCTGAAGATGCTGTAATTGTTCATTTAAAGCATACCTCTAAAAATTCAAAAAAAACTATTGCACTTGTAGGGAAGGGTATTTGTTTTGATACAGGAGGACACAATCTAAAGCCCGCAAAATATATGAGTGGAATGCATGAAGATATGAATGGATCGGCTGTAGTGCTGGGTATAATGCAAGCTGCAACTGAGGCCAAGCTTCCGGTAAATATAGAATGTTGGTTGGCTATAGCGCAGAATCATATTGGCCCAAAAGCATATAAGCAAAATGATGTTGTAACAGCACTCAATGGCTTAAGCATTGAAATAGTTCATACAGATGCAGAAGGCAGAATGGTATTGGCAGATACTTTAACTATGGCTTCAAGGAAAAAGCCTCAAGCTATCATAGATTTTGCAACCTTAACAGGCTGTATGCATGTTGCAATGGGTGATCGTTATAGTGGGGTAATAAGTAATAAACCTGATTTTGCGTGTATGGCAGTTGGAGCAGGAGCAGAATCTGGAGAAAGGATTTCTGCATTTCCATATGATGAAGATTATGAAGAAGACTTAGAGAGCCAAATTGCTGATATCAAACAATGTAATTTAGAAGGGGGTCCAGATCATATTCATGCCGCAAGATTCCTAGGACGTTTTGTTGAAAATGATATTCCTTGGCTACACGTTGATTTATCTTCAAGTAATCGCAAAGGTGGCTTAGGAGCTATTAGTAGTGATGTTAATGGTTTTGGAGTGAGTTTTGGCATAAAAATGCTAGAAAGTTTAATCAAAAAATAATTAATTAGAACGTTGAAGTAACTTAAGGTCATTAATAATCTGAATTGAATGAGTGGAGGGGTTCACTGATCTATATTCTTTCCTTATTAAACCTTGTGGGTCAATAATAAAGCTGTGACGTTTAGAGAATTTAATAAACATAAATCTAAAGAGTGCCCCATATTTTTTTGCAACTTCACCCTGAGGGTCAGATAAAAGCATAAAAGGTAATTGGTATTTTTTCTTAAATTTCTCGTGCGAGTTAGCTTTGTCTAGGCTAATACCAATTACATGAGCCCCTAATGATTTAATTGCACTGTAATCGTCACGAAAGCTACAAACTTCTTTAGTACATCCTGGTGTATCATCTTTTGGATAAAAAAATATTACTATCCATTTCTCTTTAAAGTAACCCAAAGAAATTATGTTGCCACTTTCGTCTTTTAGGTTAAAGTTTGGAGCCTTTGAATTTTTTAGGGATTTCATATAAGAGTATTTAAGCTAAAGTAAGCATTATCTAATCAATCCTAATCATAAGCTCATTCCGACGAAAAAAAGGGAGGGTCCAAGGTGGATTATATCTGGCAATTTGGACTGAACCGGAAGTTTTTAATTTTTGGTTTTCAATAAAATCATTTAACAATTTAACTTTTTCATCATAGCTAGATTCTCTCACTAAACCAGAAAATACAATCACAGCAAATTTCTCTTTAGGGAGGATGGTCAACATGATCTCAGAATTATTTGGCTTAGGTAGAGTTTTTAGTGAGTATTCTTTTGGCATTACAAAAGAGATAAGCCACTGATTATTTTTTTCTTCTGCTAAAACAGGTGCAGTCATAGGTATTATTTCTGAGATTGGTTCTGCAATAACTGGAGCTGTCATACTTATTTTTTTTGATTCATTGTTAATCAAATTATTCCCAAAAATAAAATCAGCGAGACTTCTAAAGCCTGCGCTTGATGCCTCATCAAAATCGCCACTTATTCTCACTTGTGCAATAATTCTTGGGGAATATTCTCTTATTTCAAAGTTATTCTCTTTGTATAGAAGTGAAAATTCAGGTTCTTCAGTAGCCATAATTTGTAGCGAAAAAAATATTAAAAAAGGGAGAGAAAATTTTAAGATTAGCATAATTTTAGTCTATCATTTTTTTTAGGATAATCACTAAAACTCCTCTAAAACGGTTAAAATACTCACTTTATAATCTTAAGTTTTTAATTTAAGTAGGATTCCCAGTTTTGCCTTCGTAGCTCAGTGGATAGAGCATCCCCCTCCTAAGGGGAGGGTCGCAGGTTCGATTCTTGCCGAGGGCACCATTCTCAGGCACTTAGCTATGTAATATTAGGTTAAGACTACTAAAAAAATATGAATATTTTAATCTCATTTTTTTATTAGATTTAGTCAAAATTTTTAAAATTTGAATAAAAATAATCAGTTTTTGATGAATCATTAATTTGACTTACAACTGAAAATTTTTTCTTCAAGAGGTATGCGTTAACTGCTTCAAAATTTTCATCAAAAATTTCAATTTGTATAAACACCTTATTTGCTGATAAAAATTTTTTCATTCCTTTTAATGTATTTATTTCATGACCCTCAACATCAATTTTTAGGCCCCATGTTTGGTTAGTCGAGGTAAATAAATCATCCCCTTTTTGAAACTCGACTTGTTTGATGAATTCATTGTCTGATGCGTTGTAATTAATGTCTACAAATCGTGCTCCACCAGTACCAATAAAGTTATTCTTAATGGGGAGCGCCATTGTTACAGTGCTTTTTTTATCAGATAAACCAACGTTTAGAAGTTTAATGTTATCTCTAATTTTTTTTCGACTGGCTTTGATAGTCTCAGCAAACCTTCTGTAAACCTCTGGTATTGGTTCAAAAGCATGGATTTTTGCATCAGATATATTGTTTGCCATATAAAAACTAAAGTAGCCACAGTTTGCCCCAATATCAATTATTTGATTAATTTTATTATTTTTTGCGTGCATTAAAAAATAATCAATCTGTTTGGGTTCGTATTCATTTTTAAGAATAATCTCCCTGTCGACTGAGTCTAAAAAATCAAGGCACATTTTAAAATTTTTTATTTTCCACAGTCGTCTATTTAATTTAAATAACTTTAATAGTCGACGTAAAAGTGATGGATAGAGTCTTCTAATTATTGGTATATCGAGAAGTAATTTTCTTTGCATATGCATGATTTTTTTAGACCAGACTCTTCAGTTCCTTAAGTGTACCCATTATAAATTAATCATAACTATTGGAATACTTTTCTTTTTAAGATTCTTCGTTATTTACATATAATTTTTTATAGTAATATAGACCCTTAACATTCATTTTTTGTCATTTATTCATTTACTTATGTTGGATATAAATTTTGTATTTTTTCATGTAGGAAATGTTGAGCAACCAAGATTGCTGGTTAAATCTATACAAAAATTTAATCCTGATTCAAATATTTATTTTATTACTGACAATGAAACAGAAAGTATTGATGGAGTTACTGATACTCTCAGAATTGAATGTGACAGAGAAAATCTAATGACTTCAAGGTTGCATGCTTTTAGTCAATTAAAGTTGAATAAGCCAGCTGTGTATATAGATACTGATATTTTAATAATTCAACCAATAACTTCAGATTTATTCATAGAACATGATGTCTATTTATGTTTAAGATCCCATCAAAAAGAAGGCTTGATAGATCCAGCCTTTCGGGGACTAGATCTCTCTGAATACTCTGGAAAAACATTTGGTGAGATATATCCATTTTTAGCATGTTTTACCTATACTAAAAATTATAATTTTTGGGAGGATTGCTTAAAAATTCTTAATTCATTAGATAAGA
>JAOMKM010000021.1 GCA_028351715.1 Methylophilaceae bacterium | reverse complement strand
AACGGTAACTGAAGCAGTAATTACTGTTCCAGCATACTTTAACGATAGTCAACGACAAGCAACTAAAGATGCAGGTAAAATTGCAGGATTAGACGTTAAAAGAATTATTAACGAACCAACTGCAGCTGCATTAGCTTTTGGTTTAGATAAGCAAGAGGGAGATAGAAAAATAGCTGTTTATGATTTAGGTGGAGGTACCTTTGATATTTCTATTATTGAAATATCTAGTGTAGATGGTGAACATCAGTTTGAGGTTCTATCAACAAACGGAGATACTTTCTTAGGTGGAGAAGATTTTGATAACAGAATAATTGATTTCCTTGCAGAGGAATTCAAAAAAGAAAACGGCGTGGATATAAGTAAAGATGTGCTTGTTAAGCAGCGACTTAAGGAGGCTGCTGAAAAAGCAAAAATTGAACTATCAAGTAGCACACAAACAGAGGTTAATTTACCCTACTTAACTGCCGATGCTTCTGGCCCTAAACATTTAGTTGTGAAATTAACAAGGGCAAAACTTGAGTCACTAGTTGAAGACCTTATAGAAAGAACTATTGCTCCATGTAAAACGGCATTAAAAGATTCAGGAGCTTCAAATGAGATTGCTGATGTAATCCTTGTGGGTGGTCAAACTAGAATGCCAAAAGTTCAGGAAAAGGTACAAGAGATATTTGGAGTTGAGCCAAGAAAAGATATTAATCCTGATGAGGCGGTTGCAGTTGGTGCCGCTATACAGGGGGGAGTTCTTCAGGGTGACGTGAAAGATGTCTTGCTCTTAGATGTTACTCCATTAAGCCTAGGGATTGAGACAATGGGCGGTGTTATGACAAAATTAATTAAAAAAAATACTACAATACCAACAAAAGAATCCCAAACATTTTCCACTGCTGAAGATAATCAAAGCGCAGTTACAATTAATGTCTTTCAAGGGGAAAGAGAGATGGCTTCTGGAAATAAAAGTTTGGGGCAATTTAATTTAGACGAAATACCAGCAGCTCCAAGAGGAACTCCTCAAATAGAGGTTACGTTTGACCTTGATGCAAATGGTATTTTGCATGTGAATGCAAAAGATAAAGCTACCGGCAAGGAAAATAAGATAGTTATTAAGTCTAGCGGTGGGCTAAGTGAAGAAGAAATTAAGAGGATGGAAGATGATGCTGAAATTCATGCTGAAGAAGATAAGAAATTACGAGAGTTGGTTGATGCAAAAAATCTCTCTGAAGGTATGATTCATTCTATTAAAAAAACAATGGCTGATCACCCTGATAAAGTAGAAAAAGATGAAAAAGTAAAAATCGAGAAAGCTATAAGTGACCTTGAAGCGTCTTTAAAATCGGATAACAAAGATGATATCGAAGCCAAAAATAAAGTTCTAGCTGAAGCATCTCAAAAACTTAGTGAGAAAATTCACTCAGAGCAACAATCTGGTCAGGAACAGTCAGCGGCGGCTGGTAAAAATAAAGAGAAAACAGTTGATGCTGAAGTTGTTGATGCTGAATTTGAAGAAGTAAAAGAAAGCGAAAAGAAAGACGAAAAGAAAAAAAAATAACTCGATAAATTATTATATATAGTAGAGGTAAGTTTAATTACCTCTACTTCAATTCCCTATGGCTGATAAAAAAGATTACTACGAGACATTAAATTTAAATCAACAAGCATCTGAAGCTGAAATAAAAAAAGCTTATAAGAAACTTGCAATGAAACATCATCCAGATCGAAATAATGGTGATCCCGAATCTACAGAAACTTTTAAAGAAGTAAAAAAGGCTTATGATATTTTATCTGACCCACAAAAAAAATCTATGTACGATCAATACGGTCACGCTGGAGTAGATCAAGCTATGGGTGGGGGTGGATCTGGAGGTGCAGGTGATTTTGGTGATTTTGGTGATATCTTTGGTGATATCTTTGGCGGAGGGAGAAACAATCAAAGATCTAATGTTTATCGAGGCGCTGACCTTCGATACAATATGCAAATTTCATTAGAACATGCTGCAAGCGGCACAGAAACAAAGATTAAAATTCCTGTGATGTCCACATGTAAACCATGTAATGGCTCAGGAGCTAAGAAAGGAACACAACCTACTTCTTGTGCGACCTGCCAAGGTCTTGGTCAGGTTAGAATGCAACAAGGTTTCTTTTCTGTACAACAACCATGCCCTAACTGTGAAGGCACCGGAAAGACTATTGAAGACCCCTGTTCAGATTGTAGAGGCTCTGGTAGAAAAGAGATATCTAAAACATTATCAGTAAAAATACCATCAGGTGTTGATGAAGGTGACCGTATTCGACTAAGTGGCGAAGGTGAGGCTGGTTTAAATGGTGGTCCTACAGGAGACCTCTATGTTGTAGTTGGTCTTAAGCCACATGCTATTTTTGAGCGCGATGGAGCAAACCTTCATTGCGAAATGCCAATAAGCTTCTCTACCGCAGCCCTAGGTGGTAGTTTAGAGGTTCCAACTCTTGATGGTAATGCTAAAATTAAGATACCTGCAGAAACGCAAACAGGTGCTACATTTAGACTTAAAGGTAAAGGTGTAAAGCCAGTTAGAGAGAATAGCTATGGAGACCTTCACTGTCACGTAGCTATAGAAACTCCCGTGAAGCTAACTGAAGAACAAAAAAAATTACTATCTAAACTAGAGGCTCTAAATCAAGCAGATAGTGGAAAGCATAGTCCTAGACATAAAACATGGGTTGATAAAGTGAAAGATTTTTTTGATTAAAAAGTCCCCTTTTGAATCAGCTCTACTTTATATCCACTAGGGTCCTCAATAAATGCAATTACTGTTTTGCCATGCATCATTGGCCCAGCGTCTCGAAGTACATTACCTCCTAACTCTTTAATTTTAGCGCACGCTTCATAAGCATCATCAACCTCAATTGCAATATGCCCATAAGCACCTCCATGTTCATAATTATTAATATCCCAATTATGGGTTAACTCTATTACTGTATTATTTTCCTCATCACCGTAACCTATAAAAGCTAATGAAAATTTTCCATCTGGAAAATCTTGTTGCCTTAAGACTTTCATGCCAAATAATTTGTCATAAAAATTAATAGATTCTTGTAAATCATTCACTCTTAACATCGTATGTAATAAACGCATAAACCTCTCCAAATAATTTAATTTCTTTTTGATTCAGTAAGAAGTTTGTACTTCCTCAAAAGCTGCTCTTTAGACTCAATACTTTTAGGATTTAAGGGGATACACGCAATAGGACAAACCTCAACGCATTGTGGAGTTTCAAAATGACCCACACATTCCGTACATAGTTTTGGATTTATTTCATAAATATCTATACCTTGATAAATTGCATCATTTGGGCATTCAGGTTCACAAACATCGCAATTAATACACTCATCTGTAATCATCAGGGCCATAATTATTTACCAAGAGACTTTAAATAATGGAGTGTTCCATTAGAGACAAAATTAGAGATATCTCCACCTAGCTTGAATACTTCTCTTACTCTGGAGGATGAAATAGCTTTAAAATTATCCGAAGATGGTAGAAAAAAAGTTTCGATATTATTACTCATCATATTATTCATACTAGAAATTTCGGACTCGTAAATAAAATCTTTCTCGCTCCTTATACCGCGGATAATAACATTGGAATCTAATGAGTTCAAAAAGTTAATAGTTAATCCTTCATAGCCTAATACAGAAACATTTTTTTTTCCTTCAATAGTAAGCCTTGCAAGATCTAATCTTTGATTAAAGCTCAATAAAGAATTTTTTTGATTGTTTTTAGCCACGCCTACAATAACCTGATCGAAGACTTTACATGCACGCATAATAATATCTTCATGGCCTAGAGTGATTGGATCAAAAGATCCTGGATAAACAGCAATCATTTTATATATTTATATTATTGTAATAAATAAAAGTATACCTTTCCTGCTTTAGAATTCTTTAAAATTTTGAATTCTTTACCTATATATTGTTTGTTTGTTTCAAAATATATTACACCCTCAGGTTTTAAATGATTTTTAATTTCAAATAAAAAAAGATTTGGATTGACTATTGAAAATGGAGGATCATAGAAAATAATATCAAAAAGGTCATCACTATTCTCTAAAAAAATTTCTGCTGATGTATTTATAATAAAAGCATTTTCAGCATTTAAGTTATTCATATTATCTGTAAGATTTAATGCAGTCGATTTATTTTTTTCAACAAATGAACAAGATTCTGCATTTCTAGACAAAGATTCAAAACCTAAAACGCCGCTTCCAGCGAACAAATCAAGACATTTTTTGTAGGATAAATCTTGATCCAACCAATTGAATAAAGTTTCTCTTACCCTATTCAAACTTGGTCTTAAACTATTAGAATCATTAAAAAAGATATTTTTTCTTTTCCACGAGCCACCAATAATTTTTACTGTACTTTTTTTATTACTATTCACTACCAACAATAACTGTAGAAAATTTACTCATATCAACACGCCTTTGAAAAGCAGATTTTATTTCTTTAGCTGTTATTTTATCAATTTTCTTTGTAAATGTTTCAAGGTAATCTAATGGGTACTTATAAAAAGCCATCATACTGACATATTGTAGAATACTTTTATTGCTATCTAATCTAAGTGGAAATCCACCGATCATAAAGTCTTTGGCTCTTCTCAACTCTTTTTGAGTTGGGCCATTTTTAATAAAATCACTAACAGTTTTTTGTATTATTTTTTTTGCTTCTCCAACCTGATCCTTTTTTGTTTGAATTCCTATTTGAAAAGGACCAGCCTCAATATATGGCATAAAATAGCTATAGACACTATATGCTAACCCTCTATCCTCTCTTATTTCTTGAGTTAATCTTGATACGAAACCACCCCCCCCTAAAATATAATTGCCTAAATATAACGTTAAAAAATCAGGATCCCCTCTTTTGATTATCGGAGCACCATAATATAAATGTGCTTGTTTTGATGGGTGACTTATTTTTATATTTTGCTGTTTATTGTAAGTTACCAAAGGAATCGCGTTGACTTTTTTACTTTCAGGAAACCCAATGCTAATTTTATGGCTTAGATCTTCAGCTTCAGCTCTTGAAATATCACCGACTATTACAACTGATAATTCATTTGATAAATAGTTATTTTTATAGAATTCTTTTAGGTCTTTTTTACTTATTTTTTTTATTGACTCAACTTCACCGGAGCTTGGTAAAGCATATGGATGTTCACCATACAAAGCAGTCATAAAAGCTTTGGAAGCTATTGACTCAGGCATTGTCGCTGATTGGGCTATGCTTGCAATATATCTTTTCTTCTCTCTTTCAATAATTTGATTATCAAAATTTGGTTTATGAAGAACAAGAGTCAATAAATCAATAGCTTCACTTCTTTTCTCAGATAGAGTACGTAAACTAAATCCACTTTTATCTTGATCAAATGAGCTATCTAATTGCGCGCCTATATCTATAAACTTATTAGCTAAATCTTCTTCATTTATTCCACCTGATCCTAAAACCATTATATGGTTTGTAAGAGAAGCTAATCCACTTTTTTGTTTGGAATCCCTAACACTTCCAGCCCTGAAATCAACGTTAATGTCTACTATTGGTAAATCGTTATTTTCAATAAGATATATACTCGCTCCATTATCAGTCTTCCAATGTTGAATATTTAATGCGGCACTAGAAAAATTTGAAAGGAACAATAGCGCTGAAATAAGAATAATTTTAATGAGCATGAGGTCTTCCTTTTGGTGTTTTATTTTTATCTAGGGGTTGTGGATCCAATGTAACTACCGTTAGAGCATCATCATGAAAATATTTTTTAATGGCTTCCTGAATATCTTTAGATGTAACTTTCTTTATATTATCGATATAATCATCTACTATCTTGTGGGAATAACCCATAGTTTCGAGCTGTCCAATTTGCATAGCTGCTCCCATAACAGAGTCTTTTTGGTAAACTTCCCCAGCAATAACACTTGTTATTACTCTCTTTAATTCAAGGTCTGTTACTCCATTATCAACAATTTTTTTTAATTCAAGTTTAAGATATTCTTCTAATTCAACTACAGATACTTTTTCGCTTGGTGTCCCATACATTTCAAATGTACTTTGACCCCCACGAGAAAGCATGCTGTAGCCTGCATTAACATTTATTGCTTTTGATGTCTTTTTAACTAAATTTTGATTAAGTCTAGATGAACTAGTCCCTGATAAAATTCCAACTAACACTTCAAGTGCAAAAGCTTCTTTTTTATTACTTATTCCATCCTTACCTAAGGTAGGTGTAGGGTAACCCATTTGAATATAAGGTAACTTACTTGGAGCTTTTAAAACTGCTCTTCTTGAACCATTCTGTATTGGTTCAAACTGAGGCTTTCTTTTGGCTATTTCATATGCCGGAATTTTACCAAAATACTTTCTTGCTTGAGAAAAAACTTCTTTGGTATCAACATCTCCAGCGATTACTAGAATTGCATTACTAGGGCTGTACCACATTTTGTACCATTCAATTGCATCTTCGTGTGTCATATTCTGAAGGTCATTCATCCAACCAACTATAGGCTTTCCATAAGGATGAGCTCTAAACACAAGAGAGTTGAACAACTCATTAACTTGAGCTTTTGGTTTATCATCAGTTCTCCACCGACGTTCCTCCATTACGACACTAATTTCTTTTTTAAATTCTTCTTCTGTAATGACCAAATTTTGCATTCTATCAGCTTCCATTTTCATAGATATTGGTAATTTTGATTTTTCTAGTCGTTGATAGTACGCAGTATAATCTGCCCCAGTAAATGCATTTTCTCTTCCACCTGCAGCAGCGATAATTTCTGAGTATTCGCCAGGTTTAGTTGTTTTAGTTCCCTTGAACATCATATGTTCCAGTAAATGGGCAACCCCAGTTTTTCCATTAACCTCATCAAGGCTTCCTGCTCTGTACCATATCATTGAAACAACAACAGGCGAACGATGGTCTTCTTTTACCATTACTCTCATTCCATTTTTAAGAGATATTTCCTGGACTTTTTGTTCAGCCTGAACAAATAAAGGTGTTAGGCAAAAAATAAATACTATTTTTAAGAAATTCACATGCAATCCTTTTTAATAATTACTTGTATAATAATGGGTAATTGACCATAATCCAAAAATTAAGTTCTAAAAAAATATGTTTGAATTTCTAAAAAAATTAGTTAAAAAAACTCCAGATAAAAAAATTCTGGGAAAAAAAACTCCAGATAAAAAAATTCT
>JAOMKM010000020.1 GCA_028351715.1 Methylophilaceae bacterium | reverse complement strand
CATCTCCATCTTCATCGTTGGTGTAAAAGGTGTGTGTTAAACCAACCTTTAATGATGGGCCTTTTTTCTTATCAAATTTATGCTTACCAACAATTTGGACAGCCCCCATATATTGAGAATCAACATCAGATGATGATGAATTTTTATATTGCTTATCATCACCTATCATTGTATTTACACCGCCTTTAAATTCTAAGGCAGTAAGTTTATTTAATTTATGCTTTGCTTTAACTGCGATTCCATCCCATGTTAGATCTTTATCCCATACCATTGGTTTTGTATACAAAGGATTCTTAATTCTTCCTGCTTCTATTGCAAGCCAATCTTGTGGCTTCCATCCAATCATTGCTCGTTTCACATAAACGGCTTGTTTAGACTCCTCATAACCTCCGCTTCCTAATGTAGCGTTATCTGAACGCCCTTTAGATCCCATTGCCAGCGCTAAATCTGTATACCAATCATCAGTAATATTAGTTTTTACACCAAGAGTAATCTTGTAACGTTGCCTACTACGATCGACTTCGTCATTTCCACCATACTCCTTAGCGTTTCTCCATTCTTGCCTGGCACGAATATCACCATATAATGTAGCTTTTTCTAAGTGCTTACTAATAGTCAACTTGGATTTAATTTCCTTATTTCTTTTAGCGTAATTTCCATTGCTAGTTTTAGTTAGAAGTAAGGCTTCATCTTCAGTTAATATTCCTTTGGTCACTAAGGCATTTATTAAATCTTCGGTCGTGTTGTTAGCTAGTGTCGAGAATGATGTCGTCATGAGTGATAAAGCGACCAATCCAGATAAAATTTTATTTGATTTCATATTATTTTTGCCTCTAAATTATTTTTTAAATTAATAGTTTTAAAATCTTCAAGCCAATAAATTTTCAGAACTTGTGACTATTATTAAAAATAAATATGACAAATTAATGACAAACAAGAGATTAAATTCTGTTCGAGGATATTTTTTATTAAAAGCTTTGGAACTAATGGGTTAAGAGATGTTGTATGAAAACAACGTGATTACATTTGAACATTATCTAAATCGAATTCAACTATGCCTGTGCTTAAGTTATAGACGGCACCAATGAGAGCAACTTTTTTTTCTTTTAATTGGTCTCTAATAATACTGCTTTGCTTTAAAATCTGATCTATTTGATACTGAATATTATGGAAGCAAACCTTCTCAACAAATATTTTGTTATGTGAACCCCTATCTTTTTTAGAAAGTATACTTTTCTCAGCAGCAACAGCTGGCTCAATAAGTCGAATAATTTCACCAATGTTTCCTTCATGATATTGATCACATGCTGCCTTAATTGCACCACAATTTGTATGACCCATAACAACAATAATTTTAGAACCTAGGTGTTTGGTTGAAAATTCAAGACTTCCAACTGCCTCTTTTGATGCAATATTCCCTGCAAGTCTCACACTAAATAAATCACCCAAATTCTGATCAAAAACGAACTCAACTGAAGCTCTAGAATCACTGCAGCCTAAAATGGAAGCAAAAGGCTGTTGTTTATCTTTAGTTTCATTCCTAGTTATTAACATATCATACTGACGTTTGTCGTTATTAACGAAACGAGTATTTCCTTCGACTAAAACTTGGAGTGCGTCTTTAGGGCTCATTAAATCACGATCGTAACTTGAATATTTATTCATGATTTTTACTCTGCTCTCATATGAGGGAATAAAATTACATCTCTAATGCTCGGGCTGTCAGTAACTAACATCACTAATCGATCTATTCCAATACCACAACCACCTGTTGGTGGCATGCCGTACTCTAATGCACGAATAAAATCAGCATCATAAAACATGGCCTCTTCATCCCCCGCCTCTTTAGCTTGGGCTTGAGCTTTAAAACGTGCTGCTTGATCCTCTGCATCATTCAACTCTGAAAAGCCATTTGCAATCTCACGTCCGGCAATAAACAACTCGAATCGTTCTGTGATCTCTGGGTTAGTATCAGAAGTTCTTGCCAATGGAGAAACCTCAATAGGGTAATCAATGATGTAAGTCGGATCCCATAAATGCTCTTCAGCAACAGCCTCAAAAAGTGCTAACTGATATGCGCCTAACCCTGCATTTTCTGTTAGAGAAATTCCTGTCTTTGATAAGGTATTCTTAATGAATCCTTTATCAATAAGCTCACTATCCTTAAAACGATCAGAATACTTCATGATTGCCTGAACCAAAGTTAGCCTGTCAAATGGCTTACTAAAATCAATTGGCTTTCCTTGGTACTGAACTACCATTGATCCAGTTGTTAGTTCTGCCACATTACGAATACAATTTTCTGTAAAATTCATTAGCCAATGATAATCAGTATAGGCTGCATAGAACTCCATCATAGTAAACTCAGGATTATGTCTAACACTTAACCCTTCATTCCGAAAATTTCTATTTATCTCAAATACTCGATCAAATCCCCCAACAACCAACCTTTTTAAATAGAGCTCAGGAGCAATCCTTAAAAACATATCCATATCCAAAGCATTATGATGTGTCTCGAATGGTTTTGCGGTAGCGCCTCCAGGGATTGCATGCAACATTGGAGTTTCTACTTCTAAGAATTGATGATCTGTCATAAAGGTTCGAATACCTGCAACAATCTGACTCCGCTTTAAAAATGTATCTCGAGTATCTTCATTTACAATTAAATCGACATAGCGCTGACGATATTTTGTTTCTTGATCTGATAAGCCATGAAATTTTTCTGGTAAAGGTCTTAGAGATTTTGTCAGTAAATTAATCTCGGTAACATATAATGAAAGCTCATTAGTTTTTGTTTTAAATAATGTTCCTTTTGCCCAAAGTATGTCGCCTAAATCCCAGCGTTTAAAGGAAGAATATAGCTCAGGATTATCTTCATTATTTATTAAGTCCCTAGAAACATAAAGCTGTATGCGTCCAGTTGTATCTTGTATAGTCGCAAAGCTCGCCTTCCCCATCACCCGCTTCAACATCATTCGTCCTGCAATTGAAACCACCATCGATTTTTCTTCTAAGACTTCCTTATCAAGTCCGTCGTAATCTTGATGTAATTTTTTGGCAAAAGCATCTGGGGTGAACTGGTTTGGGAAAGCCACACCCTTTTCACGAAGCTCTTTTAATTTAGCTCGTCGCTCTAAAATTATCGAATTTTCATCCTGAATTACAGGTTGGTTATTTTCACTCAAGCTATACTCCTTGCTTTAAACTCTCACTAATAAATGGATCTAAATCTCCGTCTAGGACTCCTTGTGTATTTCCAACTTCAATATTAGTTCTTAAGTCCTTAATTCTAGACTGGTCTAATACATAACTTCTAATCTGATGACCCCAACCAATATCAGTCTTTGCATCTTCAACTGCCTGCTTCTCTTCGTTGCGCTTATTAAGCTCCATAGCATACAATTGTGCTTTAAGCATATTCATCGCCTCTGCTTTGTTTCGATGCTGAGAACGATCATTTTGGCATTGAACAACAGTATTAGTCGGTAAATGTGTAATTCTAACAGCAGAATCTGTTTTATTGATATGTTGACCTCCGGCACCAGAAGCTCGATAAGTGTCAATTCTTAATTCTGCAGGATTAACCTCAATATCAATTGAGTCATCAATTTCTGGATAAACATTTACTCCAGCAAAAGAAGTGTGGCGCCGGCTACCTGAATCAAATGGAGACTTTCTTACCAATCTATGTATCCCTGTTTCTGTTCTAAAGTAACCAAAGGCATAATCACCTGTAATTTTAAGAGTTGCGCCTTTTATTCCAGCTACCTCTCCTTCAGAAAATTCTAATATTTCTACCTTAAAATTTTTTCTTTCTGCATAACGCATATACATTCGAAATAACATATTTGCCCAATCTTGAGCTTCAGTTCCTCCACTGCCCGATTGAAAGTCAATAAAACAATTATTAGGGTCCATTGGATTAGAAAACATTCTCTTAAATTCAATATCATCTACTTTTTTTTCTAATTGATCAGTGTCTTTTTTTATAGTGATCAGAGTATGGCTATCATTTTCAGCTAAAGCCATTTCAAAGAGCTCTGCATTATCATTCAACTGATGAGTCAACTGTTGAGCTTGATTTACGATTTCCTCAAGCACCTTTTTTTCCTTACCAATTTTTTGACTTAAGGCTCTATCTGACCACGTAGCAGGATCTTCTTGTTTTGCTGTTAACTCTTGAATTCTTTCTATTTTTTCATCAAGGTCAAAGATACCTCCGCAGCACTGTAAATTTTTCATTAACAGTAGTAATAGTCTGTTTTAGTAGCAAAATCTCTTCTTGTTCCATTATTGTCTTTCTTTTAATTAGAGCCATATTATACCTAAAATTAGTAATCAATAATGTGTCATTAAACTGTCATAATTAAGTATTAACCTTGTATGGCTTAATAAAAATATATATTAGTAAGCAAATTTAAATTAAAAATCACTAAGGAGTAGTAATTAAAATGAATGAATTTAAGTTAATGAGATTAAGTCTTGCTGCCGTAGTTACTGGAATTTTTTCTTTTTTAGCACCAGCATACTCGGCGGTAGATATTGTTAAGATTGATGGTTCCAGCACTGTATACCCAATTACAGAAGCGGTTGCCGAAGAATTCCAAATAGCAACAGGCATTAAGGTTACTGTAGGAGTATCGGGCACTGGTGGTGGCTTTAAAAAGCTTTGTCGAGGTGATACTGTAATGTCAGGTGCCTCAAGACCTATTAAAGCTAACGAAAGAAAGAAATGTGCAGATGCTGGGATTAAGTTTATTGAAGTTCCTATTGCTTTTGATGCAATCACTGTTGTACTTAATAAAAAAAATGACTGGGCTAAAGAACTGACCCCAGCAGAACTAAAAAAAATGTGGGAACCTGCTGCTCAGGGTAAAATTACGAGCTGGAATCAGGTGCGGGACAGCTTTCCAGATAAACCCCTTAAGCTCTATGGACCAGGTGCTGATTCAGGAACGTTTGACTATTTTACTGAAGCTATTAATGGGGAGACAAAAGCTATAAGAGGCGACTTTACTGCATCTGAAGATGATAATGTTTTAGTTCAAGGCGTATCCGGTGATAAAGGTGGTATTGGTTACTTTGGTTTAGCTTACTATACTGAAAATAAAAATAAATTAGGTGTTGCAGCAATTAAAAATAGTGATGGTAAATTTATACTGCCAGCTATTGAAACCACAATGGATGGATCATACAACCCTCTTTCTAGACCCTTGTTTGTCTATATAAATTCAGCAAAGGCGGTATCCGATCCAAAAGTAAAAAAGTTTGTTGAATTTTACTTAAAGTATGCAGGTGAAATGGCTAGAGAAGTTGGCTACATTCCATTTAGTGATGAGGAGTATGCAATGATAACAAATCACTATAAAACACTTAAAACAGGGACGGCATTTATAAAGCCAGCAATTGGTTTGTCAGTAAAGGAAATGTTAGAGCTTTCAGGGGCAAGTAAATAAATAAAATACCTTATAAAAAAGGGCAATTAAATTGCCCTTTTTTTCTCTTTCTAATTTTAATTAAAGAGAAATTGAAGTAGTATTGCAAGGATTACATTACGAATGCATCTTCTATGTCTGAACCAATTATAAGCGCAAGATTATCTAAAGATTTCCAGAGAAATATTATGGAGAGATTTATTGAATTTGCTCTATTATGCTCAGCAGCATTTGCAGTTTTTATTACCTCAGCAATTGTCTATGTTCTTGTAAGTGAAGCTATTCCTTTCTTTCAGCATGTGTCTATTTATGAATTTCTTACAGATACCGTATGGACTCCAAATTACTCAATAAAGCATTATGGAATATTACCCTTAATCTCCGGAACATTAACGACCACTTTTATTGCACTAATTGTTGCAGTTCCTCTAGGGACTATTACCGCTATTTATCTATCTGAATTTGCCTCTCATAAGGTAAGAGAAACAGTCAAGCCAATCCTTGAATTATTAGTTGGTGTACCAACTGTTGTTTTTGGTTATTTTGCACTGATGCTTGTCACTCCATTGCTTCAAAAAATATATCCTGATTTGACAACATTCAACATGTTAGGTCCCGGTATTGTTATGGGAGTAATGATTGTTCCATATATTGCATCACTTGCTGAGGATTCAATGCGGGCTGTCCCGATGGCTATGAGAGAGGGAGCATATGCAATGGGAGCAACACGATTTCAAACTTCCGTCAGAGTTATTACTCCAGCAGCAATATCAGGTATTGTGGCAGCTTATATCCTTGCTATCAGTCGAGCAGTGGGTGAGACAATGATTGTAGCAATTGCAGCAGGGCAACAACCTAATTTTACGTTTAATCCAGTCGAAAGTGCAGCGACCATTACCTCATATATAGTTTCTGTAGCTCTTGGTGATCTTGAGCATGGAGGTATTGGCTACCAAAGTATTTTTGCTGCTGGCCTTACATTATTGGTGATGACGCTACTATTAAATATATTGGGGCACATGACCCGAAAGAAATTTGCGGAGCGATATTAAAATATGGCAGTAAATCAAAAAAAACCTTCAGCCCTAAAAGACCTTAATCTTATCCGAACTATGATAAGGCAGCACAAAAGAAATGATCTTGCCTTTGCAGGTCTAGGTATGTTTGTGATTGCTAGCCTAACAATTACATTAATAATACTTTTCTTAGATCTAGTCCTTGATGGGTATCCAAAATTTACTTTAGATTTCTTTAGTAACTTTCCATCACGTAGAGCAGCAAGAGCAGGAATTCTTTCAGCATGGGTAGGCTCTTCATTAGTTTTAATTGTTACATTTATCGTAGCGGTTCCATTAGGAATTGCAGCTGGAATTTACCTTGAAGAATACTCTAAAAAAGGTTGGTTATCAGATATTATCGAGATCAATGTATCTAACCTAGCAGGAGTTCCTTCCATTATTTATGGCTTACTTGCATTAGGTTTATTTGTGTATAGCTTTGGGTTGGGTCAAAGTATCTTAACTGCTGGGTTAACACTAGCTCTTTTAATGTTACCTATTGTGATCGTATCAACTCGAGAGGCCATTAGAGCTATTCCCGTCCAAATTCGTGAGGCCGCCTATGCGGTCGGTGCTACTAAATGGCAGGTAGTATTAAACCATGTTGTCCAATACTCTTACGGCGGAATACTAACAGGAGTTATTATTGGAATGGCTCGTGCAATAGGAGAAACAGCACCTTTAATTACTATTGGCGCTCTAACATTTATTGCTTTCCTACCCCCATCTCCAGTAACGATTGATCCTCCTTTTATTAATTTAGATTGGCTGAATGCAGGATTTACTGTCCTACCAATACAAATGTTCAACTGGATATCAAGACCACAACATGCATTTCATATAAATGCAGCTGCTACTGGAGCCGTCATAATTATTTTAACGGTATTAATGAACGGTGTAGCAATAAAGCTTAGGTACAACATTAGGAAGAAAATTAAATGGTAATGCTAAAAAAACACAATGAAATTATTAAGGCCGAATCAAAAAATTTAAACTTTTTTTATGCAGATGGCACCCAAGCATTAAAAAATATTAATTTACCGGTCTACGAAAATAAAATTACAGCACTTATAGGCCCATCGGGCTGCGGTAAATCAACCTTCCTAAGATCATTTAACCGTATGCATGATTTGTATCCTGGTAATAAATATGAAGGACAAATTATTCTCCAGCCAGATAATACAAATATTTTAGATAAAAAAGTTGATCCAATAGAGGTAAGAATGCGGATTAGTATGGTATTCCAAAAACCAAATCCATTTCCTAAATCTATTTTTGAAAACGTAGCTTAC
>JAOMKM010000019.1 GCA_028351715.1 Methylophilaceae bacterium | reverse complement strand
TTTCATTCTTTTGGATTGGTTCTGCAAAAAGTGAGAGCGAAACAAAGACTAACATTATATATTTGATCATATTTATTCCTTTCTTAAGATAACGTGGTAGACAAAAAAAATATTTATGAGTTTCTACTATTTAGAAATAATTTTTAATCTTACTTAAATATTCTGGAAAATAATTTTGAATAATTTCTAAATTAAAATTAGAAAGAATTGATTCATTAGATTCACGCTCCATAAGAAATATAAAAGATACATAAATTAATTTTTCTGGGGTAATAATATTCTTAGAAATCTCAGAATAGGTAGTGGGACTTAGACTGACTATATGGACCGTAGAGCTATTATGATTAACTTCAACTTTGTATAGATCGCTATTAATTTTTTCTACAGTAATTGAGGGCTTAGTATTTTTAATGTATGACATAAATTTAAATCATAAGGTTAATAACTGTAAATATTTAAGGGCCTTACTTATTTTATGAGGCATTCACCTGTGAAATTCTCAGCATATTGCCCAAAGCCTTTATTGCCAGAAATAAAGTCCGTGACCTTCAATGTTTCTTGATCTACTTTTAGTTTACGAAAATTAAGAAAAGTTGACTCGCAAGTAATGATATTGTTGCTCCAATTACATTCAATATTATTAAGATCCTGTAAAGATCCATTAATAAAATTATAGGTAACTTCTTTCATCTCTTCCTTAACTCCTGGAGTCCCTATAATTTCAAAATTACTTAGACCCTTGCAGGTATAACTTATAGTTTTATTTTGAGAGTAAGCTACATTTAGCAGTATAAAAAATATAAAAAAGGTTTTATATAATTTAAACATAATATTTATTGTGTGAGTTCTTCCATACATTTTCTAAAGTCTACTGTTCCCACTTTGAACCCTAAATTTTCACACTTATTTTTAGCAGACAGTCCGCTTAGCCGTTGGGATGATTTACCATCAATGTTGAGTTCTTCCTGAAGTTTGCCGTGGTAGTTGCATTTAAACTCTATTACCTCTTGAAGGAGGTAATCTTCGCCAATAGTTTTTGAAGTATCCTGATTAACCCCACCGTAATATTTACATGTTCGTATCATAAAAGCACTCTTATCTTCACTAGAAAAATGTTTTAAAATTAGTCGACCGGTATAGTCATTGTGAGGGGCAGGATACTGTATTTTATGTTCTGTGGTGTTAGCACACCCTAATAAGAGCATCGATAAAAAAATAAAGATATAAAGCTTATTCATATTCAATCATTATATGCCTAAAATATAAAATGATTCAAATAGGATTTTAGTTATTTCGGCGTATACCGGATATACAAACCCACCCCTCTTTTCTTGTTACCTTATTGATTTCGAACCATTCTTTATATATTTCTTTTATATGATTTTCTTGGGCTTCTAAAATTCCCGATAGAGCTATGATACCCTTGGGCTTCGTGTAACTAGCTAGCGCTGGTGCGAGAACCGATAAAGCACTTGATAGAATATTTGCAACAATTAGATCTGCTTTGATCGCGATGGGTTTAGACGACGGAGCTATCTGAATTGTGACATTATTTAATAAAGCATTATCCTTGCTGGCTGTTAAAGCTTGTGGATCTATATCAATTCCTAGTACACTTTGACAACCGATTTTCTTAGCAGCGATTGCAAGAATTCCAGATCCGCATCCGTAGTCAAGTACTCGATCATTTTTTTTTACATGATCAATCAACCATTCAATACATAAATGTGTTGTAGGATGAGATCCAGTACCAAATGCCAAACCAGGGTCAAGAATTAAATTAATACCATTTTTTAATTCTCGTTTGTACCAAGTAGGAATTATCCAAAATTTATCTCGAATGCAAATAGGATGAAATTGATCTTGGGAGGCTTTAACCCAATCTTGATCTTCAACCCTAGAAATAATAACTTTAATTTTTTTATTGAGAAAATGCTCTAATTTATTCTTAATTATATCAACCTCAATATTTTCTTCAAAAAGTGCGCTGATGGAATTTTCTTGCCAATATTGCTGAGGGCCGTTGTGGGGCTCACCAAAAATGACTTCCTCATCTTTTTGATTAAGATTTTTATCTTGTATTGATGCTGAAAGAGCACCTAAATCCATTAAATAATCTATGGTTTTTTCTACAGAATTAGAACTTGCTTGAATAATAAGGTTTGTCCAAGCCATTAATATTTAGGATTTAATTCCTAGTTTTTTTTCCAAATAATGAATGCTAACTCCTCCAGCTTGGTAAGCAGCATCATCCATTAAGTCGCGATGAAGAGGAATATTAGTTTTAATACCCTCAATAACCATTTCTGATAAAGCTATTTTCATTCTAGAGATAGCTTGGTCTCTAGTTTTACCATAGGAAATAAGCTTACCTATCATTGAATCATAGTTTGAAGGGACTTTATATCCACCGTAGGCATGGGTGTCTATTCTAACTCCTGGGCCTCCTGGGAGATGGAACCGAGTGATAATTCCGGGAGAAGGAACAAAGTTATAAGGGTCTTCAGCATTTATTCGGCATTCTATTGAATGGCCTCGAAGCTCAACATCTTTTTGTCTTAAAGTTAATTTCTCCCCATAAGCAATTTTAATTTGTTCTTGCACCAAATCAATTCCAGTGATCATTTCAGTAACTGTATGTTCAACTTGAAGACGGGTATTCATTTCAATAAAAAAGAATTCTCCATTCTCGTATAGAAACTCAAATGTTCCAGCTCCACGGTAACCAATTTTTTTACAGGCATCGGCGCATCGAGCCCCAATTTTTTCCCTAAGTCTTTGTGAAATTTCAGGTGCAGGAGCTTCTTCAATAATTTTTTGGTGTCGTCGTTGTAAAGAACAATCCCTATCCCAAAGATGAATAGCATTTTTATATTCATCAGCTAATACTTGAAATTCAACATGACGAGGTTTTTCTAGAAACTTTTCTAAGTAAACGACGGGATTACCAAAAGCTGCCTGTGCTTCGTTTTTTGTCATTGAAACTGCATTTAATAGAGCTGCTTCTGTATGAACAACACGCATCCCTCTTCCACCACCACCACCAGATGCCTTAATAATGACAGGGTAACCAATCTTTTTTGCTGATTTTATTATTTCATTAGAGTCATTTGATAATGCTCCTTCAGAGCCTGGAACGCAGGGAACACTTGCTCTTCTCATAGCATCTTTTGCACTAACTTTATCTCCCATTAACCTAATTGTTTCTGCTTTAGGCCCAATAAAAACAAAGCCACTTTTTTCTACACGCTCTGCAAAGTCTGCATTTTCAGAAAGAAAGCCATAGCCGGGATGAATTGCTTGAGCATCAGTTACTTCAGCTGCACTTATAATTGCTGGTATATTTAAATAACTTAAATTTGATGCGGCAGGACCAATACAGACCGACTCATCTGAAAGCTTGACGTATTTTGCTTCAGCATCTGCCTGAGAATGCACTGTAACAGTTTTAATACCCATTTCTCGACAGGCTCTTAAAATACGAAGTGCAATTTCACCTCGATTGGCAATTAGAATTTTATCAAACATAAGTTATTTTTAACCGATCACGAAAAGAGTTTCACCAAATTCAACTGGCTGCCCATTTTCGACAAGAATTTCTTTAATTACACCGTCTACATCACTTTCAATTTCATTTAATAGTTTCATTGCTTCAATAATGCAAATTGTGTCACCCTTTTTTACAACGGAGCCAATTTCAACAAAGGCTGATGTATCTGGAGAAGATGCACGGTAGAAACTACCAACCATAGGAGAGGTTAGTGCATGCCCTTTAGAAACTTTCGCTACCTCTTCTTCTTTCATTTCTGATTTTGTATTGGACTCGCTAGCCTGCAATGATAGAGGGGGAGGGGGTACTTGATGAATCTGTGTTTGGAGTTGAGGCGGATTATTAGAATGCCGACAAATTCTTACTTTTTCTTCTCCCTCAGTAAGCTCGAGCTCTGATATTCCAGACTCTTCTACTAAATCGATTAACTTTTTTAATTTTCTTAGATCCATACTACACCTCGTTAAAATTTGGTTACTTTATATTGATTGCGAAATTAAATGCAGCTATATAGCCTTCTGCTCCAAGACCGCTAATTACTCCAACAGCAAGATCAGAGAAAAAGGATTCTTTTCTAAAAGTCTCTCTTGCAAAAACATTTGATAAGTGAACTTCAATAAAAGGGATTTTCATAGCCGAAAGCGCATCTCTAATTGAAACAGAACTATGAGTAAAAGCAGCAGGATTAATTATAATAAAATCAGACTTTAAGCCTTGTATTTTACTTACAATATCAGATTCACTATTACTCTGAAAAATTTCAATGGAAACATTGGCATGCTCAGCCTCACTAGATAATTTGCTATTAATCTCTTCAAGTGATACTGAGCCATAATGCTGTGGCTCTCGCTTGCCTAGTAGATTCAAATTAGGACCATGAATTACAGTAAGATTTTTTACTTTCATCTTAAAAGCTTCTCAATTATTTTATGAACGAAAAGCTATTTTGACGAAATTAGGCCAATTTGTCTACAAGTTAATTACTTTTAAGATCTTTTAAGTGTATTTATGAATACTATTGAGACGTTACTGATTGATTTAATTCATGAATTTTTACTTTACCATAAAAAGACCTAATGGTATCTCCCAAAGGATTAATGACGGCTGTAAAAGGTAAAACGCCTTTATTGTTTCCAAGTGATTGAGACAATCTTACTCCATCCATGTTAGATATAAGTGATAAATATTCGATGGGGGTATCTTTTTGGAATTCTTTTACTTCCTCTATACTATCTACCGCAATTCCTATAAGAGAAATATTTTCATTATCTTTAGCAAATTGATTAAGTTCTGGTATTTCTTCTCGGCAAGGCTCACACCAAGTTGCCCAGAAGTTTAAAATAAGCCATTTTCCCTTAAATTTACTTAAATGAACTTTATTACCTTCACTATCAATAAGGACCTCACTGTATATTGAGGAAGAATTTTGCGTTGATGGATTAATTTTTTGTTGATACACAACCCCTAATAAAAGACAAAGGGCGCCAATACCTATAAAAAATATAATTTTACTTAATACGATCTTCATTTATTAATACCTCTAGTATTTTACTAAACTCATTGGAATTTTTAAATCCTACAATTTGATACTGCTTTTGTTCTTCTTGGTTGACGAAGAAAATAATCCCCGGGGGACCATATAGATTAAATTTTTTCAGTAGTAACTTTTGGGCTTCATTATTTTCAGTAACATCTGCCTTGAGTAAGACAAACTTATTCATAAGACGTCTTACTTTCGGATCGCTAAAGGTATGCTTTTCATATTCAAGACATGCTACACACCAATCTGCATAAAAATCGAGTAAAACAAGGGAGCCTTTAGTTAGATTAAGTCGCGTATTTAAGTCTTTTACAGAATTAATATTAATGAAGTTAATTTCTTGTATAGATTTTTGATCTGAATTTATTTCATTAATTATTTGTTTGGTAAGATAAGCACCTGTTGCTAAAAAAACTAAAATAATTATGAGACCTAATTTTTTTTTGAATATTACTAATTCGTTACGAACAAGACCAATAGACCAAATTAAGAGAAGTAAAAGTAACCCACTAAAAAATATACTATCATCCATTAATGGTCTAGCAATATACAGTGCCATTGCTAGCAAGATGTAAGCCATCGTTTGTTTAATATTATTCATCCATGGACCTGGCTTTGGAAGTACAGCATGTGTTGAGAATCCAATAAAAATTAATGACGCACTCATGCCTAGGCCCATAAAGAACAGTGAAGCCCCTCCTAAAATAATGTTTTCTGATTGTCCAATGTAAAGAATAGCTCCTGCAAGTGGTGGAGCAACACAAGGACTTAAAATGAGAGAAGAAATGAGTCCAAGAAGAAAAACTCCAAATAAATTTCCTCCCTTAATTTTTTGACTAAATTGGTTAAGCGAATTATTGATAGATTTTGGAAGAGAAAATTGAAAAAAATCAAACATAGAGGCGGCAAACAGAATAAAAAGAAAGCTACTGATAAAAATAAAACTAGTATTTTGTAAGCTACTAGATAATAGGTTACCTGTTATGCCTGCAATAATTCCAAGGACAGTATATGTAACACATACTCCCAATACATAAACAAGTGTGAGTTTTTTTGCATTATTGACATTAGATGAAATAATGATTCCAGATAGAATTGGTAGCATTGGCATTACACAAGGCGTTAATGATAAAAGTAATCCTGAAACAAAAAAACCTAACAATGAAAAAATAAAACTTTTATTCGCTAAGCTTTTTGAAATATTCTCAGTCTCAGATATATTTAATATTGGTTCAGCAGATGCATAACTGATATCTCTAATAACAGGAGGATAGCAAAGACCTTTTTCACTACATCCTTGAATTTCTAATTCAATATTTTCTTTTGCACGGGTAGTATGAATCTTTATTGCCAGATTAACTGTTCCATAAAAAACTTCTTGCTCTCCAAAATATTCATCTACTTTTAGTTTTCCCTGAGGAAGAATTAATGTGTAGTCTTCTAAAAGTAAATTGCGTATTTTAGTTTTTGATTTATAGAGATAATGGCCGTCTGCAATAATTATATTAAATTGTAGATGACCTAATGAATCCTCTGAGATTTCTCCTAGCTGGAATGCTTCATCTGCAGAAAGAAAATTATCAACTTTTTCTGTAAATAGACTATCTGCCTTTGTACCTAAGTTCAAAAGAAGGATAAATAAAAATATAAAATATGTAATTAAAGGTCTTTGCATTTTTATCGGCTATTTACAGTTTATAATGTTTGTGATTCATTAAACTAATTTGAGTTCAATGACTCTATACCAGACTAAATATTATCTACGATTATCAAGGGATGTCATAATTTATTAAAATATGCGCTTAATTTTTATACTTTCATTAATTTCTCTCCCATTTTTTGAAATCTGGGGACTCTTCAAATTAGGAGGTCTTTATGGTTGGTGGTTCTTTCTTTATATCGTAATTATGGCAATTTTAGGTTGGCAATTAATTCAGGATGAAAAAACATTAGTGTTTGCAAGAGTTATGGACATGATGACTCAGGGCGGTAATTTATTCAGTGCGGTATTGGGAAGCGCAAAAAACCTATTAGCAGGGGTATTATTTTTATTCCCTGGAGTTATTACCGACATATTTGGGTTCATTCTCTTGATAGTTCCTATTCAAAATTCAATGAGTAAAGGTCCTCCCCCTTTTTCAGAAAATCGTAAAAATAATACAGAAAATTCAGATGATGTAATTGAAGGTGAATATCGACGAGAAGAAGAAGAGAAGTAATGAACTATAAAATTTCTATATTACCAACGGGGGAAATTTTTGATGCTAAACCTAGTGAGACCATATTAGAGGCAGCTACTCGTGCAGGAATTACGATTCCCTTTGGATGCCAAAACGGGAGTTGTGGTGCGTGTAAATCCAAAATTGTTTCAGGTAATGTTTTTCTAGAAGGCTATCAAACCTCAGTATTAAATAATTCAGAAGTTGCTGATGGATGGACTTTATGTTGTAAGGCGTTGGCTACTGAAGATCTCGTGATAGAAACAAGAACCCAAATTGATGAGGAACTAATGAATCCGATAATAACTCCAGTAAGAATTGAGGCATTAGAAAAATTAAATCATGATGTGATGAAGATGACAATAAAATTACCTGGGAATGAGTTATTAGGCTTTCGTGCTGGACAATATTTAGAGTTTATAATGAAAGACGGAAGTAGACGGGCTTTTTCAATTGCCAGCGCCCCATCTGAGCCGCTCATTGAATTGCACTTAAGATTAATCGAGGGGGGAAAATTTACTCATTTTGTATTTGATGAAATGCAAGAGAAAACAATTCACCGTATTGAGGCTCCACTTGGACAATTTTATATACGTGAGAGTGATAAGCCAATTATTTTTGTTTCAGGTGGGACAGGCTTTGCTCCTATTAAATCAGTAATT
>JAOMKM010000001.1 GCA_028351715.1 Methylophilaceae bacterium | reverse complement strand
CAGCAATAGTTGGGCTATCAATATATCCATTTAATTTTATTCTATTGGGTGTTCCCTGAGAGATTTTAGTTGAAGCATCGAGAGTTCTTCTCCCAATATATGAAAAAATTTTAGAGGACCCATAATGAATTTTTAGGTCATTTAATTTGAGTGTTTTGTTTGATTTTGTCTTATCAAGCCAAGACACGCTTGCGTTGTAGACTACAATATCATCTTGATTTAGTAGCCAGGTAGAAAAGCTACTATTTTTTTCATGATCAACTGCTATGCCATTAACAGAGAGGACCCCATTTTTTTCTTTTTTAATATCTAATACTGGTTGATATATTACTATTTCATCAAAGACTGGTGATAATTTTATTAAACTTAACCATGAGATATCTGCTTGGATTTTTTCTATATTTAATGTTTGTGATTTATCGTAATTAAAAATTGAGACATTATACAAAGTTAGGCTAGGGCTGGTAATTTTCCAATTTGCTTCAAGGTTTTCTACTGTAAATTCATGCCCAATTTTTTTTTGTACTTGTTTGAATATTCGTGTTTTTATATTATCCAGGTTGTCGTCAATTAGAAAATGAAACGTCAAAAAGGCTACAAAGACAATAGTTAAAAATCCAGCTCCAAGAGGGACTAGTATTTTTTTTAATAAAAATTTAAGTGATTGATTCATTTCGAGATTTTAAAGTACCCAAGCACTTATTCTATATTGTTTCTCCTAGCTGGTCTAATATTGCAGGATTTTCAAGTGTTGTGATATCTGAAGTAATTTTTTCTCCTTTAGCAACTGACCTGAGGAGTCTCCGCATAATTTTTCCTGACCTAGTTTTAGGAAGGTTGTCCCCAAACCGAATTTCTTCTGGCTTTGCTATAGGACCTATTTCTTTTGCTACCCAATCTCTTAATTTATCATTAATTTCTTTTGCATTCTCTTTATTTGGTCTATTTCCCTTAAGAACAACGAAGGCAATTATTGTCTCACCTTTTACATCATGTGGCCTACCAACTACTGCAGCCTCAGCCACTAATGGATTTGCAACTAATGCTGACTCAATTTCCATAGTTCCTAGTCTATGGCCTGAAATATTTAAGACGTCATCAATCCTTCCCATGATAGTGAAATAACCTGTTTCTTTGTCTCTTATGGCACCATCTCCTGCTAAATATAATTTTCCACCCAGTTCCTCTGGGAAATAGCTTTTTTTGAATCGCTCTGGGTCGCCCCAAATATTTCTAATCATAGATGGCCATGGTTTTTTAATTACTAATAGCCCGCCATTACCCCAATCTAAATTTTTTCCAACTTCGTCAACAACATCAATTTCTATACCTGGAAATGGAAGTGTGCATGAGCCAGGAACAAGTGGTGTTGCACCTGGCAGTGGGGTTATCACATGCCCTCCAGTTTCTGTTTGCCAAAAAGTGTCTGTAATCGGACATTTATTGTTACCAACTTCTTGGTAGTACCACATCCATGCCTCAGGGTTGATTGGTTCACCCACAGTTGCTAAAATTCTTAATGAGCTTAAGTTAGATTTCTTCGGATGAGTATCTGGATTTACCTCTGAAGATTTTATCAATGCTCTTATTGCAGTAGGAGCAGTATAAAAAATACTAACTTTATGTTGCTCGATAATTTTCCAAAAACGACTCGCATCTGGAAAGGTCGGAATGCCCTCAAAAATTACTTGTGTTGCCCCCATAGCAGTTGGACCATAAGCAACGTAGGTATGACCTGTTATCCAGCCTACATCTGCTGTGCACCAATAAATATCATTATCTTGGAGATCAAATGTCCAGCGGCAAGTATTCATTGCATGAAGTAAGTAGCCGGCAGTAGAATGTTGAACGCCTTTTGGCTTTCCTGTGGAGCCGGATGTATAAAGAATAAATAATGGGTGTTCTGAATTTACCGAAACGGGTTTGCAAAATAAATCCATATCATTGACTAGATCATGCCAATCAACTTCATAGCCTTTTTGTTCTGGCTTTGCTGCATCTCGATTCCAGACAATAACATTCTGAACTGATTCACATCCACCCATCGCAATAGCTTCATCAATGGCAGTTTTTAGAGGGATAGATTTTCCACCACGAAATTGCATATCCGATGTAATAATTAACTTCGCACGCACATCTACAACTCGCTCTTGAATACTTTTCGCAGAGAATCCACCAAATATTACTGAGTGAATTAGGCCGATTCTTGCGCAGGCCTGCATCGCTACTACTGCCTCTATTGTCATGGGGAGATATATTACAACAGTATCTCCAGATTTTAGACCAAGTGATTTTAATCCATTTGCAAACTGACAAACTTTTTCATATAAAGCTCTATAGGTTATTTTGGTAACTAATCCATCATCACCCTCGGATATAATGGCCACTTTATCGGATTTGGTTTTTAAGTGCCGATCAAGGCAATTATAAGATGCGTTAAGCTGACCATCTTCGAACCATTTATAAAATGGGGCATTTTCCTCATTTAAGATTTTAGTGAATGGTTTGTCCCATATCAATAATTCATTTGCCAAATCAGACCAAAAACCTTCGTAATCAGTCGCGGCTTTTTTACACAAATCTTTATAACTGTTCATTCCAGAAATAGTTGATGTTGCTTGAATTTTTTCACTAGGAGAGAAAATTCGTTCTTCATTATGCATTGATTCTATTGTCATTTTTTATCCCAACATGTTTAACTTTTTTATTTTTTACTTATTACCCTATTAAAATATACTAAAAGAACAAATTTTTAATGATTACATACATATCTTTAATTAAGTTCATATGATACAAGTCTTTAAATAATTTTTAAAATAATCAAATTAAAAGATATTATTAAGGTCATGACATTACGATTACGATTAAATTTCCTACTAACAATTATTATGCTTATATTTATGCTTGCATTGTTTTTCGCAACAATGGCAACAACAAAGCAGCAGATTAGAGAGGGAGTTGAATCTGCCAATAGGGTATCTATGCAGTTATTAGACACGGTAATTACAAGTTCTATTCAGAATCCTGAGTGGGGAAACACCGACAAGGTAATGAGTTTATTTTTAATGGAGCTAGGGCATGTTAGGAGTAATACTATCTCTCTTTATGACCTTAAAAATCGTTTAATTTACCGAACACCAGATAGCACTTACAGAATAGATGAAAACCCACCAAAATGGTTTGTTAAATTGCTTGCTCCGCCTATGGAGACAAAATCTCGATTTATTAATTATGGGCGGTTAGTAGTTCAAACTAATCCTACTGGAGCTATAAAGGAGGCCTGGGCCGAAACAAGTCGTCTACTTATTACTGTATTGCTCTTTTTTATTGCACTTAACATTACTCTATATTTGACTCTCGGTAAGTGGTTAAGGCCAATAAACCCAATGCTTAATGCGATTGAAAAAATGGGTAAGGGTAACTTCTCAGTGCGATTACCAAAATTTTCCGTCCCTGAATTTAAGCTTATCGCAGATAACTTTAATAAAATGGGGTTATCTCTTGAGAGTTTCATTAATGAAAATAATAGATTAGCTTTGATAGCTGAACAGACAGCAGATGCAGTTATTATGCACGATAGTAATTTAAATGTTTCTTTCTGGAATAGTTCAGCTGAAAAGATGTTCGGATATAAAAAAGCTGAAATTTTAGGTAAATCTGCAATGTTAATTATTCCTAAAAATAGATCTAGCGAACTTAAAGAAAACTTTAATGTTGTTAGTAAAAACAAGATTATTAAAAATTTTGAAACTCAGAGATTAGCAAAAAATGGAAAACTAATTGATGTTTCTATCTCGGCATCTGCTCTTATTGACCCCAAAAGCAAAAAAATTATTGGAGATATTGTGAGTATAAGAGATATTTCTGAAAAATTAATTGCAAAAAAATCTCAACTACAATTAGAAAAAAATAGACAACTAACAGCTATTATCCAAGATCATATTGAAGATGAAAGAAGAAGTCTTGCACGTGAATTGCATGATGAGTTAGGTCAGTATGTCTCAGCTATCAAGATTTTTGCTCAAAATATAACTAATCGATCAAAAGATAAGGATAAAGATATTCAGGAAAGTTCTATTTCAGTAACTGCTGCAGCCAATCAAATTTATGATGGAATGCATAATATAATAAGAAAGCTGAGGCCTGGCTCACTTGATAATTTGGGACTTAAAGACACTCTAAAAGATCTTGTAGCAAGCTGGCAGAAGCAGCATAAAGGACTTGATATTACCTTAAATGCAGATGCTAATTTAGATAACTTGGGTGAAGCTATAAATATTAATGTTTATCGAATTATTCAGGAGGCAATGAATAATTGTCTAAAACATGCTAATGCATCAAAAGTTAATATCTTAATAGAAATAAAAAATAAAATTATATTTCTAGAGTTTGCAGATAATGGAGTTGGTTTCAATAAAAACCTTTTAACAAAAACGAAACAATTTGGCTTAGTTGGAATTCAGGAGAGAGTAAATTCTTTGAGAGGAAAATTTGAGCTTGATACAAAAAGAAATAAAGGAACTATACTTAGATTTTATATTCCTATTAATGCTAGTAGGGCAAAAGGTAAAAATTAAGATATGAGTAAAATCAAAGTACTGTTAGTAGACGATCATGCTGTAGTTCGTATGGGGTTCAAAATGCTTATTAATACCGAAGTAGATATGGAGGTTATTGGGGAGGCTGAGTCAGGTGAATTAGGCATAAAGTCGTATAAAGAATTGCAGCCTAATTTAGTAATAATGGATATCACAATGCCAGGAATTGGGGGGATTGAAGCAATAGATAGAATTCTAGCTAATGATAAAAGCGCAAAAATTCTTGTCTTATCAGCCCATGAAGACTCTGTTCATCCTAAGAGAGTACTAAAAGCAGGTGCGCTTGGTTACTTAACAAAAAGGAGCGCTGCTGAAGAGTTAATTAAAGCAATACGGACAGTTTATAGCGGGAAAAAATACTTAGAAGGTTCAATTGCTCAACAAATGGCAATAACAAATCTTTCGGGTGAAAATAATCCTGTGGAGATTCTGTCGGATAGAGAATTTGAAGTATTTATTGCGCTAGCGAAAGGAAAAAGCACAAACGAAATAGCAGATACAATGTGTTTAAGTCCGAGAACAGTTGGTACTCACCTTTACAATATTAAACAGAAGCTCAACGCAAATAATTCAGCTGAAATTGCTTTAATAGCAATACGATGTGGATTAATGGAACCTTAATCATCTTCTTGAGGCAAGTAATCCGCTAAGAATAATTAAAGCGATACCAATAAAACTAATCCAATCGATAGTTTCTTTAAAATAAAATACTCCGATAATAGTTGAAAATACTATTGCCAAGTAAGATAGACCTGCATTCCCTAAAGTGTTACCAACTCTGTATGCTTTTGTGATGGCTAATTGAGCTATAGTTGCTGATACACCCAGTAAAAAAAGAAAGAAAAAATCTTCTATTCGTGGCTTATGAAATCCATCTAGTAATGATATTAACCCCGCACCAATAGTCGAAATTAAAGTGAAGTAAAATACTGTTCGAATATCGGGCTCTTTAAGCTGTGCCAGCTGTGTCACGAATAAATATGCCATTGCAGCACCAAAACCTGAGGTTAATCCAATAAATCCTGTCAAATAATTTTGATTATCTATTGTAGGTTTAAGTGTAAAGAAAACCCCAATAAAGCCAACCAAAATTGCAAGAAATAACCAGTTCTTCACTTTACGTTTGAGTATAAAAGGCATGAGTAAACCAACAAATAACGGAGAGGTATAATTTAGTGTCATAGCAGTACTCAGGGGTAAATAGCAGATGGCATAGAAAAATAATAAAAGTGATATAGATCCAACTACAGAGCGAGCAATATGTAGTTGAGGATATTTACTTTTAATTTTTACATTGGTTATTTTCATTATTGCAGTAATGATAATTAGGCTCAAAAGAGCCCGATAAAAGACTAATTCATAGGGGCTAAAATAATCACCACCAAATTTTACGCAAGCACCCATGATTGAAAAAAATATAGTAGAAATTAGCATCCATTGGACGCCCTTATGAATTAGGAACATAATTAAGTATTAATGAATTAATATGTATTAATGAAGGAAGTTTAAGTATAATCTCACTTTTGAATTATATTATATTTATTTGAGGAGTAAACCGTATGAAAAACCCATTAGACACAATAAAGGGTACGATAATTGCAGGCATTGTAGTTTCGATAGCGTCGCTGGTAATTTTAGATTGGAGTGACATGATGACAGTTGGCATTTTTGAAGGCTTTCTTGGTGATGCAGGCTCAATTTATCTTGGCTTTATGAGATTTTTCCACGTGATCGCGGGTGTTGCATGGATTGGATTACTTTATTACTTTAATTTTGTTCAGGTACCTGCAATGAAGGCTGCTACTGCTGACGGGACTGGAGCTGGCATAGCTAAACATGTGGCACCATTAGCTCTTTTATGGTTCAGATGGGCAGCTTTAGCAACATGGGTTGCGGGTGCGGCGTTACTTGGCGCAAGTTTTACTGACGCATTTCTTTTAAGACCTGGTTATGAAGCTATAGGAATTGGCTCATGGATGGGAACCATAATGTTATTTAATGTTTGGGGCTTGATTTGGCCTAATCAACAAAAAATATTGGGTTTGAAAAAAGCAACAGATGAAGAGAAGTCTAGTGCCAGAAGGGTTGCATTATTAGCATCTAGAACCAACACAGTACTATCAATACCAATGCTTTTATTAATGACGAATGGCTTGTCACACCGAGCATTACTTGGACTATAAATACAACTAGAGCATAAAACGGCGGCTTTAGGCCGCCGTTTTTATTTATATTATGAGTTTAATTAAAAGCAGCCTATTAAATACTTACAAAAGATTACCCGTTTCCTTCGATAAAGGAGAGGGTGTTTGGCTGGTCGATAAATTTGGAAATAAGTACCTTGATGGATTATCTGGAGTTGCAGTGAACACTTTAGGCCACAATCATCCAATCTTAGTTAAAGCCATATCTAAACAAGCTGCAAAATTAATACATATTTCTAACTACTATCATATTGAAGAGCAATCAATGCTTGCAGATGCATTAGTAGGCATTTCAAAATTATCTTCAGTTTTCTTTTGTAATTCTGGATGTGAGGCAAATGAGGCAGCAATAAAATTAGCAAGGTTACATGGCCATAAAATAGGTATTGATACTCCAAATATTATTGTTATGGAAGGTGGTTTCCATGGAAGAACTATGGGGACTTTATCTGCTTCAGGAGGTAGAAAATATCAAGCTGGATTCGAGCCTTTAATGCCAGGCTTTATTAGGGTTCCTTATGACGATATGGCCGCTCTAAAAAAAATAGCAGATAAAAAAAATAAGATTTCAGCTATTTTAATAGAGCCAATTCAAGGTGAGGGGGGAGTTAATATACCAGATAATTTTAATGAGTATTTATCTTCACTTAGAGGTATTTGTGACGACAATAATTGGTTGCTTATGCTGGATGAAGTTCAGTGTGGAATTGGAAGAACAGGTAAATGGTTTGCCCATCAACATTCTGAAATTAAACCTGATGTAATGACTTTGGCTAAGGGTTTAGCTTCCGGGGTTCCAATTGGTGCATGTGTTGCAAATGATAAGGTTTCTAGTTTAATGGCTCCAGGTAAGCATGGCTCAACTTTTGGCGGCAACCCACTTGCTTGCGTTGCTGGATTAACAACATTAGAAATCATAAAAAAAGAAGGATTAATTAGTAATGCAACTGTACAAGGTAACTTAATTTATAAGGAACTGTCACTTAGAATTGGTAAGCATCCTGGTGTAAAATCTATTAGACATATGGGGCTTATGATAGGAATAGAGTTGTCTATACCGTGTGTTGATTTAATAAATATTGCTCTAGATGATAAGTTGTTAATTAATGTAACTGCAGATAACGTTGTAAGGCTTCTTCCACCACTTGTTATTAAAAAAGAAGAAGCTATGCTGTTAGTTGATAAGTTAACAGATTTAATATTAAATTTTTTAGAGAAAAATGATAAATGACTATAAAGCATTTCCTTAAATTTAACGATCTCGATGCATCGGAAATAGAATCTATTTTCGATAAAACTAAATGGATTAAAGAAAAATATAAGGCTTATGAAAAGTACTGGCCATTAGTTGATAGAACATTGGTTATGATTTTTGAAAAAGCGAGCACAAGGACACGACTGTCATTTGAGTCAGGAATGCATCAACTTGGAGGTTCTGCTATATATTTAAATACTAAGGATTCTCAATTAGGAAGAGGTGAGCCTGCAGAGGACGCTGCTCAAGTTATATCAAGAATGAGTGATGCTGTAATGATTAGAACTTTTGAGCAAGATATTATTGAAAGATTCGCAAATAATTCTAGGGTACCTGTGATTAATGGACTTACAAATGAGTATCATCCATGCCAGATTTTAGCTGATATATTTACTTTTATTGAGAAAAGAGGATCGATTAAAGGTAGGACTGTTGCATGGATTGGTGATTCAAATAACGTATGCAACACTTGGCTACAAGCAGCAGAACTATTAGATTTTAATATTCACGTTTCGACACCAAAAGGATATGAGGTAGAAGTAGAAAGAGCTGGCCTTTACGGGAGCGATCATTTTGAAGAGTTTGAGGATCCTATGGAAGCTGCAAGAGGAGCAGATATTGTTACTACAGATGTATGGACAAGTATGGGCTTTGAGGATGAAAAAAAAGAAAGAGTTAAAGATTTTGCTGACTGGCAAGTAGATGAAGATATGATGAAATTAGCTAACAAGGACGCTCTTTTCATGCACTGCTTACCTGCACATAGAGGTGAAGAAGTTTCAGCGAAAGTTATTGATGGTCCTCAGAGCATTGTTTGGGAAGAAGCTGAAAATAGGCTGCATACTCAAAAAGCACTATTAGAATATCTTATTACTGGGAAATAAATAGATGATTAAAGACGTTAATAAAATTGTACTTGCATACTCCGGCGGTTTAGACACATCGGTAATATTAAAATGGCTACAACAAGAATATGGTTGTGAGGTTGTTACTTTCACAGCAGATCTTGGTCAGAAAGAGGAAATAGAACCAGCAAGATCCAAAGCAAAATCTGCTGGCGTAAAGGAAATATTTATTGAAGATTTGAGGGAAGAATTTGTAAGTAACTACGTATTTCCAATGTTTAGAGCGAATGCCATTTATGAAGGTGAGTATTTATTAGGTACTTCAATAGCAAGGCCTCTTATTGCAAAGAGGTTGGTTGAGATTGCTCATGAGACTGGAAGCAATACAATATCGCATGGGGCAACAGGAAAAGGTAATGATCAAGTTAGATTTGAATTGGGTGCTTATGCAATTAATCCAGAGATAAAAATTATTGCTCCCTGGAGGGAATGGGATCTTTTAAGTAGAGAGAAGCTCTTAAAGTTTGCAGAAAGTAATAGTATTCCAGTGGAAATGAAACATAAGTCAGGTGGAAGTCCGTATAGCATGGATGCAAACTTACTGCATATATCATACGAAGGTAGACATCTTGAGGACCCAAAAAATTCACCAGAGGAATCCATGTGGAGGTGGTCAGTAAACCCAAAAGATGCCCCAGACGACTCAGAGGAAATTACGATTGGTTTTAAGAGTGGAGACCCAGTAAGTTTAAACGGCAGCAATAAATCCCCACATGTAATTTTAGAGCTCCTAAATAGTATAGGCGGAAAGCATGGAATTGGAAGGTTGGATCTAGTAGAAAATAGATATGTGGGAATGAAAGCTAGAGGTTGTTATGAAACACCAGGAGGAACAATATTATTGAAAGCACATAGGGCTATTGAGTCACTTACCTTAGATAGGGAAGTTGCTCATTTAAAAGATGAGATTATGCCGAGGTATGCCTCATTAATTTATAATGGATATTGGTGGAGTCCTGAAAGGGTTGCAATGCAAACATTAATTGACCATACACAGGCTAATGTTAATGGATGGGTGAAATTAAGTTTTTACAAGGGAAATATAACTATCCTAGGAAGAGATAGTGATAATTCTCTTTTAGATCAAGAGATTGCATCATTTGAAGACGATGATGGTGCTTTCGATCATCAAGATGCTGCTGGATTTATTAAGCTTAATGCTCTAAGACTAAGAATCGCAAACAAAAAAAATAAATTATAAGGAATCATTTATGCCGTCATTTGACATTACATCTAAAGCAAATATGGAAAACATTAAAAATGCAGTTGACGTATCTATGAGAATGATAATTAATCGTTATGACTTTAAAGGAACAAGTGCAAAGGTAGAGTTATTTGATAAGGAAATGAAGATCTCTCTAAATGGAGACTCTGAATTTCAAATCAATCAAATAAAAGATATTCTTTTTCCAGCTATGGAGAAAAAAGAACCTGATAGCTCAAAAAGAATAGACTCTGAAAAAATAGAAACAGTTTCTGGAAGCAAGTCAAAGCAGAACCTAATCATTAAAAGTGGAATTGAGATTGAGCTAGCAAAAGAGATTATTAAAACAATCAAAGAGTCAAAAATTAAGGTTCAAAGTACTATTCAGGGAGATGAGGTTAGAGTTAATGGAGCCAAAAGAGACGTACTACAAGAATGTATTGCAACGGTAAAAGCAAAACATAATAATTTCCCATTACATTTTGGAAACTTTAGAGATTAATTTTTTAGATGGCGTCAACTTTATACGAAAAAATATTTAAAAGGCATGTTGTCAGGGAAGATAACGACACCTTTTTGATCTATATAGACCGTCACTTAATACATGAGGTTACTAGCCCTCAAGCATTTGAAGGAATTAGGTTAGCCAATAGAGAAATTTGGAGAGCTAAATCTATTCTTGCAGTCCCAGATCATAATGTTCCTACAACTGATAGGTCTATAGAAATAGAAGATCCAATATCAAAAATCCAAGTTGAAACTCTTGATAAGAACTGTGAAGAATTTAATTTACTTCAATTTAAAATGAATGATGAACGTCAAGGTATTGTTCATGTAATTGGTCCAGAGCAGGGTTCAACATTACCAGGTATGACAATAGTTTGTGGAGATTCTCATACTAGTACTCATGGGGCATTTGGAGCAATAGCTATGGGCATAGGAACTTCAGATGTTGAGCATGTTCTTGCAACACAGTGTTTGATTGTTAACAAATTTAAAACTATGCGAATTAACGTAAACGGAAATCTTCAAAACGGTGTAACTGCCAAAGATGTCGCTTTAACGATAATAGGTAAGATTGGTACTGCTGGAGGGACTGGCCATGCAATTGAATTTGCAGGGACATCAATAAGCTCTTTATCTATGGAAGGAAGAATGACTCTTTGTAATATGGCTATTGAAGCAGGATCAAGAGTTGGACTTGTAGCCGTTGATGATAAAACTATTGATTACATTAAAGACAAGCCATTGGCCCCAAGAGGTGCTTTATGGGAAAAAGCTAAAAAAGATTGGTTAAATCTAGTAAGTGACAAAGATGTAATATTTGATACTGAAGTTGAGATTGATGGTAGTTTGATTGAACCACAGGTTACATGGGGAACCTCTCCTGAAATGGTTTCCAGTATAAATAGCAAAATTCCAAACCCAGACCACTACAAAGACAAAACATTGAGCTCCAGTTATCAAATAGCGCTAAAGTATATGAATTTAAAACCAGATACACCAATAAAAGAAATATTAATTGATAAAGTTTTTATTGGTTCATGTACTAATTCAAGAATTGAAGATTTAAGAGCTGCTGCAGCTATTGTTGGGGCCAAAAAAATTGCTAAGAATATAAAGTTAGCATTAGTCGTTCCTGGTTCTGGTTTAGTAAAGCTTCAAGCAGAATCTGAAGGTTTAGATAAAATATTTACAAAAGCAGGCTTTGAATGGCGTGAACCAGGCTGCTCTATGTGCCTAGCAATGAATGCAGATAAATTAGGTCCTGGTGAAAGATGTGCCTCTACCTCAAATAGAAATTTTGAAGGTAGGCAAGGTCAGGGAGGAAGAACACATTTAGTTAGTCCACAAATGGCAGCAGCAGCAGCCATTTATGGTAAATTTGTTGATATTAGGGAGCTTAATTAATGGAGCCTTTCAATGAACACAAAGGGCTTGTAATTCCACTAGATAGAGCAAATGTTGATACAGATGCAATTATTCCTAAACAGTTTTTAAAGTCTATTAAGAAATCAGGCTTTGGACCTAATTTGTTTGATGAATGGCGATATCTTGATCATGGTGAGCCTGGCATGGATAATTCCAAAAGAAAAATTAACCCTGATTTTATTTTAAATTTACCTAGATATAAAAACGGTTCAATTTTAGTTGCAAGAGAAAACTTTGGCTGTGGGTCTAGCAGAGAGCATGCCCCTTGGGCATTGTTAGATTTTGGAATTAAAGTTGTAATTGCACCAAGTTTTGCCGATATATTTTATGGGAATTGTTTTAAGAACGGCATTCTTCCAATTGTCCTAGATAAAAGTATTGTAGATGAGATTTTTATAAGAGTAGATGAAAATATTAGATATCAAATTACAGTTAATTTAAGGTCACAAAGAATTTATGATGAGCACAAAGAAAGTTTAGATAAGTATTTTGAAATAGATAGCTTTAAAAAATCTTGCTTGATGGAGGGGTTAGATGATATTGGGTTAACCTTAAAAAATAAAACTGAAATTCAAAATTTCGAAAAAAATTACCAGGAAAACTTTCCTTGGTTAAAAGGTGAATAAAAAAATGAAAATTGCAGTTTTACCTGGAGATGGAATTGGTCCGGAGATTATTAAGCAAGCTGTTAAGGTTCTTGATACCTTTGGCTTAACTGGTTCAATTGAATATGCATCAATTGGAGGTTCAGGATACGATGAATGTAAAGACCCATTACCTGAAAAAACTCTTAATTTGGCTCTAAATGCAGACGCTGTATTACTTGGCGCTGTTGGTGACTGGAAGTACGATAAACTTCCAAGAGACATGCGTCCCGAAAGAGGACTACTTAGAATTAGAAAAGCCCTTAATTTATTTGCCAATCTAAGGCCTGCAATCATGTTTGCTGAACTTGTTCATGCATCTAGCCTAAAGTCAGAAGTTGTTTCAGATTTAGATATTATGATTATCAGAGAGCTCACAGGTGATATTTATTTTGGTCAACCACGTGGGATTTCAGTAAATGCCAATGGAGAGCAAGAAGGTATAAATACAATGCGTTATTCAGAGTCTGAAATTAGAAGAATTGCTCATGTAGCATTTAAAACAGCTGATAAAAGAACTAAAAAATTATGTTCTGTTGATAAAGCAAACGTTCTTGAGGCTACGGAATTATGGAGAAAAATTGTTACAGAAACTGCAATTGATTATCCTAATGTCGAACTTAGTCATATGTATGTTGATAATGCAGCGATGCAGCTAGTTCGCAATCCAAAACAATTCGACGTTATTGTAACTGGAAATATTTTTGGTGATATATTATCCGATCAAGCATCAATGCTTACAGGTTCTATAGGCATGTTACCCTCCGCTTCATTAGACGAAAATAATAAAGGTATGTATGAGCCCAGCCACGGCTCAGCACCAGATATCGCGGGAAAAAATCAGGCTAATCCTCTTGCAACAATCTTGTCATTGGCAATGATGTTTAAATATACATTTAATGATCAGGGTAAGTTTGATCAAATTGAAAATGCTGTTAAAAAAGTACTTTATGATGGTTACCGAACAGCAGATATCTATTCAAGTGGAACAAAACTATTGGGATGTGAAGAGATGGGCGATGCTATTGTTGAAAGACTAAAGGGATAAAAATGAAAAAAGTTGGCTTTGTTGGGTGGAGAGGAATGGTTGGTTCTGTTTTAGTAGACAGGATGAAAGAGGAAGATAATTTTAGTAATATCAATGCCTCCTTTTTTTCAACATCACAAGTTGGAATGAAAGCACCAGAGATCATTAATGGCGAAGAAATTTTATTAGATGCTCACTCAATTAAAGAGCTCTCAAAGATGGATATTATTCTTTCGTGCCAAGGGGGTGATTATACTAAAAAGGTTTATGCCTCCTTAAAAAAAGATAACTGGGGTGGTCACTGGATTGATGCCGCTTCAACCCTAAGGATGGCAAATGAATCTGTTATTGTTCTAGATCCCATTAATGAGTCATCTATTAATACTGCTCTAAAAAATGGGCTTAGAACGTGGGTTGGTGGAAATTGCACAGTATCTCTTATGCTTCTTGCAATACATGGTTTAATTAAAGAGGGTGCAATAGAATGGGTCTCAAGCATGACCTATCAGGCTGCTAGTGGGGCTGGGGCAAAAAATATGAAGGAATTATTAGTTCAAATGGGTCAGCTGCATTCATCAGCTGAGCCAGAAATGAAAAAAATAAATTTTAATATACTTGATATTGATAAAATAGTTTTAAATAAAATGCGTTCATCAGATTTTAGTAAAGAAAATTTTCAGGTACCACTTGCAGGAAATTTAATACCATGGATTGATCAGGATCTTGGTAAGGGTTTAAGTAAGGAAGAGTGGAAGGGGCAATTTGAAACAAATAAGATATTAATGAATAATTATGAAAAAATTAATGTTGATGGGCTGTGCACACGAATTGGATCAATGCGTTCTCATAGTCAGGCTTTAACTATAAAGCTTAAAAAACATTATGAGATAACAGAAATTAATGATTTAATTAATTCTGCTAACAAATGGGTAAAACTTGTGCCAAACGAGAAAGAGGCAAGCATACATAATTTAACTCCAGCAGCTGTATCAGGTACGCTAGATATATCAATTGGAAGAGTTAGGAGATTAGAGCTTGGTGATAATTTAATATCAGCATTTACCGTTGGCGATCAATTATTATGGGGGGCCGCTGAACCCCTAAGAAGAATGTTGCAAATTTTAATTATTAAGGACAAATAAATTGATTGTTAAGTATATAAATTTTTTACTGGTGTGTTTAGTTGGACTTTCAATAAATGCATACTCACTCCAATTAGGTAAAATTATCTTAAAATCAAATCAAAACTCTCCATTGGATGTATCAATTCAGGTTAACCTTTCTAGCGAAGATAAAATTGATCTTTTAAAGCCATCGATTGCACCAAAAGAAAATTATGATTCTCAAGGAATTATGAGAACAAAAATTCATAATGATATTGTACTGTCATTAATTCCTAAAAATTCAAAGCAAGCTACATTAAGACTAACTAGTAAAATTCCAGTTACTGAACCATTCCTAGATTTATTAATTCAAGTTGAATCAACTAGTGGAAAAATTCTAAAAGAATATACAGTCCTCCTTGATCCTCCAACAAATCTGAGCCCTAGAAAAAGAACTCAAGAAAAAAAGATAATAAAAAGTGAGAATCAAGGAAAGAAAAATCCTGAGAAACTTAAAAAAGTTGATTCAAAAAAAATAGTTGAAAAAAAATCAAACATTAAAGCTAGCAAAAAGAAAAAAACTGTTAAAGCAATACCAGGAAAAACATTATTTCAGATAGCACGAGATAATCCTCTGGCTGGAATTACTACAGAGCAGATTGTAATTTCGATATACCAGTTAAATCCAAGTGCTTTTGATGGCAATCTTAATGGATTGATAAAAGGTAAAACATTAAAATTACCCTTGCGGAATTACTTTGAAAAATTATCTCACCTCGAAGCAAGAAAAATACTTAAACGAGAAAATATTTCTTGGAAGAAGGCCACACAGAAAAATAAACCAAATAACAATTCAATTAAAAAGAAAAAAGTCTCTAATGAGTTATTAAAACTAAAGAAAGAGCTTGAGATTGCTAACAAAAAATTACTTGAAAAAGATCAGGCATTAAGGGCTATTGAGAATAGAAATAAGCCAATTATTGAACCAAAGAAAGTTGAAATTGAAGCTCCAGAAATTATTTCTGATCAGATTGATAAGCCTAAGGAGCCACCAGTTGTGGATTCCTCTAGTACATTTATCTCATCTATAACTGATCAAAATGAGAATATTATTGAAGAAGTTATTGTAGACGACGAGAAAAATAATGATTCAATTAAACCTATTTTTGTTTTGGTGCTTATCTTCCTTCTAACGTTGTTACTTGGCTTATTATTTATTGTTAGAAAAAGAAAGAAAGAAATTAATTCTGGCCAAATAAATACTCCTTTTTCAAGTCTGTCAGAGGATTTAGATTCCAATCAGCCTAACCCTAATGAGGATAATAGTGAATCAAATTTATCATATGATGAAGTGTCACAAAAAAATTCTGTTGGTCAGAGTTCAATTGATGATTCTGGTATATCTAATCCTAGTAATTTTACCTCTGATAGCAATAAGGATGATGATCCAAGATAAAAATGTAAATGTTTAATTCATTTGTTTTATTTTTAGGTTTGTTGGTTTTATTTATCCTTGGAAAAGTATCTTTTACTATCCAGGTACTAATTTTCTTTATTCTATTTTATTTAGCTTATGTTAATAATCTTTCAGCTATTACACTTATTAAAAAGATAAAATATTTCCTATTTGCATTAATTATAATTTACCCATTGATCACTCCTGGTGAATTATTATTTTATTACTCTTTTATTTCAATCTCATACGAAGGATTATTTATTGCTATAGAGAACTTATTTCGCCTCATTAATATTTTTATGTTGGTAATGATATTATTAAAAACTTTACCTAAAGATTTTTTTATTAGATTTTTGATTAAACTTTGTTATCCGTTTACTCTTATTGGCTTTAATATTGAGCGTCTCTCTGCCAGGCTTTATCTCACTTTTGAATATTTAGAAATCTTTAAAAAATATGAATTTAAATTTTCAAGTATTACCCAAGATATACGAAAAAAATTAAATAGTGAGAATATTGATAGTTTAAATAATAAAATTAGTATTATTAAGCCTGAATTAATTGATTATTTTATGGCATTAATTTTTATCATTCTAATTTTACTTATTCAACTCTTAATACTATGAGAATTGCTGCCTCAATAGAATATGATGGACATTCATTTTTTGGGTGGCAAAGGCAACCTGAGGTTAAAAATGTTCAGAGCCTAATTGAGAATGCCTTATCCTCGATCACCCAATCAAAAATTACTATTTACGCTGCAGGAAGAACTGACTCTGGAGTACATGCGCTTGGTCAAATAATTCATTTTGATACTAATATTATTAGACCAATTAGCGCATGGGTAAAAGGAGTTAATTCATTGCTGCCTTCCTCAATAAGAGTTACGTGGGCAAAGGAAGTTTCAGATAACTTCCATGCTAGGTATTCGGCGTTGTCAAGAGAATATCAATACCTCCTCATTAATAATCCAATAAATTCTGCTCTATGGGCTTCTTATGCTGGATGGAATTTTTATCCTTTAAATTATGATTTAGTCCATCAAGCATGTACAAGATTTATTGGGGAGCATGACTTCAGTTCATTTCGATCATCGGAATGTCAAGCAGCTTCTCCAGTAAGAGATATTTACTATTTTGATGTCAAGCAGTTTGATGATAACTATATATTTATTATTCGAGCTAATGGTTTTCTACATCACCAAATAAGAAATATGATTGGGGCAATAATTTTAGTTGGAAGGGAATTAAAAGCTCCTGATTTTATTGATTTATTATTAACTCAAAAAGATAGGTCCAAAGCCCCTCCCACCTTTATGCCAAATGGTTTATATCTAACCAATATAAAGTATGATGATAAATGGGGTCTGCCCGAGGCAGAAAACAAACTTAAATTTTTTGGAAAATTAGATTGAGAGCTAAAATTAAATTTTGTGGTATTACTAATTTAGATGATGCAATTACCGCATCTAAGTTAGGCGCAGATGCATTAGGATTTGTTTTTTATTCTAAAAGCTCAAGATTTATAAGTCCAAAAGAAGCAAATAAAATAATTCAGAATTTACCTCCATTCATTTCGACTGTTGGTTTATTTGTTAATCAGAGTAAATCTGAGGTAGAGCAAGCAATAAATGCATGCCCAGTAAATTTGCTTCAGTTTCATGGTGATGAGGATGAATTATTTTGCAACCAATATAATTTGCCTTACATTAAGGCAATTCCAATGAAATCTGATATAAATTTGTTAAAATGTATTGAAGACTTTGATTCCGCAAAAGCTCTTTTACTAGATTCTTATTCTAAGGATACAAGAGGCGGCAGTGGAAAAGTATTTGATTGGGAGACGATTCCATTAAACCCTTCGAAACCTTTTATTATTGCTGGTGGGTTAAATCCGAATAATGTAAAAAGTTTATTGGAATTAATAGATCCCTATGGTGTCGATGTTAGTAGTGGTATAGAGATTGATAAAGGCATAAAGGATTATCATTTAATGAGAAAATTTATTTTAGGAGTTACAAATGCAAGCATATGATTTACCCGATGCTTTTGGCCATTTTGGTCAATTTGGTGGAACTTTTGTAGCTGAGACGCTTGTCGAAGCATTAGATGAGCTAAGGGACATGTACGATAAATTCAAGGATGATCCTGACTTCCTAAGTGAATTTCATCATGATTTAAAGCATTTTGTTGGGAGACCTAGCCCAATTTATTTTGCTGAAAGGCTTACAAACCAAATTGGTGGCGCAAAGATTTTTCTAAAGAGAGAGGATTTGAATCATACAGGTGCACATAAAGTAAATAACACAGTTGGTCAGGCGTTATTAGCAAAAAAAATGGGTAAACCAAGGGTAATTGCAGAAACTGGCGCGGGTCAGCATGGTGTTGCAACTGCTACTATTGCAGCAAGATTAGGTCTTGATTGTGTTGTTTATATGGGGTCAGAAGACATAAAGAGGCAATCCCCAAATGTTTATAGGATGAAGCTCTTAGGTGCCAAAGTAGTGCCAGTTGAAAGTGGTTCCAAAACACTAAAGGATGCATTAAATGAGGCACTAAGGGACTGGGTTACTAATGTTTCAGATACTTTTTATATTATTGGCACTGTTGCTGGCCCACATCCTTACCCTATGATGGTGAGAGACTTTAACTCAGTTGTAGGAAAAGAATGTAAAACTCAGATGCCAGATTTAGCTGGCAGCCAGCCAGATGCTATCTTAGCTTGCGTTGGAGGCGGATCAAATGCTATGGGAATCTTTTATCCATATATTGATGATAAAAATGTACGATTAATAGGAGTAGAGGCTGCGGGTGAAGGAGTTGAAACAGGTAGGCATGCGGCACCCTTAACATCTAATAGCCCTATAGGAGTTTTGCATGGAAATAGAACGTATTTAATGCAAAATGAAGAAGGACAAATTATAGATACTCATTCAGTTTCTGCTGGATTAGATTATCCAGGTGTAGGGCCAGAACATGCTTGGCTTAAAGATTCTGGTAGGGCAGAATATGTAGCTGTAACTGATGATGATGCATTAAAGGCATTTCATAATCTCTGTTTGATTGAGGGAATTATTCCTGCCCTAGAAACAAGCCATGCCTTAGCATATGCAGAAAAGCTTGCAGCAACAATGGCTAAGGATAAGATTATCTTGGTTAATTTATCAGGTAGGGGTGATAAGGATATCAATACAGTTGCAGGTCTTGCAGGACTTACTTTATAAATATGTCAAAAATTCAAACTACTTTTCTTCGTTTAAAAAGTGAAAATAAAAAAGCTTTAATTCCTTTTATTACTGCAGGCGACCCCCACCCTGACATGACTGTTAAAATGCTTCATGCTCTTGTTGAGTCGGGCGCAGATATGATTGAGGTAGGAATACCCTTTTCTGATCCTATGGCAGATGGTCCAGTTATTCAAAGAGCAAGTGAGAGAGCATTAGCAAATAATGTTGGAATAAAAAAAACAATACAATTGGTAAATGAATTTAGAAAAAAAGATACTAAAACGCCAATCATTCTGATGGGCTATGCAAACCCAATAGAAGCTATTGGAATTGAACATTTTGTTGACCTTATTAGAGATGCGGATGTCGATGGTGTCATTACAGTTGATTACCCACCTGAAGAATCTAAAGATTTTGTAGCTCTATTAAAAAAACATGAGATAGATAGTATTTTTCTTTTATCACCTACAACTGAGGATAATAGAATAAGTCTCATCGTTGAGCAAGCAACTGGTTTCTTATATTATGTATCGTTAAAAGGGGTAACAGGGTCAGCAAATATTGATATAAATCAAGTCACTAAGCGAGTTAAAAATATTAAGAAATATAGTGATTTGCCTGTTGCAGTTGGTTTTGGTGTTAAAGACGCAGAAACTGCAAAGCAAGTTGCATTGATATCAGATGCTGTTGTAATTGGAAGTCGAATTATTAACGAAGTTGAAAATTCAAATCAAGAAGATCTTTTGGAGAATATCCGAAATTTAATGAGTGAAATGAAGAGAAATATTTCATAAAAAATAAAATGAAAGTCAAAACTATATGAGTTGGTTGAAAAGTGTGGTGCCACCAAAAATTAAGAGAATTGTTGGTAGGCTTAAGAAGAGCATACCTGAAGGGTTGTGGCATAAATGCCCATCTTGTCATTCAGTTCTATATCGATCTGATCTTGAAAAGAATATGGAGGTTTGCCCAAACTGTAATTTTCATAATAGAATTTCAGCCAGAGAGAGAATTAAACTACTTTTAGATACGCCAGCTCAAATTGAAATTGCCCAAAAACTATTACCAGTAGATACGCTTAAATTTAAGGATACTGTTAGCTACAAAGATAGACTGTCTTTATCACAAAGAAAAACCAATGAAAATGATGCATTAGTCGTTTATCAAGGATTGATTGAGTCTATGCCAGTTGTTGTTGCTGTATTTGAGTTCAAATTTATGGGTGGATCAATGGGTTCAGTTGTTGGTGAGAAATTTGTTCTTGGGGTTAATAGAGCAATTAAGAATAAATGCCCCTTTATCTGTATTACTTCTAGTGGCGGAGCAAGGATGCAAGAAGGCCTGCTATCACTTATGCAAATGGCTAAAACAAGCGCATCATTAACTAAGCTAAGTAATGCTAAGCTTCCATTTATTTCTTTATTGACTGATCCTACTATGGGTGGTGTTTCGGCAAGTTTTGCTATGCTGGGTGATTTAATACTTGCTGAACCTAAGGCTTTAATTGGTTTTGCAGGACCTCGAGTGATTGAGCAAACAGTTAGAGAGAAACTACCAGCAGGATTTCAGACATCAGAATTCCTTCTAGATCATGGTGCAATTGATATGATTGTAGATAGAAGGCAGCTAAGAAAATTATTGGCAAATTTAATATCTACCCTTAAAGTAAGTTAGTGCCTATAGAGCGCCCCACGTCTAACTTGTTGAATGATTGGCTCGCCTACATAGATACAATTAATTCAAAGAGTATTTTACTAGGACTTGATCGAGTGAGACAGGTGAAGGAACTATGTAATTTAAATCCAACATTCAATATTATTCTTGTTGCAGGAACAAATGGAAAAGGCTCATCCTGTAAATTCCTTGAATCAATCCTAAGTCATGCTGGATTTAAAGTTGGCTGTTATACATCCCCACATCTCTTCAATTTTAATGAGCGAATTAATATCGATAAAAAACCATTAAGTGATGATTTGATTGTTGATTCAATTAAATTTATTGATGATAGCAGAGGTAAAATATCGCTTACTTATTTTGAGATAACTACACTAGCTGCAATGAATTTGATGATAAAGGCTAATGTGGATATAGCTATCTTAGAGGTAGGCCTTGGTGGACGACATGATGCAGTTAATGTATTTGAGCCAGAGATATCAATAGTTACGTCAGTTAGCTTAGACCATCAGGAATATCTAGGAGATACTGTTGAAAAAATAGGCTATGAAAAAGCAGGAATATTTAGAAAAAATAAAAATGCAATAATAAATATTGATAATCCACCTAATTCTATTCTTAAATATGCAAAAGATATTAATGCAGATATTTCACTTATTGGTAATGAGTATAAAATTAAATGCCATCATAAAAATTTTGATTATATTGGAGCTAAAAAAATTATAGTGGAATTACCTTATCCAAATATTCAAGGCCAACATCAAATAACAAATATTGCAGGAGTTCTAAGATGTATAGAGATACTGAGTGACCAACTAGATATAAGGAAAGAAGCAATTGTGAATGGTTTATTAAACTGTAATTTAAAAGGTCGAATTGAAATCACCTCTAAGAATCCTTATATCATAGCCGATGTTGCCCATAATCAAGAAGCGGCATTAAGTTTATATAATTTCATATATAAATCTAAGAAAAAAGGAAAGGTTTATGCGGTATTTTCAGTTTTGGAGGATAAATCTATTGAAGATATTGTTGCTCCATTCATGGAGTTAGTTGATGAATGGCATATTTCAAAAATTAATTCACTTAGAGCAAGGCCTACTATCGAAATTCTAAACATAATAAAATCTATCAAAGACGATGCTTTAATTTATACCAGTGATAATTTGCATAAAGCTTATATGAATGCCTACGATAAATCATCAGTTGATGATAATATAGTCGTGTTTGGTTCCTTTTTTACTGTTTCTGAATGTTTGATAAGATAACCCCTAATGGCTGATAATAAAGAATCTTTTCAAGAAAGTATAATGATAAGACGTGCTAAAAGACGCTTGTTTGGTGCCGTTATTATTTTAATTTTTTTATTTGGACTATCAATTTTTTTTCTGCAAGATAGAACTAATATTAATCTTAAAACCCCGATAAAAATTTCATTCCTAGAGAAAAATAATGACATCACAATTGATAGCTATAACGATAGTCTTAAAACTCAAAATTTATCACAATCACAATCAAAAGAAAAAAATTATCCTTCAAAATTAAGTGTATCTCAGAACTTTAATACCGATAAAAGTCCTTACTTCATACAAGTAGGTATTTTCTCTGATGAAACAAATGCTAGTAGGTTGCTTGGCCGGATAAAATCACTTGGATATGACGCTAGACTGGAGATGATTGAAATGTCTGGTAAGGAAAAATTGAAATTAACAACTACAGCATTTAATTCAAAAACAGAAGCTCAAACAGCATTATCTATTCTTAAGGGCCAAAACCTTCCTGGAATTATTAAGCGAAAATAATATTAATGGTATTTATTGATTACTTTTTAGCATTTATTATTTTGATATCATTATTTTTTGGTTTCTATAGGGGTTTTGTAAGAGAACTTTTAGCTTTGTTAGGCCTTGTTTTAGCTTTTTATTGCGCAAATAAATACAGCATCCTTTTTGTTTCTTATGTTCCATTTGGTTTTGATGATCCTGTCAATAATATCATCATCTATCTTGCTATTTTTATCTTAGTATTAATAGTATCTGCGTTAATTATTAAATTAATAAATAAGTTTATTAAATCAGCGGGATTGAGCTTTATTAATATATTTATGGGTGGTTTTTTTGGTTTTGTCAGAGGGTTATTATTGAGTATGTTAATTATTTATTTGGTTGAGAAGAGTGAATTTCCATTAACAGAGTCATGGTATAAATCATCCGTAGTTATACTTCTCAAAGAAACAATTCAAAATACTTTGCCATATTTACCTTTTGATTGGCGTATCAATGTAAAATACGACGGTATGCTTACCTAATTTTATAAGAGAGTCTTATGTGTGGAATTATAGGTATTGTAGCTAACAAACCAGTCAATCAGATGCTCTATGACGGCTTATTAGTTCTTCAACATCGAGGTCAAGATGCAGCTGGAATCGTTACTTCTGATAATGGTCGTTTTTACATGCGTAAAAATAATGGTTATGTAAAAGATGTCTTCCATACAAGGCATATGAGAAATCTTGTAGGAAATGCTGGAATTGGCCATGTAAGGTACCCAACTGCAGGTTCTTCATCAAACGCTGAATCACAACCTCTTTATGTAAATTCTCCTTATGGAATTGTTCTTGGTCATAACGGTAATTTAACAAATGCTGATCGATTGAAAGAAGATATATTTAAGCAAGACCTTAGACATATTAATACCAATTCAGATTCCGAGGTGTTATTAAATGTATTAGCTCACTCAATTGAACAAGCAACCCAAAAAAATGTATTAACTTCTGGTATTATTTTTGATGCAGTTACCACTGTTTTTAAAAGGTGCCAGGGAGCCTACGCAGTAGTCTCAATGGTCGCTAATTTTGGTTTAGTTGCTTTTCGAGATTCCCACGGTATTAGGCCGTTAGTAATTGGTATTAATGAAACGCAGGACGGTCCTGAATATATGGTTGCATCTGAAAGCGTTGCTCTTGATGTTCTGGGTTTTAAGTTGCTAAGAGATGTTGAGCCTGGTGAAGCAATTTTCATTGATCTAGACGGTAATTTTTATTCAAAAAAATGTGTTCCTGCGGCATTAAAAAGCTCATGTATTTTTGAATATGTTTATCTAGCTAGACCAGACTCAATGATTGATGGGGTTTCTGTATACCAAACAAGGCTAAATATGGGAGAAACATTAGCAAAAAAAATTAAAAAGGAATGGGGCGACATTAAGATAGATGTCGTTATTCCAATACCAGATACAAGTAGACCATGCGCACAACAGGTTGCAAAAAATCTAAAGGTAGATTTTCGTGAAGGATTTATTAAGAATAGATATGTAGGTAGAACTTTCATTATGCCAGGTCAAGCGCTTAGAAAAAAATCTGTCCGTCAAAAATTAAATCCTATTAAATTTGAATTTAAGGATAAAAACGTTTTATTAATTGATGATTCTATTGTTAGAGGAACAACCTCAAGAGAAATTGTCCAGATGGCTCGTGACGCTGGAGCTAGAAAAGTATTTTTTGCTTCAGCGGCGCCACCTGTAAAATTTGCAAATGTTTATGGTATCGACATGCCAACGCTTAATGAGTTAATTGCTCACGGACGAAATGAAAATGAGATTAGCGATGAAATTGGTGCTGATGGTTTAATTTATCAATGCCTGGAAGATTTAAAATCTAATATCTCCATAGAAAATTCTTCACTTAAGGAATTTGATTGCTCATGTTTCGATGGAAAATATGTTACTGGAGATATTGATAAGGCTTATTTGAATAAAATTGAATTGAGAAGATCGGAAAATACGATCAATGAAAATCAGTCAAACCCTTCAGCGCAGCTTGATTTCTCGCCAACTGAGGAGGTTGGTCAGGAGCATGCGTAAGTTTATATATATTGACCTAGTGTATAGTTTTCATCATAATATATGCTAAGCGCCGATTTGAAAGTAACAGCTTGCGGGCGCTATAAAAATAACAGCTAAAGCGATGATAACCCGTCATAGCTGAGCGGGTTTTTTTTTGCTATAAAATTTTATAATTTTGAATGTATACTAAATATGAAAAAAAATAAATTTAATACGGACGCCATAAGAGCTGGAACAATAAGGACAGGAGAGGGTGAGCATTCTGAGGCATTATTCTTAACTTCAAGCTTTGTTTTTAAGAATGCTAAGGAAGCTTCTGATCGATTTTCAAACTCTAAGATGGGAAACGTCTATTCTAGATTTACGAATCCATCGGTTACAATGTTTGAGGAGCGCCTTGCTGCTCTTGAAGGTGCTGAAAAATGCGTAGCTACTTCTAGTGGAATGGCCGCTATTCTTGCCTGCTTTATGTCGTTATGCAGTAGTGGTGATCATGTAGTGATATCAAAAAGTATTTTTGGTACGTCGGTTCAGCTATTAAATAATATTTTACGTCGATGGGGTTTAGATGTTACGTACGTTAACTTTACTGATCTAGATGAGTGGTCTGAAGCGATAAAGAAAAATACAAAGCTATTTTTTGTTGAAACTCCATCAAATCCACTCACTGAGATTTGTGATATAAAATCTCTGGCCGAATTAGCTCATGGATCGAATATTAAGTTAGTTGTTGATAATTGCTTTTGCACCCCAGCACTCCAAAAGCCTATTTTATTTGGTGCTGATATTATTATTCATTCTGCAACAAAATATATTGATGGACAGGGCAGATGTGTAGGTGGGGCAGTATTAGGTAATAAAAAAGACATGAACGAAGTCTATTCATTTTTACGGTCTGCCGGCCCTACGATGAGCGCATTTAATGCATGGGTATTCTTAAAAGGTTTAGAAACATTAAGTTTACGTATGAATGCTCATTCAGATAATGCCCTTGAACTAGCTTTATGGCTCGAAGCACAAAAAAAGGTTTTGAAGGTATATTATCCAGGTCTTAAGTCTCATCCTCAATATGATTTAGCCATCAAGCAACAATCATCTGGTGGGGGAATTGTTTCATTTGAAGTAAAAGGTGGGAAACCTGAAGCATGGAAAACAATTGATTCCACTAGGATGCTTTCAATTACAGCCAATCTTGGCGATACTAAATCTACTATTACTCACCCAAATTCAACAACACATTCTAGATTAACTGTTTTAGAGAGGGCTGATGTAGGTATATCAGATAATTTGATTAGGATTGCAGTTGGATTAGAAGATATTCAAGACATTAAGAGCGACTTAAATTACCTTAATAAATAAGTATCAAACCCACTTTATTCGTCTTAGTTACATGATAAAATAACATGGAAATTCAAATAAATTAGACAACCAAGATAAATTCAAAATATGGACCAATTCGCCAAAGAAACAATCCCAGTTAGCTTAGAAGAGGAGATGAAAACATCTTATCTTGACTATGCAATGAGTGTAATTGTGGGTCGAGCACTTCCTGATGTAAGAGATGGGCTTAAGCCTGTTCACAGAAGGGTCCTTTTTGCAATGCATGAGCTAAGTAACAGCTTTAATCGACCATATAAGAAATCTGCAAGAATAGTTGGTGACGTTATTGGTAAATATCACCCTCATGGTGATACAGCAGTATATGACACTATTGTTCGAATGGCGCAAGATTTTAGCCTTCGTTATATGTTGGTGGATGGACAGGGTAATTTTGGTTCAGTTGATGGAGATAATGCCGCAGCAATGCGATATACCGAAATCAGAATGTCTAAAATTTCTCATGAGCTATTAGCTGATCTCGATAAAGAAACAGTTGATTTTGGCCCAAATTATGATGGTTCGGAACATGAGCCACTTGTGATGCCTACAAGGCTGCCAAATCTTCTAATTAATGGTAGTTCAGGTATTGCTGTAGGTATGGCAACTAATATACCTCCACATAATTTATCAGAAGTTATTGATGCGCTTCAGGCAATGCTAAAAAATCCAGAAATTACAACAGATGAATTAATAGAGATTATTCCTGCTCCAGATTTTCCAACTGCTGGAATTATCCACGGTATCGCTGGGGTAAGAGATGGCTATAAAACTGGTCGTGGTCGAGTAATTATGAGAGGAAGGACTCATGTTGAAGATCTCGAGAAGGGAAATAGAGAATCAATAATTGTTGATGAACTTCCTTACCAAGTAAATAAAAAGACATTTATTGAAAAAATTGCTGAGCTTGTGGGAGACAAAAAAATTGAAGGAATTTCAGATTTGCGTGACGAATCTGACAAGTCTGGAATGAGAGTAGTTATTGAGCTAAAAAGAGGTGAAATTCCTGACGTAGTTTTAAATAATTTATATAAACAAACACAACTTCAAGATAGTTTTGGTATGAATATGGTTGCTCTTATTGATGGCCAGCCTAAATTATTAAATTTGTGGCAAATTCTTGATGCATTTCTAAAACATCGACGTGAAGTTATTACAAGAAGAACGGTATTTGAACTTAAAAAAGCTAGAGATAGAGGTCACGTCTTAGAGGGTTTGGCTGTAGCTTTAGCTAATGTTGATGAAATGATAAAAATTATTAAAGGAGCAGCGACTCCACCAGATGCTAAAAAAGAATTAATGGGTCGTTTATGGAAGTCAGAAGTTGTTGAGGCTATGCTCAAGAAATCATCAGATAATCTATCAAGGCCAGATGGTCTATCAAAAGATTACGGCTTAAAACAAAATGGTTATGGACTTTCAGAGAATCAAGCGCAAGAAATTCTTCAATTAAGACTTCAGAGATTAACTGGTCTAGAACAGGAAAAAATTGTTAATGAATACCGAGAAATAATGGATACGATTTTAGACTTAATGGATATCTTGTCAAAATCTGAAAGAGTTACCTCAATCATTACAACTGAACTTAATGAGATTAGGACTCAGTATGGAGATAAAAGAAGAAGTGAAATTGTCGCTAATGCGCAAGATCTATCGATTGAAGATCTTATAACCCCTCAGGATATGGTTGTAACTCTATCTAATACTGGCTATATAAAAGCTCAAGTTCTAGATGAATACAGAGCCCAAAAAAGAGGTGGTCGTGGTAAGCAAGCAATGACTGCTAAGGATGATGATTTTATTGAACAAATGTTTGTTGCTAACTCACATGATAATATTTTATGTTTCTCTAGTAGGGGGCAAGTTTATTGGTTAAAAGTATACGAGGTGCCACAAGGGACTCGTATAAGTAAAGGTAAGCCAATTGTTAATTTATTTCCATTGATGCCAGGGGAAAAAATAAATGAAATTCTTGCAGTAAAAGACTTTGTTGATGATGAATTTATATTTATGGCAACAGCAAAAGGAACAGTTAAAAAAACTCCGTTATCAGATTTTTCAAACCCAAGAAAGTCTGGAATTATAGCAATCAAACTTGATAACGGAGATTTTCTAGTTGGTGCTGGAGTTACTGACGGTGGTAATGATATTGTATTAGTATCAAATGGTGGGAAGGCTGTATGGTTTGATGAAAATGATGTGAGAAGTATGGGTAGAAATGCTCGTGGCGTGCGTGGGATGAAGTTGGCAGAAAATCAGCAGGTACTATCATTATTAATTGCCTCTTCAGATCAACAATCAGTATTGGTTGCTACTGAAAATGGTTTTGGTAAGAGAACAGTTCTTTCTGAATTCAGAAAATCAGGCAGAGGAACACAGGGAGTTAAAGCTATTCAGGTTAGCGAAAGAAATGGAATAGTTGTAGCTGCTAAGTTAGTAGGTGATCATGATGAAATTATGTTAATTACAACTGGTGGGGTTTTAATTCGAACAAGAGTTAACGAAATAAGAGAGCTAGGAAGGGCTACACAAGGCGTCACTTTAATTAATTTATCAAAAGATGAAAAACTATCTGGAATTGAAAAAATTGTTGAAACTGACCAGATAGATGATGATGGCCAAAATGAGTTGCAAATTTAATTTTTCGGCAGGTCCGGCAGTAATACCAACTGATGTATTGAAAAAAGTTCAGTCTGAACTCATAGATTGGAATGGAACAGGTATGTCAGTAATGGAAATGTCACATAGAAGTAAACAATATTTTCCAGTCATAGATGAGGCTGAGAGTAATTTAAGACTCTTGCTTGGTATCCCAGAAAACTTCAAAGTTTTATTTTTGCAAGGAGGGGCAATAACACAAAATTTTATGGTGCCGATGAATCTCCTTAATGATAGAACTGCAAGCTATGTAGTTTCTGGATACTGGTCTAAACGAACATTTGATGATGCTAAGCCATTTAATGGAATAAATTTGAGTGCTACTTCTGAACCCATCGATTATAAAAAAGCTCCACAATCTAGCGAGTGGAATTACGCCAAAGATGATGCCTACCTTCATTACTGTTTAAATGAGACGATACATGGGGTAGAGTTCTTCGATGTACCAATTATCGAGGATATTCCTTTGGTTTGCGATATGTCATCTAACATTCTTTCTAGACCAATTGATATTAAAAGTTATGGTGTTATTTATGCTAGTGCGCAAAAAAATATTGGGCCTGCAGGATTAACGCTTGTTATAGTTCGGGATGACTTGATTGACGTGGCTAATAAAAAAATACCTACCACCTTTAATTGGAAGATACAGGCAGCCAACAATTCTATGATTAATACGCCAGCAACATTTAGTATATATATTGCTGGATTAGTTTTTAAGTGGATTTTAGCTAGAGGAGGTCTTGAATTTATGGAGGAAGAAAATATTAAGAAGGCAAATGAGCTTTATAATTTTATTGACTCTAGTGATTTCTATTACAATGATACTGATATTAGTAATAGATCTAGAATGAATGTGCCTTTTAGGATTGCTAATGACAATTTGACAAGTCAATTTGTTACTGAGGCAGAGGAAAATGGTCTTTATGGCTTAAAAGGGCACAGATTAGTTGGTGGTTTAAGAGCATCTATTTATAATGCTATGAATATAGATGGGGTAAAGGCACTGATTAATTTTATGCACAGATTTGAAAAAAATAATTAACAATGAAAAAAAAATTAAATAAACTAAGAGCTGAAATTGACAATGTTGATAAGAAATTATTAGGCTTATTGTCTAAAAGGGCTAATCTAGCCAAGGATGTTGGGCAAACTAAAGATGACGGAGTTATCTATCGTCCAGAAAGAGAAGCGCAAGTTTTATCTGCTCTAACAGCAATGAATGAAGGCCCATTATCAAAAGAAGGTGTCATTGATATTTTTAAATCTATTATCTCTAATTGCCGAGCGCTCGAAAAGAAAATTTGTGTTTCATTTTTAGGCCCCCTAGGTACGTTTAGCGAAGAAGCTACTATTGGGCAATTTGGAGGAAATATTAATCTAAGTCCAACAGATAGTATTGATGAGGTTTTTAACTCAGTACAGTCTGATAGCTCAAATTATGGTGTTGTACCTGTTGAAAACTCAACTGAGGGTGCAATTAGTAGAACTTTAGATTTATTGCTAACTAAAGATCTTAAAATTTGTGGGGAAATAATATTACCAATACATCACTGTTTGCTCTCCAAAAATAAATCTACTGATAAGATAAAAACACTTTATGCTCACGGTCAATCATTAGCACAGTGTCATGATTGGATTATGATTAATTTACCTAATGTTAATAAAATTCCTGTAATGAGTAATGCTGAAGGTGCAAGATTATCTTCGAAAAATAAAAGTTCTGCATCAATCGCTAGTAATAAGGCTGCGGACTTATACAACCTAAACATATTATTTAAAAATATTGAAGACGAAATTAATAATACGACTCGTTTTCTAGTTCTGTCAAAGCACGATGTAAAGCCAAGTGGTAAGGATAAAACTTCAATTGTTATTGCAACTAAAAATAAACCTGGAGCGATTGCAGAACTTGTCGCACCATTTGCAAAAAATAAAGTTAGCATGACAAAGCTAGAGTCTAGACCTTCAAAATTAGGACTTTGGGAATATGTATTTTTTATAGATATAGAGGGTCACTACCAGGATAAATCTGTTAAATTATCGCTAAATCAACTTGAGCTTAAAGCTTCATTTGTTAAAATTTTGGGATCATATCCCGTTTAGTAAAAAAATGAACTCCATTGTAATTCCTGACTATATTAATTCTATTCATCCTTATGAGGGTGGTAAGCCAATCAAGGAGGTTGCTCGAGAGCTGAACATACCAGAACATGATATTGTCAAACTTGCATCAAATGAAAATCCTCTAGGAATTAGCCCAAAAGCAAAAAAAGCAATTGAAAATAATATCGAAGAGGTTTCTAGGTATCCAGATGGTAATGCTTTTTATTTAAAGGAGGCTATTAATAAAAAATTTAATATTTCATCAAATCAAATAATCCTAGGGAATGGATCTAATGACATTTTAGAGCTTGTAGCTAGAACATTTCTGACTGTAAATGATGAGGCAATATATTCTGAGCATGCTTTTGCAGTATATTCACTTGTTGTACAGGCCGTTGGCGCAAAAGGCATAGAGGTCCCTGCAAATAATTATGCTCATGACTTAGAACAATTTCTATTAGCAATCAATAAACATACTAAAGTTATTTATATTGCCAATCCAAATAACCCTACGGGAACATTAATTGATAAAAGCACACTAAAATCTTTCCTAGATAATGTACCAAAGAATATTATCGTTGTCCTTGATGAGGCCTATGACGAATACCTTGATGATGATATAAAGTCTGAGGCTTTTGGCTGGATTTCTAATTATAAAAACCTCTTAATTTCAAGAAGTTTTTCTAAGGCTTATGGGCTCGCTGGAATGCGACTTGGTTATGGAGTTTCAAGTTCTCACCTTATTGAGGTTATGAACCGGATTCGTCAGCCTTTTAACGTGAATAATCTTGCACAAATAGCCGCCATAGCATCATTAGATGACGACGACTTTATTTTAAATAGCAAAAAAATAAATAATTTAGGTATGAAGCAGATAACAACTGCTTTTTCTGGTTTAGGAATTGATTTTATTAAGTCATATGGAAATTTTATAGCTTTTAAATTTGAAGACGAGCAGGCTGCAATGATGTATTATCAGCATTTACTAAAAAACGGTATCATCGTTAGATCAATTGCAAATTATAAAATGCCTGAATTTTTGAGGGTTAGCATTGGTTTAGAATTAGAAAATGATAAATTTATAAAAATTTTGAGTAATTGTAATATTTAGGATTCAAATATGATTATTGTTATGAATAATACTGCTACCGAGGAACAAATTGAGAATGTTGTTTCTCGTATTAAGCAAAAAGGCCTTGAGGGAACAGTTTCGAAAGGAACTGAAAAGACAGTCATTGGAGCAGTTGGTGACGAGCGTCTTTTAGACCCAGAATTATTGCAATCTTTGCCAGGAGTTGAGCAAGCTCTTAGTATTGTCAAGCCATATAAGATTGTGGGCCGTGAATGGCATCCGAATGACACAGTTGTAAATGTAAAAGGTCACTTAATTGGTGGAGATCATATTCAAATTATATCCGGGCCTTGTTCAGTTGAGACCCCAGAACAGATGAAAAAATCAGCAGATGGAGTTAAAGCTGCGGGTGTTAAGTTAATGAGAGGGGGGGCTTTTAAACCAAGATCAAGTCCATATTCCTTTCAGGGTGCTGGTTTAGATGGTTTAGATATGTTTAGAGAAGCTGCAAATAATTCAGGTTTACCAATGGTGACCGAACTTTTAGATGTAAGACATTTAGATGCATTTTTAGATAAAAAAGTTGACGTCATTCAAATTGGTACAAGAAACATGCAAAATTTCGAGTTACTTAAAGAAGTAGGAAAGATAGATGTACCTGTAATTTTGAAGAGGGGAATGTCAGCTACAATTTCTGAGTGGCTAATGGCTGCAGAATATATAGCTATCGGCGGGAATCATAATATTATTTTCTGTGAAAGAGGAATAAGAACGTTTGAGACGGCGTATAGAAATGTTTTAGATGTTACAGCTATCCCTGTTTTGAAAAAAGAAACACATCTTCCAGTTATTGTTGATCCATCTCATGCAGGTGGTAAAGCATTTATGGTACCTGCTCTTTCAAGAGCAGCGATTGCCGCAGGAGCAGATGGTCTTTTGGTTGAAATGCATCCAAACCCATGTGAGGCATGGTGTGATGCGGATCAAGCAATTAACCCAGATGAGCTTAAGGTACTAATGGGTGAATTATCTGCTATTGCTAAGATCTTAGGTCGAACTATTTCAGATTAACTCATGGATATCATGAGTTTGGAATAGACATTTTCCCCTGTTGCATTCCCTGATAGTGCTTCAATATTCATCGATTAAATATAATGATTTGGAAATTGTATGCATATTAGAGTTTTAGGTTCCGGAGCTGGTGGCGGCTTTCCTCAATGGAATTGTAATTGCGAAAATTGTGCAGGTTTAAGGTCAAAGAACTCAAATTTAAAAGCAAGAACACAGTCCTCTATTACTGTTAGCTCAAATGGAGTGGATTGGATTTTATTCAATGCTTCTCCTGATATAAGGGCTCAAATTGAGTCATTCCCCCCTCTACAGCCAGCAAGAAAAATTCGAGATACAGGTATATCCTCTATTGTAATAACTGATGGGCAGATCGACCATGCGACGGGTTTATTGATATTAAGAGAGCATGATAAGCCATGGGATATCTACTGTACAAAGTCAGTTTATGAAGACATGACAACTGGTTATCCAATATTTAATATTTTGGGTCACTTTAGAGGGGTTAATTGGCATGAGGTTTCAACCGAGCAAGTTCCATATACAATCCCAAAGGCAGATAATTTAATTTTTACAGCTGTTCCCTTAAAAAGCGAAGCACCTCCATATTCACCTCACAGACATAATACTGTCCCTGGTGACAATGTTGGATACAATATTGAAGATACTAAATCTGGTAAGACTCTTTTTTATGCTCCAGGATTAGGTGTTATTGAGAAACATGTTTTGGATTTTATGGGTAATGCCGATGTAGTTTTAATTGATGGAACTGTATGGACAAATGATGAGATGTCGAGACATGGTATAAATGATAAATTAGCAAGCGAAATGGGGCACTTAGATCAATCCAGTAAAGGTGGCATTATGGAAACTCTAAGTAACCTTAAAAAACCACGTAAAATTTTAATTCATATTAATAATACTAACCCTATCTTAAGAGAAGATTCTGAAGAGCGAAAAATTTTAAATTCTCATAATATAGAGGTGTCTTACGACGGTATGGATATTATTATTTAAGGACTATTTGATGAGAAAACCTTGGACAAGAAAAGAGTTTGAAGACAGGCTAAGAGAGAAAGGGAAAGGTTATCACATATACCATCCTTTCCACGTGATGATGTATGAAGGTAAATTATCAAAAGAACAATTACAAAGCTGGGTCTTAAATAGATTTTATTATCAAATCAGCATCCCCTTGAAAGATGCAGCAATTTTATCAAATTGCCCAGATCAAGCGATCAGGAAAGAGTGGATTGTTAGAATTCTTGACCATGATGGAGAAGGAGAAGTTGAGGGTGGTATTGAGGCATGGATTAACTTAGGTAAAGCTGTTGGTCTTTCTAGAGAAGATGTGATCTCACTTGAGCATGTGAGCCCAGGAGTTAGATTTGCGGTTGATGCTTATATAAATTTCGCTAAACAACGCACGTGGCAAGAATCTGTCTGTTCATCTTTGACAGAGTTATTTGCCCCTCACATTCATCAACAAAGAATTAGTTCGTGGCCTGAGATGTATCCTTGGATAGATGAATCAGGGCTAACTTATTTTAAAAAGCGCTTAACTGAAGCAAGAAGAGATGTTGCGCATGGACTTGGAGTTACATTAGATTATTTTAGCAAAACTAGAGAAACTCAAGAGCAAGCCTTAGAGATTTTACAATTCAAGCTTAATGTTTTGTGGGTGATTGCAGACTCAATTATGCTTGCATCATCAAATATAAAAGTAGAAGATAGGGACTACTTGAGGCAACCAGTAATTAATTATGGCGATTGAAACTAAAGATATATATAAGATTGCAGCACACCATCGTTTTCAATGGGAGAAAGCACAGGATTGTTACGTCATATTATTCCCAGAAGGTATGGTTAAATTGAACGGTAGTGCTGGAGAAGTCTTAAATTTAGTCGACGGTGAGTCAACTGTTGAATCAATAACAGAGACATTAAGTAAGAAATTCACAGATGCCCCAAATATTGCTAAAGATATCGAAGGAATGATAGAGTTAGCTTTAGATAAGGCATGGATTGAGAAGGTAAACTAGGAAAATGGAATTAGATAAAAAAAATAATGGCGTTTCAGCTTCAACTACAACAACTCAACCATTGTGGTTGCTAGCTGAGATTACCTATCAATGCCCACTACAATGTGCTTTTTGCTACAACCCAACGGACTTCGATAAACATACTCAAAATGAACTAGATACTGATTCATGGATTAGAGTCTTAAGGCAGGCAAGAGATTTAGGAGCTGCGCAGCTTGGAATTTCAGGAGGAGAGCCATTACTAAGGAAAGATATTGAAGAGATTGTGACTGAAGCCAGTTCGTTAGGTTATTACAGTAATTTAATAACATCTGGTGCTGGTATGAACGAGAAAAGAATTGACGCACTGAAAGACGGTGGTCTCGATCATATTCAATTATCAATGCATGATATCACTGAAGAAATTAATAACTTTATAACTAATACCAAAACATTCAAATTAAAACAAAAAGTAGCAGCTATGATCAAGGATAGAGGATATCCGATGGTACTAAATGTTGTTATGCATAGATACAATATCGACCATATTCAAGAAATTCTAGAAATGGCAGAAGGTCTAGGAGCCGACTATATAGAACTAGCTAATACTCAATATTATGGATGGTCATTAGTGAATAGAGATCAATTAATGCCTAAAAAAGAGCAAGTAGAGAATGCATTAAAAGTAACAAATAAGTTTCGAGAGCGTGTTGGTAATAAGATGAAGATATTTTTTGTGGTCCCAGATTATTTTGATGATAGACCAAAAAAATGTATGAACGGATGGGGCGAAGTATTCATGATAGTGACTGCTAATGGAGATGTTCTTCCATGCCATTCTGCAAGAGTGATTCCTAATTTAGAGTTTCCCAATGTTAATGATTCACCATTAAAAGGAGCCTGGTATGATTCACCAGCATTCAATAAATTTCGTGGTGATGATTGGATGCAGGAACCGTGCAGAAGCTGTTCTGAAAAAGAAAATGATTTAGGTGGTTGTAGATGCCAAGCACTTTTATTAACTGGAAATGCCGAAGGTGCTGATCCAGTTTGTTCAAAGTCTCCAGATCGCCACATAATTGATCAAGCAATAAAAGATTCACAAAATCCTGGTGTTGAAGCTAAGCCTATCATGTTTAGAACAAATGAGAATTCTAAAAAAATAGAAAAGGGTGATGAAAAAGAAAGATTAGAAAAATTTCACGCTACCCCTTAGTTTTAATATAATTAGAGCAATATGAGTCTTTTCCTTAACCCAAGAGTAATTACTTTAGCTGCTTTATCCTCACTAGCACCGTTTGCTATTGATACATATTTACCTGCATTCCATATTCTTTCCAACGATTTATTGGCTTCACCAGAAGCAATCCAACAAAGTCTTACATTTTATCTTCTTCCATACACAATCATGCTTTTATTTCATGGGCCAATATCAGATGGTATAGGAAGAATTAAGACTATGCAGTGGGGATTAGTATTATTTTTTCTTGCATCTTTTGGCTGTGCTTTTTCAACTTCAGTTGAATCCTTATGGTTTTTTAGAGCATTACAGGGAATCGGTGGAGGGGCCGGTAGTGTAGTTGCAAGAGCTATGGTAAGAGACTTGTATCAAGGAGCAGAGGCGCAGAGGGTAATGGCAACCGTTCAAATTTTATTCGGTATAGCTCCAGCTATAGCACCTATGATAGGCGGTCTTCTTTTAGGCTTCCATTGGCAAAGTATTTTTATTTTCTTAGCTTTTTATGCTGCAGTATCAATGTTTATGGCTTCAAAAATTCTACCTGAAACTATCAAAAATAATATGCTTGTACCCTTTTCTCTTAAAGACATAATCCCACGGTATAAATTATTGCTAAATAATAAAGAATTTATTTTCCTAATTTTATCTTTATCTGCTAATTTTTCAGCTTTTTTTATTTATGTTTTAGCTAGCCCTATTTTTTTAATTGATCATTTAGGATTTACATCTCAACAGTTTGGTTATTTATTTATACCAACTGTTACAGGAATGATGATTGGTTCATTCATTGCTAAGAGGGGAGCGGGAAGGATTAGCCCTTCAATGCTACTTCGAAGGGGGTATTATTGGATGACTTGTATCGTATTATTAAATTTATTTTTTTGTTTCTTTTTTGAAAATGAAGCAGCAATAAATATTGGCTTAGTTGCTTTATATAATATTGGAATGGCTGCAGTAATGCCTATTATTTCAATTGCAGCATTAGATCAGTTTCCAAAAATAAGAGGTACAGCAGCTTCAGGTCAAGCATTTTCTCAGATGCTTTTTTCATCTGTTGTGGCGGGAATAATTGTTCCTATCTTATGGTTCTCAACTTTTGGCTTGTCTCTAGGACTTTTCATAATATTTTTTATTGGCTTATTTACTATAACTAAAACAAAGATTTGGAATAATTAGTCTGTTATTTATCTTTATATTTGACAGCTTATTGTATTTTCCTTTAAAATTCACGCCATGTTAAAGCTTAGAAGCAATAAAGGCGTATTTTGGATAGCTATTTTAGCTTTTCTTTTTATTACATTAGCGCCATTAATATCTCAAGCGAGCTCCTCATCAAATGAATTAGAGCATTATGAGGTTATTTGCTCCTCTTCAGGTATTAAGCTTGTTAATGTAAATGATTCAAGTGGCAGTGATGATATAAACCCAATGGAGCATTGTAGTTATTGTTCTTTATCATCTGAACAAATTATTCTTAATAGTGTTAGCACTAAGGGCATAAAATATAAGCACCTCCTAGCTGTAACTCCAAATAACTATAGTCCGAACTTTAATTACAGATACTTACTAGTCTCTTTACATCCAAACGCCCCACCTAAAGCTTAGATATTAAATCAATAGTAATTTTAATTCCTTTCAGGTAAATAGAAAGGGTTTTATATTTTATATTTAGGCTAATTATGCAGAAGAAATTAAGAGCAATTCAATATTTATTATTAGTTATACCTTTTTTAAGTTTTAATTATGTATTGGCTGAGATTCAGATTGATACCGATATTATTAATATTCAGTACCCACTAAATAATGGCTCTATCTCTTCAGGGAAAATTCTTAAAAAAGATAAAATTAATAGCAGAGTAATAGATTCAAGTGATGCTGGGTCATTGTTAAATTATTTTGTAGGTTCTGATAATATATCAAATGCTGGATCATCAGGAATGCCTGTTATCCATGGTCTTGCGGATGATCGGATTAAGGTTAGAGTCGATGGAATGGACCTTATTTCAGGATGTGCAAGCCATTCAAACTCGCCATTCTCATACATTGATATTAATAATATTAGTAAGCTTAAAGTTTTTGCAGGCATTACCCCGGTCAGCATGGGTGGTGACAGTATTGGAGGCACAGTAATTGTTGATTCAAAAGCTCCAGAATATTCTAAATCGAGTGAAATTATTAAAAAAGGAAGTCTTAGAAGTTCTTTCCGAAGCAATAACCAGGCTTTTGGAGCAAATATTAATACAGTTATAGCTACAGATAAACTCTATTTTAAATACAGTGGTAATTATACTGACGCTAAAAATTATAGTTCAGCCGATGATTTTAAGGTGGGAGCTACTATTGTTGGGCGGGATTGGATTGATGCGGCCGAAGCTGGCTCTTCCGCTTATAAAATTTCTAACCATCTTTTTAATCTTGGATCAAAAAAAGGATCATCAGAATTAAACCTTAAGGTCTCTATTCAGCATTCTCCTTACCAGGGTCTTATTAATCAGAGGATGGATATGACTGGTAATGATAGTAGGAGTTTTAATTTAAAGTATTCAGATAAATTTAACTGGGGGGATATTGAGGCTCGGACTTATATTGAAAGCACCGATCACGCAATGAATTTTGGCTCAGATAAACAATATTGGTACCCAAACAATGCTCCTGGAAACCCAATGGATAGTGAGGGGATTAATTTAGGGTTTACTGTTAAGGCAGACATCAATTTAGATGAAAATAACACTCTCACAGTTGGTTCTGAATTTCAACGCTACCGATTAGATGATTTGTGGGCGGCTAGTGGTTCGGGAAGCATGTCTCCAAATACCTTTGTAAATATTAATGATGGATCTCGTGATAGGTATGATATTTATGGAGAATTGACTAATTTATGGGAACCAGATCTGCTGATTTCAGTTGGGCTAAGGTATGGGATGGTTAGGATGAATGCAGGCGAGGTTCATGGCTATGCCGATTTAAATACTTATGGTGGTATGACGAACAATCAGAAGGCAAATTCTGATACCTTTAATGCCAGTGATCGCACACGGACCAATCATAACTGGGATTTAACAGCACTTGCTGAGTATATTGTCTCACCAACACTTACATCTGAATTAGGTTATGCGATTAAGAATAGAAGTCCAAACCTCTACGAAAGATATACTTGGTCTACATGGACCATGGCAGCCAACATGAATAATTCATATGGAGATGGTAATGGTTATGTTGGTAATATTAATCTAAATCCAGAAAAAGCCCACACTATTGCATGGTCAGCTGATTGGCATGACTCTAAAAAAGATGACTACCAAGTTAAATTTAATCCATATTACACATATGTTGAGGACTATATCGATGCTGTAACATGCGGTGAGGTCGGTAAAAGCTGCATGAGTCGCTCGGATGGTTTTAGCACATTAAGTTTAGATAATCAGTCAGCAAGAATTTTCGGATTTGATATTAGCGCCTATAAAAACCTAGGCTATTATAGTTATTTTGGAGATTTAAGGGTTACGAGCTCACTTGCTTACGTAAGAGGAAGGAATAATGATACACACGACAACCTTTACAGAATAATGCCACTAAATCTTAAAGCTACACTAGAGCAGAATAAAGGTGCATGGAGTAATCGTTTGGAAGTAATGTTAGTCAAAGAGAAGGGAAAAACTTCTGCCATTCGAAATGAAAACCAGACACCAGGCTACGGCTTAGTCAATATAACTAGCGATTATTCTTATAAGAATGTAATGCTCAATCTGTCCGTAGCAAATGTTTTTGATAGGAGGTACAGCGATCCTCTTGGCGGGACTTATTTGGGACAGGGTTCAACAATGATGACTGGTGTTAAAAATGGAACCGCAGTACCGGGAATGGGTAGGTCATTTAATGTTGGGGTATTATATAATTTTTGATAGAATGTATTATGAAAAAAAACTTCTATATCGATTACCCTCAGGAAAAAAAAGATCCCGCAGTAAATAATTATAGATGTAAATTTTGCAAAGAAGAATCATTAAAAATCAATGGTTTATTAGAAAAACATAAGGTTAATTGTGATTATAGAATTGAGCAAGAAAAGCTTTTAGATGAGTTTACTTGATCAGCAATGTCTTAAGGCGATTGATCTGATTCTTATCTCAGAAGACTGGGATGGTGCTCATAGAATTGTCCAAGATATTAATTCTCCAGTTGCCCAATGGATTCATGCTGTTCTTCATAAAATAGAAGGTGATGAGGCTAACAGTCGCTATTGGTATAGTAGATCTTCGCTAAATGTTTACGAAAGCTATAGTAATCACCAGCTCGAACTCCAATCAATTAAAAAAAAGTTATTAAGTTAACACACCCAATTTAAATTCAAATGTATGTTAATTATTTTATTAATTCTTATATAAGAGTTAATAAGTAAACATAAAAAGAAATTATAAAATATATATTAATAACAGTAACTTATTTAATTTATTGGAAAATTTTTTATTTTAAAAAAAAGTCTTGATTATTTTTTACTCTTATATAAGATATATAAGACTATAAATAAGTAATTTATATATTTACTCAAGGAGAGTGGAGAATGAATCCGCTATACGTACAAATAAAAAAAAGAATTACTGAAAACTTAGTAGGTGGATTATGGCATCCAGGACAGTCTATTCCCAGTGAGATTGAATTAGCACATTCATTTAATGTTAGCCAAGGGACAGTTAGGAAGGCAATTGATGAGCTTGCGGCTGAAAGCATACTTATAAGGAGACAGGGAAAAGGAACGTTTGTTGCAAGCCACAATGAAGAAAATATTCAGTTACGATTTCTTAGGCTTACCTCAAGTATAGGTAATAAGGAAAAGCTTGATAACCGTCTAATATCTTTTGGGAAGGAAAAAGCAAGCAATGGATTAGCTAAAACATTGAAGATAAATAATGCATCGACTATAGTATCGATTAAACGTGTATTAACATTTAATCAAAAACCTTTAATTTTAGATCTGATAAAAGTTCCTGCATCATCTTTCCGTGGCCTTACTCCTGAGAAAATTGTAGAAAAAAAGGGCTCAATGTATCGAATGTATGAATCAGATTTTGGTATTCAGATGTTGCATGCTAAAGAAAAAATTAAGGCGGTAGCAGCAAACAGTGAGGTGGCAAAAATTTTAGGCGTAAAGGTTAATTCACCTATATTAAGCGTGGAGAGAATTTCTTTTACCTATGACAACAGTCCAATTGAGTGGCGTCTTGGTCTTTGCCTTACTGAAAATCACCACTATGCGACTGAATTAGAATAATTTATGAATCACAAAAAAAAAGCATTAAACTATCATGAAAATCCTAAGCCTGGAAAGTTAAGTGTTGAATCGTCAAAGCCATGTGATACGGCAGATGATTTATCTTTGGCTTACACACCTGGAGTAGCAGTGCCTGTTAGGGAAATTGCCAAGAACCCAGATAACGCTTACCGTTACACAAATAAGGGAAACTTAGTTGCAGTTATAACTAATGGTACTGCGGTCCTTGGTCTTGGTAATGTTGGAGCTTTGGCCTCTAAACCAGTAATGGAGGGGAAAGCAGTATTATTTAAAAAGTTTGCTGATATTGATGTTTATGATATTGAAATTGACTGCACTGACCCTGACGAATTTATTCAAACAGTTATTAATATTGCGCCTACCTTTGGTGGTATTAATCTAGAGGATATTGCAGCACCCCACTGCTTTTATATTGAAAGTGAATTAAAAAAACGTTTATCAATCCCCGTATTTCATGACGATCAGCACGGAACGGCAGTTATTGTTGCTGCAGCATTAAAAAATGCTTTAGAGATCCAAAAAAAGAATATTAATGATGTTCGTATTGTCTTTTTAGGCTCCGGTGCGGCTGGCTGTTCTTGTGCGAGGCTATTAAAGTTGATGGGTGCAAAACATATTACAATGTTGGATAGAAAGGGCATACTTCATACGAATAGAAAAGATTTAAATAAATACAATAAAGACCTTGCGATTGAAACCGAAGGAAGATTATTGAGCGATGCTATGGTTGACGCCGACGTATTTATTGGCGTATCAGGGGCGAATCTTCTAGATGAAGCTAACGTTCAATTAATGGCAAAAAATCCTATTATATTTGCCTTAGCTAATCCCGACCCAGAGATTCTTCCGTCAAAAGCTCATTCGATTCGTAATGATATTGTTATGGCCACAGGTAGATCAGACTTTCCGAATCAAGTTAACAACGTCCTAGGTTTCCCATTTCTTTTTAGGGGAGCATTGGATGCCAAGGCTACAGAAATAAATAACGATATGCTATTGGCAGCTGCTTATGCATTAGCCATGCTAGCCAAGGAGCCTGTTCCACAAATAGTGTTAGATGCCTATAAGGTTAAGCAAATGAAGTTTGGTCGAGAATATTTAATACCAAAACCTTTTGATCCACGACTAATTGATTGGGTTGCAAAAGCTGTAAAGGAGGCCTATTAAAAATGGAAAAAAGGAAAATAAAAAATTTAAATCTCTTTACTATCAAATTTCCCATAACTGCACTAGTATCGATTCTTCACAGAATGAGTGGCGTTGCCTTATTTATTTTTATGCCTTTTTTGGTTATAGCATTTTGTAACTCACTTAAGTCGCTAGCTAGTTATGAAGTTACTATCTCACTTCTAAGTACATTTCCTTTTGTTGCTATTTTTTATTCTATGTTATGGGGAATTATTCATCATCTAATTGCTGGGCTAAGACATTTGCTGCTAGATATGCAAATTGGAAATGATTTGATTATGGCTAGATTAAGTAGTAAATCAGTATTAGTTTTAAGTTTCTTAGGTACTTTTATTGTGATTTATTTAGTATGAATAATTTTAAAAAGCCTTTTGGGGGGATGACTCAATGGCTATACCAAAGATTTACAGCATTATTTATGGTTACTTATATGGGGACACTATCAGTTATTATTTTTTCATCGGAGCCAATAACATTTGATGTCTGGTCATCACTGTTTGGCTCATGGGTAATAAGGCACTCAACATTAGTATTTTTTTATGTGATGTTTTTTCACGCCTGGATAGGTATTTTACATGTTACAGAAGATTATATAAAAATCATCTATCTGCGAAATACTGTTAACTTATTATTCCTAATCCTGATGTTCCTTCAGCTCATATATCTTACTTATTTTTTAATTGGGTATAGGTATGATTAAAAAATTTACATTTGATGCAATAATTGTTGGCGGTGGGGGAGCTGGACTAAGAACATCGATGCAGCTAGCAACTGAAGGGTTAAATGTTGCTGTTATATCTAAAGTTTTTCCTACAAGATCACATACAGTTGCTGCACAAGGAGGAATAGCGGCAGCACTTGCTAATATAAGTGAAGACAAATGGGTCTGGCACATGTACGACACGATTAAAGGCTCTGATTATTTAGGTGATCAAGATGCCATTGAGTTTATGTGTAAAAATGCAGCCGAGGCTATCTATGAATTAGAGCACATGGGTATGCCCTTTGATAGGAACGATGACGGACGCATTTACCAGAGACCCTTTGGCGGTATGACTAAGAATTTTGGTGAAACATCTATCTCTAGAACCTGCTCTGTTGCTGATCGAACAGGTCATGCTATGTTGCATACGCTATACCAAAAAAATATAGAGCTTAATACCCAGTTTTTTATTGAATGGGTTTGTCTTGATCTAATTCGTGATGAATATGGAGTAGTACTTGGAGTTATTGCAATAGAGATGCAAACAGGTGATTTAGCTATATTTCATGCTAAAAATACAATATTTGCTACCGGAGGAGCCGGAAGGATATTTCAGGCCAGTACCAATGCATACATCAATACAGGTGATGGCTTAGGTATGGCCGCTAGAGCAGGAATTTCTTTAGAGGATATGGAATTTTGGCAATTTCATCCCACTGGTATTTTAAATGTAGGGGTCTTAATTACCGAAGGAGTTCGAGGTGAGGGTGGTTATTTAGTAAATGCACTAGGTGAAAGGTTTATGGAAAAATATGCACCAAAAGCAAAAGATCTTGCAAGTCGCGATGTTGTTTCCAGGGCTATTGCTACAGAGGTAAAAGAAGGAAGAGGGATTGGACCAAATAAAGATGGAGTGTTTTTAGAACTCTCACATCTTGGAGAGAAATTAATTGATGAAAGGTTACCTGGAATTAGAGAAACGGCTATTAAGTTTGCGAATGTAGATCCAGTAAAAAATTCGATACCAGTTGTGCCTACTGTTCATTATATGATGGGAGGCATACCAACGAATATGAATGGGCAAGTTAGGGACACATCTAATGGGCAAGTTATTGAGGGGTTTTATGCAGTTGGAGAATGTGCTTGTGTTTCAGTTCATGGAGCAAATCGTCTTGGTTCGAACTCACTACTTGATCTGATTGTATTTGGAAGAGCAGCGGGTATTAACGTTATTGAAAATTCTAAAAATAAAATTCTAAAAACACTTCCGGACAATGCTGGTGAATCTACTATTAAAAGATTAGAGTCACTTGAAGATAAGAGGAATGGAGAAGATCCTCGGTCTGTTGGTAATGAAATAAGAGAAGTAATGCAGGATCATTGTGGGGTTTTTAGGTTTCCAGCTTTACTCGAAGAGGGCGTTGAAATGATTAAGGAGCTTAGAAGTAAAGTAGATAATCTTTTCATCTCTGATACCTCCAGTGTATTTAATACTGCGCGTATAGAGGCATTAGAAGTAATAAATCTTATAGAGGTAGCTGAGGCTACAATTATTTCAGCAAGTAACCGTAAAGAAAGTAGGGGGTCACATTCTCGATCTGATTACCCTAAACGTAACGACGAAGAATGGTTGAAGCATTCTATTTATCATCCTTTAAGTAAAATTGTAACGTATAGACCAGTTAACCTGAAGCCATTAACTGTCGAATCATTCCAATTAAAAGAGCGAGTGTATTAGGTATAAATAATGAAAATATCCATATATCGATTTGACCCAGACAAAGACAAAAAGCCTTATATGAAGAACTATGACATTAAGGTTACCAATACTGATGTCATGCTATTGGATCTATTAATTAAAATTAAATCCATAGATGACTCTTTATCTATGCGTATGTCTTGTAGGGAGGGGGTGTGTGGCTCGGATGCAATGAATATTAATGGAAAAAATGGATTAGCTTGCGTCACTAAATTAGCCGACTTAAAACTTCCTGTTGTTGTCAGGCCAATGCCTGGGCTACCAGTTATTAGAGACTTGGTAGTAGATATGACTCAATTTTTTGATCAACATAATTCAGTTAAACCATACTTAATAAACAAAGAATTACCGCCTAAAAAAGAAAGACTTCAAAGTCCTGAAGATAGAAAAAAGCTTGATGGTCTATATGAATGCATAATGTGCGGAGCTTGTACAACTGCATGCCCATCTTTTTGGTGGAATCCAGACAAGTTTGTTGGCCCAGCTGGGCTCCTTCAAGCATATAGGTTTCTAGCTGACTCAAGAGACCAAGGTGCAGATGATCGTTTGGTGGACCTAGATGATCCTGATCGATTATATCGGTGTCACAATATTATGAACTGTGCTGATGTCTGTCCCAAGGGGCTAAATCCATCGAAAGCAATTTCAAAGATAAAAAATATGCAAATTAAAAAACAGAAAACTAACTTTAAAGACAAACATAAAATTTTTTTGATAAAGAATAACTCAAATGAGCATTGATAATGAGATTATATATAGATGCAAAAGAGGTTTTCTGGAGCTTGATTTATTATTAAATAGATTTGAAATGGCAACATTAACAAATATGACACTGAATGATAAGTTGGAGCTTTTAAGACTTCTTGAGATTGATGATAATACATTATTAAAACTACTAACTAAGAATAAAAAATGCCCTAGTAATGATATGAAATACTTGCTAAAGTTGATTAAAGAATACTCAAACTATAAAAGTAAGAAAAAGGTATAAAAATTAATGAAAAGTAATTTAAGAGTTGAGACTGATGCATTCGGATCAATAGAAATACCCAGTGATAAGTATTGGGGAGCACAAACTCAAAGAGCTATTATCAATTTCCCGATTGGTTGGGAGTTACAACCAATTTCAATAATTCGAGCTCTTGGTTTAGTTAAAAAAGCTTGCGCTATGTCAAATGAAGAAAGTGGTAAATTAGATAGCATTAAAGCGAATGCAATCATTCAAGCTTCAAGTGAAGTTATTGATGGAAAATTTGATAACAATTTTCCTTTAGCAGTTTGGCAAACTGGTTCTGGGACTCAATCAAATATGAATGCAAATGAAGTTATAGCTAATAGAGCAATCGAGATTCTAGACGGTGTTATTGGTTCAAAAAATCCAATACATCCAAACGATCATTGCAATATGAGTCAGTCATCAAATGATACCTTTCCTACAGCTATGCATATTGCATCTGCACTAACTATCAATAATTTATTCTTACCAGCTCTAAATAAAATTTATAAAACTTTAGTGATGAAAGTTAAAGAGTTTGATGGTATTTTGAAGATTGGTAGAACCCATATGATGGATGCAACTCCCATCGCATTATCTCAAGAATTTTCAGGTTATTCTCACCAAATTAAAATGTCTATCCAGCGAATGAATAAAGTACTTCCAAGAATATATGAAATTGCACAAGGAGCAACTGCAGTTGGAACAGGACTTAACACTCATAAAGGTTGGGACAAGTCTGTCGCAAAGAATATTGCTAATTTAACGAATTTACCTTTTACGCCAGCGCCGAATAAATTTGAAGCTATTGCAAGTCACGATGCAATGGTTGAATTATCTGGAGCAATCAAAGCTACAGCTGTATCTTTATTTAAAATAGCAAATGATATACGAATACTTAGCTCTGGACCAAGAGGTGGCTTAGGTGAATTAAATTTACCTGAAAATGAGCCAGGAAGTTCAATCATGCCAGGTAAAGTAAATCCAACACAAATTGAGGCTTTAACTCAAGTATGCGCTCATATTTATGGGAATGATGCTGCAATAGGATTTGCTGGATCTCAAGGACATTTAGAGTTAAATACTTATAAACCAATGATAGCTTACAATGTGCTGCAGTCATTACAGCTTATTTCTGATGCTTGTAAGACATTTAATGATAATTGCCTTACTGGAATAAAACCTAATAAGGAAACCATTAATAAACTAATGAATGATAGCCTTATGCTAATTACAGCCCTTACTCCCCTGATTGGATATGATGAGGCAACTTTAATAGCTAAAGCAGCTCATAAAAATGGAACATCATTAAAGCAGGAAGCACTTAAAACAGGTTTAATTGATGAAAAAACTTTTGATCTAACTGTTAATCCAAAAAAAATGATTAGCCCTCATAATTAATTCTTTTGCTTGTATTGATTTGATGCATATGCCCTAGTTATTCCTTTAGGCCTTAAGGCTTCATGTCTTAAATTACTCTTCTTCATTCTCTTGCGCCATAATCGATAGCTTGAAGCTTTTAATTCTTTTGACATTAAGAGCTTGAGAGAGTCTTCTTTTAAATTAAATTGCCTGTAAATAGCATCTAAGGAAGTCCTATCTTCCCATGCCATTTCAATGATTCTATCTATATCAGATCTATTAAGGTCAAATTTCATTTTCTAATTTTACTCTTAAATTTGAAGCTAACAAAGCTAGATTTTTTGTCGTGATTTGTTTCTTATCTGAGGAAATAACAAACAAATCCTCAACTCTATTTCCTAAAGTGTTTATCCTTGCATCATTGATTGAGAAACCAAAAAAATTAATTTCATTAGATATTAAATTAAGGATACCTGACTTTTGGTCTGTAATAATTTGCAAATCAAAATTATCTTCTTTATTTTTATGAAAAATAACTTTTGTATCAAAATTATGGTGAATAGCTTGTTTTGTTTTACTTAACTTTTCCTTATTTAATTCGTATTTATCTTTAATAGCAATTGTAAGGCCCTTCTCAATTACTTTAAAAAGGTCTGCGAAGATAAAATTTGAGCTCGATTCAATCATTAAGCTAAATATATCAAGCGCATACCCATGACTTGTCGTGAATACCCTTGCTTGCATAATTTCAACATCTATTGTTTCAAAAAATTTTACAATCTTAGCGAAAAGGGCACTGGAATCTTTTGTGTATATCATCACCTCAATTCCATTCCCGTAATTGCCGTGATGAGCTCTTACAATTGTCTCACTTGTCATTAAATGGGGTAGCAGAAGTCTTGTATGCCAAGCTATATCTTGTTCCTCGAACCTGAAAAAATATTTAGGCCCAAATTCTTTCCATAGTTCCTTGTAATCAGCCTTATTAATCGTATATTTTTTGAGGATATTTTCTGCTGCACTTTTTCTAATTTTAATTATTTCTTCAATTGAAAGAGATCTTCTAGAAAGGTTTTTTGTTGTTAAATTATAAAGATTACTTAAAAGTGAAGATTTCCATTCATTCCAAACATGGGGGCTTGTTGCTCTTATATCTGCCACAGTAAGTAAATATAGAGCATCCAAATTTCTTTGACTTCCAACAAAATTTGCAAAGTTATCAATGATTGTAGGATCAGAGAGGTCTTTTTTTTGAGCTGTGTTTGACATATTTAGATGTGCTTTGACTAACCACGGAATTATATCTTCATATTCACCACTTAAATTATAAGTTTTAACAAAACGCTTAGCTATTTTTTCCCCTAGTTCTGAGTGGTCCCCCCCTCTACCTTTGGCTATGTCATGAAATATTGCTGCAAGATATAGTATTTCTGGCTCTTTGAAATTAATAAATATTTTATAACATTCAGGAAACTCATGCTTTAGATTGGATTTACTAAAGCGCCTAATATTTTCAATTAGATTTAGTGTGTGTTCATCAACAGTATAGATATGAAATAAATCATGTTGCATTTGTGCGACAACTTTTCCAAACTGAGGAATGAACCGTCCAAGTATATTTGTTTTATTCATAAGGCGAAGTGATCGGTTTACCTTGTTATCACTTTTAAGAATTTTAATAAATGAGTCTTGATGGTCTTTTTTCTTACGCACTTTTGAGTCTATAAACTTTGATGCATTATTAAGCGCGCCTAAAAGGTTTGGACCAAATCCAACTATATCTTTATCTTGCTGCATAATTAAAAATGGGGCGAATAAATACCTAGTCATCTGTTTGTTTGTTGAACTTTTTATTTCCAATAAATTGTTGTATTTTATGAAGTTCATTGGATGATCTATTTGGTTCGAAGAGTATGTTTTTGGATCTAGTCTTTTTAAAAGAATTTCATTGAATAATATTATATAATTTATTGATTTATAATAGTATTTCATAACAATTTCACTTGCTTTTTTATTGTCTTTGCTTTGATAACCAAGCACTTCTGCTAATTGATTTTGAAGATCAAAACTTAAGCGTTCCTCAGTAGATTTTGATAACAAATGAAGTAGAATTCTTCTTTTGTTGATTCGATTTTTATGGAGAGTTATTTTATTAAATTCATGCTTATTTATTACTTTATATTTTAATAAATCTTCTATAGTCCTACCTTTTTTTTGGCTACTTGAAATCCAAATAACCGTTTGAAGATCTCTTAGGCCACCTGGACTTTCTTTAATATTTGGTTCAAGTTGGTATGCTGAGTCTTTATATTTTTTATGTCTTTTAGTTTGTTCTTTTATTTTTTCTGTATAAAAGTTATTAACTGACATCTCTTTATCAATTAATAAAAGTAATTTTTTAAAAACTTTGTGATCACCAATAACAAGCCTATTTTCGAGTAAATTTGTAGTAGTTGTAACATCTTTATGAAACTCTTCCCTTACTTCACTCATATTTCTAACACTGTGACCAATTTTTAGCCCAAGATCCCAGCAGTCGGCAATAAAACCAGAAATTCTTTCAGATTGGTTCTTGGTTAATTCATTTTTGGAGAGAACAAGAATATCAACGTCTGAATATGGAAATAACTCACTCCTTCCGAAACCACCCACTGCAACTAGGCAAAGACCATCAATAAGATCTCTTCCATTCCAGAGTTGTATTAGTGACTTATCGACTAATTTTGTATGTTGTGATAAAAATATCTTACTTTGGTGGTTTTTTAAGAATTTTTTGCCGAGATCTTGAAATTTTTGTTGAAATGCTTCTTTCAATTGTTGAATATTCATCTTAATTAATTAATGTTTAGAAGGGCGAGGGGGTCCCAGCTGAGAGAGTCATAACCTCATATGACTCCTCTGTAACTAGAATGGTGTGCTCCCATTGTGCAGAGAGGCTCCGGTCTTTTGTTACAACTGTCCATCCATCGGGGAGTATTTTAATGTCTTTTTTTCCAGCATTAATCATAGGCTCGATAGTGAATATCATTCCAGCTTCTAGCTTAAGGCCTTTACCGGGACTTCCATAATGAAGAATCTGAGGGTCCTCATGAAATACTTTACCAATACCATGACCACAAAATTCTCGTACCACTGAGAATCCATTCTTTTCTGCATGGTTTTGTATAGCAGAACCTATATCTCCCAGATAATTACCTGGCTTAACTTGCTTAATACCTAGCCACATTGACTCGTAAGTAATTTCACATAAGCGCCTAGCTTGAATTGAAGGTTCTCCAACATAAAACATTCTACTTGTATCGCCATGATAACTATTTTTTATGACAGTTATATCAATATTAACAACGTCACCTTTTTTTAAAATTTTTTCACCAGGTATTCCATGACATATTTGGTTATTTACCGAGGTACAGATTGATTTAGGGTAGGGGGTATGCCCTGGGGGGGCATAGTTAAGCGGAGCAGGAATTGTCTTTTGTATATTAATCATATATTCATGACAAAGCCTATTAAGCTCTTCAGTTGTTACATTAGGCTTGACGAAATTTGTTATATAATCAAGGACTTCTGATGCTAACTTGCCAGCAATCCGCATTTTTTCAATATCTACTTCATTATTAATGTTGACGGTCATAGGTAGAAAAATTCTTAAATAATATGTTATTATAGCGGGCTTTCGTACTGCGAAAAACTATAACCCATTAAATTTACTTTAGGGGTGCCATTTTTAATTAAAAATGGTCATTTTTAAGTTTAATGAAGTGATAACCCTTAATAGGAGATAAGTTATGTCAATAACAATGAGACAAATGTTAGAAGCGGGCGTTCATTTTGGACACCAGACCCGTTATTGGAACCCAAAAATGGCACCTTATATTTTTGGCGATAGAAATAAAATTCATATTGTAAATCTCGAAAAAACCCTTCCCATGTTTGAAGAAGCTATGAAGTTTGCAAAAACACTTGCTGCAAATAAAGGCCGCATTCTATTTGTTGGTACAAAAAGACAAGCTAGAGACATTCTAAAAGAAGAGGCGTTAAGAGCAGGTTGTTCTTACGTAAATCACAGATGGCTAGGTGGTATGCTGACAAATTTTAAAACTATCAAGCAATCAATCAAAAGATTAGTTGAATTAGAGGCTATGTTTGAAGATGGAAGTTTAGATAAGATTACAAAAAAAGAAGGGTTAAATCTAAAGAAGGAATATGACAAGCTGGAGCGATCAATAGGTGGCATTAAAACTATGAATGCATTACCTGATGCAATATTTGTAATTGATGTAGGTTATGAAAATGGGGCTGTCGTTGAAGCAACCAAGCTAGGTATTCCAATTATAGGTGTAGTAGATACAAATAATTCTACTGAAAATATTGCTTATGTTATACCAGGGAATGACGACTCAAGTCGTGCAATTCGTCTTTATGCTAGAGGTATGGCAGACATTATTCTGGAAGGTAAAAATGCAGCAATCAATGAAGTTGCAAAAATGGTTGCTAAAACTGAAGCAGATGAAGGTGTAGATGAGCAAGTATTAGCTGAGTCAGACGATTCGACTAAAGAAGCAACTTAAATAATTTTTTGTTTTTTGGAGTATTTATATAATGGCAGAAATTACAGCAAGTATGGTAATGGCTTTAAGGGCGAAGACTGATGCGCCTATGATGGATTGCAAGAAAGCATTAACAGAAGCAGAAGGAGATGAGCAGCGTGCTGAGGAGTTATTAAGAGTTAGGTTTGGTAATAAAGCATCAAAAGCATCAAATCGAGTTGCTGCAGAAGGTGCAGTTATTGCTTCTATAAGCAATGATGGCAAAAGCGGTGTTCTTCTAGAAGTTAATTCAGAAACTGATTTTTGTGCGAAAAACGATGAGTTTAAGGGTTTTGTAAGCGATCTTTCACTCGCCATTTTAGAAGATAAACCCACCAATATCGACGCATTAAGTGATGTAAAAATAAATGGAATTGCTGTTGAGGAGTTAAGAACACTGCTTATTGGGAAGATTGGAGAAAATATTACTCCAAGAAGATTCCAACTTCTCGAAGCGAAAGGTAAGCTCCACTCATATATTCATGGTGTAAAAATTGGTGTAATTTTAGACCTTGAGGGAGCTAGTGAAGAGTTAGGAAGAGATATTGCAATGCATATTGCTGCCTTAAAACCTAAAGCTATTGATAAATCAGGTATTGAGAATGAGTTGATAGAAGCTGAAAGAAGGGTAGCTATTGAAAAAGCTAAGGAAGCTGGAAAGCCAGAATCAATGCTTGATAAGATTGCTGATGGGACCGTAAATAAATTCCTTAAGGAAGTAACTTTGCTTAATCAGGTATTTGTCAAGGATGACAAAATGACTATTCAAGAACTATTAAGTAAAAATAATGCAACCCTTCATTCATTTAAGATGTTTACCGTTGGTGAGGGAATAGAAAAAATTGAAACTGATTTTGCTGCAGAGGTAGCTGCGGCTACTCAAGGCTAAAAAAGATTGTTTTTAACAATCTTTTTTTTTGAGTTAAAACAAAATAATATAATACTTTATGGCTAAATCAATATATAAAAGAATTCTACTAAAACTTTCAGGTGAAGCCTTGATGGGTGATGATGCTTTTGGCGTTAATCCTGAAACTATCAATAAAATCGTAAGCGAAGTAAAAAGCATAAAATCGCTAGGTGTTGAGATTGCTATTGTAATTGGTGGGGGAAATATCTTTAGAGGCGTAGCTCTTGGAGCTGCAGGCATGGATAGAGCAACTGCAGATTATATGGGTATGCTCGCAACAGTAATGAATGCATTGGCTCTTCAGGATGCAATGAAGCATGCAGGACTTATTAGTCGTGTTCAATCTGCTATTAACATTGACCAAATTGTTGAGCCTTACATAAGAGGGAAGGCAATAAGGTATCTAGAGGATGAAAAGATTGTTATATTTGCTGCAGGGACAGGCAACCCTTTCTTTACTACTGATACAGCTGCAGCACTTAGAGCTATGGAAATTAATGCTGACATCATGATTAAGGCAACAAAAGTTGATGGAATATACTCAGATGACCCGACAATAAATAAAGATGCTGTTATGTACAAGAAAGTGACATTCAATGAAGCAATTCAAAATAATTTAAAAGTTATGGATGCAACTGCATTTACATTATGCCGCGATCAAAAGTTACCAATAGCAGTATTTAATATTTTCAAACAAGATGCACTTCACAATGTTCTAATGGGTCATGACGAAGGGACTCGAGTAGTCATCTGATAAAACGGAGATTATGTTTATGGAAAAAATTAAAGCAACCGTTAAAACAAAAATGCAAAAGAGTTTAGATTCACTGAAATCTAATCTCTCTAAGATAAGAACTGGAAGAGCTCATACAGGAATTTTAGATCATATTAATGTGGATTATTATGGGTCACTTACTTCCTTAAGTCAGGTTGCGAGCGTTACTCTTGCTGATTCAACAACAATAAATATTCAGCCTTACGAGAAGACAATGATTCCTATTATTGAAAAAGTTATCCGTGAGAGTGATCTTGGTTTAAACCCAGCAACCTCAGGTGAAACTATCAGAATACCAATGCCCCCCCTAACAGAAGAAAGAAGGCGAGAATTAATTAAAGTAGTCAAGTCAGAAGCCGAGAATGCTAAAGTCTCTATGAGAAACGTTAGGCGAGAAGCGAATGATGCTCTAAAAAAATTAATTAAGGATAAAGAGATTAGTGAGGACGAGGAAAGAAGATCTCAGGATGAAGTCCAAAAAAATACTGACCAATTTATCAATGAAATTGATAAATTAACGGAGCTTAAAGAGAAAGATCTTTTAGCTATATAAATTTGAAGTTTTTTAATTTTTTATTTTCTCGAAAGTTTTTTCTTAAATCGAAAGGCTTACCAAAACATATAGCAATTATTATGGATGGTAATGGTCGTTGGGCAAAAAAAAGATTGTTACCAAGAGAGGCTGGACACGTAAGAGGAGTTCATGTAGTTAAAAATGTTATTGGCCTAGCAAAAAAATATAATATTAATTCTCTTACCTTATTTGCTTTTAGCACAGAGAACTGGACAAGACCTAAAAATGAAGTGCTATCCCTTCTAAATCTATTTGATAAGTCTATTGATAATGAGAAAGATAAGATCAAATCAAATAATATAAAAATTAAATTTATTGGCGATTTATCATCTCTACCATCTGACTTACAAAAAAAAATTACTTCTGTTGAGAGAAAATGTAAAAAAAATAATGGAATGCAATTAAATATCGCTATTAGTTATGGTGGAAGATCTGAGATAGTAAGAGCGGCAAATAAATTTATTAATAATGCAAAAGCTAAACAAACTATATCTGAAAAATTATTGTCTAAAAATTTAGATACTTATGGCTTGCCTGAAATAGATCTTCTGATTAGAACTGGTGGTGAGAAAAGACTTAGTAATTTTATGTTATGGCAATTAGCCTACTCTGAACTTTTTTTTACAGACGCTCTTTGGCCTGACTTTGATGAGTCAATTTTTACTAATGCATTGTATTTTTTTCAAACAAGAAAGAGACGTTTCGGTTCATTAATGGATATTTAATTAAATGCTTAAAACTAGACTTATATCTGCATTATTAATGTTAACAATTTTTTTAATGAGTTTTTTTATTTTAGATTCATTGGCGTTTACTATTTTATCCTCTGGCGTATCAATTATAGCTCTTTACGAGTTGGGATCATTACTAAAGCTAGATTTTAATCAAAAAATTGTTCTATGGATAGTTTCATTAGCAGCCTTTGTATATTTTTATTTCTTTAATATTGATAATATCAATACCATACTTTTAATATCATTAATTTTTTGGCTTTTCTTTGCTCCATTTCATCTTCTTAATAAATTTTTAGTACCTTCTTATATGAAAGTAATTTTGGGGATTATTTTAATTCTACCTTTATGGATCTCTGTTACTTGGCTCTTCTTAGATAATAAATTATTTTTACTATTTATTTTTATATCTATTTTTATTGCGGATACTGGAGCATATTTATTTGGTAAGAAGTATGGCAAGCATAAGCTTATGAAAAATGTAAGTCCCGGAAAAACTATTGAAGGTGCTTTAGGAGCTTTTTTTCTTAATATTATATTTGCGCTCTCGTTAAGTTTTTATATTGGAGTCGATTCTTTATTAATTATTTCTGCAACTATATTGATAACTGCCTTAAGTATTTTTGGAGACCTTTACGAATCATTATTAAAAAGAATGTCAGGCTTAAAGGATAGTGGCTCAATTATTCCTGGGCATGGTGGTATTTTAGATAGAATTGATAGTTTTTGCCCTACGATTCCAATTTTCACATTAATCTTAAATTATTCTTATGTCTTTGGGGTTGTTTTGTGAGATCTTTATCAATCCTAGGCTCAACTGGCAGTATTGGATGTAGCACGTTAGATGTTGTTAGGCTTCATCCTGAAAGATTCAATATTTTTGCTTTATCTTCATATACAAATACTGACCTACTCCTTGTTCAAGCCATTGAATTTAGACCCTCAGTTATTGTTACTAAGGATGAAATATCTGCAAATAAAATTCATGAGTTAATAAAGGATGTTTATAAGCCTGAAATTTTATATGGAATTTCAGGTTATAGATCTATAGCTAGTGCAGAGGAGGTATCTGATGTTGTTGCTGCAATATCTGGTTCTGCTGGATTACTTCCTACGATGGATGCGGTTATTAATGGAAAAACAATTCTTCTGGCAAATAAAGAGTCTATGGTGATGGCGGGCTCATTAATGATGGATTTGTGTTTAAAGTTCAATGCAAAACTAATTCCTGTTGATAGTGAACATAACGCTATTTTTCAGATTACACATAATAATTATAATAATGCGATTAACAAAATAATATTAACTGCCTCTGGAGGGCCATTTCGAAATCTTACATGTGAACAGTTATGCGATGTTACAGTTGAATCAGCGCTTAAACATCCAAATTGGGTAATGGGGAAGAAAATTACAATTGACTCAGCAACCATGATGAATAAGGGCTTAGAGGTAATTGAGGCAGCGTATCTTTTTGATATGCCTGTTGATAAAATTGAAGTATTAATCCACCCACAAAGTATTATCCATTCATTTGTTGAGTTTATTGATGGTAGCTTAATAAGCCAGCTTGGCTTCCCAGATATGAAAATTCCTATTTCATACGCCCTAGGATTTCCCGATCGAATTACATCAGGAGTTGAGGGAATTAAGCTTGAAGAATCTGATGACCTGACATTTGAGAGCCCTGACAATAATTTATTTCCTTGTTTAGATTTAGCTTACCAAGCATTCTCTAAGGGCATGGCAACGACAATAATCCTTAATGCAGCTAATGAAATTGCTGTTGAGGCATTCCTTAATAAAATTATCCCCTTTACAAAGATACCAATATTAATTAATTTAGCCTTAGAATCATGGTCACCAAAAAATCCAGACAATATAGAGGATATTCTGGCTATTGATAGTGAGGCGAGAATTAAAGCTCACAGCCTACTATCCAAGGCTTAAGACATATAATTTAGGTTAAAAAATAGGTTTTATTCCAGATAATTATTATATTTTTTTTCTAACAGAAAACATTGTTATTTCTCAATAACTTAGAGCAATATTTTATTGCATAAATGCCGAATTTCAGTATATAATCACATTTTTAATTAGTCGGTTGGTTAATGATTAAATTATTATTGTCTTTTTTATTAATTTTCACATTCAATTCTTATTCCCAAGAAGAAATTAGAGTCTCTGATATAAAGGTTGAGGGGCTTCAGAGGATTGATCCTGGCCTTATCTTTGGTAACATTCCATTTGAAATCGATGATGAAATTAGTAGTATCGATTTTTCTAAAACCATAAGTTTATTATTTAAAACTGGTCAATTTAAGGATGTAGCTGTTGAAAGACAAGGATCTACGATCATAATTTCTGTTAGTGAAAGACCTATAATTTATGAGATCAATTACTATGGAACAGAAATATTTCAACCTGAGAATCTAAATGAAGGGCTTGCAGGAATGAATGTTGGGACTGGCTTAGTTTTTGATAAAGCTGATCTTGTGAAAGCGGAACAAGAAATTGCAAGGCAGTATTTATCGCGAGGTAAATATACGGCCAGAGTGGTATCTGAGGTGGTTCCTCTTGAAAGAAATAGAGTTAATATAAACTTCTACGTTGAAGAAGGGCGAGTTTCACGAATTCAATCTATTGATATTGTTGGTAATCGTGTCTATAAAAAAGATGATTTATTTGAACAGTTAACTCTAAAAACAACTAACTTTTTATCCTGGTACAACAAAGATGATAGGTATTCTAAGGTAGAGCTATCAGGCGATCTTGAAAACCTAAAGACATTTTATATGGACAGAGGATATCTGGATTTTAAAATAAATTCAACCACAGTAAGCATCTCTAAAAATAAAAAAAATATCTATATTGAAATTAATATTGATGAAGGTGATAAGTATACAATCGGATCAATCAAGGTATCTGGGAAAATACCTGAAGAGCTTGAATCTAGTGATAAAGAATCACTCAGTCTAAAAGACTTAAAAGATCAAGTCTTGGTTAAAGAGGGAGATATATTCAACAGAAAGCTCATAAATCAATCCTCAGCAGCAATGACTTCTAAATTAGGTGATTACGGTTTTGCTTTTGCTAATATAAATCTTATTCCAAAAATCGATAAAGTAAAAAACATAGTAGATTTTAATTTTCTTCTAGACCCAGGCAAGAAAATTTACGTAAGAAGAATCAATATTATTGGTAATGACAAGACAAAAGATAAAGTTATTCGAAGAGAGTTGAGGCAGTTGGAGTCTTCATGGTTTTCTGAAGCTAATATTCAAAGATCAAGAGAGAGGTTAAGTCGAACGCAGTTTTTTGATGCAATTGATATCGAAACCCCATCTGTGCCAGGCGTGTCAGACCAAATTGATCTCAACGTTAAAATTGCAGAGAGAAATACTGGTAGTATAAGCGTTGGAGCTGGCCTAAGCTCAAGTGAAGGTATTGTAGGAACTCTAAGTGTTGCTCAAGCTAATTTCTTTGGCACAGGTAATAATGTGTCAACAACAATTAGTACTGGAGATGTTAATAGTGTCTACAGCCTTACCTTTACTGACCCTTACTTTACAGATGACGGTATCACTCGCGGAATTTCAGGTTACAAAAAAACTGTGGACACTAAAGGGCAAGTAGGACAAGCTGAATATCAAACTGACTCATTGGGTGGTGGCTTGACCTTTATTGTTCCGATAACTGAACATGATGTAATTGTGGTTGGTACTCAATTAGATTTAACAGAGCTTACATTATCTGGAAATGCTCCAAGCGCCTATAAAAATTATTGCACAAGCACAGGAAGCTCAACAACTACATGTGATACCAGTTCTTGGCTTTTCTTTACAGGCCTTGAAAAGGATACGAGAGATGATGTAACCTTTCCTACGACTGGAACAAAATATGTAATAAATCTCGAATCAACCGCCCCAGTATTGGACGTTAAGTATTACAAATTTGCTATTTCTTCTGAGAAATTTTTCCCAATAGGAGATAATTTAACTACAAGAATTAAAGGTGACATAGGGTATATTGACGCATATGGTGATGATGTCCTTCCATTTTACAAAAGATTCAGAGTTGGGGGGCAAAAAACAATTCGTGGGTTTAAGGACGGTTCTGTTGGTAAAAAGGTATATGATACTAATTATAAGGATTATATAACTAATGGCGGAAAATCGACTCTACAGCTTTCTGCAGAAACATTTTTTCCTGTACCAGGAATGAAAAGAAGTGAGAGCATAAGGATGAGTGCGTTTTTTGATGCGGGTGGAGTTTTCGAAGACTCACCCAAGATTTCAGAAATGAGATATTCGGTGGGAGTAGCTGGTTTATGGCTTTCCCCATTTGGTCCTTTAAATATTTCACTCGGACTACCACTAAATGATGACGAGCATGATAAGACTGAAACCTTCCAGTTTGGAATGGGCACTAATTTCTAATTTTATAATTAAAAGGGAGATAATGGTATGAAAAGAATATTTCTAACAATTTTTTTAATGATATTTATAGGTACAGCTTATGCCGAATTAAAGATAGGCTTTGTTCAGATAAACAAAATATTAAAACAAGCACCTCAAACTGCTATAAGCAATAAAAAACTTGCAAAAGAATTTAAAGCAAAAACAGACAAGCTAAAAAAATCGATAGTTGCTTTAGAAACTAGTGCTCAGAAATATAAAAAAAATAGCTTAACTATGGATGATGCGACCAAAAAAGCAAAGGAAAGAGAATTACAGCTAACTAAAATTGATATTCAGAGAGAAGAGAGGGAGCTTAAAGAAGATATTAATTTAAGAAGGCGGGAGGAGATAAACTCTTTACAAGGAAAAATAAATAGAGCAATTGAGAAATTTGCTGAAAAAGAAAAGTTTGACCTTATTCTGTATCAAGGAGTTGCTTATGCTGGTGATGGTGTTGATATCACCAAGGATGTTGTTAAGGCGATGGGCTCAGATAAATAAAAAGGTAAAGAAATGCCTAATGCGTCCTCTAAAGAGCTTGCTAACCTATTAAATGGTATCTCTACTGATCATGAAGTAGTGGTTAATAATATCTCTTCATTAATCTCCGCAGATTCTAGTTCTGTATCTTTTTATTCAGATAAAAAGCTTAAAGATCAGCTTATGAAATGTGAGGCTGGATTGATGATACTCCGGAAAGAAGATTCGAATGATTGGGCAGGCCCCTCTATTTTTGTTGAAAATCCTTACCTTGCTTTTGCTATAGCAGCTAATTTCTTTAAAAAAAGAGTAGATATTGTTGAAGAGCATCACAATACAGCCATAATAGGTAAAAATTCCAAAATTGAAAAAAATGTATATGTGGGTCCCTATGTTGTTATTAAGGAAAATATCAATCTTGGGAAATTTGTAACCATTGAGGCAAATTCAACAATTGGCGCTAATGTTATCATTGGAAATGGGACCAAGATTCACCCACAAGTGAATATTGGTGACAACGTTATAATAGGATCCAATTGTGAAATATTTCCTGGTGCTGCAATTGGTGTTGATGGATTTGGTTATTCTCAGGATAAAGACAGTAAGTGGCTTAAAATTCCACAAATGGGCTCAGTAATTATTTCTGATAATGTTGATATTGGTTCAAATAGTACAATTGATAGAGGTGCATTAGATAATACGATTATTAAATCCGGCGTTAAAATTGATAATCAGGTACAGATTGGTCATAACTGTATTATTAACCAAAATACAATTATAGCTGGATGTGTAGGTATTGCAGGTAGTGCCATAATAGGGAAAAACTGTAAAATTGGTGGTGCAGCTATGATATTGGGTCATTTATCAATTGCAGACAATACAACTATTTCACCAGGGACCATGATTACAAAATCAATAATTAAGGAAGGAAATAAATACACCTCAATCACACCATTTCTTGAACATAAGGAATGGTTAAGATTTGCTGCTAACATAAAAAAAGTGGATGGATAGATGACAAAAAAAAATAGTATGGATATTCATGAGATCTTAGATCATTTGCCGCATCGATATCCTTTTGTGCTTATCGATAAAGTTATTTCGCTGGATTTAGGAAAAGAAATCACCGCCATTAAGAATGTGACTATAAATGAGCCATTCTTTCCGGGACACTTTCCTTATCATCCGGTAATGCCAGGTGTATTAATTGTAGAAGCAATGGCTCAGGCAGCAGCAGTGCTTTCTTTTAAGACAATGGATACAAAACCATCTGAAGAGTCGGTATATTATTTTGCAGGAATAGATAATGCTAGATTCAAGAAGCCAGTAGGCCCAGGAGATCAAATAATCCTAAATGTGAAGATTGATCGAATTCTTAAAGGTATATGGAAGTACAGTGGAATAGCTAAGGTCGATGGTGAGGTTGTTGCTGAGGCTAGTATGATGTGTATCCTTAAAAAAATATAATAAAAATAAATAGTAATTTTAATATCTATGCCCTTAAATATTCATCAAACTGCTATTGTTCACCCCGGTGCAAGAATTTCTGAAAACGTAGAAATTGGACCCTATTCAATTATAGGTCAATACGTAGAAATTGGCGAAGGTAGCGTTATTGGAAACCACGTAACTATTACTGGTCATACTAGCGTCGGAAAAGATAATAAAATTTTTCATTACTGTTCAATTGGTGAGTCCCCTCAAGATAAAAAGTATAGTGATGAGCCAACAATGCTGAAAATTGGTGATAGAAACACAATTCGTGAATTTTGCACCTTTAATTGTGGCACAGTACAAGATAAAAAAGTTACAACTATTGGCAGTGATAACTGGATTATGGCTTATGTTCATGTCGCACATGATTGTGTCATTGGAGATAATATAATCCTTGCAAACAATACATCTCTTGCAGGACATGTAGAGATTAATGATTATGCAATTCTAGGAGGGCTTACTGGTGTCCATCAACACTGTAAGGTCGGATCTCATTCAATTGTTGCTGCGGGTTCAATTGTTTTTCAAGATGTACCACCATTCATTATGGCTGCTGGCTATAGTGCGAAACCAAATGGAATAAATGTTGAGGGTTTAAAAAGAAGAGATTTCTCTGCAGAAGATATAGCTATAATTAAGAAAGGATATAAGGCAATCTATCGTGATGGAAATACTCTAGACGAAGCAATATCTATTCTAGGCATTATGGCTAATGATTCGTTATCGATTAATCTTTATGTGGATTTTATAAAACACTCTAAACGAGGTATTGTAAGATAAATGACTAAAATAGCAATTGTTGCTGGTGAAGCTTCAGGTGACTTAATTGCGAGTCAATTAATGCTAGAGATTAATAAAAAATTTAAGAATGTTAATTATGTCGGCGTTGGTGGCCCGATGATGAAGCTTAATGGGCTTAGTTCATTTTTTGATTATAAAATTCTGGGTATACATGGGTATGCTGAGGCGATAAAAAATATAGTTAAATTATTAGCTTCCAGAAAAAATTTAATTAAATATCTTATTGAGGAAAAGCCTGATATTTATATTGGTATAGATGCTCCTGACTTTAACTTTTTTATTGAAAAGACATTAAAGAAAAGAAAAGTTAAAGTATTTCATTATGTTTCTCCGTCGGTATGGGCATGGAGAAAAAAAAGAATGTATTCAATGAAAAATTACATGAATCATCTTTTTTTAGTTTTCCCTCACGAAGTTAAAATTTTCAAGTCAATAAAGATGCCTTCAACATATGTTGGTCACCCATTAGCAAGCATTATTCCAACAAAACCAATCATGTCGGTAAGTAGAAAAAAAATTGGCATTAATAATGATAATTTTGTAATCACCATCCTTCCAGGAAGCAGGGCTAGTGAGCTTAAATGGCACCTTGATATCATGTTGAGCTCAGCATTGATTATTCAAGGTCAGTTGAAAAATGTCTTATTTGTAATTCCTTGTAACAGCAAAGAGAACTTCGAGAAAATTAATCACAGCATAAGTAAAAACATGTCATTAAATATTAGACCTATAATTGGTCACTCGCATGATGCTATTAATGCTTCTAATTTTGTTATTGTTGCTTCTGGTACAGCAACACTTGAAACAGCATTATTCAAGAAACCAATGCTAATTATTTATAAGACTTCTTGGTTGTCATGGCAAATACTAAGCAGAATGAAGATAATTCCATGGATAGGCCTACCTAATATTCTTTTGAATAAATTTATCTCCCCTGAGCTAGTTCAGACTAAGGCAAACCCCCAAGAAATCGCAAGAGAAGCATTAAAAATTATAAAAAATAAAAAATATAAAGAATTAATTAAAAAAGAGTTTACTGATCTTCACAAGTCACTTAGATGTAATACATCGTCCTTAATTCTGGATGTATTAAAAAAATATATAAAATGATTGTAACTTGTGGAATTGATGAGGCAGGAAGGGGTCCGCTTGCAGGGCCAGTTTATGCAGCAGCAGTAATTCTTAATCCAAATAATACTATTTTAGGCCTAAATGACTCAAAAAAACTTTCACATAAAAAGCTTCTTTTATTAAACGATGAGATTAGAGATAAAGCATTGGACTATAATTTTTCCTTTTCCTCTGTTAGCGAAATTGATGACATAAATATCTTAAATGCTTCATTATTGGCAATGTTAAGAGCTTTTAATGGCCTTAAGATAAGGCCAGACATTATTTTAGTTGACGGGCTGTATACTCCAGATATTAAGGACATTGAAGTTAATGCAATTGTTAGGGGTGACTCATTAATACAAGAAATTTCAGCGGCATCAATTATTGCTAAGGTAGAACGCGATAGGTACATGTGCGAATTAGATATTAAATATCCACAATACAATCTAAAAAAACATAAAGGTTATCCAACAAAAGAACATATAAAACTTTTAAGGGAACATGGTGTTATTGATATATACAGAAAATCTTTTCGACCTGTTAAAGAATTAATTTAATAGGTAGATGCATAGTTTTTTTGACAAATCAGGAAGACTAGATTTTTTCCACACACCTATATTTTTACTAACTATAATTTCTTTATCTGTTGTTAGGTTTATAGCCACACACAAATTAATTTTTTCATCTATAACTTTTAGTAGATTATCAAGCAGCTGATTGTTCCTATAAGGTGTTTCTATAAATATTTGAGTCTCATAATTTTCTAATATATCTTTTTTCATACTCTCTAATTTTTTATTTTTTTCATCTTTATCGATTGGTAAGTAACCATGAAATCTGAAATTTTGCCCATTAAATCCTGAGGCCATTAGCGAAAGCATTATAGAAGAGGGCCCCACAAGCGGAACAACTTTAATGTTATTTTTATGTGCAAGCTTAACAATCTGTGAACCTGGATCGGCAACACAAGGCAACCCAGCATCTGATAGTAACCCAATATCTTCTCCTTCTATTGAAGGGTTAATGTATGAAGTTAATATTTCGATGGATGTATCCTTATTGTGAGGGATAATTGTTAATTCTTGGATAGACGTAGATAGCTTTAGTTTTTTAATTGTTCTTCTTGCCGATTTTTCATTTTCAACAATAAAGTACTTTAGGTCACGAATTTTTCTTCGTTGTTCATCAACCATAAAATCATAAATACCATCTTGGTCAAGAGATGAAGGTATTAAAAACAACGTTGCCAATTTACTCTTTTCATTTTCCATTAAAATAAATTTTCTCTAATTCAAACATCTTGATTAGAGATAATAAAGGAAGCCCAATAATAGCAGTAGGGTCATTACTTACAATTTTCTCCAAAAGCGTCATACCTAGCCCTTCTGATTTAATTGACCCCAAGCAGCCATTTGGTTCTTCATTGCTTAAGTAGCTTGATATTAATGACTTAGTTAAAATTTTATATCTAACATGTATTGTTTCCACATCTTTGTATTCAATTTTTTTTGATTTATTAATTAGGCATACGGCGCTATAAAATGTAACTTTCTTGCCACTTAGTTTTATTAGTTGATCGAATGATTCGTTATTATTTTTGGGTTTTTCTATTTGTATTGAATCAAACTCTGCGGTTTGGTCAGATCCAATAACATATGAATTATTATTATCGTTTGAAATAGTTTTTGCTTTGAGTGTGGCAAGTCTTAATGCTCTGTCCTTACATGTCTCATTAGTTAGTTTTTTTTCATTAACATTAGGTGAGATTACCTTAAATTTATTAGTTAGCCTTTGTAGTAGTTGTTTTCTATAAATAGAGGACGATGCTAAAATAATTGAAGGCATTTTGATATCAGGATTGTTGGATTTCAATTAATGTTTCATTTGGTGATACTGCATCACCTTTTTCGATGTGAACAGCAATAACAACTCCAGACTTTGATGATTGAATTTCATTTTCCATTTTCATTGCCTCAATTATAACCACTCCATCTCCAGCATTAACTTTATCTCCAACTTTAACTTTTATATCGACAATAGTCCCAGGCATAGCTGTTGTAACGCAACCATCGTGGCTCGGTTTTGGCCTTGATTGATCTTGGCCTTCAGTACTTTTATTCTTCATATCAGTTGTTGGATTTCCAGATGTATTTACTTGTAATTCATCAAGAGTTTCAATTAGCACTTCTTCTGAAATACCATCGACTGAGACATAAAATGGTCTTTCAGTTTCCCCTGAATCACCTGACCCCTTTACTTTAATATGGTAGGTTTCTCCATGAAGTGAAATATTAAATTCATTTGGGGCATAGTGATTTCCATTGTAATTATCATTTTTAACTAAAAGCTCTTCTGGCTCAAGAGTTCCAGCATTTCTTTCTTGAAGAAATATAGTAGCTATATCAGGAAACATTGCATAAGTTAATAAGTCCTCATCTGACTTAACATACCCTTCAGATTTAACTCTTAAGTTTGTAATTTCAGGCTTAAGCTTGTCTGCGGGACGACAAGTTATTGGTTTTTGATCTCCAATGGAAATTTTCAAAATGTCTTTATCAACTGGCGCAGGGGTATCTCCGTATTGCCCTAGGAAATAATTTTTAACTTCTGAAGTGACTGACTTATATCTCTCTCCTGTGATAACGTTAAGTGCAGCTTGCGTCCCAACAATTTGTGACGTTGGCGTAACTAAAGGCGGATATCCTAGATCTTTTCGAACATTTGGTATTTCAGCTAATACTTCATCCATCCTATCAATTGATCCTTGTTCATTAAGCTGACTCGAAAGATTTGAAATCATTCCTCCAGGAACTTGGTTAATAAGAACTCTAGGATCAAGGCCAGTAAATTCAGACTCAAATTGCCAATACTTTTTTCTTACGTGTTTAAGGTGATTTGTTATGTCATCCATTTTAGAAAGATCAATATCTGTTTTATATCCAAGGTCATCTAAAGCAACAATAATTGATTCTGTTGTTGGGTGGCTGGCACCTTCAGAAAAGCTCGAATTACATGTATCAATCATCGTTGCTCCATTTTCCACGGCTGTTATTAGGTTAATACTAGCTAGGCCTGATGTTGAGTGGCAATGCATATGTATTGGTAGGTTAGTATTTTTTACTAAACTAGACACTAATTCTTTAGTAACTTTTGGTGTTAATAGACCAGCCATATCTTTTATTGCAATACTGTCACTTCCTAGTTCCTCAATTTTTTTTGCTAGATTGACAAAGTAATCAATGTTATGAACTGGAGAGGTGGTGTAACTAATTGTTCCTTCAGCATGTTTTTCGTATTTTTTAACAGCCTTAATTGAGACCTCAATATTTCTTATGTCATTAAGGGCATCAAATACGCGGAATACATCAACCCCGTTATCTGCTGATTTTTTTACAAACATATCTACTACATCGTCTGAATAATTTCTATAACCGAGTAAATTTTGCCCTCTTAAGAGCATTTGTATTCTGCTATTTGGTAGAGCCTTTCTAAGCTTTCTTAAGCGCTCCCAAGGGTCTTCTTTTAGGTAGCGAACACAAGCATCAAATGTTGCTCCACCCCATGCTTCAATTGACCAAAATCCCATATCATCAAGTTGTGGACATATAGGAAGCATATCTTCTGTTCTAAGCCTAGTTGCTATATGACACTGATGGCCATCTCTTAGGACTAATTCTGTAATATCTATTTTTTTCATATATTTTTATAATCCTTCATGTGCTGCAATTGCTGCCCCTATAGCTGCAGCAATAATATTTGGTGGTAATTGATCTTCATAATCAGTTAATTCTGGATGTATTTCTACAAAACTTGTATTAAATTCTGCATCAATAAAACTCTGATTTTTTAATATTTCTAGATAATAAGGTATTGTTGTTTTTACTCCAAATAGACCAATATCATCTAATGAACGAATGCCTCTTTGAACGGCATCATTCCAATTAATAGCCCATATAGTAAGCTTCGCACACATTGAGTCATAATATGGTGGAATTACATAGCCTGTATAGATAGCTGCATCTGTTCTTACACCCGGACCACCAGCTGCATAATAGCGCGTAATCTTACCAAATGATGGTAAAAAATCATTCTTTGGGTCCTCGGCATTTATTCGAAATTCAATAGCATATCCACGGTGCGTTATTTCTTCCTGTTTATATTTCAGAAGAATTCCACTTGCAATTCTTATTTGTTCTTGAACAATATCAATACCAGTTATTGTTTCTGTAACTGTATGCTCTACTTGTAAGCGAGTATTCATCTCCATGAAATAAAAATTATCATCGCTATCTAATAAAAACTCCACAGTACCAGCATTTTCATAGTTAACAGCTTTTGCTGCTTTTACAGCTAAATGACCAATATAGTTTCTTTGTTCTTCAGAGAGTTGTGGGGATGGAGCAATTTCTATCAACTTTTGGTTTCTACGCTGTATTGAACAATCACGTTCGAATAAGTGGATAACATTTCCATGTTGGTCGGCAAGAACTTGAACCTCAATATGTTTAGGTGTTAAAACACATTTTTCAATAAAAATTTCTGGGCTACCGAATGCTTTTGTTGCCTCAGAAATAACTCTGTCAAAATTAGAATCCATTTCTTTTTCATTATCGCATCGCCTTATACCTCTACCACCCCCTCCGTTAGTCGCTTTAAGCATTACTGGATACCCTATAGAAGAAGCAAATGATTTTGCTTCTTCTAGGCTGTTAATATTCCCATCACTGCCAGGGATGACTGGAACATCAGCTTCAATCATAGCTTTTCTAGCCTGGATTTTATCTCCCATTCTTTTTATAACATTAGTGTCAGGACCAATAAATTTAATACCTCGTCTTTCACATATTGCAGCTAATTCAGGATTTTCTGATAAAAAACCATAGCCTGGATGAATTGCATCACACCCTGAAGTAACTGCAATATTAACAATTCGATGAGGGCTCAGGTAACCTGACAGAGGGTCTGAGCCAATAAAATATGATTCATCAGCTTTTTTTACATGAAGGCCCAAGCGGTCCGCATCGCTATATATTGCAACACTTGTTATCCCCATTTCTTTGCAAGCCCTAATAATTCGGACAGCAATTTCTCCGCGGTTTGCAATAAGAATTTTTTGAATCACTGAAAGGCTTTCCTAGAATTAATCTTAGTTTTAGTATGGAATTTGAAATACACATTATATCATGTACATAATCCTATAAAATTATACAATAATGTTGTTGATTGTCATTAAAAGTAATAAATTTATGGAAGTATATGATAAAATCCTGCATTAAATTTCTATTGCAAAATCAAAGTATTAAATAAAGGTTAAGGAGCTAACAAATGGCCGTTCAAAAAAGTAAAAAATCAACAGCAGGACGCGGAATGCGTCGATCGCATGACACATTAACGAATCCACCATTGGCTATTGAGCCAACTACGGGAGAAACGCACTTGAGGCATCATGTTAGCCCTTCTGGTTTTTATAGAGGCAAGAAGGTTATTGCGACTAAGGGTGAGTAACACTCTCCTTTAGCAATCATATATGCCCCAATCAATTGCTATAGATATAATGGGCGGTGATGTTGGTCCTAACGTCACTATACCCGCTGCAATAGAGTCACTCAGAATACACCCTAATCTTCATATTATTCTTGTAGGTAATGAAGATATAATAAAAAGCCAACTCCTTAAATTGTTAGATAAAGAGACTTCTCGTATTAAAATATGCCATGCAAGTGAGGTCGTCTTAATGGATGAATCCCCTCAAGCTGCATTAAAAAATAAAAAAGATTCCTCTATGAGGGTTGCTATTAATTTGATTAAATCTGGAGAGGCATCAGCCTGTGTAAGCGCAGGAAATACTGGGGCGCTTATGGCAACAGCTAGATTTGTTCTAAAAACATTGCCTGGGATTGATAGGCCTGCAATTGCATCATTACTACCAAGTATTAAAGGAACTACCTGTCTTTTAGATTTGGGAGCCAATGTTGATAGCTCTCCAAAACAACTTCTACAATTTGCAATTATGGGTGCGATTCTATCTTCAGTTTTGAAAAAAGAAAAAAATCCAAGTGTAGGACTATTAAATATTGGTAGCGAAGATATTAAAGGCAGCGAAGTAGTAAAAGAAGCATTCAAACTTCTAAATAGTAGCCATTTAAATTTTTATGGAAATGTAGAAGGAAATGACATTTTTAAAGGCACAACAGATGTGGTTGTTTGTGATGGATTTGTAGGTAATGTTTCATTAAAAACTACTGAGGGCCTAGCTCATATGATGGGAAAATTACTTTCAGAGGAGTTTAAGCGCAACTTATTAACGAGAGTAATGGCCCTTATTGCAACTCCAGTTTTAGCAGCATTTAAGAAGCGTTTAGATCCGCGAAGATATAACGGCGCATCATTCCTTGGCCTAAATGGCATTGTTGTAAAAAGTCATGGTGGTACTGATTCTTATGGCTTTAGATTTGCAATTGAAACAGCAGTTGAAGAAGTGGAAAGCGACGTAGTAGATAAAATAAGAAAACAACTTGAAATTGAATCATTAGTTGGGAATAATTAATTATTTATGATTTATTCTAAAATTACTGCAGTTGGTGGTTACCTCCCTCTAAATATATTAACTAATAAAGATTTAGAAAAATCACTAGATACCTCCGATGAGTGGATTGTAGCAATGACAGGAATCAAAGAAAGACATATTATTGGCTCTAAAGAAACAACTAGCGATATGGCCTATAAAGCTTCATTAGATGCTATTCAATCCTCAAAGATAAATGCTCAAGAAATAGACTTAATAATTATTGCAACAACTACGCCTGATAAAATTTTTCCTAGCACTGCTTGTTCTGTTCAAAATAAACTTGGTATTGGGGAATGCCCTGCATTTGATATACAGGCTGTCTGTAGTGGCTTTATTTATGCACTAAGTGTTGCGGAAAAATTTATTGCCACAGGCAGCAAAAAAAACATTTTGGTTGTCGGCGTAGATGCAATGTCAAAAATTACAGACTACACCGATAGAAGTAATGCAATATTGTGGGGGGATGGAGCAGGAGCTGTTATTGTAAGCGCCTCCGATAAGCCTGGAATTATTTCCACACATATTCACTCTGATGGTCAATATGAATCTTTGCTACATGTTCCTCGGAGCGAAAATTCATCCCAAAAAGATACAATAGAGATGCAAGGCAACCAAGTTTTTAAGATTGCAGTGAACACGCTTGATAGAATTGTTGATGAAACGCTGAAAGCAAATGATTTAAAAAAATCTGATATTGACTGGTTGGTTCCTCATCAAGCTAATATTAGAATTCTAGAGGCTACTGCAAAGAAGTTGGATATGTCTATGGATAGAGTCATTGTAACTATCGACAAACATGGAAACACATCTGCTGCATCAATCCCACTTGCATTGAATGATGGAATTAAGTCAGGAAAAATAAAGCCTGGAGAAACTATCTTAATGGAAGCTTTTGGTGGTGGATTTACTTGGGGTTCGGCTCTAATTAATTATTAAATATGAAAAATTACGTAATTACATTTCCTGGTCAAGGCTCTCAATCTCTTGGGATGATGGATAAATTCAAATCTCTTAATATTATCAAGACTACCTTTGAAGAAGCTTCTGACGTCATAGGCGATGACTTGTGGTCGATGATAACTTTAGACAATGATAAGATTAATCAAACCATAAATACTCAGCCAATTATGTTGGCAGCTGGTTTTTCTACTTGGAGAGCCCTTAAAGAAAACGGTGCTGATGATCCTTCATATTTAGCAGGACATAGCTTAGGTGAGTTTACAGCTCTAGTTGTGTCAGGTGTAATTAGCTTCGAAGATGCTCTTAAAATTGTCCGAAAAAGAGCCGAGCTGATGCAAGAAGCAGTTCCAGAAAATACGGGTGCTATGGCTGCCATACTTGGTCTTGATGACGAGGCTGTAATAAAAATCTGTAATGATCTTGATGGCGAGAATGTTATAGAGGCAGTTAACTTTAATTCTCCTGGTCAAGTTGTTGTTGCTGGAAACAGATATATTATTGAGATGTCGCTAGAAAAATTTAAGGAGGCTGGTGCAAAGAGAGCATTAATCCTACCTGTTAGCGTTCCTTCACATTGCCGATTAATGAAACCTGCTTCAGTAGAATTTTTAAGTTATTTAGGTAATTTTAATTTTAATTCTCCCAAAATACCTGTTATTCATAATGCTGATGTTACCTCTCACACGTCAGGTGATAATATTAAGCATGCATTATCTATGCAACTATATAATCCAGTTCAATGGACAAGAACTATAAAATATCTATCTGAAAAAAAGATGAGTGTTTTTGTTGAAGGAGGTCCTGGAAGAGTTTTAATAGGGTTAAATAGAAGAATAGCAACCGAAGCTAACCATTATTCATTAGATGGTATTGAAATAATGGAAAAATTTCTAACAGAAATTACCACTTAAGGAATTTAAGATGAATGAATCTGTAATTAATAAGAAAATTGCTCTAGTTACTGGGGCTAGTAGGGGTATTGGGGCAGCAATTGCAATTGAAATGGCTAGAGAAGGATTTTTAGTTATTGGAACAGCAACAACGACTAAAGGGTCAGAGGTTATAACCAAGATGTTTAAGCTCAATAAGGTTGAAGGTATAGGGCTACCAATGGATGTAAATAGCAACCAATCAATTAGTCATTTAATTAACAAAATTAATTTAGATCATGGCGAGATCAGTGTCCTTGTAAATAATGCAGGAATAACCAGAGATACCTTATTAATGAGGATGAAGGAGGAGGATTGGGATTCAGTAATAAATACCAACCTAAAGTCCGTCTATAAGCTTAGTCAAGCGGTAATCAAGGATATGATGAAGAAAAGGTATGGAAGAATAATCAATATTTCTTCTGTTGTTGGTCATATGGGTAATGCAGGGCAAACAAACTATGCAGCAACAAAAGCAGGTATTTCTGGATTTACTAAATCACTAGCTCAAGAAATTGGAAGTAGGGGTATAACAGTTAATTGTGTGGCCCCTGGATTTATTGATACAGATATGACAAAGGCATTAAGCGAGGATCAAAGACAGCAATTACTAGGGCATATACCATTAGGTCGACTAGGTACACCTACTGATGTAGCAAATGCTGTATGTTATTTAGCTTCTGATTTAGCAGGATATGTGACTGGTGAAACTATCCATGTTAATGGTGGTATGCTAATGATTTAATCATTAAAATCAATTAGTTAATAATTATTTATGTTTTATTTTAAAATAATTGATTGATTTACAGATTCATTTGATAAAATAGCAGCTTAAATTTTTTTTGTTTTTTAAGGGGTAACGTTAAGATGTCTGACATTGAACAAAGAGTTAAAAAAATAGTTTCAGAGCAATTAGGAGTAGATATTGCTACAGTAAAAAATGAATCATCATTTATAGATGACTTAGGAGCAGACTCTTTAGATACAGTGGAGTTAGTAATGGCATTGGAAGAAGAATTTGACACAGAAATTCCTGACGATGATGCTGAAAAAATTACAACAGTTCAGCAAGCGATTGACTATATAAACAAAAACCTCCCATAATCCGAATGGCCTATTTAATTTAGGCCTATCTTAATAGGTAACGCATGACGAAACGAAAAGTTGTTGTTACAGGATTAGGCTTAGTAACGCCAGTTGGAATAGGCGTTCAAGAATCATGGAAAAATATCATTTCAGGAGTCTCTGGAATATCTACTATTACAAAGTTTGATCCTACTAATTTCCCGTCAAAGATAGCAGGAGAAGTCAAAAACTTCGACCCGTTATTGTATTTAAATTCAAAAGATGCAAGAAGAATGGACACATTTATCCAATTTGGATTGGTTGCAGGAATTGAGGCATTCAAAGATTCGGGAATAGTTGTAACTGAAGAAAATGAAAATAAAATTGGAGTTTCAATTGGTTCAGGTATTGGGGGAATTAACCTGATCGAATCAACAAGTGATCTATTTGATAGCGGTGGTCCACGAAAAGTATCACCATTTTTTATACCTGGAACAATCATAAATATGATCTCAGGTAATCTTTCAATTATCTTTGGTCTTAAAGGTCCAAATGTGGCAATTGTTACAGCATGTACTACAGGAACACATTCTATTGGAGATGCTGCTAGGATGATTGAGTATGGTGATGCTGATGCTATGGTTGCAGGAGGTTCTGAAGCAGCAATCACAGAGCTTTCTGTAGCTGGCTTTTCAGCTGCTAAGGCATTATCCTCAAGAAATGAAGATCCATCAACTGCTTCGCGTCCATGGGATGTTGATCGAGATGGCTTTGTAATTGGAGAAGGTGCCGGAGTTATGGTTCTTGAAGAGTATGAACATGCTAAGAAACGAGGTGCAAAAATATATTGTGAGTTATCAGGCTATGGTATGAGTGCAGATGCTTACCATATAACGGCTCCTAGTATAGATGGGCCAAAAAGATCAATGCTAAATGCACTAAAAAATGCAGGCATTAACGCAGACCAAATTCAATATATAAATGCCCATGGGACGTCAACACCACTAGGTGACTTAAACGAAACTAATGCAATAAAAGAAACCTTTGGCGATAGTGCTGCTAAATTAGTAGTAAATTCAACAAAATCAATGACTGGCCATTTACTTGGTGGAGCAGGGGGGATTGAGTCAGTATTCACAGCACTTGCAATTCATGAACAAATTTCACCACCAACAATAAATATTTTTAATAAAGACCCTGAGTGTGACCTTGATTTTTGTGCCAATGAAGCTAGAGAAATAAAAATTGAGGCTGCCCTAAAGAATAATTTTGGTTTCGGTGGGACAAATGGAAGCCTTGTATTTAAAAAATATAGCTAATAAATTTTGGCGCCCAATCAATTTTTAATTAATGGGAAGAAATCGTTAGGACTTAATCCTTTTGATAGAGGTTTGGCGTTTGGTGATGGTGTATTTAGAACTATAAAAATACAAAACGGTGTGCCCAAGTTTTGGAAGTTCCATTATGAAATTTTAAGTCATGATGCAAAATCTATTCAGATTGATATACCAAGTAGTAGAATTTTATTAAATGATATTAAAAAATTATTTTCTGAGCCGGGAAATTTTGTTGGGAAGTTTATAATCACTCGAGGTGTATCTGCCCGTGGATATCAGTTCAAAAATAATATTAAATGTACGAGAATTTTACTTAAAAATAAATTCATTCCCGTTAAAAATGAAATGGTAAAAAAAGGTGTTTGTTTACAGGTATGCAAGCAAAAAATTTCTGAAAATTCTACACTCGCAGGAATAAAACATCTTAATAGACTAGAAAATGTTTTAGCAAAGACAGAGCTTCAGGAAAAAAATTTTGATGGGATTCTATTAGATAGTCATGGGTATGTTAATGAGTGTATCAGCAGTACAATTATTATAAGAGTTGGAAGTACTTTATATGTACCCAATCAGAATAGGGCTGGAGTCTCTGGCGTTACAAAAAGAATTATTATTGATAACGCGGAGGTTATGGGATACAAAGTAAAAATAAAAAAGATTTCATTAGATGATTTGATGAAATCAGATGAGGTAGTTATTGCAAACTCCATAATAGGAGCCATCCCAATTCGTAAAATTAGTAACAAAAAATGGAAACCATGTAAATTAGCATATGATATTAATAAAATTTTTAAATTTATCTAGTAGCATTAATGTAATTAAGAAAAGAAAATTTTTTATAACTTTCCTAATGTTATTGATATGGTTTTTTAGCTATTTCTTCATCCCATTAAATATATCAGAGGAAAATGCTGCATTTGAAATTGATCCGGGGAAAAACCTTGGTCAAATTACAGACCAATTGATTGAGATGAGGGTATTAAAGGACTCATTTCGCTTTAAGTTTTTTACCTACATTTTTGGTAAAACAGAAAGTCTTAAACGTGGGCATTATAAACTAGAGAAATCAATCACACCTTATGAGCTATTAAAGATACTCTCTGATGGCCGAGAGGCACTTTATTCAATTAGGTTCATCGAGGGTAAAACATTTAGCGATTTAATTGTAGAATTAAAAAGTAATAAACATATCAAGCATCAAATAATATCTTATAAGGAAAAAGATATTCTAAGAATTATCTCTGCTGATGAATTAACTGCAGAGGGTATTTTTTTCCCTGATAGCTATTATTTCTATAAAAATACTTCAGATTTAGAAATTTTAAAGAATTCCTATAAAGTAATGAAAGGTAAAGTACAGCATTTGTGGGATAACCGTGACTTAGACCTACCTTATAAAAATATGTATGAGGCACTTATTATGGCATCTATCATTGAAAAAGAAATTAGTATTAAAGCTGAAGCTACAATGGTTGCAGGAGTTTTTGTTAATAGGTTAAATATAAATATGCCTCTTCAAAGTGACCCTACTGTCATCTACGGGATGAGACATCGTTATAATGGCAATATAAGTAAATCAGATTTACGTGAAAAGAATAAGTACAATACATACACTCGAAGAGGGTTACCTCCTTCTCCAATTTCTACCCCAAGCTTAAATTCATTAATTGCAGCCTTTAACCCAGAAAAAACTGATGCACTTTATTTTGTAGCTAAGGGAGATCGAACACATCATTTTTCAAAGACCTTATCTGAACATAATGCTGCAGTTAGAAAGTACCAAAGAAAATGAAGGAAGCTAAATTTATTACTTTAGAGGGTGTTGACGGTGCAGGTAAAAGTACACATATAGATTTTATAAGATCATATTTTAAATCAAAATCGCTAAAGTATATTTTAACACGTGAGCCTGGTGGTACAGAAGTAGGGGAAAAAATTCGAGAAATACTACTTAAGGATGAAATGTCACCAATTACTGAGTCCTTACTAATGTTTGCAGCTCGATCTGAACATCTCTTAGAAGTAATTCGCCCTAACCTTATAAATGGAATAACCGTTATTAGTGATCGGTTTACGGATGCAACCTATGCTTATCAGAGTGGCGGTAAGGGCGTATCCAGCTCAATCATAAGACAACTAAAAATGATAGTTCAGGAAGATTTGGAGCCAGATCTTACGTTGCTATTCGACCTTCCTGTAAAGGTAAGCATAGAAAGACTAAACAAGACTAGAGTGTTAGATAGATTTGAAAAACAGGACTATGAATTCCACCAAAAAGTTAGAGAAGCATACATAAAAATCGCAAATGAAAATAAGGAGCGTTTTTATATTATCGACAGCACTAAAAGTATCAACGATATTCAATATGAGATTACAAAAATTTTGGATATAGTCACAAAATGAATATATATTCATGGCATGAGAGAAATTGGGCTAACCTATTTATTGATACAAAAAGATTCCCTCATGGATTAATACTGTATGGTCCACGTGACTCAGGAATAAATAACTTTGCATCTATTGCAGGCAAAAGATTAATCTGCAGTAATTCTAATAAAACTGAAAGATATTGTGGAATATGTCAAAATTGTTCGTGGTTTGATTCTCAATCCCACCCTGATTTTATTTCTGTGAATAATGATTCTTTAGATGAAAAGAATATTATTAAAATAGATTCAATTAGAAATCTTAAAGATTTTTTTGAATTGAGCTCGCATCAAAAAAATGGAAAAAAAGTCGCAGTAATTTATGATGCACATCAAATGAATTTGGCTGCATCAAATGCCCTCTTAAAAATTCTAGAAGAACCTCCGAATGATTCGGTAATTATCTTAACCACATCTAATTTAAGTAGTTTATTACCTACAATAAAGAGTCGGTCAAGACTCGAATCCTTCTCTAAGCCTTCATATGAAGATGCTACTAACTTTCTTAAAACTATCAATAAAGATCATCAATATCCTTTTTTACAATTCTATAATAGTAACCCCTTAGCTTTAATTAATGATTGCGAAAATCACCCTTTGCTAATTGAGATTATTAGCTCTCTAAAGCTTGGGAAAAAATTTGATTTGTCTGATATCGATGGCCGATGGTTTTCTAATGGATTAATATGGTTGATTAACCTTCTTCAAAAATGGTCATACGATATACTTTTATCCAAATTAGTTAACCAACAATATTATTTTCCTAATGAAGAGTTAACAATTAATCAGCTTGCTAGAAGCTCAAATACGTCAGCATTGCTTAAATTTCAAAAAATGTTAATGGATGTAAAACTATACGCAACATCTCCAGTCAATAAAGAGATTAATCTTGATATAATCTTTATTTATTACCGAAAAATTTTTATTTAATACTTATATGTTTATTGATTCACATTGCCATATTAATTTTCCAGAGTTGCGGGATAACATCAAAACTATATTAGAGAATATGAATGCTAATAAAATAACTAACGCCCTTTGCGTTAGCGTTACCCTTGATGACTTTCCGGGAGTTCTAGAGCTTGCAGATCAATATGATAATATTTTTGCATCAGTAGGTGTTCATCCAGATTATGAAGACATTAATGAACCTTCAGTTGATCGGCTTGTAGCATTAGCACAACATACAAATGTAGTTGCTATTGGTGAGACAGGTTTAGATTATTTTAGGCTTAAAGGCGACCTATCTTGGCAAAGAGAGCGATTTAGAATTCACATCAGATCAGCTATTGAATCTGAACTCCCACTCATTATTCATACAAGAAGCGCTCAAGAAGATACTATAAAAATTATGAAGGATGAGAAAGCCAGTAAGGCTGGTGGCGTTATGCATTGCTTTACTGAGTCTTACGATATGGCAAAAAAGGCAATTGATCAAAACTTTTATATTTCATTTTCAGGCATTATTACATTTAAAAATGCTCAAGATCTTCGGGATACTGTAAAAAAAGTTCCTATGGATCGAATTCTTATTGAAACAGACTCACCTTACTTGGCACCGGTTCCAAATAGAGGAAAAACAAATGAGCCATCCAATGTCTTTTTTGTGGCTGAAAAAATTGCTGAGATTAAAAATATATCGGTTGAAGAGGTCGCAGCTATTACTACTGAAAATTTTAAAAAGCTTTTCCCAAAATGTCATTTAAGTTAACCATTTTGGGCTGTGGTTCTAGTGCTGGCACCCCGGTTGTTGGTTGTCTATGTAAGACTTGCCTTTCAACTAACCCTAAAAACAAACGCACCCGCTGTTCGAGTCTGATAACTCTAGATGACGGAAAAAATATATTAATTGATACAAGTCCAGATCTCAGACAGCAATCTTTAAGAGAATCTATTAGATCAATTGATGCGGTATTGTTTACCCATATACATGCTGATCACTGTCATGGGATAGATGACCTTAGAGCCTTTTGCCAAATTAATAAAAAACAAATACCTATCTATGGAAATGAAGAAGTTATTGAGCAGCTTAATCTTAAGTTTAATTATGCAATGGCAGAGCCAAATGGATTTTGGGAAAAGCCAGTTCTTCGAGCGCACATCATTGATTCCCTAATTGAAATATTTAATACTGAAATAACCCCTGTACCAGTTTTTCATGGCAGGAGCTTGATTAATGGCTATCGCATTGGAAAGATGGCCTATATTACTGATGTTTCAGAAATTCCTAATAAATCATTGGAACTTTTGACAGGTTTAGATGTTCTACTTCTTGATTGTTTAAAGCATGAGCCTCACTATACACATTTCGGTTTTGACCAGAGCCTTGAAATGGCAAAGAAAATTAATGCTAAGGAAACATACTTAATTCATATGACACATAGCTTTGAGTATGAAAACCTTAAAAATAAACTACCAAAGTCTGTATATGCAGGCTACGATGGTTTAGAATTAACTGTTAATTAAATAATAGGAAATATATGTACAAGAAAATTAAATTGTTACTGATATTTGTCGGTATTGTTAGCTTCTCATTAAGCGCTTTGGCCGAATCTAAGAGAACATTTACAGAGGATGAATTCATTTCAGTTTTTAGTGGAAAACCAAAAGCCCGCGTTGTTAAGTATCTTGGCGAGCCCGATAACCAAGAAATAGCTATTAAACCAAAGGGTGCTAGCTCTGTCCTTGGTCGTCCAACGACTGATAAATCAAAGCCAGGGAAAAAAGATAAGGTTGAAATGTGGTATTACAGCAAACTTGTTGAGTATTCTCCGAAAAAGCTCTACAAAAGGGTTGAATTAACTCTCATAAATGATCGAGTTGCTAATATTGCCTTTTTTAATCAATAGAGCCAGCAGCTGTAATATTCATACCCCCATCGACATAGGTAATCTCACCTGTTATTCCTGAGGCAAGGTCGCTGCATAAAAAAGCAGCTGCGTTACCAACTTCATTAATGGTGACATTCCTCTTAAGGGCAGCGTGTCGCTCATTAAAATCGTACATTCGGTCAAAATTTGCAATTCCTGAAGCTGCGAGAGTTTTTATTGGTCCTGCAGAAACACCATTTACTCTTATACCTTTACTCCCAAGGCTCTGTGACATATACCTTACGTTAGCTTCTAGGCTTGCTTTAGCTAAGCCCATAACATTATAATTGGGCATTGTCCTCTCGGCGCCCAAGTAGCTTAATGTTAATAAGCTAGCATTAGAGTTTAGGTATGGGATAGCAGCTTTTGCTAAGGCTGTAAAGCTATACGAACTTATATCATGTGCAATTTTAAAATTTTCTCTTGTTGTTTGCTCTACAAAGTCACCTGATAAAGCTTCTTTAGGAACAAAAGCGATCGAGTGAACTAGAATATCAAATTTTTCCCAATGCTTACTTAATTTTGGAAATAATTCTTTAATTTGATCGTCACTTGCTACGTCGCAGGGAACAACAATCTTCGAGTCAAAATTGTTAGCTAATTTCTCAACTCGTCCTTGATGTTTTTCCATTTGGTATGTAAAAGCAAGCTCAGCACCTTGAGATTTCATTGCAGATGCAATTCCATAAGCAATAGACCTGTCGCTTAATAAACCAAGGATTAAAACCTTCTTATTCTTCAGAAAACTCATTTTTAAAATTCCTATTTATTTATTTTTTGGATCTAGGATATCCCTAAGGCCTTCACCCAGTAAATTATATCCTAACACCGTCAATAAAATAGCCAATCCTGGAAATAATGATAACCACCAAGCAAATTGAATATATTCTTTTCCGTCTGTGAGAATATTACCCCAAGATGCAGTTGGTGCTTGAACACCTAGCCCTAAAAAGCTCAATCCTGATTCAACAAGAACCGCACTTGCAATTCCAAGTACTGAGCTAACAATTATTGGGGTCATGCTATTAGGTAACAAATGCAGCAGAATTATTTTTATATCTGATGATCCCATTGCTTCTGAAGCCATAACAAACTCACGTCCCCTTAAGCTTAAAAATTCTGCTCGTACAAGACGTGTAACACCCATCCACGATGTTAATCCAATCACAATCATGATATTCCATATAGAAGGAGTTAAAAAAGCAATAACAGCTAGTATTAGAAAAAATGAAGGAATAGATAACATTACATCTACTGCTCTCATGATTAACGAGTCAACCCAACCTCGATAAAATCCAGCAATTGAACCTAACATTATTCCTATTCCAGTAGATATACCAACTGCTACAAAACCAACAAGTAGGGAAATTTGTGCTCCATAAAGCATCCTTGAGAAAACATCCCTACCAAGACCATCAGTGCCCATAATATGGTTATAGGATGGCGCAATAAGAATTGATTCAATATCAATAAAATTAGGGTCATAAGGCGATATAATCGGGGCGAGAACAGCTGCAAGCAAAACAGTTGTTATTATAATTAATCCTGCTAATGCAAGAGAATTACTAATAAATTTTTTCATTATTTTGTAATTCCTTTTCTAATTCTTGGGTCAGCCCATGCATAACCTAAATCAGCGATTAAATTACCTATCAATGTTAAAACTGATCCAATTGTCAGTATTCCCATAATCACTGGAAAATCTCTCATTAGTACTGAATCATAAAAAAGTTTTCCCATTCCCGGAATAGCAAAGATTGATTCAGAAATTACTGAGCCGCCTATTAAGCCTGGTATTGATAAGCCAATTATTGTAATTAATGGAAGAATTGCATTTTTTAGAGCATGAACAAAGACTATTTTTTTTTCATTAAGGCCCTTTGACCTTGCTGTTATTATAAAATCTTGATTTAATATTTCTAGCATACCATTTCTGACGTAAAGTGATATACCAGCAAGACCGCTTAAAGAAGATACAAATACAGGTAGTATCAAGTGCTTTATTAAGTCCGTAAATTGGCCAAACGAACTAAGATTTTGATAATCCAAACTATGCAAGCCAGAAATTGGTAGCCATTGATTACTAACCCCGGTCCAATACATTAAAAGAAGGGCTAGCCAAAATCCAGGAATTGCAAAACCAATAAAAACAAATAAAGTGATTGACTTATCTACCCAGCTATTTTGTCTAACTGCTGAAAGCGTACCCAAGATTATAGAGATTGAGAAGATGACTGTAATCCCAAGCAAATTTATAAGAAGTGTTATTGGAAGTGCTTCTTGAATTAATCCCTTTGTTATATTTCCATTTTTATCTTTTTCCTCCCATAAAACTGGTCTCTGGTGTGATGAAAAAGAATTTCCAAAATCTAACTTAGATATACGCTTTACCCATAAACCATATTGAACGATAACTGGTTTGTCTAAATTATAAATTTCTCTTAACTTTTGTCTTGATTCTTCAGAAGCCTTTGGGTTAAAAGATGCTTCTGTGGATGTAACATCTCCTGGGGCAAGGTGCATTATAAAAAACGATATAAGACTAATTCCTATAAGCATAGGAAACATCCATAGAATCCTTTTTATTAAATATATAAGCATTTAAATATCCGAAATTTCATTTCTTCTAAGAGTCTTTGGAATAAACCAATCGTAGCTATTATGATAAATACCAGCTGGAGGTGAAGGCCTCTTAATGCCTCTAACTCTTTTATTTATGGCTGAAAGCCCATAACCTGCATATAGATAAACAATAGGTGAGTCGTCAAGTAGAATGTCAGAAAATTCATGGTATATCTTTTCTCTTTTAGAAATATCTAGCTCTAAACGACCTTTCTCTAATAAAGTATCAACTCTTTTATTTTCGTAGCCTAAGAAATTAAATTGTCCTGGCCCTTGTTGAGTTGAGTGCCAAATATTAAATTGATCAGGATCAAGTGATAAGCTCCAGCCCAAAACGACAACATCAAAGTCGCCTGTTTTAATAAATTGATTAATAAAGCTAGCCCATTCGATAACTCTAATAGAGACATCTACTCCAATTTCTTTTAGTCGCCTTTGGACTATTACAGCTGTCATTTCTCGTTGTTTATTCTGATTAGTTAAAATTTCAAAGCGAAGTACTTTTCCATCTTTTTCTAGTAAGCCATTATTATTTTTTTTATATCCTGCTTCATTTAATAAGGCTAAAGCCCTATTACTGTCGTACGGATAGGGTTTTAATTTAGTATTATTCCATCGAGTACCTGGCTTATATGGGCTTGATAGTGGTTCTCCAAGCCCAAGGAGAACTCCTTTTATAATTTCATTTTTATCGATTGCGAAGTTTAATGCCTTTCTAACCCGCTTATCATTAAACGGCTCTTTTTTTAAATTAAAGCCTAGGTAGGTATACCCATTGCCAAGTTCCTTGTATAGACCAATTTTGTCCTGTAGGTCTTTTCTACTAGGAAAAACTCTTTGATATTGGATGGGATTGATATTCATTAAATCAATGTTGTCAGCAGTTAATTCTAAAAACTGTGATGATGTGTCAGGAATAATTCGAGATACTAAATTATTAATGTTTGCTTTACCATTAATACTAAAGGAGTTACGTGTTAATGAAACCTGTTGCCCACTTTTCCAATTATCAAGTTTATAATAATTTGACCCAACAGGCTTTCTTGAGAAGTATGTGCTGTTAACATCCTCATTCTTTAGTAGATGCTCCGGAAGTATATGAAGTGAAGTCCAAGTATCAAGAGCTGGAGCATAACTTTCTTCGTAAGTTACTATAAAGGTATAAAGGTCTGGCGTGGATGCTTTTTTTACTAACTGATAATCTGAAGCATAAGGTGTTCTGGTATTTGGGTCTGTAACTAATTTCCATGAAAACATTACGTCTTTACTTGTTAGCTTTTCACCATCAGCCCAATATAATCCTTCCCTAATTTTAAAAGTTATAGTTTTTTGATTGTTAGAGATATCCCAACTTTCAGCAATTTCAGGAGCGTAATTAAGGGATTCATCATACTTTAACAGGGAGTTAAAGATATTGTTAGCAATAGCTGATGATGCAGAGTCACCCGCAATCATAGCAATTAAATTACTAGGCTCACCAGTCATAGCATTAATAAGCCTACCACCATCCTCCTTTTCATAATTGTTCTGGTGATTTGACTCAAAAGATTTATCTTGACCGCAACCAATTAAGAGTAAGCACAGCGGGAGTATGAACAAATTCAGTTTTATATTTTTATAATACATATTACTTGGGAATATCTAAAGTACTACCTGAGATTATCTTTGTTGACTTTAGTTCGTTAAATTCCATTAAATCTCTGACGGACATTTTATAGTCGTCAGCTATATGACTCAGAGTTTCCCCTGGACTAATCTGATGAGTAACAATTGTTGAGTAATTAAATAAGCTATCACTATTCAATGGAAATTTCGTTTTAGATGCTTCTCCATAAGGGATAAGAACAATGCTGTTCCTTCTGAATTTTTTTCTAGAACTAATTTGGTTGACCTGAGCTAGAAGCTTTGTATTGATACCAAATTTTCTTGCAACCTGGTATACCTTTTCCCCAGGCTTTGGACTGTATGTTTTCCAGCTAACAAGTGGCTTATCGTAAATTGCCATATTGTTATGAAAAGTTTGAATTGAGTTTATTGGTAGTAACACCTCTTGAGAATAATGCTCAGATCTCATAAGTGGTCTTTTATGCTGAGCATTTAATAATTGAAATTCTTCCATTGGAATTTCTGCGAATTCTGCGATTAGATCGGTATCAATTTCTTTTGGAAGAATTATAGATTCAAAATAAGGCTTATCTGCAATATCACTTATGTAAAGATCATATTTTCTAGGGTTACTAATAATATTTTTAATTGCTAATAGTTTTGGAACATAATTTCTTGTCTCTCTCGGCAGTCTAATATTATAATAGTCGGTGGGCTTCTTAAGTTTTTTATTTCTTTTAATAGCTCTTCCTACACGCCCCTCTCCAGCATTATATGCCGCTAATGCTAATTCCCATGTCCCAAACATTGCATATAGTTTTTCTAAGTAATCGAGAGCTGCTGTCGTGGAATTAATAACATTTCTTCTGTCATCTCTCCACCAGTTTTGCTTTAATCCATAAACTTTTCCTGTTGATGGAATAAATTGCCACATACCCATTGCCTTCATTCGAGACCTTGCTAAAGGATTATATGCACTTTCAATCATTGGTAGTAAGGCAATTTCAGTTGGCATACCCCTTAACTGAACTTGTTCGACCACATGAAATAGATACTTTTCTGATCTATTGAGCATTCTTTCAATATATTCAGGCCTATTCTTGTACCATGTTTCATATTTTTTAATTATTTTTTTTGCTCTTTTAGATGGTTTAGATTTAAAAGAAAATCCATTTTTTAGTCTTGGCCAAATACTTTTTGGTTGTGATGATAAATTTGAGTTGCTAATTACGGCTTGAGAGTCAATTAATTCAGCCTGGAGAGACGTGTAATCTATTATTGTTATTTTATCTCCCATCACATTAGTTAATGACCACGATGAATTAGATATAAGAAGAATTAATAAAAAGAAAAAAAGACGAGTAATATGCCTAAAATGCATCTTTTCGACCTCTAATTTGTTTAAATTCATCACTATTTTTAGCTCTAAGGAATGGATTGGTTGCAAGTTCTTCTGAGAGCAATGAAGGTAATGTTAAGTTTTTATTAATTGTTCTATTGTAGCGGGCAGATAAGTCTAAATTATTAACCTCTTCTGTCATGGCAAACCTTATATTATTTAATGTATATTCGTGACCACAATAAATTTTTGTTGTTTCCTTAAGGGTTTTAATTTTTTGAAGAGATTTAAACATTTGCTCTGGCGTTCCTTCGAATAATTTTCCGCAACCACAACCGAACAAAGTATCACCACAAAATATTAATTGTGAGTCAAGGTATGCAACATGATCTAAAGTATGTCCTGGTATCTCTATTACTTTATATTTTAATTTTGATTCTTTCATTGTAAGAATATCATTTTCTTTGACTGATTTATAAGGAAATTTGAACTTACTTTTAGCTGGGCCATAAACTATAATGTTCGGGTAATATTCCATAAGCTTTTTTACGCCATCGATATGATCATAATGTTTGTGTGTTATTAGTATTGCCTCAGGATTAATTTCATTTTTATTAATAAATTCAATAACTTGAGATGATTCTCCTGGATCTACTATTACACCAAAATTATTTCGATTAATAATCCAAATATAGTTATCTTTAAAGGCCTTTATTGGTAATATAGTAGTGTGTAAATTTTCCGGTATCGGTATATGCATATTGTCACTAAGTGTACTATGTTTTTTGTTTTTTTTTATAGAAAATGAGCTGGTTTAATTCTTTAGCAGGTAAAAAATTACTTCAAACAGAACAGTCTGTAATTGAGAGCCTTATTAATGATAAATTTGGTTACTTTGCTATTCAACTTGGGAACTATGATTGTAATTTCTTGACTGGGAGTAGAATTGCTACACACTTATTTAGTGGCGGAAAGTATCAGAATATTTCTTTTTTTAATTCTGCTTTACCAATTAATGCAGATTCATTAGATTTAATTATTTGCCCGCATATTATTGAGCAGACTTCTAGTATTGAATTTTTCAATGAATTATATAGAACTATAATTCCTGGTGGAAATGTGGTTTTTGTATCATTTAATCCTTATAGCTTTGCAGGTTTAAGAAAGCTTTTTTGGTTTGAAAATGTCGCTCCGTGGAATGGTAATTTTATTTCGCCAAATTCAATTCAAAAGTCTTTAATTGATGCTGGATTTACTATAGATGAAGCAAAAATGAGTAATTACCAACTTATTTTTAACGATAAAACTTTAAATTTTAATGAATCTTTAGAGAGTATAGGTTCTAGATGGTTACCGTTCTTTGGTAATATATATTTTATTGTGGCAAAAAAAATGGAAACTACAATAACTCCAATCAAGCCAGGCTGGATTAAGCAAAAAAAAATATCAGTAGCAATAAATAAAGGGCATTTATGATAAAGATATATACAGATGGGGCATGTAAGGGTAATCCAGGACCGGGAGGGTGGGGCGCTCTTATTATTTATGATGGCGTTGCAAAAGAAATATATGGCGGTGAAAAAGATACTACAAATAATAGAATGGAATTATCTGCCGTTATAGAAGCTTTGAAAGTAATTGATAATAAGATGTGCCCACTATCAATTTATACAGATTCAACGTATGTGCTAAAAGGTATGTCAGAATGGTTAAAGGGATGGAAAAGTAATAATTGGAAATCAAGCAATAAAAAATCTGTAAAAAATAAAGATTTATGGGTAATTTTAGATTCATTAGCCACAACACATAAAATTAAATGGGTTTGGGTGAAGGGTCATTCCGGGCACCCTGAAAATGACAGGGCAGATTTTTTAGCAAACATGGGAGTGGGTGAGGTAATTTAGCAATGAGACAAATCTTCCTTGATACAGAAACAACAGGACTTGATCCAAACCAGGGTCATCGTATTATTGAGATTGCTGCGATTGAAATTCAAAATCGGCAACAAACTAATAATCGATTTCATACCTATCTGAATCCAGAAAGAGACATCGATGCTGCAGCTAGAGAGGTTCATGGAATCTCCTTAGACTTTTTGCATGACAAACCTTTGTTTGATGATATTAGCGACAACTTTTTGTCGTTTATCGAAGGAGCGGAGCTCATAATCCATAATGCACCTTTTGATGTTGGCTTTTTAAATATGGAGCTTGGTAAAATCGAAAAGAATAAAATCGAGGAATATTGCTTCAAGATTACAGATAGCCTAAAAATAGCAAAGGAAAATAGACCGGGACAGAGAAACAATTTAGATGCTCTTTGTAGGGCTTATGGAATTAATAACTCAAAAAGAAGTCTTCACGGAGCCTTGTTAGATGCAGAGCTACTGGCCGAGGTATTTTTAGCTATGACAAGAGGGCAGGAGGCTTTTTCAATTAATTTTACTGATGAAAATACTGAGATTAAAATGGCTCCTATAGATCAGAAGAATTTAATAGTAATTAAACCAAGTGAAGAGGAGTTGGGATTACATGATAGCTATAAAGCATCACTTAATAGTTTAATTGATTGGTAAACCTTAGCTAACGTCGGCCCAATTATTAGGCGTTTCATATAGCCTGACCTTAATTGGCACTATTGATTGATTATATTTCTCTTTGAAATCACCTTTAAGAGATTCAAATGCTACCAATGCCATATTTTCAGCGGTTGGAACTTTAGGAAAAATAACTGTTTTGTGATCTTTTATGGTCTTTAAAAACTCTACAACCTCATGATCATTCTCGTATACGATAAAAGCATGATCCCATCGATCGACAATAGTACGTTTGATTAGGTCTTTGGCGTCCTTAAAATCCATAACCATCCCAAATTCTGAAGCTTGCTCTTGCTCAACAATATCGCCTTTGATAGTTACCTCAATTGCGTAACGATGCCCATGAAGATTTTTACATGTACTTTTATGGCCAGGAATTCTATGTCCTGCGTCGAACTCCATTCTAGTTGTAATTTCCATATTTACACCTTTACACCTTATCAATAGCATTAATACGCATTAATGCTGGTGGATGAGAGTCGTAGAAACTTGAGTGCAGAGGGTCTGGGGTTAATGTTGAAGCATTATCTCTGTAAAGCTTAATTAATGATTGTTTGAGATCGGTAGACTTGGAAAATTTACAAGCATAAGCGTCAGCCTCAAATTCGTTTTTTCTGGAATAATAAGCAATAATAGGCCTTATAAAAAATACGAATAATGGTGATACAAGTAAGAATAATAAAATAGCATTTGCATCATTTAGGTTATTGACACCAAGCCCCTCATAGAACCAGACACTTTCTTTTAAGAGACCTAAAATATAAAGGCCTGCAAAGCTTATCAGAAACATAAGGGCTATTCTTTTCTTAACGTGCTCATGATGAAAATGTCCTAGTTCATGAGCTAAGACAGCCTCAATCTCATTTGGAGTTAATTTTTCAAGTAATGTGTCAAAAAATACAATTCTTTTTGATTTTCCAAAGCCAGTAAAATAAGCATTTCCATGATTACTTCTAAGAGAGCCATTCATAACGAAAAGACCGCTAGATTTAAAGCCACATCTTAACAATAATTTCTCAATTTTTGTTTTAAGATTTATATCACTTAAGGGTTCAAATTTATTGAAGAGTGGCGCTATATATAGAGGATATAAAGATAACATAGCAAAATTAAAAGCACTAATGAATACCCATAGCCATAGCCACCAAAGCTCCCCTAAATTACCGATAATCCAAAGTGAGGCAAAAAGTATTGGAATACCTATTATTATAGAAAGAAGTAATTGTTTTATTCCGTCAAAAATAAATACTTTGAGCGACATTCGATTAAATCCAAATTTCTCGTCAATATTAAAAATTTTAAAGAGATTCGCGGGTAAATCAATTAATGAAGATAGAACCATTACTGATATTATTACAAGTGATCCTGAAGCAAGGCTGTTTAAGCCTAGGTCAAAAATGTAATTATTAAGCCAGTTAATTAAGCCTCCAATAGTTAGGAGGTAAAGAAAGGCTCCCTGAACTAAAAGGTCGATAATGTTTAATTTTGACTTTGCTACTGTATAATCTGCTGCCTTTTGATGGTCTTTTGATTTAATGATAGATTTAAATGCGTTGGGCACAACGCTTCGGTTAACTGTAACGTGACTTATATGTCTAGTCGCTAACCATATTTGTGTCATAACTGTGAAAATTAATAAAAATAAAAATAAAAATTGAAATGTTGAAGTCATAATGGTGGTCTAATTTTTGAAAGAGTATATTGTGAATCAAAACGTAAACAAAAGTAAGTTATTCTATCTATTTATGAAGAACTTTAATGGAAATCATGATGAGTAAAAATAATAACAATTTAATATGGCTTGATATGGAGATGAGCGGTCTAAATCCAGAGACTGATATGGTTCTCGAGATTGCACTAGTTGTAACTGATCCTTATTTGACAATCATTGGAGAAGGCCCAGTTCTAGTGATTCATCAAAGTGATGAAGTGCTAGCTAGAATGGATTCCTGGAATCAGTCTACTCATGGAAAATCTGGGCTTATTGAAAGGGTAAAAAATTCAAATATTACAGAGGATGAGGCGACTCATCAATTAATTGAATTTATGAGTCAGTATGTAGAAAAAGGTAAATCTCCTATGTGCGGTAATTCAATATGTCAAGATAGAAGATTTATGGCTAAACATATGCCGGTACTAGAAAGTTTTTTTCATTATAGGAATTTAGACGTGAGTGTATTCAAGGAGCTGGCTAAAAGATGGAAGCCTGAATTAATTGGCGGCTTCAAGAAGAAAAGCAAACATGAGGCATTAGCTGACATTTTAGAGTCTGTAGAGGAGTTAAAATATTACAGAGAACACTTTATAAAAATATAGTATGTTTACCCCAACAAATTTCTTACTAGTTGGTCTGGCGTCTGCTTTTGGTGCTTGGATACGATGGCTTATAGGCTATCTTTTTCATTATATTTTCCCTAGCCTTCACTACGGCACTTTAGCTGTAAATTTGTTGGGAGGTTTTTTAATGGGCTTCTCTATTGCATATTTCCAGTCAATGTCCCACATAAATGAAGAATTAAAGATTGTTATTAACATTGGCTTTTTGGGTGGACTTACTACTTTCTCAGCATTTACTGCTGATCTTTTTCATTTATTTGAAAAAGATCAGCAGGTAACTGCCATTTTCTTAATGCTTGGCCATGTTTTTGGTTCATTGACTCTGGCATTTTTAGGCTGGTATCTTTTTAACCTTATTTTGAAGTAACTTTCTTAATCTTCGCAGCTGGTTTCGATTTCGCAGCTGGTTTCTATTTCGCAGCTGGGTTCAATTTCGCAGCTGGTTTCGATTTCGCAGCTGGTTTCGATTTCGCAGCTGGTTTCGATTTCGCAGCTTTCTTTTTTGTTTCAACCATCTCAATTTTTCCGGTAGTAATATCTTCGGTTTTTTTCTGCCAATCTACTACTTTTTTCTTCGATGGTTTTTTTGTTTCTACTACATCTTCAGTAGGTTTAACTTTTTTAGTTTCAACCAAACTTAAACCTATTTTAGATAGATCTAACTTAGGTAGTGGCTGACTTTTAGTTTTGGGCTTAGATGCTGGAGAAACTTTAGCTTTAGTTAAATTTACAGGAGAGGAAGAAGGCTTAATTGGAGAAGTATCCTTTGATCCAATATTTTCTTTAATAGCTAATTTTGAATTATCAGTAGTGGTGGTTAGATTGTTTGTATTATCTTTTTGACTGTTATTACCCTCATAACCTTGTTTATTTGTCCCATTATTTGGTCTTCTATTTCTATTTCTATTTCTATTATTTCTTGGTTTGTTAGGCTTATTTAATTTTTCATACTCATTTGTTTTAATTGTTGCTTCTTGACCTAAGGATTCGTTAGTTACTTTAGTATCTGTATCCTCACCCCCACTTGTGATTAAGTTTTTAAAGAAACCAAAAATTGAAGAATTTTTCCCCTTTTGTGATGATATTGAGGGCATAATTGCTTTTACTGCAGGCTCCAATCTTTCTTCCTTAATATTTTTTTCGTTTGCTTTATTTTCTTCTTCGTTGGGTGGTTCAGCAACAACATAACTAGCTTTACCAAGATTTTTTGAGGATTTTTGAAGATCATATTTAGGTATTTCTAGGTATCTATTAGGAATAATTACAACTTCATTACCTGTTTTGATCTCAATATCGACAATTTCTTTTCTCTTTTCATTGAGAAGCAGTGTTGCAACTTCGACAGGTAGCTGAATAGCTATGGATTGATTACTTTCTTTATTTGCCTCTTCTTGAATAAGTCTAAATATAAATAGAGCTGTAGATTGAATGTCACGAACTCTTCCCGTTCCTTGGCATCTTGGACAGGCGCCATTAACCGATTCACCTATGCTAGGTCTTAGTCTTTGTCTGGAAAGTTCTAGCAACCCAAATCTTGAAATTTTTCCAATTTGAATTCGAGCTTTGTCCTGCTTTAAAGCATCCTTGATTCTATTTTCAACATCTCTTTGGTGCTTCGAATTCTCCATGTCAATAAAGTCGATGACAATTAAGCCCCCAATATCTCTAAATCTTAATTGTTTGGCTAGCTCATCTGTTGCTTCCAGGTTTGTGTTATATGCTGTCGATTCAATATCCCTCCCTTTAGTAGATCTACTAGAATTTACATCTACAGAAACAAGTGCTTCGGTGTGGTCAATAACAATTACTCCACCAGAAGGAAGTTGAACTTCTCTTAAAAATGCTGATTCAATTTGATTTTCAATATTGAATTTTGAAAATAGAGAAGTATCTTCATCATAGAATTTTATTCTTTCGGAATAATTAGGCATTACATGACTCATAAATTGTAGGGCTTGGTCGTAAATTTCTTTTTTATCAATTAAAATTTCCTCGATATCAGTTGAAAAATAATCACGAATAGCTCTAATTACTAAATTACTTTCTTGATAAATGAGGAAGGGACCTTCTTGTGCATTTGCTGCATTTTCAATTGCATCCCACAATTGTGACAAGTAATCTAAATCCCACTGTATTTGCTCGACAGTTGCACCAATTCCAGCCGTTCTTCCAATAACGCTTGTACCTTTTTTTATTTTAATTTGAGAAAGTACATCCTTAAAACTTGATCTTTCGTCACCTTCAATTCTTCGAGAAATTCCTCCTCCATCATTATTATTTGGCATCAAGACTATGTAGCGACCTGCCAATGAAAGGTATGAAGTAAGTGCGGCACCTTTATTACCACGTTCTTCTTTGGTTACCTGAATAATTAACTCTTGACCTTCTGAAATAACATCTTTAATTGATAAATCTTTTTTTCTGGTTTTTTTTGAATAATATTCTGGTGATATTTCCTTGAATGGAAGAAATCCATGACGATCTACACCGTAATTAACAAAAGCTGCCTCTAATGAAGGTTCAACTCTTGTTATAATTGCTTTGTATATATTACTTTTACGTTGTTCTTTGTTGCCACGCTCAAAATCTAAATCTTCTAATTTGTTATCATTTGCAATTGCAACTCGCAATTCTTCTGACTGTGTTGCATTAAATAGCATCCTTTTCATTTTATTATCTCCATTTATTTATGAAGATTTTAGATAAAGGAATTCCTATAAATTTATTTAAAGAAACTAGGTACAGCGCAACGTGTCAAATTTTTATTTGACAGGCAGCGGACTCTATACATCTATTTTTTTTCCTAAAACTTTTATTTTCTAAAAACTATTAATTTATTAAAATTCTATTATAAAAATCTTTTTTATTTAAGCCTGCTTCTTATTTAAGGTGAGCAGCACTAACCGTGAATTCTTTTGTTTATGTATAATTCAGAATTGTTTTTCTCTTTAATTTAAATTTAAAGATATCTGAACAAAATTGAGTATATGTGATAAATCATTAAAAGAAAACTAAATTATGCATCTCGAGAATAAAAATAATGTTAAATATCATATAATTGACGAAGGGAGTGAAGGCCAAAAAATTGATAACTTTCTACTTAAAATACTAAAAAATGTCCCAAAGAGTCACGTATATAAATTACTACGAAGTGGTCAGGTCCGAGTAAATAAAAAGCGAATTCGTACTGATTTCAGATTATCTATCAATGACTCAGTTAGGATTCCGCCTGTTTCCTTCAAAGAAAGAAATACTTATATTCCTGTGTTTGCTAATAAGTCGAAATTAACTGATATCGAAAAAGCTATTTTATTTGAAGATGATGCATTCATCGTTTTAAATAAACCATACGGCATTGCAGTTCATGGTGGAAGTGGAGTTAATTTTGGCGTTATTGAACTTTTAAGGCAATCAAGACCCAAGGCTAAATTTCTTGAACTGGTCCATCGGATTGATAAAGATACATCTGGAGCCTTATTAATTGCAAAAAAAAGATTAGCCTTGGTAGGTATTCACAAGCAAATGCGAAATAAATCCATGCATAAAAAGTACGAAGTAATTGTTCATGGAGTGTGGCATAAAAAACAACTTATAGTTGACCTTAATCTTTTAAAAATCTCCAATGCAGACGGACAAAAAAAAGTATCTGTTGTGGATGACCCAAATTTTTCTATCAATTCAAAAAAATCTCGCTCTGTTTTTTTTCTTAAAAAAAACTTTAAAGACTTTACTTTTCTTGAGGTGAAGTTAATAACTGGGCGCACCCACCAAATTAGAGTTCATCTTTCTCATCTTGGGTTTCCAATAGTTGGCGATCAAAAATATGGGGATTTTGTATTGAATAAAAAATCACGTAAAGCTGGTTATACTCGTATGTTTCTTCATGCATCAGAGGTGAGTTTTATTCACCCAATTACCATGAAAGAAATATATTTTTCAGCTCCAACACCAAAAGAATTTAATAGAATTAATTAATTATGATGAGTAAAAAATATAAGGTAATAATATTCGACTGGGATGGAACAATTGTTAATTCAACAGGATTAATTGTCAATGCAATAAAGGAGGCAGCATTAATTAAAGGGATTACTCTTAGGGATAAAAAAAAATTATTCTCAGTAATTGGACTAGGTCTTGATCAGGCTTTTTATAAGTTATTTAATAATCTTTCTAAGCAAGAAATAATAGAGCTACAAGGGCTATATAAGAAGTTATATTTAAATAATATTAATGACGTATCATTGTTTGATGGAATTGAGTTCGGTATAAAAGATCTCCATAGGAGAGGATACAACTTGGCAATTGCAACAGGTAAGAGTCGAAGAAGCCTTGATATAGAGCTAAAGAAATCGGGATTACATTCTCTATTTGGACTTACAAAAACAGTAGATGAATGTTTCTCTAAGCCACATCCTCAAATGGTGAATGAAATATTAAATTTTTATATTGCTGAAAAAAATGAGGCACTTATCATCGGCGACTCTATTTATGATCTTGAGATGGCAATAAATGCCAATATTGACTCCTTTGGAGTTACATTTGGATCTGATAACAGAGAAGAATTAGTTAAATATAAACCTAAAGGGATTGCAGATAATCCTTATGAAGTATTTGAATGGATTTTAAGGAATGAATGAAATGTTGGTAATTTATAAAAAACAATTCTCCTTGAAGTCACCAACGGTTAAATTCAATTATGAGTTAAAAGGAATTAAATTATCGGGCTTTGTTATTTTTTATCAGGGTTTTTACTATGCCTACCAGAATCAATGTATGCACCTTTCAGTAGAATTAGATTGGCTGGATAATAACTTTTTGGATGATGAAGAAAGGTTTATCATATGCGCAACTCACGGGGCAATATATAATCCAGAGGATGGTTATTGTGTTTCTGGTCCATGCCAGGGTAAAAAATTAAAAAAAATAATATTCGAAGAGCATGCTGATAAAATAATCATAAATAATCAAAAAGGAAGCAACTGAAGATGGAAAAAAAAGAAAATGAAGATTGGGGTAATAAGGCTTTAGAAAAAATTTCTCAAACAGCCTTTTTAGAGCAAAAAAAAGCTAGACGCTGGGGAATATTTTTTAAACTTGCCACACTAATATACCTTTCAATACTTTTGTTCTTCTTTGTCTCAAGCAATGACAATAAAATTGCTACAACAGGAGATTTCACAGCATTAATATCTATAAATGGAGAAATTAGTAGTCAATCTGAAGCAAATGCAAGTGATTTTAAGCAGAATTTAAACGATGCTTACGATAATCCTGGAACTAAAGGTATTATTCTTTCTATTAATAGCCCCGGAGGAAGTCCTGTGCAGGCCGGGATTATGAACGATGAGATTAAAAGACTTAAGTCGCTTTACCCTCAAATACCAATTTATGCTGTTGTTGAAGATATATGCGCATCAGGAGCATATTATATTGCAGTTGCTACCGACTCCATTTTTGTTGATAAAGCTAGTATTGTCGGCTCAATAGGTGTCTTAATGGATGGATTTGGATTTGAACAAACTATCAATAAACTTGGAATTGAAAGAAGGCTAATGACAGCCGGGAAAAATAAAGCTGCACTAGATCCATTTTCTCCTATAAATCTAGATCAAAAGGCACATATTCAGGAGTTGTTGGATCAAATACATCTACAATTCATTAATGTTGTAAAGGAGGGAAGGGGCTCAAGACTAAAATCTGGAGATGAAATTTTTTCGGGTCTATTTTGGAATGGAGAAAAATCAATAAAATTGGGCTTATCAGATTATTTAGGCAATGTGAATTATGTTGCTCGTGAAATTATTGGCCATGAAAAAATTGAAGACTTTACAACTTATGAAACGTTTGCTGATCGATTTGCTAAGCAATTAGGGGCTAGTATAAGTTCTGAAATAAAGGGAAAATTATTTAATAATTTTGTTTTAAAATAGATACTTATAAATTTTTTTTTGTGTAATTTATTAGGTTATTTGTCGATGAATCAAAGGCCGTTGTCGTAGTTTTTTTTCTTAATTCTGGAAGCACAAGTGAGGCAATTTGCTTTCCATATTCAACGCCCCATTGATCAAAAGAGTTGATATTCCATATAATGCCCTGAACAAAAATTTTGTGTTCATAGATTGCAATTATACGCCCTAGAGTTTTAGGATCTAGCTTATTGAATAAAATAGAAGTTGATGGACGATTCCCAATAAAAGATTTATGACTTGCTAGTAAATCAATATCTTTTTTAGGTATTCCTTTTCCTAACATCTCGTCTCTAGCTTCTGTCTCAGTTTTACCAAGCATCAAAGATTTAGTCTGAGCAATAAAATTAGATATCAGAATTTTGTGGTGCCCATCTCCATTTTCACCAATTTTGTATTGAGAATGAATAGGCATTAAGAAGTCTGTTGGAACAATTTCTTTGCCCTGGTGAAGTAATTGGTAGAAGGCATGCTGACCATTAGTTCCTGATTCTCCCCATAATATCGGTCCTGTATTTAGACAAATACGATTACCCTCTCTGTCAATAAACTTTCCATTACTTTCCATATCTAGTTGCTGAAGATATGAGGGTAATAAAGAAAGGCCTTGGTCGTAAGGTAAAATTGCATGGGTTGTAAAATTAAAGAAATTAATATTCCAAATACCTATTAAAGCGAGTACTACAGGGATATTCTTTTCTGGCGGAGCGGTTTTAAAATGATTATCTATTTCATGTGCACCTGCTAATAGATCTTTAAAGTTATCTATACCAATAAAAATTGCAATTGGCAGGCCTATAGATGACCATAAGGAATATCTTCCACCAACCCAATCCCAAAATTTAAACATATTATTTTTAGCAATTCCAAAATCCTCAACTGCAGTTATATTTGTAGAAATTGCAACAAAATGTCTACTAATCGCGGCAGAATCTTTTAGTTTACTAATTAACCATTCTCTGGCTGAAAATGCATTCGTCATAGTTTCTTGTGTAGTGAAAGTTTTAGATGCGATAATAAAGAGAGTAGTTTCTGGGTCACATTGCTGGAGTGTTTGAGCTAAATCTGCTCCATCAACATTTGATACAAATAAAGGAATAATATTTTTTGTTCCGTATGGCTTTAATGCTTTGCATACCATAGCTGGACCAAGATCTGAACCACCAATACCAATATTTACAATTGTTTCAATTCTTTTGCCAGTAAACCCCTTCCATTCTCCTGATCTTACAGATTCTGAGAAATTACCCATTTTATCAATAGATTCATTTATTTCTGGCATTACATTCTTACCCTCAGATAGGACAGGTGTGTTAGATCTATTTCGTAACGCAGTATGAAGAGCTGATCGATTTTCACTGAAATTTATTTTCTCACCTGAAAATAATTTATCTCTCCATAAATTAAGGTTTGCCTCATGCGAGAGCTTTATAAGTAAAGGGATTGTGTCCTTAGTAATACGGTTTTTAGAGAAATCAATGAGTAAATCATCGTATTGAATATGATTGTCATTAAACCTATTCTCATCCTCATTGAATAAGTCTCGCATTTCAGCAGACTTAATTGATTTGTGATGGTCGACTAAAGCAATCCATGCGTCACTGTTTTTTATTGATGTCATATTGCAGAAGGGATTTTTTTATTTAATTTAATAGGGTGTAATTGTAGCAAACTTTTTTGATTAAAATGTAGAGGGTGAAAATTTATTTATGTTGATCAATCGCCCACACAATGTGTTTTTTTACAAGATCGCTCGAAGAATCAAGCTTAGACTTTAAAACTCTAATGGTTTCTTGGCTTTTAGGAGCGTTGCCTAAACCAACAGCAATATTTCTTAACCATTGTTGATAGCCAATACGGTAGATAGCACTTCCTTTAAAAACATTGTTAAAGTCTTCTTCAGAAAATTTAAAGCTATCAATTAAAGATATATTATTCAGGTCGTGCCTAACTAAAAAATCTTTTTCTTTGGTTATTTTAGCGTACTTATTCCAAGGACAAACTAATTGACAATCATCGCAGCCGTATACTCTATTTCCTATTGCCTTTCTGTATTGTACTGGTATCTCATTTTTATTTTCTATTGTTAAATAAGATATACATTTTCTGGCATCAAGTTTGTAAGGAGCAATAATTGCATTTGTTGGACATATGTCTATGCAAGCCTTGCATGAGCCACAATGTTTTGTCACATAACTATCATATGGAAGAGAAAGATTTGTGTATATCTCGCCTAGGAAGAACCATGAGCCATGTTCCTTATTTAGTAGAAGTGTATGCTTTCCTCTCCAACCTAATCCTGCTTTTTCCGCAATTCCAACTTCAAGTACAGGTGCGCTGTCAGTAAATACCCTTATATTTGTTGATAGATTCCTGGCTTCAACTTTAATTTTTTCTGCTAATTTCTTTAGTTTTGACCTAATGACCTTATGGTAATCTCTTCCAAGTGCATACCGAGATATATATGCACGATTTTTATCCTTTAGAACTGTTAAAGTACTCTCTTTAAGTGGCATATAATCAAGCCTTACGGAAATGATGCTAACTGTATCCTTAACAAGACTTTCTGGTGAGAATTTCAGATTTTGATGACGTTTTAAGTAGCTCATATCGCCATGAAATCCTAATTTTATCCATTGTTGGTAGGACTTCTCTTGGCTTTTTAGGTTAGCATCGGATATACCAACATGATTAAATCCTAGCTCAATGCCCCAATTTTTAATTTTTGTTGCAAATGCATTCGACTTTAATTTATCATTCATATGGAAAAATAATAAACTAAAACTATGATAAATGTTCCATCAATTAACTTAAATAACGAAACAGCTACCCATGAGCTCGCAAAAAAAATTGCCCAAAAAATAAGCTTTGGTATGTTAATTTACTTGTCTGGAGACCTAGGATCAGGAAAAACATCATTTGCAAGAGATTTTATTTTTGAGTTAGGTTTTAAAGGTACAGTTAAAAGCCCATCTTATAGCCTTGTTGAGCAGTATAAACTTGATATATATACTGTAAACCATTTTGATTTATATCGCTTTAAAGGTCCTGAGGAATGGCATGAAGCAGGGTTTAATGAGTTTATTGATGGAGGGAGCATTAATTTAATTGAATGGCCAGAAAAAGGTCATCCATATTTGCCTATTTCTGATTTAATAATCCATTTAAATTATGTTAGTAGCATCAAAAGAAATGCTTTGATAACAGCAAATACCCCAAAAGGAGCCGAATGTATAAAAGATTTAATATAAGTCTGTTTTTCATTTTAATTTTACTTATTATTGCCGGTAATGCATATTCAAAAAATGATATTCATGCAACAAGGATATGGCCTTCTCAAGAATATACCAGGATTACAATTGAATCGATTGCACCCTTAAATAATGATCAAATGATCCTTAAGAACCCAGAAAGAGTAGTTATTGATCTTAAGGACATTGCTATAAACGAAGCAATTAAGACCCTACCATCACAGTTATTAGAAAATGATCCTAATATAAAGAAAATTCGAGTTGCCCAATTCACTACAAATGTCACTAGAGTAGTGATTGACCTTAAAGGGCAAGCGCGGGTTAAAATTTTTTCATTGAAGCCTATTAAACCCTATAAGAATAGGCTTGTAATTGATTTATATCCAGAGAATCAAGACAGCATTGCTATTCTTTTAAAGCAATTAGAGGAAAAGAGGAGCTCAGTTAAATCAGATACAAAAAAAAATATTTCTAATGAAATTATTAACCCTAAAAAAGATGTATTTAAGGAAAAAATAAAAACAGATCAGATTATAGTGGCAATTGATGCTGGACACGGTGGAGAAGATCCTGGAGCTATAGGAAAAGGCGGTACACGTGAAAAAGATATTAATCTTCAAATTTCAAAAAAACTTAAATCCTTAATTGACAAAGAAAGTGGCATGAAAGCCGTATTAATTAGAGATGGAGATTATTTTGTTCCCTTGGCTGCTAGGGTAAAAAAAGCAAGAGAAATAAAGGCTAATATTTTTATTTCAATACATGCTGATGCATTTACTAGAAGAAGTGTTAGAGGGTCATCAATTTTTGCTTTATCAGAAAAAGGAGCTACTAGTGCATTTGCAAAACTAATCGCCAACAAGGAAAATGAATCTGATCTAATAGGGGGAGTTAGTATCGATGATAAAGAACCTCTTCTAGCAAAAACTTTATTAGACTTATCTCAGTCTGCAACAGTTGATGATAGTATAAAGCTCGGTAATCACGTTTTAAAAAAAGTTAAGCGAGTTAATAGGCTTCATAAGAAACATGTTGAACAAGCTGGCTTTGCAGTTCTAAAAGCTCCTGATATCCCATCAATTCTTATAGAAACTGCATTCCTTAGTAATCCTACTGAAGAAAAAAATTTAAGATCACAGGCATTTCAAAATAAGTTAGTTATGAGTATTTTTAAAGGAATAAAAAGTTACTTAAAGACAAAACCTTCTATTGCATCGTCAGGCTCAACCCAGATTAAATGATCAGTAAAAAAATTTTTTTAATGGGACCAACTGCTACTGGAAAAACTGAGTTGGCAAAAATTTTATTCGATAATTTTCCAATTGAAATTATAAGTGTTGATTCAGCTCAGATATATAAGGGCTTAAATATTGGTTCAGCAAAACTCAAGACAAATGAATTAGCTAAGTACCCACATCATTTAGTTGATTGTAAAAACCCCTGTGATAGATATTCTGTAAATGAATTTAAATTAGATGTTGATAAAGTATCAGCACAAATATACAAGGAGAATAAAATTCCAATTTTGGTAGGAGGCACAATGATGTATTTTAATTCATTAGAGAATCCACTTAATGAAATGCCAGAGTCAACAAGCGAAGCTAGACAAAGTGTAAAAAAAGATTTGGATAGATATGGACTTGAAAAGCTGTATAAAAAACTTGCAGACATTGACCCTGTAAGTATAAAAAAAATTAAAAGCAAAGATACACAGAGAATTATGCGGGCTTTAGAAGTCTATTATATTTCTGGTAAGCCTTTATCTTTTTATCATAAGGCTAATATAAAACGAGAAACTAATTACAAATTTCATAAGATTGCATTGATGCCTTTAGATAGAGTTCTTTTAAATAGTAGAATTGAAATTCGCGTTAAGGATATGTTGAAAAATGGTTTTATTGAGGAGGTTGAATCTTTACTTGAAAATAACCCTAGTCTTGATTTAACTTATCCTGCCCTAAGATCTGTAGGTTATAAGCAGGTTTATGAGCACATTATGGGCCTAATTCCTCTGAATGATTTAACTGAGAGGATAGTTATTGCTACACGTCAGCTTGCTAAAAGACAAATGACATGGATAAGAGGTATGGACGATTTATTAATGGTTGACCCCTTTGATAAATCATTGGACATAAATATTATAAAAAGTGTAAAAAATTTTATAGAACAATAAACTATTTTATAAGAAGACCTAAATTATTATGCTTAATTAGATAAGATATCTAAGTATATTTTTTCAAGATTTCTTGTAAAAAATTTTGGCTTAAATAAAGTTGAGCTTTCTTTCCCTCTTATTATTTTTTCTTTTATTATTCTTAATGCCTCCTTGTCAGTCGAATATCTTATTGCTTCTTTGATATATGCATCGTCTGATTCAACAATAAGCTCTTGGCAACTAACTTCCGTAAGGATACTTCCTGCAACACGACTTGAAAAAGTATCACCTGATTTGGTTAATACAGGGCAATGAGCCCATATAGCATCAGATGCAGAGGTATGGGAATTATATGGAAATGTATCCAGATAAAGATCTATTATTTGATGCCTATTAATATGTTCATTTAGATCTACTTTCTTAGCAAAGCATATACGGGACGACTGTATACCTTTTTTTTCCGCATATAAGGTTAGATTCTCCATGGACTCTTTATTTGATTCGAGTAACCATAAAACACTGTTTTGGGTATTTTTAAGTATCCTCAACCATAAAATAAATTGATTTTCAGTAATTTTAATCGTTTGCCCAAATGAAGCATAAATAAAAACACCTTCAGCAAAGCCAAATAGTTTTTTATTGACAGGCAATAATGGAGCGCGATTTTCAATGTTGGGTTGATAACAGTTTGGCAGGTAGATAATATTTTCCGCATAATATGGCTTATGAGTATCTGGGATAATATAGTGATCAGCTAATATATGCTCATAAAGTGGCGATGAATTAATGTATCCCATAGTCCCTGGAAACCCTAACCAATTAATATGTTTTTTTGCTGGTTTATACGCAGCAATGATTGAACGGCTATTTTTTGTAAATCCAGAAAGGTCAACCAATATATCCGTATCTTTTTTTGTTATCAATTTAGCTACTGCATCATTACTCAATTCTGAGATATTTATAAAATCAAAACCCAGATTTTTAAAATTATTATGTGCATCTGAATCATCGTTTTTTCCTGAATAATAAAGTGTGATATCGAAATTATCTCTATCATGATTTTTGAAAACGTCAATAATTAGGAAGTATAGGGGATGAAGCCTGAAGTCAGATGAGAGGTAGCCTAAATTTATTTTTGAATTTTTTCTTTTACTTCGCTTAACTTTTTGGATCTTATGTGAGGATTTTTGAGCCCAGCTAGACGAAACTTTAAGCTGATCCTCACAACTAATTTCAGGCATTGAAAAAACTGTAAATGGAGAAATGCAACCAGAGTTTATGTTATTAATATGATTTTTAATATTTTTAAAGAGATGACTTATGTCATCCCAGTTACAAATATTTTGTTTTAAATGTGTTAGCTCAATCTCAGTATGAATTAGGGCTGGATTTTCCTTTAAAGCATTAGTATAAAACTCTATTGCCTCTAATAATTTACCAGAAGATCTAAGCGAATTTCCAATACATGAGAGTGTTTCTGGATCGTAATATAGTTCAAGTGATTTATTATAATATTCTAGGGCTTTCTTATATTTTCCTTGAGCATAACAAGTATTACCTAGGTTAAATAAATATTCAGATTTAGATGGATTGAGTCTTACTGCCTCCTGGAAATTATTTTCCGCAAGATAGAAATTTCTATTATCGTAATATTGATTTCCAGATTCACATAAGCAAAAACAGAGACCATCTTTTAGATTTTGGTCACTAGGGGATGAAACAAATGCTATCCTTAAATGCTCTACAGCTTTATCAAAGAAACCAAGCATTGCATATAAATTTCCAATCTCTATTTGAATCCCATTATTATATGGATCCTCTAGAAGTGCTTTTTGGTATTCAGCCAATGCCCCCTCAAGATCTCCTTTTTTCTCCTTTGACTGTGCTTTGGTGATGTAATAGTTATCCATAGTTTTTTAGTAATATGCGGTTTATTTTAAAATATTACTAGCCTTCAACTAAAATTAAATTTTATTTCTATAATCTGGCTTGGTAATATGTAGATGTAAGTTGCTAATTGACTTCTCTAAAAATCCACCCTCACAATAGCTAAAATAAAGCCCCCACATTCTTATGAATTCCTCATCAAATCCTAACTTAATAATATCTTTTTTATTTGAAGTAAATTTTTTTTTCCAGTCAGCTAACGTTTTCGCATAATGATGACCAATATCACGCACATCGTTAATTACCATATCACCTGATCCAGTTATTGCATTTTGCATCGCATTTATAGATGGGATGCAACTTCCAGGAAATATATATTTTTGAATAAAATCAACTGAACGTATAGCTTGATTATACCTTTGATCTCTTATTGTAATTGCTTGTATTAATGCATCACCATTTTGATTAAGTAATCCAGAGATTTTTCTAAAATAAGAATCATAGAACTTGTGACCTACAGCTTCAATCATTTCAATTGAGACTAATTTATCATATTTGCCAGTTAGCTCTCTATAATCTTTGAATATAACTTTGATATTTTTTTCAAGCTTGAGGCGTTTAATTTTTTCACAAACATATTTGTACTGCTCCTTAGAGATTGTTGTTGTTGTAACATGACAACCATAATTTTTTGCAGCATATATTGCAAAACCTCCCCAGCCAGATCCAATTTCAACAACATGGTGTGATTTTTTAAGATCTAATTTTTTACAAATGACATCTAACTTATATTCTGCTGCAGTCTCTATTGTGGATTTTTTGTTAGGATAAATTGCAGAGGAATACATCATTGACGAGTCAAGGAATAGTGAGAAAAATTTATTACTTAAATCGTAGTGTCGGGCAATATTTTTTTTACTCCCATAAAGTGTATTACTATTTAATGCATGAAGCATTCTTAAGAACGGAGCTCCTAAAACTCTAAACGGACCTTCTATGACGTCCACAGTTGATTGATTGCGGGCCATTAGTTGTATTACTTTAGTTATATCCTTTGATGTCCAGGATTTATGGATATAAGCTTCACTTGCCCCTATAGAGCCGCCAAGTAGAATCTCTGTATAAAACCTTGAGTTGTTAACTATAATTTCAGCATTTATAGTATTGTCGCCACCGAATTTATATTCATCACTTCCATCAATAATTGAAAGCGTACCTTTAGAAATATTTTCTAAACTTTTAAGCACTAATTTTTTTGATAATTCGTTAATGTATTTTCTTATCATGGGTGTGGGTAAAACTTCGCTTTTTTTATAAGTAATATCAATGCGTTAAAGTAAATCAGTACGATCGATTTAATCGACATGGGGAGGGATAAGAATAGAATTTTATTCAGCGTAAAATTACCCCATGCTCCTTTTGTCATTTTAAGGGTAGCATTGAATACTAATTTATCGTTATTGTAACTATCCATTGAAACAAAAAGAAAGTCCTTAGGAGGGCTAAATACCCAACTATAATTGATGTTCATTGGCATAAAAGGTGAGACATGAAAGTCTTTATCAAATTCAAACTTCTTAGACATTGATGGTTTATTTCTGCAATCATGAACATAGGCATGCTTTTCGTTCCATGGGGTATTTGTTATATGAGAGACAATTGCCTGAATATTTGATGATTCATCAAAACAGTAATAAAAGCTAACTGGATTAAATGAGAAGCCAAAGTTGCGGATAGTTGTCAATAGAAAAACTTTTCCCTTATGATTTAAATTAATTTTATTTGCTAATAAAGACTGAATCGACTTTTTAATCGTTTTTCTTTTATCGCCATAAAAATCTGATCTATAAAAGGAAGCTAGATTTGGCTTGTTATAACCCCAAAATAACTTTCCTAGGAATGCACCCTGAAGCTCATCAAGATCTAAGTAAAGCATGTTAGTTTTATAGGTAAATTTATGAGGTTTAAATGAAAATCGAGTGTGTGTAATTGTACCTTGGTAGACCGCGTGCATATTAATTCAACAGCTTATTTAGTTGGCTTACTGAATCAAATGCACTTTTTACTCCATCCTCATGGAATCCATTACCCCAGTATGCGCCAGCATAAAATGTTCGGTTAACTCCTGAGATTAAGTGATGGTTTTTTTGTGCATTTATGCCATCAATTGAAAACATAGGATGTGCATAATTTAATTTTTTTATAATTTTTCTTGGGTCAAGATTGCTCTTTGGGTTTAGTGTTACAAGAATAGGGTTCTCACTTTTAATATTTTGCAGTATGTTCATATTGTATGTCAGAGATATCGGTTCATGGCTTTTGTTATCGATATTATAATTCCATGCTGCCCATGATAATTTATGTTTTGGCATTATTGAAGCATCTGTATGTAAATAAACATCATTATTACAGTACGGAACGGACCCTAATAAGTTTTTTTCTAAGTTGCTAGCATCTTTTATTAGGTTTAACGCCTCATTGCTATGGCAGGCCATGAATAAATAATCAAACCTTTCACTACTTCCATTCTGATGATGGATGACGACCTTATTCTTTGTTCTTTCAATAAATTTTATATTAGACTTCAGTTTTATTGAGTCGATAAATGGCTCACATAGTTTTTTAACATAGGATTCTGATCCTCCAGTTACCGTTAGCCATTGGGGTCTATCGTTAATATTAAGCATTCCATGGTTATGAAAAAATTTTACAAAAAACTTGGCTGGAAAGTTAAGCATAGTTTTTAAATTAGAGGACCAGATTGCTGAGCCCATTGGTAATATATAATGTGTTGAGAAATAGCTTGAGTAATTATTTTTAGCTAAATAATCACCTAATGGTATCTCTTCTCTAGCACTAAGTAATTCAAGTGCTTCTTTATTAAATCGCAATATTTCGAAAATCATTTTAATAAACTTATAATTAAAGAAGTTTTTCCTTTGGGAAAATAGAGTATTTAGATTTGTTCCGTTATATTCAAGACCAGAAAGTTTTGAGAAAACACTAAAGCTCATATTGCTATTCTCGTAATCAACCTTCAATTTGTTCAGTAATGATGTAAATAATGGATAAGTTTTTTTATTAAAAACAATAAATCCTGTATCGACAGAAATACTCTTACCTTCTATTTGAATTTTATGGGTATGCGAATGACCACCAATTCTGTCATTCTTTTCGAATACTGTAATTTTATGTTCTTTATGAAGAAGATGGGCGATGGTATTGCCAGAGATGCCAGCTCCAACTATAGCTATTTTCATTATTGGCTAATAGTTTTTTTAGGACTATTAATTTGATTCGACTCCCTAATATTAGTAGACACAGTTCTTACGTCCCATATCAAGCCGAATAATGACATTAATTTTAGAAGGTAATAGGTTATATCAATTTCCCACCAAAAGAATCCTTGGCGAGCTGAGCCTGGAAAATGATGATGATTATTATGCCAGCCCTCACCGAATGTAAGTAAGGCGATAAAAAAATTATTTTTACTTTCGTCATCAGTTTTATATCGAGGTTTACCCCAAAGATGAGCCACTGAATTTACAAGAAACGTTGAGTGGTATAAAACAACTGTTGATAATACAAAACCCCACGACAACATTTGCAGGCCGTTAGTATCCAAAGTAGGGTGACTTGCATTCAAATATTCACCAAAGAAATAGAGGGATACGCATGTCATGATAGGTACGATGACGTCAAAACGATCAATTAATCTTAATTCCGGGTAGCGAGAAAGTTCCTTTACCATTTTTGTATGAGTAAGAAAATTAGCTTTCGTTAGAAACCATCCTGTATGACTCCAAAAGAAACTATGTGCCTTTGGTGAATGTTTGTCATTGATTGTATCGGAATGCATATGATGCTCTCGGTGGTGTGCAGCCCACCAAATAGGGCCTCTTTGAACTGCCGAAGCACCTATAATAGCGAATATAAATTGCATTAAGCGCGTTGTTTTAAAGGCTTTATGAGAAAAATAACGGTGATAGAAGCCAGTTATAGCAAACATCCTTAGGGCATACATTAATATGAATGTCACGATTGCAATTTTACTTACCCCAACAAAGAATAGAGATATAAGTGAGAGATGAATAATAATGAAGGGCACAACCCTAGCCCAATCAATTTCTTTTCCCTGCAGGTTGATGCCAAGATATTTTTCTTCTACGACCCTATTGTCAAACCAGCCAACAAAGTAACGAATTAAATATTTAGCTAAGTTCATCATTGATGAGGAACCATTCTAAGTAAATCTATGTTGTAGCCTAAAGCCTTTATGTGATCTATTATTTTATTGAGGTCTGGTTTATCTAGCTCCTTACTCCTTGACATTATCCACACATAATCGAGAGCATCGCGAGCTATTACGGTTGTGTTGTAGTTATTATCTAGATAAGTTATTTTATATTGAGACTTAATGGGCCATATAAACTGCATATCCCATTGAGCATTATTCGTACCTTCTACAATAAAGCCTTTTGGGTTATATGTTTTTTTTTGACCCTCAAGAGAACCTTTATTGAACGTAAACGTTGTTGCAATGGTGCCATCATTATTAAGCTCATACGATTCAATTGCGTTATGGGCTTCCTTTTCAATAAATGTAGGTATATGCGCGATCACATACCATGAACCCATAAACTCATTTATATTAACTTGATCAACAGTTTTTAGGTTAACTGAGTTCATTGAGCAACCAGAAATAAAAAAAAATACATAAAAAATTCTTTTTAAAACAATCATATATAATAAATAATTAAATTAATTTATAGAAAATATCACCTATTGGTGTTGGTGATTTTAAACCAACCCAATTCATTTCTTCATCGTACCAAAGATCAATTACTAGACGTTCACGCCCTTCCTTAGTTCCTTTTAAAACATAATGATTTGTCATTATGTTTTGCTCTTTAACTAACAACAATTCTTGTTTAACTAACGTTGTTTCTATATCAAGCCATTCCGCATTCTGGGAATTTAAAAGCCTTGGTTCCTTTAATATTTTTGGGTTCCAATAAGCAAAAGTCATGATGCAAGAAGGAAGAGACTGATTAATTTTAATGGTTTTAATTAGAAACTTGTTGTTATCTAAAAAGCCATTAACCTGATTTTTTTCTCCATCATCATCCGTTTCACTATCAATTTTAGTCAAACATCCCTGAGCCCATAATTCCTCTGATACATGTTTATAGTATATATCCATAAACATGAATTTAATATGGAAATCAGCTGAGCTCACGGATTTTTTATCATCAACTTCGAATACATGTCGCCCTATAACTTTATCATTAAGGATTGCATCAAATTTCCATTCTCGGGCCATTATGTTCTCAGAGATAATGAGTAACAGACTAAGTAAGTAAGCTATTTTTTTCGCGGCCATGGGATAAAGCTCGATGTTTGTTGTGCGTAGATTTTATATCCTGGTCGCCTACCTGAAATGGTACTTTCCATTCTACCAATGCCAGAAAATTTAAGGAGAAGCCATGTCATAAGAATGGGTGAGAAAATTGCAATTAGATGCCCAGACCCAAAAGAGACAATATAAAAGCCCCACCAAACTAGAAATTCACCAAAATAATTTGGATGCCTTGAATGTCTCCATAAACCTGTATCTAGAACCCCCTTGTTATTACCCTTAACAAATTGTTTAAGTTGAAAGTCAGCTATGGTTTCATATAATATGCCAAATATAACGATTCCTAGCCCAACCATATCAAGCACACCGTAAGGGTGATTACTGGTTGCAAGGGCAATTAATGGCAGGGATATAATCATGGCTAATACAGCCTGAAATATAAATATTATATATAAACTTTTGAATTTAAAGTTTGGTTCATTATTACTCCTAATTTCCTGGTACCGAATATCCTCCTTTGATCCAAAGTTTCGGATTGAAAGATAAACTGTAAGTCTTGCTGACCAAATCATAACTAAAAATAAGACTGCTATATTTTGATACGAAAGTATCCTCATTTCTTGCATTGCTGTTATGTATGCAATAACAAAAAAGATACTCCACATACTGTCTACATGGGTCACATTTTTTGTTATAAGACTGACTGCCCAACCAAAAATCGCGAAGATAAATAAGTTGCCGGCTATATTGACATAAATATCAATCATTTTTTTACAGACAAATAAACTAACAGCGGGGTAATAAATGCCCATCCTATTGAAAGTACGAATAATGCCTGAGATCCACTAATAGTTATTGCGCCTAATTTCTCTCCTGCGATATAGGCTAAAGGCCCACCAATCGCACCAAATAATGCAGCTAACAATACCCGTCCCTTTAGCCAACTAAGGCTATGGTTTAAAGTCATAGCGAACATTACCCAAAGAATGATGATCCATAATGGAGTTAGTGGGTAGGGCCACCCTGGATTATTATATAAAATTAGATTGTTATACTGTATGAGCCCATCGAAGAAAAAGCCTGCAATGGCAGCATAGATAAACAATTTAATGTCATCCTTACGATTTGGAATAATTTTTAGATGGATTAAGATAATAATTGTGGAAATGATTAACGCTTCGGTAGTTTTTCCGTAAGCTGCTCCCAAAATAGCAGTAAACCATCCAACCTGAAATAAAAGAAAATTGATTAATTTAGATTTCATTTTTTGAATAGATAATGGGAAACTCGCCACTCATCTCCTTCGTTAAAGCCCCAAAGTTCAGCACATGCCATAAAAAATATTCTCCAACGCTGTAACCATTTTTTCGCATCATTTTTACCATAAATACTCTCTAGAGATTGTATAGCCTTTATATTATTTTTATCAATATTTTTAAGCCAAGCATTTGCTGTCTTTTCATAATGGTTTCCTGACCAAGTCCATTGCTCCTCTATCTTAAGTTTGTCTTGAAAGTGAAGGGCAAGGTCCTCGCTTGGCATCATTCCACCAGAAAAAAAATACTTACTCATCCAGTCATCCTTACCCTCTACTTCGAAAAGATAAGGTTGAGATTTATGAACAAATATGTGCATAAAAAATTTTCCTTTAGGGTTAAGCCACCCAGAAATATTTGCAAATAATTTCCTATGATTCCTCATATGCTCTATCATTTCCACAGATACTATTCGGTCATATTTATTGCTAGTCTTAAAAATATTCATATCACAAGTTATTACCTCGATATTTTTAAGTCTTCTTAATTTTGCTTGAGATAATATATAGGCGCGTTGTGAAGATGAATTTGATACGGCAGTTATCGTACTTTTTGGGTAATTTTTAGCCATCCATAGAGTGAGGGATCCCCACCCACAACCAAGCTCTAGAATACTTAAGCCATCCTTAAGATTGGCATGATTACAAGTTTTTTTTAAGGCTAACTTTTCTGCCTGATCAAGATTATTTGTTTTTTCGTCCCAATAACAACTACTATATTTTTTATTTAATCCTAAGCAGAGATTATAAAATTCAGCAGGAACCTCATAATGCTGTTCGTTAGCTAGCTCCGGAACCAATGCAATTGGAGAATTATCCATCGCATTAATAAAATTTTGTTTTATTTTCCGCCTTTCTTCTGATGTCTCTTTTAAGAGTGAGTGTAGTCTTTTTTTGAGAAGAGATCGAATTCCATATCGTATCAAGATATCTGGCAAAAGATTTTTTTCAGCAATTTTTATTAATGTTGTAATCATACGTTTAAGCTGAAAATTATTTTATTGTTAATTATTTATGACGAAATTAATTAAAAATAGTTTAGATTTAATTAAAATGGTGACCCCAAGGGGAGTCGAACCCCTGTTGCCTGGATGAAAACCAGGTGTCCTAGGCCTCTAGACGATGGGGTCGCTCTAGAAAGTCAAATATTTTACTACAATATGTAGAAATGTATCTATTAAATTTCAATTGTTTTTACTTATTTAGTTACTTTATTTATATTTATAACGCTTTTAGATAAGCTAACTTCTCTTAAAAAGCTTAGCAAACCAAGAATTAATACAGTCATTGCAACGATAAAGAGAGTTGAAAGATACTGATCTAAATTGAAATTCACCTCAGTCGCTATAAAAATCATTGCAATTAAGATACAAATTAATAATGCAGAGATAGTTGTTAGAAAAATTGCTATATGAGTCCATCGGGCTCGACATAATAAGGAGAGAAGTTCGTCGGCCTTATCCTTTTTTTTTATAGATAAATTTTTTCCTTCATTAAGTACTCTAAAGCGATCTACAATTCTAGTTAAGCGAGTTGCCATAACTGTTAATATTGCCCCTATACCAGTAAGTAAAAAAGCTGGGGCAACTGCCATCTGAATCAAAACTGCAATTTCGCTAAAATCAATCATAAATATTCTTTATTCTAATTATTTTTTTAACTGAATTAACTGCAGGCTTGGCTTAACTTGCTCATATAAGTTATTGAGGAACTCTTGTGTATCCTCAGGAAAGGGTATTTTCTCAAAATAAGTATTAACTGCTGGGCAGATAACATTTTTTTTACTGCTATTCGTATATTTTTCTTCAACGTCAGTTACTTTACTTTCATTATCAGTATGAAAAATATTTTGTTGTGACCAGATATCATTGTCGATACTTTTTATATCAATTCCAATAAAAGATGTTTGGTCTTCTAGGGCGTAAGCAGAGGCTCTTGCAAATGCTGTTGCATTATATTTATCTGCCAAAAAATTAACGAAATATCCTTCTAATTCACCATATATTCCTTTTCCTTCATTTACCTCTGGAAACATGCCGGTAAATAAAAGGTACTGATTTTTATCGTCGCAAAACGTTATGACTTTATTGACTGCCTTATGTTCTAGGACAATATCTCTATATGTACTAGGAAAATTTTTTTTTAAAAAGTCGAATGCTTTATTCATTTAGTAAATATACCTTAAAATTATTTAACCTATTATATAATGTAGATGTAAAATATTTAAAAACATTTTTTCATCTATTTAATTTTTTGAGGTTAATTATGCACACAGAAGAATACACCCAAATGATAATTCAAATATCAACACTACTTGATATTGAGCATGATGAGGTTACAAAATTTCTTGAGCTAATGCTTGATGGATATAATTTCGAAGATGCTGTTAATGCCTGCACATTAACCACAGAAGAATGTAAATTAGTATTAGCTGAAATTCAAAAAAGAAAACCAAAGGAGTAGACGTACTCGTCGACCCTTATGGCTGAAGTACCCATAATTTTTATAATTTAATAGCGTTATTTTTATTTTCTTGAGTCAATTAATTATGGATACCTGCCCCTCATCTCTTTTTATGTCAACGTATACCCTACTGACTGAACTAGAAGTTATCGTAGTTGTCTGAAACCCTAAGTGTGTGACCCTATTAAGTTTTGAGAGCACTATGAAATCTTTATATTGGTTTAGGAATGATCTTAGATTAAATGATAACCTTTCATTAAATTTAGCTTTAGCAAAATCTGATGCAATTTTATTTGTTTATGTTCATGATATTGCAAACGAAAAAAATTGTCGTTGGGGCTTTGAGAGGATTGGACAACATCGAAGATTGTTTTTATCTCAAGGACTCGCTGAACTAGAAGAAAAATTAAGTAAAAGTGGACATTCGTTGAATACGTATGCTGATGATTCAGTAACTGTTCTAGCTGATTTAGTTAAGAAGTAT
>JAOMKM010000018.1 GCA_028351715.1 Methylophilaceae bacterium | reverse complement strand
AGAATCCAGATATTATGATTTACTACCTTTGTGAATCTGGAGCTTTGAATGAAATTTTTCCAGGACTTTATTTACCTTTAGATTCAACATCATTAATTGAACAACAATCAAATAACTTTGTTAGTTTAGGTAAAGCAATAAAAGAGAATTCCAAATCATTGACAAGTGAATCAAAAATTATCATGTTGTTAATAGCCCCATATTTTTTCAGGGAATCAAGAAGCATAAAAACGAATGAAGAGCAGGCTCATTTATTAAAGCATTTAAAATTGTCCAGTACAAATCATAAAATATTGAAAATTTTGATGAATGAAGAATTAAATATTACTAATTTTTTATCACTTAGGGCAGAAGAAAAATTAGATTGTTTGTATCGAACTGATTTCTATAGGCGCCCAAATATAATTTTTGAAGTTTTGAATATAATTTTAGTGTTTAAGACAACATTCCACCATATGGATTTAAAATATTTTAAGGATATTAAGATATTCTTAGTTTTATTTTCTGACGAGATAAGTCAATTAAAAAGCGAGATAGATCCTTCAAGCTCTGGAGAAGATATAAAAAAATTGATATACCAGGAGAGACTTACACTACTTAAAAAAATTAGTAACTAAATAAATCCCTTAGCTTAGATATTTTTTTATCTATATATATAGGCTTATATGACTCATTGGTCAGCCATACTGTAGCTAACCCAAATTTTTTTGCAGTTTTAAGGTTCTCTTTTACGTCATCTACAAAAAAAGCTTCATTAATATTATATTTTTTTATGAATAAGCTCATAGAGTCTATGTTTGGTTTTGATTTAAAATTAGAATCTTCGATAGTGAAAACCTCATCAAAATATTCTTGAATCCCACATATTTTTAAAACTTGGTTGGTATAATTCTTCGGGGCATTTGTGTAAATAATCTTCATACCATCAGCTAGTTCCAGAGTCTCGATTAAACATGGCATAGGAATAATAAGATCTTTAAAATTATTTATAGTGTGAGTTTTATCTAAAAAATCAATTGGATCTATATTGTAATTTTTAATTAAGCCTTGGAGTGTAGATCCATATTCCAACCAATATTGAGCTCTTATTTTACTGGCTTCTTCAATACTCATTTTTAGGGCTGAGCTAATATACTGATTCATTTTATCATTTACAATTGGAAAAATTTTTGACTGTGCATCATGTAGGGTATTATCTAGGTCAAAAATCCAGACAGGCTTCAATTTAATTTGCTTTAATTAAAGTACCGACGCCCTGATCGGTTAAAATTTCTAGTAGCAGAGCATGTTCAACCCTGCCATCTATTATATGGACACTATTAACGTTATTTTCTGCAGCTATGAGGGCGGCTTGAATTTTTGGTAACATTCCCCCAGATAAAACTTCGACTTTTATAAGGCTTTCGATTCCTTTTGGGGTTAATCCAGTTATAAGATTATTCTCTTCATCTAACACCCCTTTAGTATTCGTCATTAGCACTAATTTTTCAGCATTAATTACCTCTGCAAGCTTTCCAGCAACTAAATCTGCATTAATGTTGTACATTTCTTTATCTTCCCCAAAACCAATTGGTGCTATTACAGGAATGATGCCATGATCAATTAAATTTTTCATAAATAATGGCTCAATATTCTTTATTTCACCAACGTGACCAAGGTCTATTTCTTCTTCTTTATCCTTACTACTAACTATTAATTTTTTTGCCCTTATGAATCCTAATACTTCTTGCTTAGAAAGGCTACTTGCCTCTCCCCCAATAGTTTTTATTAAATTAACAATTTCTTCGCTAATTGATGTTAAAACGTCATAGACTACAGACATTGTTTCTTTATCAGTTACTCTCATTCCATTATAAAATTTACCTTTCTTGCCTATCTTATCTAAGCTCTTATTTATCTGGGGGCCACCTCCGTGAACAATCACTGGATTCATACCAACTAGTTTGAGTAGGACTACGTCCCTGGCAAATGAGTGCTTTAGGTTTTCATCTATCATGGCATTCCCGCCATATTTAATGACAATCGTTTTGCCATAAAATTTTTTTATATAAGGTAGTGCTTCGCTTAAAATTTTTGCTTTTTCATTTGGGGTCATTTTTTTTACCACATCATAATTATTTCCAACATTTTATAGCTTTTTTGTAAAAAATTTTGAGTTTCGTTCAACATGATAAATTTTCTTTCGTTTAGGGGGCATTAAATCTGTATGAGCCCTTGAAAAACCTTTTTCAATAAACCAATGCTCGGATTGTGTTGTAAGAATAAATGCATATTCAGAATTTATTTTTTTCTCACAATAATTCAGTAATTTCATTCCAAATCCTTGTCTTTGGTAATTAGGGTGAATCGCAAAGCAAGCAATTTCAGTCATATTTTTATATGGATAAAGAGCAACACACCCAATTAAATTGTGATTATGTTCAATAACAATAAAATTGTCTAAATCTTGCTCAATTTTTTCATTTTCCCTTGATAGTAAGGCTCCATTCTTTCCTAATGGCTCAGTAAGTAAATGTATTGCTTTCACATCCCTTATAGATGCTGGCCTTATTTTCTCTAAAGCATATTCAGTTAAAATCGTACCTGAGCCCCTGTCAGTATAAAGCTCCTGAATTAATGAACCATTAGTATTTCTATTAACTAGATGTACTTTCTCAACATTTTGTTTAATAGCTGACAAGCTACTTTTAAGAATATTTAAATCCTTATAGGAGATATGAGCTGCATTATCTGGAGAAGAGTTTGTTTCAATATTTCGTATTAAATTTTCAGCCTTCTCAGTTGTCATTTCAGGAATTAATTCCCCTCGCTTATTAAGAACTCCATCTGAGTCAACATAGTAGATTAGCTTATCTGCTTTAATTGAACCTGCTATATAAGCTGCAGTTTGTTCGTAGGACAGATTAAATATCTCACCAATCGGTGAAAAGCCTATAGGAGAAATAAGCACTATTTCGTTATGCGAGAGTTTATCTAAAATTGCACTATTATCGACTTTTCTAATCTGCCCAGTAAATTGCATATCAACCCCATCTATAACTCCAATAGGTTTGGCAGTTATAAAGTTGCCACATGATACCTTTATGTCACTTCCAGCCATTGGTGAGTCAGACATACTCGATGACAGGGAGGCTTCAATTTCGGTATGAATTCGACCATTAACCTCAATAATATGTTCTAGAGCTTTTTTGTCAGTAACGCGTTGATTTCTAACTAGTAGAGTTGAATTTTTGACCGAAATTAATTTATCATCTATGTGAGGCCTAATGCCATGAATCAATACAAGCTTAATATTAAGTGAATGTAATAAATTAATGTCATGACTGATTTGTTTTAATTGGTCATCCTTAAGAACTTCCCCACCAAAAGCAATTACAAATATTTTTTTATTAAATTGATAAATAAACTTTGCAGATAATCTGAAGTGTTCGACAAATGAATTTCTTGAGTCAGTTAAGTTTTGGTGGAAGGGGGTGTTATCAAAAAATATAGTTGGAGATACATTAAGTATTTTAGCTATTTTTTCAAGGAGATCGACGGATAGATTGACCTCGCCTCGTTCAATACGACATAGGCTACTAATATTTATACCCAATTTTTGTGCTAATTTAGCTAGCGTTAATTTTTGCTTTTTACGCAAAAATTTTATAATTTTTGATATTTTATTTTGCATATATAGCAATTATTATTAAATAATTGCTATATTTTATACTAAATTTATCTATTTATGACAAATCTCCATATTTAAATTGTATTATTGAAATAATACTTAAGGGGGCAGTTTCTGTCCTTAGTGTTCGAGGCCCGAGCTTTAAAGAAGTGAACTTACAATCATTAGCTAGCTTGAGCTCCTCCTCTGAGAATCCACCTTCTGGTCCAATCAGAAGAATAATCTCTTTATTATTTAAGGGGCCTAGATTTCCTAAAGAGTTTTGGCCATTTGGTGTAAGAATTAATTTAAGAGTCTTCTCATTAAATTTAGGTTGTTCTAATGCTTGAAGGAAGGTAGTAGGTTTGTAGATTTGAGGAATTCTAGATCTTCCGGATTGCTCACAGGCTGAAATTAATACTTGTTGCCAATGCATCAGTTTTTTATCAGCTCTTGTCGAATCTAATTTAATAATACTTCGGGTACTATAAATTGGAACAATTTGATTGACTCCAAGTTCTGTTGCTTTTTGAATAATCCAATCCATTTTCTCATTTGTTGAAAGTGACTGAATTAATGTTATTTTTGTTTGTGACTCAGAATGGTTCTCAGCCTTCGAGATAATATTAATTTTTAATTTCTTCTTTTCAATGCTTATTACTTCGACTTTGTAATTAAAACCATCCCCATTAAATATACAAAATCGGTCCTTCACTTTAACTCGCATTACTTGTAAGGCATGATGAGCTACCAAATCATCTAAATAGATATTTTGATTTATTTCTAGTGCATCTGGATGGTAAAATCTTTTCATAGTTTAATTATGATACAGAAGGGAGAAAAAATTTGGCAAGCTTAACAACACCAAGATGCGATTTTGGATGGAATGCGAAAGATTTTAACTTGCTTAGTGTTGATGGTAGCTATTGGTCACCATCGTTAGCTCTTGGTGAGAGAGGACTGGTGATTATGTTCATTTGTAATCATTGCCCTTACGTTAAAGCCATATTAGATAGATTAATCAGTGATATAGAAGATTTAAGGTCGATTGGAGTTAATGCAATAGCTATCTCTAGTAATGATGTAGAGAGCTATCCAGATGACTCCTATGAAAATATGCAAAAAATTGCATTATTAAGAAATTTTAATTTCCCATATTTATTTGATGGTACTCAGGAGGTAGCGAGAGACTATAATGCTATATGTACCCCTGATTTTTTTGGATTTAATCAAAATTTAGAGCTTCAATATCGTGGTAGGTTTGATTCAACAGGGAGAGGGGAGCCATCAGAAAGCCATGAGCGTGATTTATTTAATGCTATGAAAGTTATAGCTGAGACAAAATCAGGACCCACTCAGCAATTACATAGCATAGGCTGCTCAATAAAATGGAAGGAAATAAATCAGATTTAAAGTTTAGATGCCTTGATTGAACGTCCACTTTAGGGAATAATTTACCTTTTAGTTCATTGCAATATATAAAAATCATTTCATCCCATTTTATTAATGGGGTACAAGTTAATTTTGGGAGGCAACATGGCAACAAGACAAGATTTAGCAAATGCAATTCGTGCGTTATCAATGGATGCAGTACAAAAAGCAAGTTCGGGGCATCCAGGTGCACCCATGGGGATGGCCGAAATTGGTGAGGTTTTATGGAATCAGCATTTAAGCCATAATCCAAATAATCCGGAATGGGCTAATCGTGATCGCTTCGTTTTGTCAAATGGTCACGGGTCGATGTTAATTTATTCTTTACTACATTTGACAGGCTATGATCTGCCAATGAAAGAAATAGAAAGCTTTAGACAACTACACTCAAAATGTGCAGGCCATCCGGAATATGGTTATGCACCAGGTGTTGAAACAACAACTGGTCCATTAGGCCAGGGCATAAGTAATGGGGTTGGTTTTGCTATGGCCGAGAAGCTTATGGCAGACCAATTTAATAAGCCAGGACACGATATTGTAGATCATCATACATATGTATTTTTAGGCGATGGTTGTTTAATGGAAGGAGTCTCTCATGAAACTTGCGCTCTTGCTGGAACTTGGGGACTAGGTAAGCTAATAGCACTCTGGGATGATAATGGCATTTCTATAGACGGGCACATTGAGGGATGGTATACAGATGATACTGCTGGTCGATTTGAGTCATATGGATGGCATGCAATTCGTGATGTAGATGGCCATGATCCTGAAGCAATTGATAAAGCTATTCAGGAAGCAAAAAAAATAACAGACAAACCTACATTAATTTGCTGTAAAACAATCATTGGCAAGGGATCTCCTAATAAATCTGGCTCACATGATTGTCATGGTGCAGCATTGGGTGATGAGGAAGTTGCATTAGTTAGAAAAGAATTAGGCTGGGATCATGCCCCATTTGTTATTCCACAAGATATCTATGATGGTTGGAATCAAAAAGATAAGGGAGACGCGAGAGAGGCTGAATGGAATAAGAAATTTGATGCGTACGCCCAAGAATTTCCTGAACTAGCTGCCGAATTTAAGAGAAGAATGGTTGGAGATTTACCTGCTGACTGGAAAAAAATATCTGCTGGAATTATTAAAGATGCTAACGAAAAAGCTGAGAAAGTGGCTACCCGAAAAGCATCTCAGAATGTCATTACAGCGCTTGCTCCTGTTTTACCAGAATTTGTTGGTGGTTCAGCTGACTTAACTGGGTCAAATTTAACTAGTTGTCCTAGTTTTGAACATGTGAATGGAACCAAGGCAGGTAATTATATTTCATACGGTGTAAGAGAGTTTGGTATGGCTTCTATTATGAATGGTATTGCACTTCATGGTGGCTTATTACCATTTGGAGGTACCTTCCATATGTTTACCGACTATATGAGGAATGGTATGAGAATGGCTGCATTAATGAAGCAGCGGGTTATTTATGTTTTAACACATGATTCAATTGGTCAAGGAGAAGATGGACCAACTCATCAACCTATTGAGACAACTTCAGGAATAAGATTTATTCCTCGCATGGAAGTTTGGAGACCATGTGATGCAACAGAAACTGCAACAGCATGGGTTGCAGGTGTTGAAAATACAGAAAACCCAACTAGTCTTGTGTTGAGTCGGCAGGGTATGGGTTTCCATTCTAGAAATGAAAGTCAAATAGCTGATATAAAAAAGGGTGGTTATGTTCTTTCAGATTGTGATGAAGATGCCCAGGTAATTTTTATTGCAACAGGCTCTGAAGTAGATCTGGCTGTGGGGGCTCAAGGAATATTGAAAGAAGAAGGTATTCACTCTCGAGTTGTATCTATGCCTTGCACTCAAGCTTATGATCGCCAGGATAAAAATTATAAAGATAGTGTTCTTACTCCTGGTATTAAGCGAATATCTGTAGAAGCAGGTATAACAGACTATTGGAGAAAATATGTTGGCCTAGATGGAGCTTGTGTAGGTATAGATACTTATGGAGAATCTGCTCCAGGAAAAGCTGTTTTTGAACATTTTGGTTTTACTGTTGATAATGTTGTTGCAACAGCTAAATCGATCCTATAGTTTAAAAGTTACATAAATTAATATTTACAAGCCCAAATTAAGTTAACCTTATTATAAAAAATTCTCTAGGTAACTTAATGGGTTCAGTAAATTACTTGAAGGAACAGAATGTCAATTAATATAGCTATCTCCGGTTTTGGCAGAATAGGTCGCTTAGCCTTAAGAGCGGTGTACGAAACAAACCGACAAGAAGACATTAAGGTTGTTGCTATTAACTGTAGCCGTGGTGATGTTAAAAGTAATGCTCATTTATTAAAATATGATACCGCTCATGGAAGATTTAATGAGAAAGTTGAGATTGATGAAGATGCATTTATTATTAATGGCGAAAGAATTCAGTATTTAAATACAAGAAACCCAGAAGAATTAGACTGGAAAGAATATAATGTCGATGTTGTTCTAGAATGTACTGGAGCCTTTAGAAGTAAAAAAACATGTCAAGTACATCTGGACAATGGCGCCAAGAAAGTATTAATTTCTGCACCTGGTGAGAAAGATGTAGATGCAACAATTGTCTATGGCGTTAATCATCAAAACTTAAAATCATCGCACCAAGTTATTTCAAATGCATCATGTACTACAAATGGATTAGCCCCAGTTTTAAAAGTGATTCATGATCATTTAAGAGTCGAATCTGGACTGATGACGACTATTCATTCCTATACCAATGATCAGGCATTACTTGACAATATGCATTCTGATATTCGTCGAGCTCGATCGGCAGCTGCATCTATGATTCCTACAAAAACAGGTGCTGCCTCGGCCATAGGGCTAGTAATCCCAGAATTAAAAGGAAAGCTAGATGGTATAGCGATTAGAGTTCCTACTACTAATGTATCAATAGTTGATCTATCTCTAAATATTCAAAAGAAAGTTACTAAAAATGAGTTAAATAAATTAATGAAAGATGCTTCAGAAAATGAATTAAAGGATATTTTAGTTTATAAC
>JAOMKM010000017.1 GCA_028351715.1 Methylophilaceae bacterium | reverse complement strand
ATGAATTTGTTGCAAAGTAAATTTAATTTCTTTTAATTCTTTATCATTCATTTTTTAATATGGTGCCCGGGGCCGGAATCGAACCGGCACGACCGTGAGGTCGAGGGATTTTAAGTCCCTTGCGTCTACCAATTTCGCCACCCGGGCAGAGCCTACATTTTATCATTACTTTTTTTAAAATAATGATTTTGGAGGCGCGTGCCGGAATCGAACCGGCGTCTACGGCTTTGCAGGCCGCTGCATAACCACTTTGCTAACGCGCCATGTTTTTAAAATAAAAAGGGGAGACATCATAGACTCCCCTATTTATATCTAATCTGGAGCGGGAAACGAGGTTCGAACTCGCGACCTATACCTTGGCAAGGTATCGCTCTACCAGCTGAGCTATTCCCGCATACGAAGGCAGTATTTTAGCTACTTTTAAACCTGTGTCAATCAAGATCATTCTCGTAATGCAATTAACTTTTTTTTCTAATAACCTTTGCAGCTTCCTTCATATAATAAAACATTGATAGGATAGTAAGGATTGCTGCAATGTAGATTAACGCTTCGCCAATGAGTGCAATTGGAATAAATAGAATATTGGAGTCATACAAAAGAAAAGGAATAGCTATCATCTGAAATGTTGTCTTCAATTTTCCGATAAATGCAACAGTAATACTTCCAGATTTTCCAAGTGTCGCCATCCACTCTCTAAGAGCACTAACTGCAAATTCTCTTCCAATAATAATCAAACCGATTAAAACATCTACTCTAGCTAAATCAACTAAAATTAATAACGAAGCAATTATTATCAATTTATCTGCTACTGGATCAATAAAGGCTCCAAATTTAGAGGTTTGTTTTAATTTTCTGGCAAGGTAACCATCAAGCCAATCAGTAATGGCAGCGACCACAAAGACAGTAGTGGCAATAAGATTTTTAAATTCAATTGATAAGCTTTGTTCTGGAATATAATAAATCAGAACTAAGCATGGAATTAATGCAATTCTAAACATTGTTAAAGTATTTGGTATGTTATATGTCATATAGTTAGTTTAGCTAATTAAAATAATTATAAATCTTTTCTGCAAGCTGATTATTAATACCATCAACAGTTATTAGCTCCTCAACAGTAGCATTTTTAACCCCTTCTATGCCCCCGAAATATGCAAGTAAGTTTTTTCTTTTCTTACTTCCGATCCCCTCAACATCCTCAATCGAAGAAGCAAGTCTAGTTTTTGCTCTTCTTGCCCGATGCCCTGTTATAGCAAATCTATGAGCCTCATCTCTTACCTGTTGTATCAAATGAAATCCTAAATTTGTTTCATCTATATTAGTAAGAATTTTATTATTTGGCATAATTAATTTTTCCTTACCTGCTTTTCTATCAGCACCTTTAGAAACACCTACCAAAAAAATATTTTTTAAACCAATTTCATCCATTATTTGCTCGGCAATGCTAAATTGTCCCTTACCTCCATCTATTAATATTAGATCTGGTCTTTGAGAATCCTCGCTCATCATTCTCCTATATCGACGACTTAGAACCTCTCTCATCGCCCCATAATCATCACCCGGTGTAATATTGCTTATATTATATCTTCGATAATCCTTGTTTTGCATAGTAAGGTTATCGAATACCACACAAGAACCTACTGTATTTTCTCCCATTGTATGGCTAATATCAAAACATTCAATACGATTTATACTTCTAGGGAAGGAAAGTAATTTATTCAGCTCTTTTAGCCGATCAAGATGATTTGATTTCAGAGTATTTTTTTGCTGTACGGCAATATCTGCATTTTTTTTGGCCATAGATAGCCAATTTTTTTTATCTCCTACTATTCTAGATATAATTTTTACCGGCTGGTATTTTTTAAGCTGAAAAAAATTTTTAATCAAATCTCTGTCTATTTTATCCTCTATAACAATAACTGGTGGAGGTATGGTTATATCGTAATATTGAGTTAAGAATGTCTCAATAACATTTGTTGTTAACAATTTATCATGATTACGTGGGAAAAAACTTTTATCACCAAGGTGTCGCCCTGACCTAATCATTACGACATTTACACAAATAAACCCAAGAGATATTGAAGAAGCAATTATATCGGCATCATTCTCACTAAAGTCACTAACAAATTGTTTTAATCTTATTTGTCTAAGACTCTGAATCCTGTCTCTAAAAATTGCAGCCCTCTCAAAATTATGCTCCTCAGAATATTGGTTCATTTTATTAGACAAATTTTTAATCACCTCATTATCTTTTCCATTTAGAAAAAGAGCTGCTTGATTTGTATCATTTATGTAATCTGCCTCACTTATTAAATCAACGCATGGTGCAGTGCATCTTTTAATCTGATGCTCAAGACAAGGTCTTGTTCTATTATTAAAAATAGAATTCTGACAGGTTCTGAGCATAAAAACTTTTTGGAGTAATTGAATACTTTCTCTAGCAGCATTTGAGTTTGGAAAAGGGCCAAAATATTGAGTCCCTTTTTTTTTCAAACCCCTATGAAATTTTATCCTAGGATATTTATCGCTAGTTATAGCTAGATAAGGATATGATTTATCATCACGAAAAATTACATTATAGCGGGGCATAAATTTCTTAATTAAATTATTTTCAAGAATTAATGCTTCTGCTTCAGTATTTGTAACAGTAAATTCAATATTATGAATATTACCCACCATAATTTTAGTTCGAGGGCTATCTTGACTCTTCGAGAAATATGATCTAACTCTTTTTTTTAAATTCTTTGCCTTACCAATATATATAATTTCTTCCTTAGCATTTAACATTCGATAAACACCGGGAAAGACTGGCATATTGTTCACAAGATTTTTAAGCTCTTCTTCCAAAATTTATCCTAGTAAATTTCCTCCAATTGACCAGTCTTCAGATTTAACTTCATCAAAGACAATGTACGTATAGGAAGGTGGTTTATTAGCGACTCTTTGCATTAGGTCTGTTACTTCTTTAGCAATCTCTTCTTTTTGGTTATGATTTAATGTCCCAGCAAGCTTGATATTAATATAAGGCATTTTAATTCTCCATTTCATTTTTGATTGACAAGAAAATATATTCAAACATTTTCACTGTTAGTCTTCTTGTTTGGGTGTTGTATCGACTACAGTGATAACTATTATACAAAACTAGCTCATTTGGTAATACATGTCGACCACCATGAGAAAATTTATATTTATTTTTTTGGCAGTCAAGTGCAATCATTAATGCATTATGAGCTATCAAACCTAACGTAAGGATTATAGTATTACTTGGTAAATTATTTATTTCAGCTTTAAGAAAAGAATTACAATTTCTTACTTCTTCCAATGTAGGTTTATTTTCAGGAGGCAGACATTTTACAGCATTTGTGATTCTACAATTTTTAAGAATAAGGTCATCATCAGATGAAATAGATACAGGTTTATTTGAAAAACCAAACTTATATAAAGTCTCATAGAGCAATATTCCTGCGTGATCACCTGTAAATGGTCGCCCAGTATTATTAGCTCCATGCATTCCAGGCGCTAATCCAACTATCAGAAGTCCTGGATTCTTTTCTCCAAAACCTGGAATTGGTTTGCAAAAATAAGCTGGGTATTTTTCTTTAGTTGTAAGAAGAAAATGATGTAAGCGGGTACATTTTTTACAATTGACATTGTATTCCATATCATAATCTATGAAATAGGATTGATTTCAATTACTTTTTCTGTTTTGTAATCTTGCATTTGGTCAAAATTTAGGTATTTATATATATCCCCACAAAAAGGATTAATTTTATCGGCCATCAATGAAAGATATTCTTTTTTTGTTGGGATATAACCTAAAAGTGAACAAAATGCTGCTAGTTCTGCTGAACCCAAATAGACTTGAGCATCCTTACCCATCCTATTATCAAAGTTTCGCGTACTTGTTGAGAAAACATTTGCATTATCATTAACGCGTGCTTGGTTTCCCATACATAAACTACACCCAGGAATCTCAGTTCTAGCCCCGGCATCCTTAAACGTATTATAGGCTCCCTCCTCTTTTAATTGTTTTTCATCCATTCTTGTTGGGGGAGCAATCCATAAAATAGTTTTTATTTTTCCATAACCTTCTAAAACCTTAGCTGCAGCTCTGTAATGACCAATATTCGTCATACAACTGCCTATAAATACTTCATCGATTTTATCGTTTGAAATATCTGATAATGTCTTAATATTGTCAGGATCATTTGGACATGCAATTAATGGTTCAGTTATCTCATTTAAATCAATATTTAAGGTATAAGCATATTTAGCATCCAAATCTGCTTCTAGTAAATTCGGTGCATTTAACCATTCTTGCATATTTTCAATTCTTCGCTTTAATGATCTCTCATCTTGATAGCCAGCCTCAATCATATTCTTCATTAGCGCAATATTTGAATTAAGATATTCAATAACTGGACCTTTATTTAATTTAACCGTACAGCCATTAGCAGATCTCTCAGCGGAGGCATCAGAAAATTCAAAAGCCTGTTCTACTTTTAGTTCTGGTAGACCTTCTATCTCCATAATTCGACCACTAAAAATATTCTTTTTTCCTTGCTTTCCAACAGTTAGTTCCCCTTCCTTAATTGCAAAATACGGAATAGCATTTACTAAATCTCTTAATGTAATTCCTGGTTGCAATTCGCCACTAAATTTAACTAGGATTGATTCAGGCATATCTAAGGGCATTACTCCCAAAGCTGCAGAAAATGCTACCAATCCTGAACCAGCAGGAAATGAAATTCCAATAGGAAAGCGCGTATGAGAATCACCCCCTGTCCCAACAGTGTCAGGCAATATCATTCTATTTAGCCACGAGTGAATTACACCATCTCCAGCCTTTAATGAAACTCCTCCTCTACTACTTATAAAATCTGGAAGTGAATGTTGAAGTTCAATATCTACGGGTTTAGGGTAAGCAGCGGTGTGACAAAAACTTTGCATCACTAAATCAGCACTAAAGCCCAGGCAGGCCAATTCTTTCAATTCATCCCTTGTCATTGCCCCAGTTGTATCCTGGGAACCAACAGTTGTGATCTTGGGCTCACAATAAGTACCTGGTCGAATGCCTCCAACACCACAAGCTTTGCCTACTATTTTCTGGGCTAATGTGAATCCAGAGCGATTTAATTTATCTTGTGGTATCGCATCTATGAAGGTTTTAGACTTTGGAAGTTTTAAAGCGTCCCTTGCTTTTTCTGTTAGCTCCCTCCCAATAATTAAAGGGATTCTTCCTCCAGCCCTTAGCTCATCAAGAATTGTAATTGGGGTAATGTTGAATTGAGTTAAAAATTTATCATTTAAAGAAATACTCTTTTTAGTAAAATTAATTTCTATAATGTCTCCCATTTTCATTTTAGAAACGTCACACTCGATTGGAAGTGCTCCAGAATCTTCAGCTGTATTAAAGAAAATAGGAGCAATTTTATTCCCTAAAACAATACCGCCTGAATTTTTATTTGGTATAAAGGGAATTTTCTTCCCCATATACCATTGAAGGGAATTAATGGCCGATTTTCTTGAGGACCCAGTACCTACAATATCTCCCACATAAGCAATTGGTAATTTCTTCTTTTCTAACGACTTAATTTTTTGAATTGCTCCAGACATTTTATTTTGTAGCATCGACTGGGCGTGCAGTGGAATATCTGCCCTTGACCATGCTTCCTGAGCCGGTGATAAATCATCTGTATTAGTCTCGCCATCTACGCGAAAAACTACCACCTTCATTGAGCTTGGGATAGGCTCTTTTAATAAAAACCATTCAGCATTTGCCCATGAATTTAATAAGGACTCTGCATAAGAGTTGCCATTTTCATATAATTTCTGAACATCATAAAATGCATCAAAAATAAGCGTTGTACGAGAAAGGGCTTTTACTGCATTCTCTGCTTTGTCTGTAGTTAGAAGTGAAACTAATGATTGAACATTATATCCTCCTAACATAGTGCCTAATAATTCAATAGATTTTTCTGCTGTGATATAAGGACTTTGGGTCTTATTTTTAGCTATGTCTGTTAAAAAAGCTGCTTTGACAAAGGCGGACTGATCAACTCCGGCAGGAACATGCTCCGCGAGAAGGTCAATCAAAAAATCAGCATTATCTATACTGTCTTTTTTTAAAAGCTCAACTAATTCAGCGGTTTGTTTTGAGTCAAGAGGTAATGGTGGAAGATTATTTTTTTCACGTTCAACCTTATGCTTCAAATAATCTTCTATCATTTTATAGGTTCTCTTGATGTATTATTGAATAGGAATACATTTTAAAGGAAAAAAAAAGATTTCCCAAAGCAATTCGCATATCTTCTTAAGATCAGTTAAATCAGGTAAAATATCAATCTAAATTATTAAAAGTTAATTATGACCTCTGCATTAAATGCTTTATCAACTATAGATGGCAGATATTCCGATCAGGTAGACAATCTAAGGCCATTTTTTAGCGAATTTGGGCTTATTAAAAACAGAGTTAAAATTGAAATTTTATGGCTTATTTCATTAAGCGATGATGTCGAAATAAAAGAAGTCCCAAAGTTTTCTAAAGAAACTAAACAACAATTAAATTTAATTATTCAACATTTCTCTTTAGAGGATGCTGAGTCAGTTAAAACAATCGAAAAAGATACCAACCACGACGTTAAGGCTATTGAATATTGGCTCAAAAATAACCTAAAATCTAATTCAGAAATTCAAGCTGTTTCAGAGTTTATTCATTTTGCATGTACATCCGAGGATATCAACAACCTATCCTACGCATTGATGCTTAAGGAAGGTATGGAGCAAGTCATCATCCCCTCAATAGAAATTTTAGAAGAGCATCTCTCAGTTAAAGCAAAGCTATATTCTTCAATCCCTATGCTTGCAAGGACTCATGGGCAAACTGCTAGTCCAACATCGCTAGGAAAAGAGTTTGCCAATGTTTCATCTCGGATTAGTAGGCAAATAGGAATTATTAGGTCACAAGATTACCTAGCTAAGATGAATGGGGCAGTTGGAAATTATAATGCACATTTCTCAGCATACCCAAACAAAGACTGGCAGGATTTCTCAAAGGTATTTATAGAATCCTTAGGTTTAAAACAAAATGCTTATACTACCCAAATAGAGCCTCATGATTTTATGGCCGAAACGTTTCACTCTATATTAAGATTTAACACAATTCTTATAGATCTTAATCGGGATTTATGGAGCTATATTTCTATTGCCTATTTCACACAAAAAACAGTAAAGAAAGAAGTAGGATCTTCAACAATGCCACATAAAGTTAATCCAATTGACTTCGAAAACTCAGAAGGTAATTTAGGTTTAGCTAATGCACTTTTATCACACTTAGCTGAGAAACTTCCATTATCTCGATGGCAAAGAGACCTAACTGACTCTACAGTCTTACGGAATATTGGTCTCGCCTTGGGATACAGTCTAGTAGCATACAAGTCTTGTCTTAAGGGTCTTGATAAGATAGAAGTAAATGAAGAAAAAATAAATATGGATTTAGATGGAGCCTGGGAGATTCTTGCTGAACCTATTCAGACTGTTATGCGAAAAAATGGTATTAGTAATCCCTATGAAAAATTAAAAGAATTAACTAGGGGGTCTAAAAAAATTAACCAGCATATTCTTCATGAGTTTATTAATACATTAGAAATATCCCCTGAAGACAAAAATTATTTAATTGGACTAACTCCACAAACTTATTTAGGTTTAGCCATTCAATTAGCTAATAATATCTAAATGTCTGAAATTCTTGTGCTTTATTATTCTAAAGGTGGCTCAGTTAAAGAGATGGCCTCATTAATTGGAAGAGGTATTAATTCGATTGATGGGTGTACAGCAAAAATTAGAACGGTTCCCGATGTATTCCCAGAGACTGTGAGCAAAAAAAGTGAGGTTCCAGAGTCAGGTTCTTTATTTGCAACTCTTGAAGACTTAGCGTCTTGCTCAGGTCTTGCTATTGGAAGCCCAACTCGTTTCGGTAATATGGCGGCTCCATTAAAATATTTTTTTGATACAGCCACAACTGCATGGATGAAAGGATCTCTTGAGAATAAGCCGGCTTGTGTATTTACATCTTCTGGTTCAATCCATGGAGGAAATGAATCAACACTTTTAAGTATGCAACTCCCACTATTTCATTTAGGTATGATGATTATTGGTATCCCTTATTCTGTTACATCATTAGCACAAACAACATCTGGTGGTACTCCTTATGGAGCAAGTCATGTTGGAGGAGAAAAAAATGATTATCCGATAACAGGTGATGAAAAAAAAATATGTATCGCCCAAGGAGTAAGACTTGCAGAAATTGCTAAAAAACTTTACGCCAAATAATTTATTTTTAGGATCAGCATCAAGCTTAATTGCATTGATATTCCTAAATCTCTTCTGGGAGATATGCTTCAATCCTATACATAGTAAAACTACATGGATGGTATTAAAGTCAGTAATTTTATTAGTTCCATTAGTTGGAATTCTTAAGAAAGATAGGTACACATTTCAGTGGTCAAGTATGTTTATTGTAATATTTTTTATTGAAGGAGTGGTTCGTTACTATACAGATATAAGCCCTTCTAAAGAATTTGCTTTTGTCCAAATCAATTTAACCATATTATTTTTTCTTTGTTCAATTTATTATTGTAAAAAAACTAGGTAAGTATGAAAATTTTAGTATCAAATGATGATGGGTATCTTGCACCAGGATTAACTATTCTAGTAGATAGCTTAAAAAAAATTGCTGACGTTATTGTTGTAGCTCCCGATAAAAATAAAAGTGGGTCAAGCAGTTCATTATCACTTAATAAAGAAGTAGCAGTTAATAAAATAAATCCAATGCTTTATTCTGTTGAGGGTACGCCAACAGATTGCGTTCATATTGCATTAACTGGATTAATTCCCTTTAAACCTGATATGGTTATTTCTGGTATTAATGATGGAGCTAATATGGGTGATGACACAATTTATTCTGGAACTGTTGGTGCAGCGATGGAGGGTTTTCTACTTGGAATACCATCTATAGCAGTATCAATGGGAAGCTCAGAACCTAAATATTTTGAGACAGCAGCAAAAGTTATAATTGAATTAATTACAAAACATAATAAACAGCCCCCTAAAAATGTAACCTTATTAAATATTAATGTTCCTGACGTTCCCTATTCTGAAATTAAAGGCTTAGAAATTACCAGGCTTGGTAAAAGATATGAAGCTCAACCAGCAATTAGGGGTTCTGAAAAGGATGGGCAAGATATATTTTGGGTTGGTCCAGTTGGAGAGCCCAATGATGGTGGTCCTGGTACAGATTTTTTTGCAATCATGAATAATTATGTTTCAATATCTCCTATTCAATCAGATCTAACCAATCATAATGAAATAAACCCAATAAAAAAATGGATGGAATTATAGCTTAATGAAAAATAAATTTAATTTTCTGCTTACCTTTATGATTATTCTAATTTCTGGATGCGCATCAAAAATTCCTACGCCAGTTGAAGGTGAAATAATAAAGAAAGAAGAGAAGTGCCCTGATGTGTATAAAGTAAAATCCGGGGAAACCTTATTTAGTATTAGCTTGATGTGCGGATTTAATTATCAGGAAGTAGCAAAAGTTAACGGCTTAAACAAGCCGTATAAAATAAGAAAAGGTGACTTTATTCGATTCGATTTACTCAGGCAGAAAGATGCGGTTAAAATTGAAAAACCAATACAAAGTGATGAGGTTGAAACAATGCCCTTGAATCAAGAAGATCTTATTACCGAAGAAACTAAAATTTTTGCGCCAGTTCAAGTTAAAGGACCTAAAGTTATTCGAGAGATTTATTCATCAAAGACTCTAAAAAAAGCAAATAAAATTGTTGCTGATCGAAAAAAAATATCCAACCTATGGGTAAGTCCAACTGATGGGGAAATTATTTCGAATTTTGATACAGCAATAGGTAATAAAGGAATTGAGATTGAAGGTCAGCTATGGCAGGAAATTAGAGCTGTGTCCAAAGGGAAAGTAATCTACGCGGGAGAAGACTTAAAGGGATACGGAAAGCTAGTTATTTTAAAGCACGATGATGGAATTTTAACTGTATATGGCAATCAAAATGAGATTCTTGTTATCGAAAATCAAGTTATTAATGCTGGTCAAACTATAGGCACTATGGGGAGTTCAGCAGTAGCAGAAAAAGGAAGGTTAATATTCGAGGTTAGGAACGGTGGTAAATCAATTGACCCACTCAAATACCTTAAAAAATACTATTAATTAAATTCTTTTTTATCTTGCTTTTTATAATAATCTTCAATGG
>JAOMKM010000016.1 GCA_028351715.1 Methylophilaceae bacterium | reverse complement strand
AGCAGTTGTCAGCACCAAATTTCCAACTATCGGGATCAGGTTGGTATGCAACTGATTTTAAAAATAAACCCGTAGCCAAGCAATCAATTAAAACAAAGTCACAAACAACAACTAATTCGGAAACTACTAAAACATAATGATTAAAAAAAATTTTCTAACAGGCCTTTTGGTACTCGTACCAATAATATTAACAATTTGGCTTTTGACGACATTAATTACTTTTCTAGACCAGGTTTTATTGTTATTACCTGAAACGGTTCGACCAAGTAATTTACTGGGAACGCCTGTGTTTGGTTTTGGCGTAATTATGTCTTTCATTATCATTCTCTTAACTGGGTTCTTTGCTAATAATTTTTTTGGTAAAAAGCTTATATCATTCTATGAAAATTTAGTAAATCGTCTACCTTTTGTGAAGACAATTTACGGAGGAATTAAGCAGGTATCTGACACCTTACTTTCGAACTCAGGAAATGCATTTAGTAAAGCGGTATTGATTGAGTTCCCCATGGCCGGAACATACAGCTTTGCATTTATTACAGGAGAGCCTAATGAGGAAATTAATAAAAATCTAAAGGGTAAATTTGTAAATGTTTATGTTCCGACTACACCAAATCCAACTTCAGGGTATACCTTAATTGTTCCAGCAAACAAAGTAATTGATTTAGATATTAGTGTTGATCAGGTTTTAAAGTATGTTATTTCAATGGGTGTAGTGCCAGCAAAAAAAACAAAAAATATTTCTAAGAAAAAGAGAGCTAAATGAGAACCCATTACTGTGGAGAGTTAAATAAGAATCACCTTGGTAAGGAAGTGACTTTATGCGGATGGGCCCATCGAAGAAGAGATCATGGAGGCGTAATTTTTATAGATTTAAGAGACCGCAAGGGGTTGGCTCAGATTGTTATCGATCCAGATACAGTTGAAGCATTTCAGACTGCTGAATCTATTCGAAATGAATTTGTTTTAAAGGTTAAATGCAAGGTTAGGCCAAGACCTGAAGGAACAGTAAATAAAAATTTACCTACTGGTGAAGTAGAAATGCTTGCATCGGAGATTGAGATTTTAAATGCATCCTTGACCCCACCTTTCATGTTGGACGATGATTCGATAACAGAATCTATTAGATTAGAGCATCGTTTTATTGATTTACGTCGCGATGAAATGCAAAGCAATCTTCAGTTGCGCTACAACATATCAAAAAATATCAGACAGTTTTTAGACGAAGAAGAATTTATTGAAATTGAAACACCAATTCTAACAAGGAGCACCCCTGAGGGAGCTCGAGATTATCTTGTACCTTCTCGTGTTCACGAGGGAGGATTTTTCGCTCTTCCTCAGTCCCCTCAACTTTTTAAACAAATTTTAATGGTATCCGGTTTTGATAAGTATTTTCAGATAGCAAAGTGCTTTAGAGATGAGGATCTAAGGGCTGATAGGCAACCTGAGTTTACACAGATCGATATAGAAGCATCATTTATTAATGAAGCAGACATTATGTCTATTACGGAAAATATGATTCGTGAAATGTTTTCTAAAGTTATGAAAATAGAACTACCAAAAGTATTTAAGTCAATTACTTATCAAGAGGCGATGGAGAGATATGGTTCAGATAAGCCAGATTTGAGGGTTATATTAGAGCTTGTTGATATGACCGAGGTAATGAAAGATGTCGACTTTAAGGTGTTTTCATCAGCGGCAAATATTAAAAATGGTAGGGTAGCAGCTTTGAAAATTCCAGGTGGGGGAGAACTTTCTCGCTCTGAAATTGATTCCTATACAGAATTTGTAAAAATATATGGCGCCAAAGGATTGGCCTATATTAAAATTAATAATAAAGAGCAGCTAAATGAAGAGGGTTTACAAAGTCCAATTGTTAAAAATATACATAAAAAAGCATTAGCATCAATTATTGAGTTAACTGCTGCAGAGAATGGAGATTTAGTTTTTTTTGGCGCAGATAAAAAGAAGGTTGTCAATGAAGCACTAGGAGCCTTAAGAGAAAAAATAGGCCATGATAAAAAACATTTAACAGATGAAGTTTGGGCGCCACTTTGGGTAATTGATTTTCCAATGTTTGAATATGATGACGAAGGAAATCGTTGGAATGCATTACATCATCCATTCACTGCTCCTAAGGATGGATATGAGGATTTATTAGATTCTGATCCTGGAAGTTGCTTATCCAAAGCATACGATATGGTTATTAATGGATGGGAAGTTGGTGGAGGTTCTATTCGTATTCATAAGCAATCACTCCAATCTAAGGTATTTAAAGCACTAAATATTTCTGATGCAGAAGCAAAAGAAAAGTTTGGATTCTTATTGGATGCTCTGCAATATGGAGCGCCTCCTCACGGTGGGGTGGCTTTTGGCTTGGATCGATTAGCTACATTACTTGCTGGCGCTGATTCAATTCGCGATGTGATTGCTTTTCCGAAGACACAAAAAGCACAATGCTTACTAACAGAAGCACCTAACGAAGTTGATGACAAGCAATTAAGAGAGCTTCATATTAAAGTCAGAAGCTCGAGTAAGTCAGAAAATAAAGATGATTGAAGGTATTAATCATTACAATTTAAGATCTGATGAATCAACCATGAGCACACTAAAAGATTTTTACATAAATGTGGTTGGGTTGAGTCTTGGTAAGCGGCCTCCATTTAAAAGTAAGGGATTTTGGTTGAATGCAAAAGGAAAGGATGTATTACATCTTAGCTCTACTAAAAATAATGATATAAAAGACCATCATGTGAATTCAACATTCGATCATATGGCATTTAGTGCTTCAAATATGCCACATTATGAGAAAATTTTAACAGACAATAATATTAAATATAGCTATAGAGAAGTGCCTGAGATTGGAACTAAGCAACTTTTCTTTAAGGATCCTGTTGGAAATGGGATTGAGTTAATATTTATTTAAAGTTAATTTTTAAATACTAAAGAGGGTATAAAAAATGAAAAGCTATAGAAAAGAATTGTGGTTTGAAGCCCCAGAAAGAATGCATTTTACTAATATAACCTCAGATATTAAGAGTTGCTTAACAGAAAGTGATGTCACAGAAGGTTTTGTTTTAGTTAATGCAATGCACATTACCGCAAGTGTTTTTATTAATGATGATGAGTCTGGACTTCATCATGACTACAAAAAATGGTTAGAGCATTTAGCCCCTCATGAGCCAGTAAGTGGTTATAGGCATAACGATACTGGAGAAGATAACGCAGATGCTCATATGAAAAGACAGGTAATGGGCAGAGAAGTTGTTGTGGCTATTACAGAAGGACAATTAGATTTTGGACCATGGGAGCAAATTTTTTATGGTGAGTTTGATGGGCGACGAAAAAAAAGGGTGCTAGTAAAAATTATTGGTGAATAAATCTAACTAGGGCTAAATAAAAGATTCACGTGTAAAATTCAGTTTGTAATTAAATTGAAACAACATCAGTCACGTCAACCAAAAAAAACTCAACCAAATAGTTAATAGCTACTAAGTTTAAAATTCTCAAATTCTATGAAAAATAAAAAAATACTAGCAGTTACTGGGCTTTTATTAATGTCTATCATATGGGGGTCAAATATACCTTATATGAAAGTAGCTTTAAATTTTTCAGATCCAGCACAGTTTGTATTTTTACGAAATTTTTTTGGTGCTATGACTTTATTTGTAATTTTATTATGTTTACGAAAACCAATCTTCATAAAAGAAGCTCCAAAGTTATTTGTATTAGGTCTTTTTCAAACGGCAGGTTTTACTGGATTTCTTATATGGGCATTAGTGGAAGGAGGAGCAAGTAAAACTGCTATATTAACTTTTACTATGCCTTTGTGGGTCGCTTTAATGGCTTGGCCTTTATTACAAGAAAGGTTAACTTTATCTCAATGGATTTCTGTACTTATAGTCATCTTGGGTATTGGTTTTATTTTTGATCCCCTTAATACCGACAATAATTTTCGTAGTACTTGTCTGGCATTAGCAGCAGGTTTTTCTTGGGCTATTGGAACTATTTTGTCCAAAAGAATTCATCGAAAATATCCTAGAATGGACCTATTAACAATGACAGCATGGCAAATGTTATGGGGTTCTATTCCTATACTTTCAATAATGTTGCTTATGGAATCACAATCAATTTTATGGACTCCATATTTTTTAAATATCCTTTTGTTTAATGTTGTGTTTGTTAATGCCATTGCTTATTTATTATGGTTTTATGCCTTGAAGCATCTAGACGCATCCTTAGTTTCTATGCTTGCCTTATTTACCCCCATTTCTGGTGCAATATCTGCTTGGCTTTTATTGGACGAGGTGCCTAATTCTTTGGAAAAGATAGGATTTAGCCTTATATTATCTGGGATTTTTTTATTGCTGTTGTATAAAAGCAAGGAAAAGCTATCTTGAAGTTATCGAAAATGAATTAACTGTTAAAATATTTATTTATAAAGTTTTTATAGGTATTTTAAATTATGGCAGGACATTCAAAGTGGGCAAATATTCAGCATCGAAAAGGGAGACAAGATGCAAAACGTGGGAAAATATTTACTAAGCTAATCAAAGAAATTACTGTAGCTGCACGTATGGGCGGAGGAGATATTAATTTTAATCCTCGCTTAAGAGCAGCAGTTGTTACTGGTAAAAAAGGTAATATGACAGCAGAAAATATCACTCGAGCTATTAAAAGGGGGACTGGTGAGTTAGAGGGGGTAAATTATGAGGAAATACGTTACGAGGGTTATGGGATAAATGGAGCAGCAATTATTATTGATTGTTTAACAGACAACAAACAAAGAGCTGTAGCGGATGTTCGACATGCATTAAGTAAAAATGGAGGAAATCTGGGGACAGATGGCTCAGTAGCATTTTTATTTAAGCATTGTGGAAGTTTGTTTTTTTCTCCAGATACCGATGAAAATAGATTAATGGAAATTGCAATTGAATTAGGGGCGGAAGATATTATTAATAATGAAGATGGCAGTTTTGAGGTTATTACATCCCCAACAGATTTCTTATCTGTTAAAGATGGATTAGACGAAGCAGGTCTAGTTTATGAATTTTCGGAAGTAACTATGAAGGCAGAAACTGAGATTGAATTCCAAGGAGATGCTGTACAAAAAATGCAGAGAATTTTGGATGCCCTTGACGATTTAGATGATGTTCAGGAGGTTTATACAAATGCTGTTTTTGAGGATGCGTAATTAACAAAGAAATTAAGATATTAGGAATTGATCCTGGATTGAGAGTCACAGGATATGGAGTAATCTCCCAAAAAAACCAATCAGCAACATATATAGCAAGTGGTATTATCAAAACATCTAATAACGAAGGAAATCTTGCATCAAGAATTAAAATTATATTAAGTGGTTTGACACAAGTAATTGAACAATTCCAGCCAGAAGTTGTTGTTATTGAAAAAGTATTTGTTAATACGAACCCTCAATCAACGCTTTTATTAGGACAAGCTAGAGGCGCAGCTATTGCTGCTGCAGTCTCAAAAGATTTAGATGTATTTGAATACACAGCTTTGCAGATTAAAAAGTCAGTAGTGGGAACAGGGCATGCTACTAAAAATCAAGTTCAGGTAATGATCCAGAGGCTACTTAATCTCCCATCAATTCCTTCTACTGATTCTGCTGATGCTCTCGCATGTGGTATATGTCATGCTAATATTAGTAGCAGCTTATCAAATTTTGGGGTAGGAAATCGCATGAAGGGTGGAAGAATTATATGATTGGCAGAATAAAAGGAAACTTAATAGATAAATCACCCCCGATAATTTTAGTGGATTGCCAAGGTGTTGGGTATGAATTAGAAGTTCCTATGACAACATTTTACGAGCTCCCAGATATTGGGAATGAAGTAACTTTATTAACACATTTTGTTGTTCGAGAGGATGCACAATTACTATTTGGCTTTGCTTCGAGTCAGGAGAGAAAAATATTTAAGCAATTAATAAAAGTTAACGGTATTGGTGCTAAGGTTGCATTGTCTATTTTAAGTGGAATAAGTATTAATGAGTTAATGAGGGCTATTAATCAATCAGAGTCAGATTTATTAGTAAAAATTCCAGGGATTGGGAAGAAAACAGCAGATAGATTAGTTTTAGAATTAAAAGATAAATTCAAAGATATTACAGCTAGTGGCTCTACAGATAGGCTCCCCTCTCAACTTGATGATATACAAAATGCGCTGATTGGCTTAGGCTATAGCATAAAAGATGCTGGAAATGTTTTGCGTGAGTTGCCTGACGAAATTTCTGTTAATGATGGTATTCGACAAGCCTTAAAAATGTTGTCAAAGAATCTTTAATGAATGAGTATATATGATTGAGCCAGATAGATTTATAGATCCTAGCCCAACTGATAACGTTGAAGAATCTTTTGAGCGTGCCTTAAGACCAAAAGAGCTCAACGAGTATATTGGGCAAGAAAAAATTCGAGAACAGCTTAGTATATTTATGGATGCTGCTAAAAATCGAAAAGAAGCATTAGATCATGTACTTTTATTTGGGCCACCAGGCTTAGGTAAGACTACTCTAGCTCATATTATCTCCCGAGAAATGGGCGTTAGCCTTAGACAAACATCTGGACCTGTTTTAGAGAAGACTGGTGATTTGGCTGCCCTTTTGTCAAATTTAGAAGAGAATGATGTCCTATTTATAGATGAAATCCATCGTTTATCTCCTGTAATTGAAGAAATACTTTACCCAGCTATGGAGGACTATCGCCTCGATATAATGATAGGCGAAGGACCATCAGCCCGTTCCGTTAAATTAGAATTACCTCCTTTTACTTTAGTGGGAGCTACTACAAGGGCTGGTATGTTAACGAACCCATTAAGAGATCGATTTGGGATTGTTTCGAGGCTTGAATTTTATAATAATCAAGAATTAACTATGATAGTAGAAAGATCCGCAGGATTATTAGCAGTAGATATTGATCAAGATGGTGCAAATGAAATAGCAAAACGCTCAAGAGGGACACCTAGAATTGCTAATCGCCTCCTTAGAAGAGTTAGAGATTATGCTGAAGTTAAAGCAAAAGGTAGAGTTAATAAGGAAATTGCTGATGAAGCATTAAGGATGCTAGACGTCGATTTAAAGGGTCTGGATTTAATGGATCGAAATTTACTTAAAGCAATTATTGAAAAATTTTCTGGGGGTCCTGTAGGCCTAGATAATCTATCAGCAGCGATTGGGGAAGAAAAAGAAACAATTGAAGACGTTATTGAACCTTATTTGATTCAACAAGGTTACCTTATGAGAACACCAAGAGGGAGAATGGCGACCCAAAAAACATATATTCATTTTGGATTAACTCCGCCAAAAAAAAATGAAAATTCATGATAAAAGAATTTAATTGGGTAGCTAGAGTTTATTTTGAAGATACAGATAGCGGAGGTGTTGTCTATCATGCTAATTACTTGAAATATATGGAGCGAGCTCGCACAGAATGGTTAAGAAGCCTAGGTATTGACCAAAGCCAATTAAAAAATGAAAGAAATATTATGTTTGTTGTGCATAAAATGAATATAAAATTTAGAAAACCTGCAAGATTTAATGATGAATTATTAATTAAAACTAGGTGCATTAAGGTCAGATCTAGCAGTCTTATTTTAGATCAATTAATTGAGAATAGTAATATTTCATTGATAGAAGCTGAGGTTGAAATTGCTTGTATTGATGAAGTTTTTTTTAAACCAACTTTAATTCCTAAGAAAATTAAAGAACTTATGGAGACATTATGAATATAGGAAGTGATTTATCTTTCTTTTCTTTAGTTTTTGGGGCAAGCATACCTGTTCAATTTGTGATGCTTATTTTAATATTAGCCTCAATAGTATCCTGGAAATACATATATCTGAAAGTCAAAATATTAAAAGAATCTGAAGATAATACAAATGAATTCGAAAGATTCTTTTGGTCTGGCGGTGATTTAAACAAGTTTTATGAGCAGCTTAATTCTACAAATAGAAATATGTCGGGCTTGGCTGAAATATTTAGATCGGGATATAAAGAATATATTAGCCAAAAAGAAAGTGGAACATTTGACAATAAAAGCGTGGAAAGTGTTAGAAGAGCGATGCGAGCAGAATATAATAGAGAAGTAGACGTCTTAGAAAGTCATCTACCATTTTTAGCATCGGTAGGTTCAGTGAGTCCTTATATTGGATTATTTGGAACAGTTTGGGGAATCATGAATGCATTTATTGGACTTGCAAATGTTGCACAAGCATCACTTTCTCAAGTTGCACCTGGCATTGCAGAGGCATTAATAGCTACCGCTATTGGTTTGTTTGCTGCTATTCCTGCTGTGATTGCTTATAATCGATTTGCAGCAAAAGTTGATCGTTTGTCCCTACGATTTGAGAGTTTTATGGAGGAGTTCATTAATATTATGGACCGTAAAGGATAGGAATGAAACAAAGAAGATTAATGAATCAGATTAATGTTGTTCCATATATTGATGTGATGCTAGTTCTTTTGGTTATCTTTATGGTGACAGCACCAATGACTAATCCTGGTGTGGTTGATTTACCAAAAGTGGGCCAGTCACTTAAGCAAAAAATCAAGCCTATTATCATTTCAATAAAAAAAGATGCAAGTACAGAAATTAAAGGAAAAAAATATAAGCGTGATGAGTTATTAGCATATCTAAAAGTTACAACGAAAAAAAATCCAGATCAATCTGTTGTTATTGCCGCTGATAAAAAAGTTAGGTACGAAGAAGTAATTACTATCATGGATTTGCTCAAGCAAAATGAAATTAATAAAGTCGGTTTATTATTAACTCCTTCAAAGTAGAAAAATGATTTTTACAAAGCTCCTTAAAAGTAAAGAAATAATTTTTACAAGGGTTAGTAAAACAAGGATCTTTTCCAAGCTTCATGATAATTATGAGTTACAAGCTAATTTATTTTCCTTCGCCATTCATTTTGGATTATTTATTTTCATGTTGGTATCAATTCAATGGCAAATGAAGGATGTATATTATTCAGAAATTGAATTATGGGATGCTATGCCGATGCAAATTAAATCGCAACCAGCTGCTAATAAAAATAAGGTACCTAAACCAAAGAAGTCAATCTCCAAAACTATAGAGCAACAAAAATTGCTAAAAATTAAAGAAGATGCAGAAATTAAATTAAAGAAAAAAAGAAAAGCTGAAAAAAGAGCAAAGATTAAGAAAATACAAAAGCAAGCATTAAAACAGGAGAAACTAGAACAATTACAGAAAAAATTATTGGAACAGGAGAAATTAGAACAATTACAGAAAAAATTATTGGAACAGGAGAAGCTAGAAGATATTCAGAAAACATTATTGGAACAGGAAAAGCTAGATAAATTGAAAGAATCAATTCTTGACCAAGATGTTAAAAAATCAACTCGTATTGCAATAGAGGGTGATCAGGAAGTTATTGCTGGTTCAAATACTGGGGAGCTAGATAAATTTAAGGCAATGATTCAACAAAAAATATATCAAAATGTTAATAAACAACTATGTGGCTCTGATTTAGTCGAACTAGAGTTTGAAATTCGACTTATGCCTACAGGAGAATTACTCGGAGAACCAAAGTTAATTCAATCAAGTAAAATTGAAAGTTGTGACCAGGCCTTAGAGCGAGCAATACTCCAATCCCAGCCTTTACCTGTTCCTAAAGATGCAAAATTATTTTCAAAACTAAAGAATTTAAAGTTAAAGTTTTCACCGAATGCTTATACAGAGTAATATTTGTGTATGATATTTAATATGAAAATTATGCAGAATTATATCTATCGTTTTATTTTTCTTGTAACACTTATCATATTAAGCTTTCCATCAAATTCAATTGAAGTTATTGAAATTTTGGGTGGAAAAGCGAGTCAGATCCCAATTGCAATTACACCCTTCAATGAAGATTTAAAAAATGATGATCTCGGAAAAATGCATAAGGTTATTGCAAATGATTTAGAGCGATCAGGGTTATTCTCAGCACTAGATACATCAGGTATATCAAATATTCCTGATAGTGATATGTATATCAATTTTAGTAATTGGTCAGCGCTTCAAGCACAATTCTTGATCGTTGGAAAAAGTACTACTATAAGAGACAGATTAACAACTCGTTGGAGTTTAATTGATATTTATAAAGAAAAGACTGTTTTATCAATGGAATTTTCTGGTAGCAAAAAACAATATAGAGCAATTGCCCATAAAATATCAGACCTTGTTTATGAAAAATTGACAGGTAGCCCAGGTGTATTTCATACTAGAATTATTTTTGTCAAGAAAAAATCTGATAAAAATTATGGGCTATATGTTTCAGATTACGATGGCTTTAATCAAAGAGCTGTCGTTAATTCATCGCAGCCTATTATCTCTCCACGCTGGTCTCCAGATGGTAAAAAAATAGCATATGTTTCATTTGAAAAGAAAAAACCAGTAATTTATGTACAAGATTTAACTACAGGGAAAAGAGTACTTGTGGCAAATTTTAAAGGTAATAATAGTGCCCCAGCTTGGTCACCTGATAGTAAAAAGCTTGCAATTGTTCTAACCTATAGCGCCAATTCACAAATTTACATTATTAATAGTGATGGGAGTGGGATTAAGCAATTAATGAGAACGCGCTCTATTAATACTGAGCCTGCCTGGTCACCAGATGGTAAGGAAATATTCTTTTCTTCCGATCGTGGTGGAAATCCACAAATATATAAAGTTAATGTTGATGGTGTAAGCGAAGTTAATAGAGTAACTTTTGAAGGAAAAGGTAATTTAAGCCCCAGCTTATCCCCCGATGGAAAGTTACTTTTATTCCTTACTCAAGAAAATGGGAAATTTCGAGTGGCCGTTCAAAATCTTACCTCTAATCAAGTTCTAAAGCTTACTAAGGGCCCACATGATGAGTCGCCTATATTTTCTCCAAACGGTCATATGATACTTTTTACATATAAAGACTATGGAAAAAAGACAAAAATTGGTACAGTATCAGTAAATGGGTTAAAAGTTACCCCGATTCGGGTAGGTTCTGAGACAATTCAGGAATCAAGTTGGGGACCAATAACCAACTAATTTATTAAAATAAAGTGTGTTATATTATTGAAAATTATAAGGAGTTTAAAATTAAAATGAAAAAATCACTACTTCTCGCAACCCTTTTATCTTCTTTACTAGTTGGATGTAGTTCAACTGAAATTCAAGAGTCTATGGGTTTAAATGCACCATTTCCTGAGCTGACATCACAAACTGCAGAATTATCTCCGGCAGCGATGGATGAATTAGCAAGTAATCCACTATTAACTGAAAGGAGTATCTATTTTGGGTTTAATAAATTTGATATTAAATCTGAATACACTGATATGTTAGCTGCACATGCTGAATTTATTAGCAAACATAATGTAGCGGTGGCAATTCATGGAAACGCAGACTTTAGAGGGTCTCATGAATACAATCTCTCATTAGGTCAAAAACGTTCTGTTTCTGTTAGCGATGCATTAAGTGGCTTAGGTATTGGAAATAATAACGTCGAGACTGTTAGTTATGGTGAAGAATATGCTAATCAAGAATGTACTGGTTCTGCATGCGATCAAGACAGGCGTGCTGATATTGTCTACGTAGGCGAGTAATTTTAAAATAAAGTAGTTAATGAAAAAATATTTTTGGGTTGGTCTTTTATTTGTTGCGCATTCTTCCTTCGCTATTTTCGAAGATGAAGAAGCAAGAAAGAAATTAAACAGCATACAAGATCAACTTGATAATATTCAGAGCAATATAGATTATAAAGTTAGCCAAGCACTAAAAAATCAAAATCTTGTAAAATTTCAAAATGAATTAAATGGTATCCTGGATTCGATTCGGGAACTAAATGGCGCCATAGAGGTGCTTCAGTTCCAAAGTAAAAATTCCGAAGAAAGACAAAAAATTCTTTATAAAGAGTTAAATGAAAGGCTAATAGGCCTTGAATCAAGTATTGAATCTTTGCCTAGAAAAGAGAAGGAAGAATTAGTGCCTGAGCTGTCGAATGCAAAAGAAGAAAATATACCCGCCTCTAAAGTTAATCAAGAGACACTTATAGAAGACATAGAAAAAAATTTAGATCAACCTGAATTGCTTCCAGAAGTTCCTGAAAAGGTAAATGTTGAGGATAAAAATTTACCTCTTCTAGTCGATAAAAATATTGAGATTGATGAGTTCGATGAAGCAAAAGGTTTTCTTAGAGCTACAAAATACAAAAAAGCATTTGAAGCATTTGATCGATTTGTGATTAATTATCCAAAATCAGAATTAATCAGCGAGGCTAAATATAACTTAGGATATTCTCAATTTACTCTAAAAAATTATAAAGCTGCAATAAAGACTTATTCAAAAATTTTGGAGCTACATCCGGAAAGTACTATTTTACCCGAGGCAATGTATGGAATTGCAAACTGCCAAATTCAGCTAACAAGAATTACGAAAGCCAAAAAGACTCTACGAAACCTAATCAAAAAATTTCCGAATGCTGAAATTATTCCTAGTGCCAATAAAAGGCTTAAAGCACTAGAATCAATAAAACTTTAAATATTTTTTATTATAATAGTGCCTATATCTGAGTCTTTAAAAATTAATGAAATTTTTTATTCTCTTCAGGGAGAGTCGACTCGTATTGGCTTGCCTACTATTTTTATTCGTACTACAGGATGTCCAATGAGATGCGTCTATTGTGATACTGCTTATGCTTTTCATGATGGAAAAAATTATACATTTCAGCAAATTTTCGAAGAAATTAAACAATATGATACACAGTTTGTAACAGTTACTGGCGGAGAGCCCTTAGCACAAAAAGTGTGTTTTGATTTTATAAGACAGTTAAGTAACCTAAATTATAAGGTTTCAATTGAGACTGGAGGTGCAGTTTCTATTAAAAATATTGATCCTAGAGTAAAGGTCATTTTAGATATTAAGACTCCTGGGTCTGGAGAAGCTGAACATAATGATTGGGATAACTTGTCATTGATTAAATCAAATGATGAAATTAAGATTGTGATTACAGATGAAAAAGACTATAAATGGGCAAAAGAGATTATATTGAATGAGAATTTAATGAAAAAAAGAACAATACTTTTATCTCCTGTTCATGGGGAGGTTGATCCAGAGTTGCTAGCTTCCTGGATACTAAGGGATAGACTTCCAGTCAGATTACAATTACAGCTCCATAAAATTATTTGGGGCAATAAAAAAGGTGTCTAAAAAAGCAGTTATATTATTATCTGGAGGTTTAGACTCTGCAACAGTTTTAGGTATTGCATCAAGGGAGGAATACGAATGTTATGTTATGACGATTAATTACCAACAAAGACACCATGCAGAATTAATAGCAGCAGACAACATAGCGAAAATATTTAATGTTAAAGAACATAAAGTTGTCGATATTGATCTAAGTTGGCTTAAGAGTTCTTCACTAACAAATGAGAAGATGAATATTCCAGAAATTGCCTCCGAAGGAATTCCCTCAACCTACGTTCCAGCAAGAAATACTATTATGATGACCTTAGCTATGGCATGGGCTGAAACAATAGAGAGCCAAGATATTTTTATAGGAGTTAATGCAGTAGATTATTCTGGTTATCCAGATTGCCGACCAGAATATATTGCCAGCTTCCAAAAAATGGCAAACTTAGCCACAAAGTCTGCCATTGAAGGAAAGTCGATAAAAATACACACCCCTTTAATTAATCTATCTAAATCGGAAATTATTTGTATAGGTGAAGCCTTTGGTATTGATTATTCCTCCACAGTATCTTGTTATCAAGCCAATAAAGATGGTCTTGCATGTGGAAAATGTGACTCTTGTAGATTAAGGAGAGACGGTTTTAAGAATGCAAATATTAAAGATCCTACTCAATATGTGATTTCTTCATAGGATTTTTGATAATCAAATATAAATCAATGAAAACAATTAACTTGCCAAAGTTACTCAAAATAGCGTAAAATTTCGCCCTTTCTGTAGAAAATTATTTAGTAAAGAGAATAAATTATGGTAATTATTAGACTTTCAAGAGGTGGATCTAAAAATAGACCTTATTATAACGTAGTTGTAGCCGATTCTAGGAAGCGAAGAGACGGTAGATTTATTGAGCGTGTTGGTTTTTATAACCCAATGGCACGTGATGGTGCTGAAGCACTAAAATTAAATTCAGAGCGAATCACTTATTGGCAAAGCCATGGAGCACAATTATCTGAAACTATGAGTCGAATTGTTAAGCTGAATATCAAGGGCCCTGAAGGTCTTGTGGCTATGAAGAAAAAAGATTTAGAAAAGGCGGAAGCGAAAAAAGCGAAAAAAACTGCCGAGAAAGCGGCCGCAGTTGCAGCAGCAGCAGAGGAAGCTCCAGCAGCAGCAGCAGAGGAAGCTCCAGCAGCAGAGGCAGCTCCAGCAGAAGCAGCTCCAAAAGCGGATAAATAGAGTAGCAAGATTTAGCCACTAAACAAATGAATAAATTTGTTGTTATGGGAAAGGTGGTCGGCTCTCATGGAATTAAGGGCTGGTTAAAAATTCAGCCATTTACTGAAGACATAAAAACGTTAGGTAAATTTTCATCATGGTTTTTATCAAAAAACGAAGGTGAATGGAAGGAATTCAAAATTGAAAGCTCATTAATACAAGGGCGAACAATGTTATCAAAGATTGAGGATGTAAACGACCGTAATGAAGCGGACAGATTTAAGGGTTTCCTAATTGGTATCAATAAGGTTGATTTACCAGTGTTAGAAAAAGGAAAGTATTACTGGTCAGACCTAATTGGTCTTGAGGTAATTAATCAGGTTGGTTTCAATTTTGGTGTCATAGATTCAATAATGGAAACTGGCTCTAATGATGTGTTAGTTATAAAAGGTGAGAAAGAAACGTTAATTCCTTATCTAGATAATGTAGTTTTAAAAATTGATTTAGAGAAGAAAAATGTCCTAGTTGATTGGGATGAAAATTTCTAAGGTAAAATTTACCTTTGATGTAATAACTTTAATGCCAGAAATGTACGTGGCCCTGAGTGATTATGGGGTAGTTGGTAGAGCATTTAGAGAAAATAGTGTGGATCTTCATTTATGGAACCCAAGAGATTTTTCTCATAATCAACATAAAACAGTTGATGATAGGCCTTATGGCGGCGGCCCTGGAATGCTGATGATGGCAGATCCAATAGTTAAATCAATAAAAGCTGCCAAGAAAAGACAGGATGAGCTAGGATTTAGAGATAGTAAAGTCATTCATATGACGCCAAGAGGAAAAACACTAAATCATAACTTAGTTGAAAGCTTAGTAAAGGAGGGTAATTTAATTTTTATTGCTAGCCGTTATGAAGGTATTGATGAAAGAGTTGATACGTTCATAGATGAAGAAATTTCAGTTGGTGACTTTGTAACAAGTGGAGGGGAGCTTCCAACCATGATGCTAATGGACTGCATGGTTCGACAATTACCTGGAGTTTTAAATGATGCTGAATCAGCAATACAGGATTCTTTTGTTAATGGCTTATTAGATCATCCACATTTTACAAGGCCAGAGATATACAACAGTATTAAGGTTCCTGAAATTTTAATATCGGGTGACCATGAAAAAATAAGAATATGGCGACTTAAAGAATCGCTAAGAATAACCTGGATGAAGCGTCCAGATTTATTAGCCGAAAGGTTGTTGACGAAAGAAGAGACTCGGCTGCTTGAAGAAATAAAAAGCGAGCAGGAACAAGACTCTTTATAACTAAAAGGAAATAAACAATGGCAAATATTATAGAAACATTAGAGAGCGAAGAAATTGCACGACTTGGGAAAAAGATTCCTAAGTTTGCACCTGGGGATACAGTTACCGTTGGAGTAAAAGTGGTTGAAGGTACTAGAAAACGTGTTCAGGTTTTTGAGGGGCTAGTAATTGCTAAAAAAAATCGAGGCCTTAACTCATCATTTATTGTTCGAAAAATTTCAGAGGGTGAGGGAATTGAAAGAACATTTCAATTACATTCACCAATAATCGAGAGTATTGTTGTTAAGAGAAGGGGTGATGTAAGAAGGGCTAAATTATTTTACCTAAGAGACCTTTCAGGAAAATCAGCGCGAATTAAAGAGCGTCTTAAGATTCGTACTAGTGATAGTGAGTTTGAGGTTATTCCTGAAGTAGAGTCACCAGTAGCAGAAGCTCCTAACACAGAAGCAGCTCCAATAGCAGAAGCTCCTAACACAGAAGCAGCTCCAATAGCAGAAGCTCCCAACACAGAAGCAGCTCCAATAGCAGAAGAGCAAAAAAAATCAGATAATTAATTTAATATTTGCTAGTACATTAAAAAAGCCCCTTATTTGGGGCTTTTTTTATTGCAATTTTATTTTGACGAGATTATATTGTTAACATTATGTTTACTAACCAAATTGATAGTCTTAAGATTAATCTAGACCGACTTAATCAATTATGAATACTAAAATTATTGATCAATTTATTGATCATTTATGGCTTGAGGATGGTTTATCAAAAAATACATTAAATAGTTATCGTTTTGACCTTACCTTATTTGCAGATTGGCTTTCAAAAGATGGAAATATTGATTTGATTCATGTGTCAAAATCTGACATTCAGCAATATTTAGCATATAAATTCCCTACTTCACAGGCTAGAAGTATTTCAAGATTACTGGCTGCCTTGAGAAGGCTATATCGATTTCTACTCAGAGAAAAAAAAATTAATCAAGACCCGACACTTCAAATACAAACTCCAAAAACTCCAAAGTCATTACCAAAAAGCTTAAGTGAGGCTGAAGTTGTAAGGCTGTTAAAGGCTCCAAATATAAAATTACAAGTAGGGCTAAGAGATAGAGCTATGCTGGAATTAATATATGCCTGCGGACTTAGAGTAACGGAATTAGTTGGTATCTTATTAACAGAAGTTATTATAACTGATGGAGTAATTCGGGTAACAGGAAAGGGAAGTAAGACGAGACTAGTGCCTATGGGTGAAGAATCTGTAGACTGGGTTCAGAAATATCTTGCTAATGCTCGTCATGATATTTTAAAAAAGAAAACTTCAAAGTTTTTATTTATTACCTCAAGAGGCGGGGCTATGACTCGCCAAGCTTTTTGGTACCTGATTAAAAAATATGCATTAGTAGCTAATATTGATAAACCTCTTTCCCCTCATATATTAAGACATGCATTTGCAACACATTTAATTAATCATGGCGCAGACCTTAGGGTAGTGCAAATGTTGCTAGGGCACAGTGATATTTCAACTACACAAATTTATACTCATGTCGCAAGAGAGAGGCTTAAAAAACTTCATCAAGAACATCATCCCCGTGGATAATAGCTTTTATAGAAATTATAATTTAAACTTATTGAGTAATTTTTGTAGATTTTATTAGAAGTGCTAACCCATCATTTTTATTTTGTTTACTAGTATCAATTATAAAATCATATTTAGTAGGAGGTTCAAATTTTGAACCCATTCCAGTTAGGTCTCTTATTAATCCAGCATTAGACTTTTTATATAAATCTTTTGGATCCCTTTCTATGCATATTTCTATTGGGGTTGATACATATATTAATACAAAGTGATTAACACCTATTATTTGTCTTGCAGCTTCCCTTAGATTTTCTGCTGGAGATATTGTAGATACAATTACACAATCTAATTGTTTTAGTAACAATTTTGATATCTCTGCAATTCTTCTTATATTCTCATATCTACAAGCTTCGCTAAAATTTAAATCTGATGATAACCCCGATCTAACATCATCCCCATCAATTAGAATACTAGAAAGCCCTTGCTCCCTGAGGAATTCAATTAAACCATTTGCCAGGGTTGTTTTCCCTGACGCAGATAACCCAGTAAACCAAAAAACTTTTTTCATTTCTTCCTTTAATTAAATATTTATTAACGCTCCAATATAAC
>JAOMKM010000015.1 GCA_028351715.1 Methylophilaceae bacterium | reverse complement strand
AACTTCGGCATTAGATCCAATAGCCACCGTTAATATTGAAGAATTGATGTCTGAATTAAAGAAAAAGCTATCTATACTTATAGTGACCCATAATATGCAACAAGCAGCAAGAATTTCTGATTACACAGCCTATATGTACCTTGGTGAGCTAGTTGAACATGATGATACAAATAAAATATTCACGAATCCAACTAAAAAAGAAACAGAAGATTACATCACAGGCAAGTTTGGTTAAAATCTTACTTTTAGTATTAGCTAATAGATTTAATCTTTTTAACTAAAAAATTTGCTGCTTTTTCAGTTAATTCCTTATTTGGCCCTTCAGTCATTATTCTTAATAATGGTTGCGTTCCTGATGTTCTAATCAGAACTCTTCCTAATCCATTCATCATTTCTTTAGCTATTAATATAATCTCCTGAATGAATGTTGAATCAATATCAATTTTATTAACAAGAGGAATATTAATTAAGACCTGAGGATACATTGGCATTTCTTTCAATGCTTCGCTTATTTTTTTATTTTTTTCTAATAAGGCCGAGATAACTTGTAATGAAGAAATAATACCATCACCAGTTGAGTGATGATTTAGCAACACTATGTGGCCAGAATTTTCTCCTCCCATATGCCATGACTTCTTACGAAGCATTTCTGACACATAACGATCACCTACATTCGTTCTTTCAAATGGAACCTCAAGTAACTTACATTTTTCTTCAAAAGCTAAATTTGTCATTAGCGTTCCAACAACACCGCCCTTAAGCTTATTTTGATTATGATAATAATCCATAATTAAATATAAAATCTGATCACCATCAACCAACTCACCTTGATCGCTTACCATAATGACACGATCACCATCTCCATCAAAAGCAATTCCTAAATCAGCATTATGGCTTTTAACATGATCAATTAGAAACTCTGGGTGCGTTGATCCTGCCTGAAAATTAATATTCAATCCATCAGGCTCATTATTTATTAAAACAATATTAGCCCCTAAAATTTTAAATATTTCAGGGGCAACTTGATAAGTTGCTCCATGAGCACAATCAAGAACTATTTTATATTTTTTTAAATTTACCTCTTTTGGGAAAGTTTTAAGGCAGAATTCAATATATTTTGCTCTCGCGTTATCTAGACGTCTGGCTTTCCCAAGTTTACTTGGTTCTACACACTTAATTTTACTCTCTATCATTCCTTCTATTTCACTCTCAACTTCATCAGAAAGTTTAGTCCCTTTACTAGAAAATAACTTAATACCATTATCTTCATAAGGATTATGAGATGCTGTTATCATAATTCCAATATCAGCTTTTAAAGATTGGGTTAGAAATGCAATCGCAGGTGTTGGTATAGGTCCAGTTAAATAGACATCAACCCCAGCAGATGAAAATCCTGCTTCAAGAGAAGACTCCAACATATAACCGGAAATTCTCGTATCCTTACCAATTACTACCGATGGCTTTTTATTTTCCTTAATATTTTTCGTCAGTACTAGTCCTGCTGCATAACCAAGTTTGACAAAAAAATCTGGTGTTACTGGGTAATCGCCGGTTTTTCCGCGAATACCATCTGTACCAAAAAATTTCTTCATATTTTTTATAAATTCTTTAATAAATCGATTGCAATTTTTGTGGCTCTCACATCGTGAACTCGCAAAACTTTTGCGCCTTTCTTTGATGCAATCGCTGCCATTAATGCACTAGCTTGAATAATAGCATCTTCATTTTCCCCTACTAATTTTTTTATTATAGATTTTCTCGATAGGCCTACCATCAAAGTAATTTGATTATGAGTAAACGCTTCAATTTCATTGAATATGGCTAAATTATCTTCATGGGACTTTCCAAAACCAAATCCAGGGTCAATCATGATTCTAGATGCTCCAATTCCGTTATTAATACAATTTTCAATTTGGCTATCTAAAAAAAATTTTACTTCACTTACTACTTCGTTATAACTAGGATTTTTTTGCATTGTCTTAGGGTTACCTTGCATATGCATAAGACATACATCTACTTCTGATTCTGATAAAACATTCATTGCCTCGGGTTTACTTAGTGCATAAATATCATTAATCATATTTACTCCTAAATCAATACCTAGTCGCATAAGTTCAGGTTTATTCGTATCAAGAGAGATATATATATCAGTCTCTTTTCTTAATGCTTTTATAACTGGTTCAATGCGTGCCTTTTCAGTTTCTAGTGATACTTCTTGAGCATTAGGGCGGGTTGATTCACCCCCAATATCAATTATTAATGCGCCCTCCTCAATCATACTCATTGCATGATCAATCGCTGCTGTTAAATTTAAATACTTACCTCCATCAGAGAATGAGTCGGGAGTGATATTTAAAACACCCATAACTAATGGGTCTTTATTTTTTCTAATGAGATGTTTAAGTGTCTGCATAAATAAAGGGGAAAAACCCCCTTAATCATTTTTTTGCAGTTGGTTGTGGAGCCGTTATAGGTGAAGCAGATCCTGAGCCACCATCTTTAGGTCCGACTTTAGGTGCAGTACCTCTTGATGGTTTTGGAGGTCTAACTTTCTTTCCAGCCATTATGTCATTGATTTGATTGCTATCAATTGTTTCATACTCCAATAATGCTTTAGCCATTACCTCAATTTTCTTCTTATTTTTTTCAATCAATTTTCGTGCAACGGAATATTGCTGATCAAGAATAGATTTTATTTCATTATCCACCTTTTGCTGTGTAGCCTCTGATATTGACTTTGATGACATTGGCATAAAGGAATCTTGAGTATCATCAGCATAGACCATGGTCCCTAATTTATCTGACATTCCATATCGAGTTACCATATCTCTAGCAAGCTTTGTTGCTCTTTCAAAATCATTTCCTGCGCCTGTAGACATTTGCTTCATAAAAACTTCTTCAGCAATTCTTCCACCGAATAAAATTGCAATTTCTTCAAGCATCTTATCCTTAAAATTACTAAATCTATCAAACTCTGGAAGCTGCCATGTTAATCCTAATGCCCAGCCTCTTGGCATTATTGTTACTTTATGAACGGGGTCAGCATTAGGTAATAATTTTGCAACTACTGCATGTCCTGACTCATGATAGGCAGTATTTCGTCTTTCTTCTTCCCGCATAATCATAGATTTTCGCTCTGGCCCCATATAGATTTTATCTTTAGCTTGCTCAAAATCTTCCATATCAACATTTTTTTTATTGAAACGCGCTGCAAATAATGCCGCTTCATTCACTAAGTTTGCTAAGTCAGCACCTGAAAATCCTGGGGTACCTCTGGCAATAATATCGGCCTTAACATCAACATCCATAGGAATTTTTCTCATATGGACAATTAAAATTTCCTCTCTACCTTTTATGTCGGGAAGGCTTACAGAAACTTGTCGATCGAATCTTCCAGGTCGAAGTAAGGCTTTATCTAAAACATCAGCCCGATTAGTTGCTGCAATAACAATTACTCCTGAATTAGCCTCAAAACCATCTAATTCAACAAGCAACTGATTTAATGTTTGCTCTCGTTCATCGTTCCCACCACCTGTGCCTGCACCACGATGTCGACCTACTGCATCAATTTCATCAATAAAAATAATACATGGTGAATTTTTTTTGGCTTGTTCAAACATATCACGAACTCGAGCAGCACCAACACCTACAAACATTTCAACAAAGTCTGAGCCAGAGATAGTATAAAAAGGAACTTCAGCTTCACCTGCAATTGCTCGCGCTAATAATGTTTTACCAGTTCCTGGAGGTCCAACCATTAGCACTCCCCTAGGGATTTTTCCACCTAATTTATGAAATTTTGATGGCTCTCTTAAAAATTCAACAATCTCAGCTACTTCTTCCTTGGCCTCATCACATCCAGCCACATCAGCAAACGTAGTCTTGTTATTAGTTTTATCCAGCTGCCTTGCCTTACTTTTACCAAATGAGAAAGGGCCTCCACTTTTTCCTCCACCACCTTGCATTTGCTTCATAAAGAATATCCATACTCCGACCAATAAAATCATCGGGAACCATGAAATAAAAATACTCATGAACAGAGACTGCTTTTCCTTAGGCTTAGCATCAACAATTACGTTATTCTTCAAAAGATCAGATACAAGCCATGGATCTGTTGGAGCATAAGTAGTAAATTTCTTACCTTCTGCTGTCGTTCCCGTCAAATTATTGTCATTGATTTCGACTTTAGAGATATTACCAGCCTTAACTTCAGCCATAAATTCAGAATAAACTAGCTTATTTTCAAATCTTGAAGATCCTGAAAATTGATTGAAGATGGTCATCATTATAAGACCGAGTGAAATCCAGATTGCAATTGTTTTTAATGTATTATTATTCAATGCTATACCTCTGTATTAGGTTATTAATATTTATTCTAAACTAGAATGATTAAATCACTCCATAATCTTCATTTTTTGTCCTACAATAAAAATTTCTGAGCTTCTATCACGAGATGCCTTCGGCTTGAAAGTCACAACCTTAGTGAAGACTTTTCTAGCTGACTCAATAAATTCCTCATATTGCTCTCCAACAAAAGATTTGACCAACAAGTTCCCATTCGGTTTCATCCAATTCCTCGAAAAATCAAGAGCCAATTCATTTAGGTGAATAATTCCTGCCTGATCTTTTGTTTTTATACCACTAATATTGGGGGCCATATCTGAAATAACAAGGTCTACCTTTAAATCTCCTAATTTATTTTCTAGATGATTAAGAACATTTTCTTCTCGGAAGTCTCCCTGCACGAAATTAACATTCTTAATAGGCTCCATTTCCAAAATATCTAAGGCAAATATCTTTCCCTGGCTTCCAATAATATTTACAGTAGCCTGAGACCAACTTCCAGGTGAGGATCCAAGATCAACAACAACCATATTTTTAGTTAGTAATTTAAACTTTTTATTTGCCTCAATTAGCTTATAAGCAGCTCGAGAACGATATCCATCGGAATGTGCCTGTTTGACATAACTATCTTTAACATGCTCATTCATCCAGCTTTTACTAGTTCTAGATCTTTTCATCTGCTATTATTCATCCAATTTATTTTTTCATTAAATAATTTATGCTAAATTCAAAACAAATTTCACATCTTAAATCTCTAGCTCACGCAATAAAGCCTGTTGTTCAAATTGGCATTAAAGGACTTTCCAACTCAGTAATTAATGAAATTAAATTAAACCTTAAGGCTCATGAACTTATAAAAATTCAGGTTCAAGAGAATGACAAGGCTAACCGTGCTCTTATTTTAGCTTCTATCTGTGAAAAAGTTGGAGCTGAGTCAATTAATCATATAGGCAAGCAAATAGTTATCTACAAAGCAAATGATAAAACAAAAATAGTTCTACCCTATTAGATTAACCTTACTCTTAAAACTAGCATGATGCCAAGGAAACATTCAAACAAATACGCTGCACTAGCAATTCCATGCCATGTTCGGTAGCGTTCAGAAAATACGCTCTCCATTACTTCCTTTGAAAGTGCTTCTATTTTTAGAGCCTCAAGAAATGGATTAATACCAAAATAATTAATCATAATTACAACTAGCATCATAAAAATAATCCAGAAATAAGATTTCTTAAGTATTTTAATACCATTTTTTTTAAACCCAATAAATATTAAAAATAAAGCCGTTATTATTCCAAAATAATTAATATATGCGAACATGTCTTCAGCAATAGCTCCAGCAATATAAGCGCTAGGTATTTTATGAAAGAGTACCGAGGTTACCATCAACATAGACCACAAACTTCCTACCCATAGGGTAGTTAATACAACAGAGAGCTTATTTAGAAAATTTTCCATTTTTATATGTACTGTACTTTTAATATCTCAAATGACTTTATACCGCTAGGGGTTTCGAATTCAATTACATCACCCCCCTCTTTACCAATCAATGCTTTTGCTAGCGGGGAATTAATAGAGATTTTATTTTGCTTAATATCTGACTCATCATCGCCAACAATCTGATAGATTGACTTTGTTTCGCTGTCTAAATCCTCAATAGTAACAGTAGAGGCAAAAACACATTTACCTTCACCATTAAGAGAGGCAGGGTCAATCACGACTGCCTGAGATAATTTTGCTTCAATTTCTGCTAATCTACCTTCAATAAAAGCTTGTTTTTCTTTAGCTGCATCATATTCTGCATTTTCCGAAAGGTCACCATGAGACCTTGCTTCTGCAATAGCCTTAATAACACTAGGACGATCTTTACTCTTTAATTGCGACAATTCTTTTTTTAGTAACTCGTGTCCATTACGTGTTATTGGAATTTGATTCATTTAACTTCCTTAATTAAAAATATTATTCTAAACATTGACAGTGTTGATAGTTATTGAAATGAGTTTATTTTAAGATGATATCTTATGCAAGCTTTGAAGCGATGCTACATCTAGCTCTTCACCATAGTTCATACCAACACATGCAGCTCGTGCTCCAGCTATGGTCGTGTAATAGGTGACCTTATTCTGCAAAGCATTTCTTCGAATTTCATAGGAATCAGCAATCGCTCTTTTATCTTCTGTAATATTAACAATAAAATCAATTTCATCGTTTTTAATCATGTCAACAACATGTGGTCGCCCTTCTGCAACTTTATTAACTGCTTGAACTTTTAGGCCATGATTTTTGATAGCTTTTGCTGTTCCTTTTGTTGCAACCAAAATAAAACCAAGATTTATTAATGATGAAGCTATATCAAGTACTTTAAGATGATCTTCTTTTCTTACACTAAGAAATGCTTTTCCTCCTTTTGGGAGAGCTACAGAAGATCCCAGTTGTGACTTAATAAATGCTTCAGCAAAAGTTTTACCAACTCCCATTACTTCTCCTGTGGACTTCATTTCTGGACCTAAAATAGGATCAACACCAGGAAATTTTATAAAAGGAAATACTGCCTCTTTTACTGAAAAGAAAAGAGGGGTAATTTGATGGGTCATTCCTTGCTGTGCTAGTGTTTTTCCTGCCATACAGTTAGCCGCTATCTTAGCAAGAGGCTTACCTATTGCTTTTGACACAAAAGGTACAGTTCTAGAAGCTCTTGGATTAACCTCAAGAACAAAAATATTCTCTCCTTGAACTGCAAATTGAACGTTCATTAAGCCAATTACATTTAATGCTTTAGCCATCTTTTTAGTTTGAACTACAATTTTTTGTTGTATTTCTTTTGAAAGGCTATAGGGTGGCAGCGAACATGCAGAGTCACCAGAATGTACACCAGCTTGCTCAATATGTTCCATAATTCCACCAATCACGATATCAACCCCATCAGATATTGCATCTACATCAATTTCTAGTGCATCATTCAAGAACCTATCTAAGAGAACTGGGGAGTCGTTCGAAACCTTAACTGCTTCCCTCATATATCTTTCGAGGTCAGATTGTTCATGAACTATTTCCATAGCTCGCCCCCCCAACACATAACTGGGCCTTACAACTAAAGGATAGCCTATCTCCTCCGCGAGTCTTATTGCCTCATCTGAATTTCTGGCAGTTCTGTTAGGTGGCTGGCGTAAATTAAGACTCACTAAAATTTTTTGGAATCGTTCTCTATCTTCTGCGGCATCAATATCATCTGGTAGAGTTCCAATAATTGGAACCCCTTGTTTCGCAAGTCCCTTTGCTAGCTTCAATGGAGTTTGTCCTCCGTATTGGACAATCACTCCCCAAGGACTCTCTTTATTCACTATTTCTAAAACATCTTCTAGGGTAACTGGATCAAAATAAAGTCGATTTGATATATCATAATCAGTTGAAACAGTTTCAGGATTACAGTTAATCATTATAGTTTCAAATCCACTTTCTCTAAGCGCAAGAGATGCATGAACACAACAATAATCAAATTCTATTCCTTGTCCAATACGATTGGGTCCTCCACCAATAATAATAACTTTCTTATTATTTGAAGGTTCAGATTCACATGTTTCTTCATAAGTTGAATATAGATAAGCTGTTTTTGTTTCAAATTCTGCTGCACAAGTATCCACTCTTTTATAAACAGGATGTAGATTTATAGAGTATCTATAATTACGAACTTCTTCCTCCGTACAACCCATTAGATAAGCAATACGACTATCTGAGAAACCTTTCCTCTTAATATTAAAGATTTGCTCTTCATTGAACGATGAAATTGAAATTTTTCTTATCTCTTTCTCGGTTACAACTAAATCATTAATTTGATGTAAAAACCAAGGATCAATTTTTGAATGCTGGAATACATCATCAATGGATAATCCAGCTCTAAAAGCATCTCCAACAAACCAAATACGATTAGGCCCAGGCTCCCTTAACTCTTTTATAATTTCGTCAATATTGCTTGAATATTCCACTAAACCATCTGCATCAGTTTCTAGTCCTCGTAAGGCTTTTTGAAATGACTCTTGAAAGGTTCTTCCAATAGACATAACCTCACCCACTGACTTCATTTGTGTGGTTAATCGAGAGTCAGCTTGGGGAAATTTTTCAAATGCAAATCGAGGAATTTTAGTAACAACATAATCTATTGTAGGTTCAAAAGATGCGGGTGTTTTGCCACCAGTAATGTCATTTTTTAACTCGTCTAATGTAAAGCCTACAGCTAATTTTGCGGCAATTTTTGCTATAGGAAAACCAGTTGCCTTTGAAGCAAGGGCTGATGATCTTGAAACTCTTGGATTCATTTCAATAACTACCATTCGCCCATCTTTCGGGTTAATCGAAAACTGAACATTTGACCCCCCAGTATCTACACCGATTTCTCTTAAAACATTAATCGATGCTGTTCGCATAATTTGATATTCTTTATCAGTTAATGTTTGAGCTGGAGCAACAGTTATAGAGTCTCCGGTATGAACCCCCATTGGATCTAAATTCTCAATCGAGCAAATAATAATACAATTATCCTTAGAGTCTCTTACAACTTCCATTTCATACTCTTTCCAACCAAGCAAAGACTCTTCTATTAATAATTCATTAGTAGGTGATGCATCTAAACCACGCTCACATATTTCTACGAATTCCTCTCTATTGTAAGCAATGCCACCTCCACTTCCACCCATAGTAAATGAAGGTCTAATAATCGAGGGGTATCCAATTCCAGCTTGAACCTGGATTGCTTCTTCTATACTATGGGCAATTACTGATCGTGCAGAAGCCAAACCAATACGATCCATCGCCTCCTTAAATTTTTGTCGGTCCTCTGCTTTATCTATAGATTCTTTTGATGCCCCGATCAATTCCACGTTAAATTTCTTTAACACACCATGCTTATCCAAATCTAATGCACAATTCAAAGCTGTTTGGCCTCCCATTGTAGGTAAGATTGCATCAGGCTTCTCTTTTTCTATAATCCTACTCACTACTTGCCATTGAATGGGTTCAATATAAGTTGCATCTGCCAATTCCGGATCAGTCATTATAGTTGCAGGATTAGAGTTTACTAAAATAACTCGATAACCTTCCTCTTTCAATGCTTTGCATGCCTGAGCACCTGAGTAGTCAAACTCACAAGCTTGTCCAATAATAATTGGTCCTGCACCAATGATTAATATCGATTTTATATCCTTACGATTTGTCATTATTTTTTCTTCGCTTTAATCATCAAATTAATAAACTCATCAAAAAGATAGCTCATCTCCTGTGGGCCAGGACTTGCTTCTGGATGACCTTGAAAACTAAAAGCAGGAGTATCTGTTCTTGAAATTCCCTGCAGGGAACCATCAAAAAGTGATCGATGGGTAGCTCTAAGATTAGCTGACAATGATTTCTCATCCACCTCAAAACCATGATTCTGGCTAGTAATAAAAACTTTTCCAGTTTCTAGGTCCTGGACTGGATGATTAGCACCATGATGACCAAATTTCATCTTGAGAGTTTTAGCATGACTTGCAAGACCTAGAAGTTGATGTCCAAGACAAATACCAAAAATAGGAATCTTTTTATTAATTAATATCTGGATATTTTTAACTGCATAATCACATGGCTCTGGGTCTCCAGGACCGTTTGACAAGAAAACACCATCAGGATTAAGCGAAAGTACATCATCGGCAGGCATAGTAGCTGGCACAACATTTACCCGACATCCTCTAGAAACTAACATTCTTAATATATTTTTTTTTGCTCCATAATCATAAGCAACAACATTATATAAAGTTTTTTTTGTACTCTCAAAGCCAGCGCCCAAGGACCATTCGCCCTCATCAAAAAAATATGGTTTATCAGTTGAAACAACTTTTGCGAGATCCATTCCTGATAAACCTGGGAATTTTTTCGCATGCTGTAAAACCTCCTCTTCATCATATGACCCGGAAGCTATACATCCAGATTGTGCTCCATTTATTCTTATATGCTTAGTGAGCTGCCTAGTATCTATCCCTGCAATTGAGACTATCTTTTCAGAGACTAAAAAATCTGAGAGTGAGCATATACTTCTAAAATTTGACTCAATTATAGGTAGATCACGAATAATTAAACCCTTCGCAAAAATTTTATTTGACTCCCCATCTTCATCGTTAATACCAGTATTACCAATATGAGGATAAGTTAATGTAACAAGCTGCTCTTTATATGAGGGGTCAGTGAGGATTTCTTGGTATCCTGTCATAGCTGTATTAAAAACAACCTCGCCAGAAACTTTACCTTCTACCCCAATTGAATAACCTCGAAACTTTGTTCCGTCTGCAAGCACTAAGATGGCCGGCATTTTACTCGACAAGAAACACTCCCAAGGTAATTTTTGACTAGATAAAACAAACGGGTGGATTTAGGACCGCCCGCTTAGGAGATTATAAAGGAATCAAAGATTTACTTCAATTTAAATAACAGCATTTAATCAATATTTTTTAAATTTAATACATCTAAAATATCAAATAACCCAGAATCTTTGCCTGTAATAAATTTTGCAGCGCGAATTGCGCCCTTAGCAAAGGTTTTACGACTATTGGCTTTATGAGTAAGCTCGACCCTCTCTCCGTCTCCAGCAAATAAAACAGTATGGTCACCTACAATATCTCCACCACGAATTGTTGAAAAACCAATTTCCGTAGATTTCCTAGGCTCCATATTTCCTTCACGATGAAAATTACTATTTTCTTTTAGGGATAGCCCAGCATATTTTGCTACAGCCTCCCCAAGCCTTAATGCAGTTCCTGATGGAGAATCTACCTTATGTCGGTGATGAGCCTCAATAATCTCAATATCAAATTCATTATGTAGGACCTTTGTTGCAGCTTCTACAAGAGAGATTAATAGATTTACTCCGACACTCATATTAGGAGCAAAACAAATTGCTATAGTTTTAGTAGCATCATAAATTTTTTTCTTTTCGTCCTCATTAAAACCAGTAGTTCCTAGAACATAATTAATATTATGTTTTAGGCAAAAATCTAAATAAGAGAGGCTGGCTTCAGGTCTTGTAAAGTCAATAAGAATATCACTATTAGCATGATTTTCTGATAATGCTCCTGTGATTAGAACATCCGTCTGAAGGCCCAATAAAGATCCAGCATCATGTCCAATATATGCACTTGAAGATATATCTACTGCAGCAGAAAGATGCAAACTCTCATCATTGAAAATTTCTTGTATTAAGGTTTGCCCCATTTTTCCAGTAGCGCCAACTACGACTATCCTGATAGGCTTTGTCATATTAAAATCCAATTTTCTCTAATAACAATTTAAAGTAATCTGACTCTTTTTTTTCTACTTGTTGATTTATTATAACTTCTTTATCTTCTGATAGTATTTTCTTATCCTCCAAATCATCGATTGACAAATCTTCTGATTCATTACTTTCTATATCCTCTCTTACAGCCTCATTGATAGACTCTTTAAGATCAATCCTTTGAATAAAATCAGCATTATTTGACGAGCCATCCTTATTTATTATGTTGCCAGCCTCACTGTTAGAATTTTTTTTATCATTGGTATTTTCTTCATCAGTAATATTTGTATCTTCTTCCCAGAATTTAAATTTTTCTATCCAAGAGGATTCATCATCATTCTTTTTATCTTGTTCACGGCTTGGTTTAGCTAATTTTTTTTGATTAATTAAAGATTTTTTTCCATTTTTAGGGAGAACTTCGCCCGTAATATTCTTTAATAAATCTTTTTCAAAGTTAAGAATAACATGACGCGTTTCTATTAAAACTCCCCCTCTTCTCATTTCATAAATATAATCCCAACGCTGATTATGAAAGCTATCTTGAATCAAGGGGGTTCCTAAAACAAATCTCACTTGAGACTTAGTCATTCCAGGCTTTAGTTGAAGGAGCATCTCAGAATCTATCTCATTACCCTGCTGGATATCCATTTTATATACATCAGGAAGAAATTCGGGTACTGAGTTATTAAAACTACAAGATATTAAAAAAAAGGATAAAATTACTACTGATCTCATATATTATGGCTTTATTTGCAAAGGTTGATAATATAACATGTCACTATTGCCTTTATTTAAAATTGGAGAAATGCATCATGGAAGACCATATTAATCTTAAAGAAAATGGATTAAAAGCAACGCTCCCCCGATTAAAAGTCCTTAGCATATTCGAAAATTCAAAAGAAAAGCATTTATCAGCAGAAGATATTTACAAAGTAATGCTAACCGCTGGCAATGAAGTTGGTCTTGCTACTATTTATCGTGTCCTAACTCAGTTCGAACAAGCAGGCTTATTAGTCAGGCATCATTTCGAGAGCGGTAAAGCTGTTTTCGAACTTAATCAAAAATCTCATCATGATCATATTGTTTGTCTTCAATGTGGGTTTATTCAAGAATTTGTTGATGACGAAATTGAAAATCGACAAAATATAGTGGCTGAAAAAAATGGTTTTAAAATTATAGAGCATGCGTTATACATATATGCAGACTGTACAAAAAAACCTTGTGATTGCCGATTAGGTGGGCCAGAAAATACTGCTAAGTGCCATGAGTCAACTAAGTAATTCTTTGGCGTGTTCCTTTGTTGTTTCTGTAATTTCAACGCCCCCTAGCATACGTGCAATCTCATCAATACGAGTCTGCTCACTAAGTTGTTCAATATTACTAATAGTTTGCTTATTAACTTGAGTTTTTGAAACTTTAAAATGAAACCTGGACTGCGCAGCTACTTGAGGTAGATGAGTAATTACAAATATTTGTCTGTCATTAGAATCACCCAATGATTTTAATAATTTTCCAACAATTTCAGCAACTCCTCCGCCAATACCTACATCAACCTCATCAAAAATCATTGAAGGTACATTTGCATCCATAACAGAACACACCCTAATAGCTAGACTAATGCGCGATAACTCACCACCTGAAGCAACTTTTTGAATAGGTTTAGGTTCTGCACCAAGATAAGTTGATATTAAAAATTCAGCCTGCTCGTTTCCAAACTGACTAGCTTCAATTGCCTTTAAATTTACTACAAATTTACCATGAGTGAATGAGAGTTGCTTTAATTTATTTGTAATTTCATTACTTAGATTTTTTGAAGCTGCAGCCCTTAATTTAGATAGTTCTAATGCAGCTTTATCATAGTCAATTTTCGCTTTATTAAGAGCAACCTCAATACCTGACTCACCTAAAATTTCGCTTAAATGAATAATTCTCTCTTGCCATAATTGACTAGCCTCCACTAACTCATCAGGGTTTAATCGATATTTTCTAAGAAAATCAAATGTTAATTGAATTTTATCTTCAATCTCTTTCTGTAATTCATAATTATCCTCCAAGGATTGCGCATAGCGTGTCAATTCCCTACCCATCTCTTCAAGCTCTACCGTCGCGACCTCTAATGTCTTAACATGAATATTTAGTGAGTCATCAAGCTTTACCAAATCTGATAAATGACCATTCAAATCAGAAAGCTGCTCATTGATAGCTAATGATTCTTCACTATTTAAAATAGCTAATATTTTTTGAGTACCTTCAACTATTTCTGTGCGATTATTTAATGTCTTGTGTTGCTGTTGAATACTCTCCCAATTTTCTAATGAAAATTCAAGTGCTTGATACTGGCTTAATTTTTCAGTTAATTCATCTAGCTCCAGTCGATATGCTTCTCGATTTTTTTCAAAATTTTGATGTTCTAGAAATAATTTATACCATTTTTTGTATAGATCTTTTACAAGGTCTGCATTATTTTTCAGATGGGAAAAATTATCAAGAATATCTCTCTGAGTAGATGTCTTTAATAACGAATGATGAGAGTTCTGACTATAAATATCTACCAGTAATTCTCCAAGCTCTCGTAATTGATTAATAGTAGCTGAGGAACCATTAATATAGGCTTTAGACTTGCCATCTAAAAATATTACCCGTCTAAGAAGTAAATCTCCGTCTGAGTCCATATCATTATCATTGAGCCATTCGTTCGCATTATGATTATTCAAGACATTAAAAGATGCTGAAATTTCTGACTTATCACAACCATTTCTGACAATGCCTGTTTCACTTCTACTTCCCAATGCCAATGATAATGCCCCAATAAGTATCGACTTACCAGCCCCTGTCTCACCAGTAAGTGAGGTAAAGCCACTTTCAAAATTTAATTCAAGCTGGTCAACAATAACAAAATTTTTAATAGATAAACTTTCAAGCATAATTTAAGCCTAACCCCAATTTAACTTATTTCTTAGCATTTCAAAGTAACAATAATTATTTGGATGAAGGATTGATATAGATTGCTTTGCTTTTTTAATTTCAATCCGATCTCTTATATCTAAAGGAAACTTGATTTGCCCATCAATACTGGCATAGGCTTCATCCATATGAATTATTTTAATTTCTATTTCGCTACTTCCACTAACAGCAATTGGTCTGTTACTCAAAGTATGGGGGCTAATTGGCACTATGGAGATTGCATCTAAACTAGGGTGAAGAATAGACCCCCCTGCCGACAGAGCATATGCAGTTGTCCCTGTAGGAGTACTAACGATTATGCCATCTGATCTTTGTTTATGTACAAAGCGATCGTCAATGACAACTTCCAGTTCAATTAGTTTTAATCCTGTTTTGATGACAACATCATTTAAGGAAAGAGATTCATAAATTACTTTATCAGACCTAATAATTCTAGTATCGATCAACATTCGGTTATCGCGGATAAAATCACCTTCTAAAATCATATCAATATTAGTAAACATACTATCAATATTTAAGTCTGCCAAAAACCCAAACCTACCTCTATTTACTCCTATTAAAGGAATCTGAGAGTCAACTAATGTTCTAGCAACGCCTAACATTGTTCCATCCCCACCAACAATAATAGCAACATCGACTTGAGGTCCAATATCTTTAAGCGGTGATGATTTAAATTGGTTTAAATTAATCTGTTTCTGAGTTTTTTCTTCAATAATTAATTCAATATTTTTTTTACTTAAATAATCAATTAACTCGATTAATTGGGTATGAAAATCACCAGCATCTTCAAAAGAGGGGTATTTTCCAATTACGGCAATTTTTTTAAATTTACTCACGATTTTTTTTATACTAGCTTTATTAGTTTTGAATTAGTAAAATGACACATAATTATGATAAATCTATTTTAATCGATTCATCTTCTAAGGAAAGAATTAATTCAATTTAAATGAGCTTAGATATTAGAGCACAAACTCTTTTGAGGGCATTAATAAAACAGCATATCAAGGATGGACAACCTGTAGCGTCTAAATCACTTGCATGCTCATCAGGTCTTGACCTTAGTTCTGCATCTATTAGGGGTGTTATGAAAGACCTTGAGGATGCTGGTTTTATTTTAAGCCCACATAGGTCATCAGGAAGAGTTCCAACTCAAATGGGTTATCGTTTTTTCGTAGATAGCCTGTTAACAATGGAGTCACCTAATAAAAAAGAGCTTTCTATGTTAAAAGAACAGCTGATACTTTCTGATAATAAACACCTTAGCAGCTCTGTTTCCGAAGCACTTTCTGAATTAACTAAATTTGCTGGGGTAGTAATGATTCCAAAAGCAAAGAAACTCACCTTTAAGCATATTGAATTTTTAAGCCTCTCAGATAAAAGAGTTCTCGTAATAATAGTAACGGATGATGGTAACGTTCAAAATCGGGTACTTTTTACAGATCAGAATTATAATCAAGGAATTCTATTAGAGGCATCTAATTATTTTAATCAAAAATTTGAAGGGCATTCAATTGAAGAGACAAAAATAAAAATTTCAAATGAATTAACCAATATGAAAAAAGAAATGATTAATTTAATGACGGCAGCAATTGAAACATCCTCCGACGAAATAAAGAATGACAATATTGTGATATCAGGTCAAGGAAATTTATTAGGGTCTGGTGAACTATCTAAAAATGTAGCTAGTATAAAAAAAATTATAGAAGTATTTGAGAAAAAGACTGCTCTATTTAACCTTCTAGACAAAAGTTACCAAGCAGATGGTATGCAGATTTTTATCGGGCAAGAATCAGGCTATCAAGCCCTTGATGAATGTAGCGTTATCACTGCACCCTATCATGCTGATGGCGAAGTTTTGGGTACTATTGGTGTAATTGGTCCAACTAGAATGGCTTACGAAAGAGTTATTCCGATTGTAAACATCACTGCTAAACTGTTAAGCAATTCAATTCAAATAATTAAATAAAAGATGAGCTACTATAAACCTGAACCAAATTATAAGCATGGAGATCCCCCAAGGATTGGAGTAATCCTGGCTAATCTTGGAACTCCAGATGCCCCTGATGCAAAATCCTTACGAAAATACCTAGGTCAATTTCTTATGGATAGGAGAGTTGTTGAAATACCACGATTTATTTGGTGTTGGATTTTACACTGCATTATTTTAGTAATTAGGCCAGCTGCTTCTGCAAAAAAATATCAGCAGATTTGGACTAAGGATGGATCACCGTTATTAGTTAATGCAAAGAAACAAATGACTCTATTAAAAAAACAATTAGAAAAAGACTACAAAGAACCTATTGAGGTGGAATTAGGAATGAGTTATGGAAACCCTTCTATGCCAGATGCATTCAGAAAACTTAGGGGGAAAAACTGTACTAAAATTATTTTACTGCCTCTTTACCCTCAATATGCTGCCTCTTCAAGTGCATCAGCTATGGACAGCTTGTGGAGAATACTTTTGCGAGCAAGAAATGTCCCAGCAATTAGAACAATTAGAAATTATCATGACCACCCAGCATATATCAATGCACTAAAAGAGTCAGTTCAAGATTTTTGGAAAAAAAACGGAAAACCAAAAAAACTTATTATGAGCTTTCACGGAATTCCAAAAAAATCTTTAATGCAAGGTGACCCATACCATTGCGAATGTCACAAAACAGGACGACTACTTGCTGAAGCATTAAGTCTTAAGGATGATATGTATCAGGTTTGTTTTCAATCTCGTTTTGGTAAAGCAGAATGGTTAAAGCCATATTTTTCCGATATCATTAAAAACCTTGGGTTTAACAAAGAAGAAAATGTTCATGTCATCTGCCCTGGCTTCTCAAGTGATTGTCTGGAAACATTAGAGGAAATTAATATTGAAGGGAAGGCTATTTTTAAAGAGCATGGTGGGGGTAGATATTCCTACATTCCAGCACTTAATTATAATGCCGTATGGATTAAAGCTATGTCTGAAATTTTAAGTGGGCATCTAAGTGGCTGGATAGATACTAAATGGTTAGCATCCAAAGAAAAAAAATCTTCATTAAAAACAAAGCAACAATACGACAAGATTAAAAAAAATATATGATCATCCTCACAGGTGGTGCCGGCATGATTGGAAGCATTATTGCATGGCACCTTAATACTATTCTTAATGAAAATCAATTTGTTATTGTTGATGATTTGATTCATCCTGATCAAGAGAAAAATATTTCAAAGCGTAAGTTTTCTGAATTTATTCACAAGAATGACCTACAAAAATATCTTTCGAAAAATAGTCAGATTTCTGCTGTAATTCATATGGGGGCTATTAGTGCTACAACGGAAAAGAATTTTAATCATTTATTAAACTCAAATATTCGCTACAGTCAAATGCTTTGGAGTTGGTGTGCTGAAAATAACGTACCATTTATCTATGCAAGCTCCGCCGCCACGTACGGACTAGGAGAAAATGGATACAGTGACTACGAAGAAGGTATCAATAATTTATCCCCTCTAAATGCATATGGGTACTCCAAGCATTTTTTTGATCAATGGATTTTACAACAAACTCAAGCACAACAACCAAAGCCTCCTCAGTGGTGTGGTTTGAAATTTTTTAACGTCTATGGCCCAAACGAATATCATAAAGGAAGGATGGCAAGTGTTATTTATCAAGCATTTAAACAGTATAGAAAAGAGAAGGAAATTAGGCTGTTTAAAAGCGACCATCCAAATTTTGATGATGGTATGCAATTAAGAGATTTTGTATATGTTAAAGATGCTGTTGAGTGTGTAGTATATTTATTGAGTAATCCAAATATATCTGGGTTATTTAATGTAGGGACAGGTAAAGCTGACTCATTTAAAGCGATTGGTGAGTCTGTTGCTAATAATTTAGGTGGAAATAGTTCTGCTATTAAATATATTGATTTGCCCAATGACCTAAAAGAAAAGTACCAGTATTTTACGGAAGCAAATATTAGCAAAATAAGAAGTGTAGGATTTAAAAGTAAATTTAAAAGTCTTTCTGAGGGAATAGCAGATTATATGCAGAATTATTTAGTCACTAATGATCCATATGCATAAATTTTTTAGGGTGGAAACTAAGGTATAGAAATCTATGGAACGAGAATTAATAGAAAAATTAAAAAATAAATCTTTAAATAGCAATCAATGGTGTCTAGTCATTGGCGACTTAATGTTAGATCAATATATATTTGGAGAAATAAATCGTATTTCGCCTGAAGCACCTATCCCTATCTTAAAAAAAGAAAAGGAACAGTTTCGTATGGGTGGAGCTGCAAATGTAGCAGCTAATCTAAGTGGTTTAGGTATTAAGACAACATTAGTTGGATTAATAGGAAGAGACATAAATGGAGAGCGACTCACACAACTTATTAAAGGAAAATTGATTTCCACCCGGGGCCTAGTGAAGAGTAAAAATCCCACTACCACTAAAACTAGAATTATTAGTGGACAACAACAAATTATCAGGATCGATGAGGAAAAAAATTTAT
>JAOMKM010000014.1 GCA_028351715.1 Methylophilaceae bacterium | reverse complement strand
TGCTCCGCTTCAATCTCATAAAAATATGTATCTAGATGAAAATGAGAGCATTATAAAAAATATTTCTACACTTGGGCCATTATCTGCAGGAATACCAGGCATACCTGCGGTGTTAAGTTACGTTAATGATAAATACGGTTCAAAAAAACTAAGCAAACTTTTATCACCTGCCTATAAGGCAGCAATCAATGGATTTGCGGTAAATGAAAGGTATTTAAAAGGAGCAAATTATAAAAAAGAATGGCTGAAGAAATATAAAGAAACTGAAGCAATTTTTTTAGACAAAGGTGAAGTACCAAAAAAAGGATGGATTCTAAAACAAAATGATTTAGCAAAGACAATTAAAAAAATAATGAAAGATGGCCACAAAGGTTTTTATACGGGAAGTTTTGCTAAAAAAATGGTTGAATCTGTTCAAAATAATGGTGGTATTTGGAGCGAAGAAGATTTAAATAGATACAAAGTTATTGAACGAGAACCAGTTCGATCAACCTATAAAGAAGTTTCAATTATCGCTCCAGGACTTCCATCCTCAGGAGGTTTAGTTTTATCTAATGCACTTAATATATTAGCAGGATATGAATTAGATAAATTTAGTCGTACCACCCAAAAACATTTAATTATTGAAGCTCTGAGGCGAGCCTATTATGAAAGAGCAATAAAAATGGGGGATCCAGATTTCATGGATGAGTCTCTTGAATTTCTTTTAACTCCAAGTTTTGCAGCAAAACAAAGAGAGAGTATTAATATTAATTATGCAACAGATAATCAAATTCTCGAATTCTCTGACCCACCATATCAAGGGCAAGGAAATGATACAACTCATTTTGCGGTAATCGATAAATTTGGTAATCGTGTAGCAGTTACTCAATCAATCAACTTTTGGTTTGGGTCTGCTTTTGTTCCAAAAGGGACGGGTGTTTTGCTGAATAATGAAATGGATGATTTTTCTATTAAGCCTGGAACCGAGAATAGCTATGGATTGATTGGTTATGACGCTAATGCAGTTGAGCCCGGAAAAAGAATGTTATCTAGTATGACTCCAACTTTTCTAGAGTCAGGCAGAGGCTTCGTGATTTTAGGAACACCTGGAGGCTCAAGGATTATAAGTATGATTCTACTTGCAGCATTGGAATGGATAGATGGCGGAGACGCAAAATCTATGGTCTCTCTGCCAAGATTTCATCATCAATATCATCCAGATTATGTGCTTTATGAGGAAGAAGCATTTATGCCTAACGAGATTAATGAATTAGAAAGTATGGGACATATATTTAAAAAATCTAATAGGCAGTTTGGTAATATGCAGATAATTATGTGGGATCATAAAAATAATAAAATTGAGATTGCCTCTGACCCAAGAGGGAAAGAAAAAAGTCGTGAAGATGTCTATTAATTTTAAATATTCTTATAGTTATTTATACAGGGTAACATAGCAGCTCATAGAACAACTGGGCTTAGCTCTAACAATTAACAGTTAATAGGTCCTGGACGGTTCAATTATTTCTCCCCTCTTCCACTAACGACTAAACGATTTACCGGCATGGTAAAGCAGCTAATTCCATCTTGCTGGTTCATAATAAAATATTTCTCAAGATCGGTAAGCATGTGATTAAATTCGCTATGTGAGAGAACGAACGAAGCATAGAAAAAACCCGCAATTTCACGTGCCAAGACTCTAGGAGCTGCATTAAAATTCAGATTTATTGGTGTTATGTTTATATTAAAATCTTTAAAGGTTTCTGCCGTAAGTTTTTGCAATTCCGTAGCTGTTCTCACACGTGGGTCACCAAGTTCAAAAACTCCATAATTCGGATACTTACATTGCACGTGTTTGTAAATAATATCGTGGACTTGAAGATAGCCAGGAGCAGCTTTGAGATCCCCATCAATAATAGCGGCAAAAATGCCACTTTCTTTGAGTAGGCGTTTGCTTGTAGCAAGCACATCAACCACTGGGTCCATCAAAGTCAATGCCCAATGGCAGAAGATCACATCAAAAGAAGAATCAGCAAAGCAATCAAGTTTTTGTGCCGCTCCTTGATAAAGCTTAGTATTAGTATGTGCAAGGCGATTACGTGCAAGCTTTAGTTCAGAGTCATTCATATCGACGCCCGAAAGAATCAATTCAGATCCGAAGCGTTGATTGCAAAGATCAAGCAGAACGCCACTTCCACACCCAAGATCCAGAACGTGAGAATGATATTTTTTATCAATAATATCGGCAAGCAACTCATAACTATTTTTTCCATTCGCATCACGACAGTTCCATGCAAATGCTTCTGTGAAACCAGCATTGTTGTCATGAACAGTATCGAGATGATCTTGTAAATCTAAACTACTGGGCTGTTGACCACTCTCTATCTGTCGCGTCCAAGCAGATTTAATTTTCATAGCTTCACTTTTAAATAGCTTTCATCAAATAAATACTGAAAAAATTTCTTTCGTCACTCCAATTTTTTTTCACACTAAATCCTGATTTTTTAGCCAATTCAGAAAATTCTCTTACAGAATATTTATAGGAACATTCAGTATGTATGCTTTCTCCTTGCTCAAAGAGAAACTGTGAACTATCAATTTTAATAACTTGCTTAATATCACTAATAAGATGCATTTCAACTCTTCCAAGTTTTTCGTTATAAAAAGCTTTATGAGAGAATTTCGAAATATTTATATCAGCATCTAGTTCATTTTTCATTCTATGTAAAAGGTTCAAATTGAAATCAGCGGTATGACCCTCTGCATCATTATAAGCTCGATTAAAAACCTCGGCATCTTTCTTCATATCTACGCCAATTACGAATGTACCGTCATCACCAACTAAATGTCGGACATATTTTAAAAACTGACTAGCCTCACTGGGGTTAAGATTTCCGATGGTAGAGCCAGGGAAAAAAGCAAGTCGTTTTAAAGATTCAAAAGAAGCTCTTTCTGGCCAGTCAATCGGCTCCATAAAATCTGCACAAATTGCTGCCACAGAAATATTATTATAATTAGAGGCTATTTCTTTCGCAGTTGCAATCAAATGTGATTTTGAAATATCTATTGCAATATAATGTGATGGCTCTGGCAAAGCAGATAAAAGAGCTTTAATCTTAATACTCGATCCACAACCATATTCCACGACTGCTGAACCAGGCTCAACAAGAGAATAAAGCTCTTCTTGAATATCATTGAGTAACGCTATTTCAGTTCGAGTTAAATAGTACTCTGGTGTATCGCAAATTTTATCAAAAATTTTGGAGCCGCGTTCATCATAAAAAAATTTAGGGGATATTGTTTTCTCAGGTAATGATAGCCCTTCCAAAACAGCCTCATAAAATTCTATTTTTTTCTTAGGTTGGATGTCGACAAAATAGTCAACGTCCTTAATATTTTCATCATCCATAAAATTAAATTCTCAACAAAAATTTTTCTTTGGCTAATATTTATTTTCGACCGTCTCATTATCAGAGGATTTGAAGACTGTTAAAGCAAATATAAAGGCACATAATACACATAAGTTATAGATGCAACTAATTGTGTCTTAATATTGTCTGAAACAATGGCAGGCTATTAAGCTGTCTAAAATATTTTTATTTTAGGAAATTAAGATTATTAATAAGAAAGTACCCTCAAAAAATTTGCTTGTAGGCTCAAATGCAGATGGCGAAGATTTAAATCAATACTGGGAGCAGGACAATCAAGCTTGGTGGGATTGGTATGTAACGCTTGCTGATAATAAAGATAAAGCAACTAATTTTGTCGATATAGCACCAATTCAGCATTACGACATGCCTTCTGATAGTGAATTAGAAGATGAGCTTTCCACTCCGTACAGATTAACAGAGGACCATCACCTTGCTTTTCGTCGAGACGGATTCATCAGGCTACCAAAAGTTTTGTCTCCGGCGGCTGTAGTTCGACTCCGCAAAGAGCTCATCCGCCTTCTTAATAAGACGTTTCCAGAAAACAACAGAAGTAACCGCTTTCTAAGCCTCGAAATGATGTGGATAGAGAGTCCCATCATTAAGCAATATGTGCTCAGCCCTCGCATTGCAAAGATTTCAGCAGACCTTCTAAGCGTAAAAAGCGTTCGCCTATATCATGACAACGCACTTTCAAAAGAGCCCGGTTGTGGGCGCACCCCTTGGCATTACGACGATCATCATTTCCCTCTAGAAACAAATGATGTTGTAACTGCATGGATGCCAGCACAACCAGTGCCGAAAGCTATGGGGCCTTTGTCATTTGCAAAGCCAATCAATGTTTTTAATCTCGTCAAAAATATCGCTTTTAATAAAAATGATACGAGCTATGACAAAAGAGTCACGGAAGTTTTTAAGGAAAATAACGTGGCTATTGACAGCAAACCTTTTGAGATTGGTGAGGCCAGCTTTCATCATAATTTGAGTTTTCACACAGCAGATAGCAACAAGACTTCACAGAGCCGTATAGTTCTTGCTAATACTTATTTCGCAGATGGAGCACGCGTAGTTAAAAATCCAACAATGGTATCAGGCGACTGGCAAAAATTTATTCCTGGCGTTGGCCCTGGAGGGATTGCAGCTAGCGAACTTAATCCACTTTGCTGGCCTGCTAATATAAAAAAGAAGGACGTAGAGCAATAAGAGTGTTAGGAGAGTTGGGCTTACCTCTTTTAACAAATATTTTTTAATCAAATCTAAATAATCTCAACTATTTTATTATGTTCTTGTTCCTTTTAAAGCAAAGAATAAGCCCCCTACCCATAAGAAGACATGAAAATGGTCGTACAATAATACAAAAGTAAGTGATTCCGGCTGACTCATCCAAATAACACCAGTCACAATACAACCAATAACAAACCCACTGAATCTTGTAATTAAATCACCGATCCAAATCCAACGAGTAAACATAATTAAACCACCTACAAGCAATCCTACTCCAGCACCAAGTTCTCCGTATGCTACAAACCACCAAACAATATAAGGAAGTCCAAATGCATCTGCAGTTTCTGGTGTAACTGGCATCTTTGATAGCCCTTGTTGCATAAATACAATTATAAGGGGTATTCTTAACAGCCAGTGAGATAGACGACGGAAGACTGGTATCTTCATTGTTAATTCTTTTAATTTCATATTATCTCTCTTTATTATTTAAATTACTTCTTCTCCGGACGTTATTATACCGAAGCAAAAAAAATTAATGACCTATTACTTTTCCTAAAAAATCAAAGCACCTTCCTGAATCTTTTGGGCTAATTTTACTAATGACCTGTGTCATTAGTTGAACACTCTCGCTTGGACTAAAAATATCATGCTTTACAAACCTTAAAAAAGGTTCTGATAAACCACTTTTGACTGTTCCTGGATGGATTCCTATTGCTGTATGATTTTTATTAAACCTTTTTAATTCTATTGAAAGATTTTTTATCATCATATTAAGCGCAGATTTGGAGCTACGATAACTATACCATCCGCCAAGTTCGTTATCAGAAATACTTCCTACTCTTGCCGTTAAAAAGATAATTTTAACTCCTTGTGATTTCTTAATAAGTGGCAAAAGTTTTTTTACTAAAAGGATGGGACCGAAAACATTAACGTGAAATACTTTCTTTAAGTTCTCAGAACTAATGGCATCTAATGATTTCTCAGGCTTGATTTGATCTGTGTGGAGAATTCCTGTTGCGACTATAATCGTACTAATAGATTCTAATTCTAATATTTCATCTAAGTTATTAAATGTTTCCTCCTTGCTATAATCAAACTCTATTGATAGAATTTTTTTGTGGTCAAAATCGTTTTTTTTTCTCGATAAAGTAACAATTTTCGCTGTATCTTCGTCATCACTGTAAAATTTTGTAAACTCCCTCCCGATTGCACCTGATGATCCAGCTATTAATATATTTTTTTTCATTTTTCTCTTCTTATTATATTTGTTTTAGAGTGGTGGAATGACTTTTATATTTTAGAGCAATTTTAACGACAAATATTACTTCTTTGGATTCATATAGCAAGAGAATAAGTTAGATTTAAAGCTCTAAATACCCTTCTCTAAACCCATTTAAAAACATAATATGTAGTTCTAAAGAAATCAAAGAAAAACCTAGATGAATAAATTAATAAATAATAAAAATCCATACAGCCTGACTACTTTATTTTTCACAGAAATGTGGGAACGATTTAGCTATTATGGAATGCGGGCCTTGCTTGTCTTATACCTAGTAAATTCATTGGGTTATTCTGATGCTGATGCTCTTCATGTATATGCTATTTACACTGGTTTAGTTTACTTAACCCCAATCCTTGGAGGCTACCTAGCGGATAAATATTTAGGCGCTCAAAAAACTATTTTTATTGGTGGAATCACAATGATGCTAGGACATTTTTTAATGGTATTTCCTGATCTTTTATTTTTAGCTATGGGTTTATTGATAATAGGTAATGGTTATTTCAAGCCCAACATAAGTATTCTACTTGGAAGGTTATATAAAGATAATGATGTGCGAAGAGATAGTGGCTTTAGTATTTTTTATATAGGAATAAATCTAGGAGCTTTCCTAGCACCATTAATAGTTGGTTATGTCGGTGAAACTATTAGCTGGCATTATGGTTTTGCTATTGCAGGACTAGGTATGCTTGCTGGTTTAATACAATTTTATTTGGGGCAGAACAAAATTATTCGGGAGGATTTTTCTAAAAAAACAAAAAAATTAAATTTTAATGACTGGAGATCAATCATGTTTTTGTCATTAATCAATATCCCAATCATTTTATTAATTTTTGAGATAAATAATTTTATTAATCAGTATCTTTATGAACTCTTAATAATATTGTTCACATTAGCAATTATTTTTCTTTTAAAGAAAAGAAAAAAAATTAACTTTATTAAAGGGGACATAAAAAAAGTTTCTTATATTGGTATTCTTTCATTATTTGTAATATTCTTTTGGGTTGGTTTTGAACAGGCTGGTGGCTCTTTAACACTTTATGCAAGTAATTCGGTGGATAGAAATTTATTTGGCTTTATTATTCCAGTTTCTTTCTTTCAGTCAATTAATCCTTTAATTATAATTCTACTTGGGCCTCTAATCGCAAGTTTTTGGTTAAGGATCGATAATAGTAAATGTAAAATAAATACCTCTCAAAAAATGGGTGCAGGTCTCATCCTTCTTTCAGCTGGCTTTTTTCTAATTATGTTTGTTAATAATTCAGGTAGTTCATCTATAAGTCTTTGGTGGCTTGTGGGGGTCTACTTCCTACATACACTTGGTGAGTTATGCTTGTCACCTATTGGCTTATCAATGGTTACCAAAATTTCACCAAAGAAAATTGCTTCACTAATGATGGGTATCTGGTTTTTATCAGCAGCTATTGCTAACTATTCTGCTGGAAAATTACCAACTATCTTACAATCAAATAATATTGATTTATTTACCTTCTTAACAATTATGTCTCTTGTTGCTGGTATTGTCTTAATTTCAATTGCACCTTTAATGGAAAAATTAGTCAAAAAATGATGTTTAAATATTTTCTTAAAATGTTCTTATTTAAAAAAATTATATTAGTAATTATTTACAAAGCTATTAAGTATATTTTCACCCGAAAACGATAAAATTTAACTAATGAGTAAATATAATTTTGATAAAATAATTAATCGTTTCAAAACGGACTCAATTAGATGGGATCATTATGATTCATCAGTGATCCCGCTTTGGGTTGCAGATATGGATTTTGAATCACCGCCATGCGTCCTTAAAGCTATGAAAGATAGAGTAGATCATGGTATTTTTGGCTACACGCACGCACCAAAAGATTTTAAGAAAAGTATAGCTGACTACGTCAGAAAACATTATGACTGGGAGGTGGATCCTGACTGGATTGTTATTATCCCAAGCGTTGTATCTGCACTATATTCAATTGGAATTAGTTGTGCCAAAAGTACCTCTCATATAATTACCCCACAACCAATTTATCATCACCTTAGATTAGCAGCAGCAGAATCTGGAAGAAATTTTAATGAAGCCCAGCTTGAAACCATCAACAATCGTCAAATTTTATCTCCAAAAGGCTTAAATGAAGCAGTAAATAATTATTACCATCAAAATTCAGAACTTTTATATTTTTGTAATCCACATAATCCGGGAGGCACCGTTTATAAAATAAATGAATTGACTAAGGTTGTTGATTTTTGCAATAAAAATGATCTGTTCATCTGCTCTGATGAGATTCATGCTGGCATGGTCTTGGACGATCATAAACATATTCCAATCGCCAGTATCTCAGAAGAGGCAGCTAACCGAACAATCACTCTAATGTCTCTCAATAAAACCTTTAATTTTCCAGGGGCTGGACTAGGTTGGATGATTTGTAAAAATAATAATCTCAGGCAATTAGCATCTCATAAAATCGGCACACTTATTCCATACCCAGAAATTTTTGGTTATGTTGCTACTGATGCTGCTATAAAAGATGGTGAAGAATGGAGATTAGCCTTACTTGATTACCTTACCCAAAATAGAAAGTTATTAATCGAAAAAATTAATCAAATCCCAGGCTTACGTCTTTACGATATTGAGGCTAGTTATCTTGGTTGGATTTCCTGTGAGAATCTACCAGTTAAAAATCCACATCAATTATTTATAGATTATGGGGTAGCGCTTCAACCTGGATATATGTTTAATCAATCAGATCACGTAAGGATAAATATCGCGACACCTTACTCATTGCTTAAAGAAGCATTGGATCGTATGGAAAAGGCGGTAAAATCTATTTAATACAAATATGAAGTCCGCCACTTATTAAGCTATACAAATTCTTTGTTACAATAAATTAAATTATCAAAATAAGACAATAATGCATATTCAAGCATATAAACAAATAGGGTTTTGGATTGGTTTAATACTATTTTTTGGGGTATTTCTCAGCACCCCTCCACATTCAATATCTAATGAAGCTTGGTATATTGCTGCAGTTGCATTGCTAATGGCCTCTTGGTGGGGATCTGAAGCTATTCCGCTACCTGTAACAGCTCTTTTACCATTGGCTTTATTCCCATTATTACAAATTATGGACTTTAGAGAGGCTGCTGTATCTTACGCCAACCCTAATATTTTTCTATTTATGGGTGGATTTATTTTAGCTTTAGCTATTCAATCCTCCGGACTACATAAAAGAATAGCATTTAATGTTATAGCATCTGTTAGTAATTCAGCAATAGCATTAGTTGGAGCATTCATGGGTATTTCATTCTTTATCAGTATGTGGGTAATGAACACTTCAACAACCCTTATGTTACTTCCTATTTGTTTGGCTATCTGTTCAAATATAAAAAAAAGTCTCCCAAACATACCCCAAAAAAACCTAAGAAATTTTGAGATATCATTATTATTAGGGGTAGCATACGCTTCATCAATTGGTGGCATGTCAAGTCTCGTTGGAACAGCACCTAATATTGTTTTTGCAGGATTTATGCAGGAAAACTATGCTATTGAGATTTCATTTATAGATTGGATGAAAATAGCATTACCAATTGGCTTAATAATGCTCATAAGTGGCTTTTTAGTACTAACTAAATTCATATACCCAGCTAGTTTTGAGATAAATTACAAGGCAAAAAAGACAATTACTTCAAATTTAAAAAAATTAGGACCAATTACTAATGATGAAAAAAAAGTCCTAATAATTTTTTTAGTTACAGCTTTCTTATGGGTAACTCGAACCTACTTAAAAGAATATAATATTTTTGATGGTTTAACAGACGCAGGTATAGCAATTATTGCAGCGATCAGTCTTTTTATCATTCCATCACAAAATAAAAAAACAGATTTACTTGTATGGGACGAAACAAAAAAATTACCCTGGGGACTTCTTATTTTATTTGGGGGTGGACTGTCTTTAGCAAAAGCAATTAATAGCTCGGGTTTGGGTCAGTGGCTTGGGGAAACTTTTATCTTAGCAGTCAATCTTAAACCTTGGATTATGGTTTTACTAATTGTAACTTTTATCATTTTTTTGACTGAACTTACATCAAATACTGCAACGACATCAACTTTTCTTCCAATTGCGGCCTCAATTGCAATTGCATCATCAATATCACCCATAAATATAGCTATACCTTTAGTCTTAGCATCGAGCCTTGCATTTATGCTTCCTGTTGCAACTCCTCCAAATGCAATAGTTTATGGATCAGGGAAGCTGACCATAGCAAATATGATAAAAGCTGGATTTGCATTAAATATAATTGGCATAATTGTGATTACAATTGCTTATATATTAATATTTTAATAATTTACATCCAAAAATATAAATAAACTATCGATTTTTATTATCAAGGGCTATTTTTTTGAGCCCCGCATACATATGTTCAGAAAATTTCTTTCCGTTAACTAAATCAGAGTCAGCAACTTCCTGCCTTAAGTTTTTTCTTAGCTCTGTTCTGTAATCTGCGTCTAATGCAATTTTTTTGCATATATCAATATATTCACGTTCATTTTTTGCTGCCCAGCTTTCTTTCCCAAGGTATTTATATGCTTTTCTGGTATTTATGACTGTATCAGTTTTTTTGATTAGTCCAATAATAGGAACTCCCATCCAAAGAGAATCTAGCGCAGAAAATCCACTACCCACTGGAAAAGTATCAAGAACCACATCAATTGCATTGTATTTGGTTAAATGCGCCTCTGGAGTTGTTCTAGGGAAGAAATGAATTCTGTTGGGTTCAATACCTCTCTTCACAAACTCCTTCGCAATTATGAATTCTAGAGGCTTACTAAGCTGAATAAAGCTAAAAGCAATGATAGACTTTGGTACTTCATCGAGTAGCTTAGCCCACGTATCATAGTTATTAGAATGAATTTTTAAGAGTCTTGAAAAGACCCCGAAGGTTATATATTTATTAGTTAAATTTGGAGCTTTTGGATTTATTGGGATAGGTTGCAGATTTGGCCAAAAGAACTGATTCGGGACAGGCATTAAGGTTGTAAATGCCTTTTTCCATGAAGCAAAATTATTTTTTTCCTCTAAATTATAGTGATAGTAGTTTTTAATAAATGAATCCACATCAAAGCTAGATACCCTAATTGAATCTTCAAAGTACTTCCAGCACTTGACGGGAGTAGCCCCGAATAAATCAACCACTATATCAATTTCTGCTTCTTTAATAATAGCCACACACTCTTGATCTGATAGGCCACATAAATTAATAAATTCATGCGCTTTCTCCCTATAAGGCGCTGTAGATTCATCGGCATGATTTCTTAGGGAAAATAACCAAACTTCAATGTCGTCTGGTAATCCAGCAAATATAGCATCCTGATAAACAGTTTGAGATGACACAAAATTTGTTGAGAATTTTTCTGAAGTAAAAGCTACTCTTAATTTTCGTGATTGAATTTTTAATCTTGGTTCAGGAGAAAATTCACTTGGTAATGGATTGTCTATCAAATACTTCGAATCATTATGGACGCAGCAATAAAGCTGTGCTTCTGCACACTGTGACTTATAAATTGGATCTGTATGTGCGCTCTTGATAATAATACTTAAAAAATCTCGTATTTCTGGAAAGCCCTGATTAAGAAATAAGCTAATTACATTCTTCCATCTACTGTAGTCACAGTCTTTCTTTTCCAACCAACTAATAAATTCTTTTCGTGTAATACATATTTCCGCTGAAAATATTGCGGTTAAATATATATCTGGTCTATTTACCTCCCCATCTTCAGTTTGGGAATAAGACATATATGCTTCAATAGACTTACATTTTTCCTCGGATGATGATGATGGCTCCATAAGATGATACATTAAAGTATTCAATGATCCAGGAACGTTTCCCGCAAAATACGACTCACACTTACTTGTAATGAGTAATGAAAGCATCTTTTGTAATTCAGTTTGTTTTTCAGCCATAAGACCTCTATTTTTTAAAGTATTTAAACCAAGATTTAGTTGCAAGCTCTATAGATGCTTCATCCCACACTGGGGCATCTTTCCAGAGATCCAGATGTATAAGTAATTGTTTTACACCATCTTCTAATGATACTTTCGGGCTCCAATTTAATTTTGTTTTAATCTTGGAAATGTCGGCAAAAGTACAATCAGGCTCCGCTGGTCTTTTTGGGATATTCACAACCGGTCCACCTAATAATTCTACTAATTTATTTACACTATAATGATTACCACTACCAACATTAAATGTACCACTTTCTCCAGATTTAGCAGACAATATAAGCGCTTCACATACGTCTGAGACGTATGTGAAATCTCTGGTCTGCGTACCATCGCCAACAACAGTATAAGGTTTATTATTAATCTTCTGCGCTAAAAATACCCCAAAAACTGCACCATATGCGCCAGTTGTTCTTGATCTAGGTCCATAAACATTAAATAATCTTAATGATATGCTCTTCATACCATAAATTTTATCCCAGTTCAGCACTAGCTCTTCGCCTATATTTTTTGTTAAGGCGTATGGATACATCGGTTTTATAACAGACAATTCCGAGGTTGGGTATTCTTTTGCAATACCATAGCTTGATGAGGATGCAACATAAATAAATCGCTTAATATTATTTTTTCTAGCCGCCTCAAGTATATTAAACGTACCTGTTACATTGGTATTAAAGTAATTTTCAGGTTGTTCGATTGAGGGCACTATATCGGCGAGAGCTGCTAGATGAAAAACCCAATCGAACGACTTGAAATTTTTTTCTATCTCCGATAAATTTCTTATATCAACATTGCAGAATTGTAGTTTTGGATTATCTTTAAAGCTCTTAATATTTTCTAGTCGGCCAGATATTAAATTATCAAAAATAGTAACTTCGTGTCCATCTGCTAACAACGTTTCGACTAAATGGCTTCCAATAAAGCCGCAACCACCAGTAACTAATGCTTTCATAATTATCTATATAAAATTTACGTGAGGGGTATTTTCTTCAATTAGCCTATGGAGATATCTATTAACCTCATCCATTCTACAGTTTTTCCTGCAATCTTTAATGTCTAATGTGTTTTTAATAAAGTTGAAATTTTCTTTTCTCTTATCTCCTTGCCACACTTCTTTAAAAGTTGATTCGTTGATATTGCCGTATTCAAAACGTTTATCAAGAAGGTAGGCACTACAACCATATACCGCTCCATCAGCCATAATATACCCCCAAACAAAAGGTGTTGCATTACACTTCTGATATCTGTCTTCTTCGCTATATTTTCTCATTGTATGTCCCCTAAATATCACATTGAATTCAGGTGTATTATATTTATTAAAAGTATTTTCTAATTTTAGGTAGTTTTCATAATTCAATTTTTCATATATATGAGTATCACTAAATAAATGTTGCGAATAAGGCTTAATCACAAGATAGTCTAAGCCAATCTCATCTCGACATAATTTAATTAAATCAATCATTTCATTTGAATTTTCGGGTAAAAGAAGTGTTTGTGCGCCAATAATGCATGCATAATTATTATTGTTTCTATGCTCAACAAGCTTTTTCAAATTAGCCCTAACCTTATCAAAATCTTTTTCTTTAGTTTGATGAATGGCTGCATACGTTTTGGCTGTTCCTGCATTAATAGATACTTTCATCCAAGAAGTTAAAGGTAATGCTTGCTCTAAAAAGTTATCTGTAATAACTGTTCCATTTGTAGTGAACGACACATCAATACCTGCATCTTTAGTTACTTTAACAATCTCATGTATTTTTTTATGAAGCATTGGCTCACCCTCACCCGCATACATAACACTTTTTACTCCAAGCTTACCCATTTCTTTTAGTCTGATTTTTAATGTATCTACATCTAACATGTTTGTTTTGTAACCAATGTAGTCAACCGCGCAAAATGTACATCTATGATTACATGCTCCAACAGGAGATATTTCTAGATAAATAGGATAAATATCCTTAGCTTTTTCCCATTTGTTACCTACATCCAAAAGATCAGCAACTCTTTTTGGATGAAACATAATTTTGTGGCTATCAATTGCGTAAAGATCATTTGAATCTGTCATCTTTTATCTAACCTGTTTATCTTGAAGTTGTAAGTTTATATGAGTTAAATACTGATTACTAGCACTAAAAACTACTCGTTAATAAAGCTGAAGGTGCTGAGCATAGGGGTAGAACATTGCGTATCATCCAGATGTCTTCAATACGCTGGAAATCTTCCAGGGTCTCTACTTTTATACATTCCAGTGCAAAAAATAATGTTTTATTTCTATTATGAATTTTATTATAAATTTCCCGACGTTCACTAATTTTTTCAGGTAACTGGAAAAGACTGTAAGCGATAATGCCATCATTTAGATCTAATTCCTCTAATGCCTGTTCAAGCATTAAAGAGGATGAAGGCATAGCATACTCAACATGGCTTAACAAATAATGAAGGTTATTTTTTTGGCAATAATCTCTTATGACTATATTCTGAACAGATTGTGGTACTCTCTCACCCATAAATGGACGACTAAAGATATAACCTCTAACAGTATTTTTCATTGAATTTTTAATAAGTGTGATTTCATACCTGCTTTTGAGGCTGCTCGTAGGGTGATTGGCTCAAAAAATTCACCTATTTTTTTGTCTCCGTATGGAGTGAAAATACTTTTAAATCTGCAATTCATTGTCCATCTTGACTCAGGCTCTTCGTTAATAATATTTCCGTGCGGCAAAGATTGATTAAAAATCAAAATCTCTCCAAACTTTACATCAAGCCATGTGACATCTTTTTTTATTTCCTGATAAAGAGCCCCACTACTTTTATTTTCTTTTTTTAGGAAGAATTGTTCAATTTTTTTTAATTTATTTGGGGTAAGGATGTACATAGACTTAGTTTTAAAGCAATCGACCAAAGGAATCCAAACAACTGCCTCGTAAGGAGAATCACCCGACCATGTATCAGCATGAACTGGAAGTAATGAGCTATCATCTCCAGGCAGCTGAATACTCAGATTAATCCTATTTTGCATTACTAATTCATTTCCTACCAACAACTCTAAATAGGATCGAGCTGTTTTAAAATATAGCTCCCTAAAGTCTTTCCTAGAGTTAATGCTTTGAATTATTTTCATCCTGAATGGATTTAGTTCAGAAGGAGAGATATAATTGTGAGTATTATTTAGAAGATCTTCAGGATTGAGTGATGTTTTATCTTTAATAATTTTACTTATTGTAGTGATGAATTCATTTTTTATCTCATTTAAAGCCTCGATATCGTCTACAGGTCTAATAACGTATCCATTCTTTAGATATTCATTTGAAATTTCTTCTTCGCTGTCTGTAAGAAACATAATTAATTCCTACTAAAATTTCCCTTATTGTACTTAAATTTAGTCGTATTGGTTTGATTAAAATATTCGATAAAATTTATCTCTGCACTTACTATAATACAAGTTTAAAATTTAGGTAAATGTTTGTTAGATAGATTGAATTTTCATTATGGCACGCCATATTAATGCAGCGCTTAAATTTAGATTAATCCCCGATAAAGCCCCCACTTTGATGCTGCCATAATTGATAGTAGAGGCTCTTTTTCTTGAGAAGTGTCTTGTGATTACCTTCTTCAATAATTTGTCCGTTATCCATCACAATCAGTCTATCCATGGCGGCAATAGTGGATAACCTATGAGCTATAGCAATTACAGTTTTACCTTTCATAAGAATATCAAGGCTATCTTGGATGATGACTTCTACTTCTGAGTCTAATGAGCTTGTGGCTTCATCAAGTAACAATATAGGAGCATTTTTAAGGATAACTCTTGCAATTGCAATTCTTTGCTTTTGACCACCCGAAAGCTTAACTCCCCTCTCCCCCACTAAGGATTTATAACCGATATTTCCATATTGATCCTTGAGTTCCATTATAAATTTATGTGCTTGAGCTTTTTTAGCGGCTGTAATAATTTCTTTGTTAGAGGAGCTAGGCTTACTGTAGGAAATATTCTCTTCAATAGAGCGATGAAGTAAAGATGTATCTTGAGTAACCATTGCGATATTTGACCGCAAGCTATCTTGGGTCATTGAGTTTATATTTTTATTATCAATTAAGATCTCGCCTTTATCTAACTCATAAAACCTGAGTAAAAGATTCACCAATGATGATTTACCAGCCCCAGATCTTCCTACTATCCCAACTTTTTCTCCATGCTTAATATTCAAATTAAAGTCAGAAAAAAAACTATCGTTTTTTTGGTATGAAAAATAAACATTTTTAAATAAAATAGGAGCCTTTTTTATATTCATACTTAAAGCATTAGGTCTATCATTTATTACCTGCTTTTTGGAAAGCATGTTAAGTCCGTCTTGACCAACACCAATTTGCTCGTATAGTGAGGTCATTTCCCACATTACCCAGTGAGAAATTCCGTTTAATCTTAATGACATAGCGCCTGCTGCTGCAACAACTCCAATAGCAATTTCATTATTTGACCATAGAAAAAGAGCTGTTCCAGTTGTTGATAGAATTAAAAGCATACTCAGAAAATGATTAATAATTTGAATTGCAGTAATTTTACGCATTTGAAGTGTGACAGTGTGTAAGAACTCTTTCATTGCATTTTTGGCATATTTAGACTCTCTTCCAGCATGAGAGAAAAGTTTAACAGTGCTTATATTGGTGTAAGCATCTGTTATTCGACCTGTCATAAGAGATCGGGCATCGGCTTGGTTTTTTGAGAGCTTTGCAAGTTTAGGAATAAAATAAAATAATGTTGCAATATATATACTGAGCCATATTAAGAACGGAAAATATAGTAAGGTATTCAGACTTCCAACCAAAATAATCATAGTAGTGATGTAGACAATCACATAGACTAAAATATCAGACAATATAAACCACATGTCTCTTAAGGCAAGGGTAGTCTGCATTACTTTTGCAGCAATTCGCCCAGAAAACTCATTGTTATAAAAATCAATACTTTGGTTAAGTAATAGCCGATGAAAATTCCATCTCATTCGCATCGGAAAAGTACCTGAAAGTGTTTGATGTTTTATCATTGTTCTAATAGCAACAAAAAACGTGCTACCAATAAGAATGACTCCGACTAATAGGAGGAAATCTATATGATTATTAAAAAATTGACTAGGGTCACTCGTTACCATTAAATCAATTATCTTCCCTAAAACGGCATAAAGGATAGCCTCAAAACTTGCTATTGCAGCAGTTAACAGTGCCATTAAGCCAATATATATCTTGATGTCTTTAATACACAGCCAAGCAAATTTAAATAAAGATTTAGGTGGTGTTTTTATAAGGTCTTTGGGAAACGGGCTAACTAAATTTTCAAACCATTGCAGCATAATCGTCTAATACTCCTAAAGAAAATTTAAAGCTTGAAAATTAGTTATTCTATTAAAAAATTATAGCTAAAAATATTTGTTGGCCAAAAAAAGAAAAGAATTTATTTCCCATTCTTGAAGGCTACTTTACAGTGCTCAAGTTTATTAAACCGATATTTAGCAAATTTAGCGTATAAAAAATTTGCAACTTGATAGATTAAAGGTAATGAAACAATATAGTTTAGATACATGAAATAAGGTAATTTACTCCATATCAAGATAAAAGCATCTACCCCAACATGAAAATTACCCTTACAATCTTTTGCATGCAAATACATCAAAGCATCAACAATTTTTATACCTTCAAGTTTTAATTGTTGAGGTGATGACGCAATACCCACCCAAGTAAATAAATGATTTGGCGCTATTTTTTTATATAATTTAATTTCTCTAGAACAAAGTCTACATTTATCATCATAAAAGATAGTAATCACTTTTAATTAAATACTTAAATAAAAAGATATTTAATAAAAGCCGCTATACCTAGAACAAGAAATAGAGCAGCTAAATAGGACAGAATCATAAAAGGTTTACATTTATGGGCCGGGCAATCTTCTTTTTGGTTGTTTTTTTCCATGAATTACAATCCTCTTAACTTAAAAAAATCAGACTATATTTAATTTTAATAATTCATTTAATAATAGAATTAGGCACATAAAAAAATTAATGGCAACTTTATAAGGATAGAATATTTTAATTAAGTTGTTTATAATCAATACATTATATTAATTTAACCTAAATAACATCAATATTATCTAAATATTCATTTGCTTTTTTGTTAATTGCTTTCTTTTGATTTTCATCCATCTTTTTTAATTGGCTGTTAACAATCCCCAGCCTTGGATTTTTAGACAATTTATCTTGATGCCTATCAAAAAAATTCCAATACAAAGAATTAAAAGGGCAAGCATCCGGCCCAATCTTTTCCTTGTAATTATAGTTACATTTTGAACAATAGTTACTCATTTTATTTATATAGGCAGCAGATGAAACATAAGGCTTTGTAGCAAGCAACCCACCATCGGCATATTGACTCATACCCAAAGTATTTGGTAACTCAACCCATTCGAAGGCGTCAATATAAATACCTAAGTACCAATGATGAATATTTTTTGGATCTATTCCTGCTAGCAAGCTAAAATTACCAATAATCATTAATCGTTGAATATGGTGGGCATAAGAATTTTCTAATGACTGAGTTATACTTTTAGAAAGACATCTCATTTTTGTTTTACCTGTCCAATACCAATCAGGTATATTTTTATTGTGGTTAAAAAAATTATTGTCTTCATAACCAGGCATTTGTGACCAATACACACCTCTTATGTACTCTCTCCAACCAAGTATTTGTCGAATAAAGCCCTCAACAGCAGCGAGTGGCGCTTTATTTTCATGAAATGCATCCTCAGCCTTATTAATAACTTCAAGCGGAGTGAGCATCTTCGTGTTAAGCGAGAAGGATAAAAAAGAATGAAAAAGTCGCCAATTCTCATCATCCATAGCATCTTGAAAATTTCCAAAGTTACACAAATCTATTTCAATAAATTTTTCGAGAAGATCTAATGACTCATTTCTATTAATAGGCCACCGGAAATTAGTTGCTTGTGCCTCACCAAAATAATTAATTTTTTCATTACATATTGCTCTAAATAGCTCTCTATGGTCATGGGTTGGTCTAAAGTCTATTGTCGCCTTTGGTTCCCCATTCCATCTTTTTCGGTTGTCTGCGTCATAATTCCATTTACCACCAATCGGCTTATCATCATCAATTAATATAGAATATTTTTTTCTCATATATCGATAAAATTCTTCCATTCGCCACTGTTTTTTATCTTTAAAGAGTTCTTTGACAAGATCACGGGGTGACAGGAAATGCTCAGAACAGACATGCTTAACTTCAACCCCTAATGATGACTGAAAGTTTTTAAATAATAAGTCTAAACGATATTCATCGGGCTGTTGATATTCGAATATATCAATATCGTAATCCTTTAATACATTAATAATATTTTTTTCAAAGCTATGCTCATTAGCTTTATCATCTATTTTTATGTAGATAATATTATGTTCTTTTTCCTTAAGCTGCTTTGAAAATGAACGCATAGCAGAAAATATTGCTACTATTTTTTGAATATGATGAAGAACATAATTGGTCTCATCTTTTATTTCCATCATTAAATAAATACATTCATCATCTAAATTTTCAAACCATGAATGGTTAATATTTAATTGGTCGCCTAATATTAATCTTAATTTTTTCATGAGCGAGACCAAAATTTTAAATACTTAGATTGCGGGTCGTATGCCTCTCTTTGTTTATCAATATTAAAATGCCTACCTCCCCTAGGGTCTGTCCCACAACCTGCAATATAAGCCCAATTACATTGGTTGCTATAAACATCATAATCAATTAATTGAGATTCGAACCATGCTGCCCCTGCCCTCCAATCGCAAGCTAACTCGTTAACTAAATAGCTGGCTACTATCTGACGCATTCTGTTTGAAAGAAATCCAGTTTCCTTCAATTCAACCATGCCTGCATTAATAAATTTGTTTTTTGTTTCACCTACCATCCATAAATTAAAATTATTTGTTGAATGCTCTACTTTAGCCTTAAAAAATTTAAGGCCTTGTTTATGAAAAATATTATTTCCAAATTTCTTAAAAATAAGTCTGAAGTAATCTCTCCACATTAGCTCAAAAAAGATCCAGTAGGTACTCTCATTTTTAGTTTTTTTATTTTCATAATCCTCTAAAAAATTAAAAATCTGCCTTGATGATAGGAATCCATTTGAGAGCCAAGGAGACATCTTAGTCGAAAAATTTATCCCCATTAATTCATTCCTTGTTTTTTTATATGTAGACGGTTTTTCACTATTAAAATATTTTTTTAGATAAGACATCCCTGCTTTCTCTCCCCCCATAAAATCTTTATGTGAGATTGGAA
>JAOMKM010000013.1 GCA_028351715.1 Methylophilaceae bacterium | reverse complement strand
GTACATGGATGCCATACGGACTTCATGCTTCGTCTGATTATTTTTTTATTTTTCATAAAATATTACGGCGCTGGATTCATACAATTTAGGTGAATTATCTCAATTTTTTTTATTAACTCCGAAGGTAATTCTATTTTAAATGCCCTAAGGTTATTTTTTAGTTGATTAACTGAAGTCGCACCTACAACAGTACTCGTTACAAACCATTGATGGTAAACAAATGAAAGTGCCATATCAGTAGGTGTAATATTAAATTCCTTAGAGAGCTTCATATAGTTCTTAACTGCATTAAATACTCCCGGCTTGTTATACCTCTGAGCATAGCCTTCGAATAGAGTGACCCGTCCCTTCGTAGACTTATCCAATATATATTTTCCTGTTAGATGTCCAAATGCTAATGGAGAGTAAGCCATAAATCCTAGCTTTTCTCTATACAATATTTCTGTTAGTCCAAGCTCGGCCACTCTATTTAGTAGGCTATATCCATTTTGGATACAAGAGATAATTGGTAAATTCTTTTTTCTTGCAATTCTCAAAAATTCCATTACTCCCCAGGGATATTCATTTGAAAGTGCAATATATCTAACTTTCCCAGAGTGCACCAATTTTCCTAATGAATCCAATTGCTTCTCGATACTAACCCAATCAATCTTTTTATTATCTTTATACTCTTCTAACGGGTCAAATTTATACTGTCCAAACATGGGTACATTTCTTTCTGGCCAATGGAGGTAAAGTAAATCAATATAATCTGTTTGCATTCTTCTTAATGAACCATCCACTGCTTTAAAAATATTTTTCTCATCTAAGGATTCCGGACCTCCCCTTATCCAACCAAGACCTCTTCTTGGTCCAGCTATTTTCGTCGATATTATAATCTGATCTCGAGCTTGTTTTTTTATCCAATTACCCATAATTGTTTCTGTTCTTGTACAAGTTTCTTGTTTTGGAGGTACTGGATATAACTCAGCCACATCATAGTTATTAATGCCTGTTGAAAAAGCATAATCTAACTGATCAAAAGCTTCTTTTTGGCTATTTTGTTCACCAAAAGTCATTGTGCCTAGAGTCACAGGAGATATTAGTAAAGAAGATTCGCCTACAAGTTTATAATTTTTCTTTTCAAACATTTGGTAATAAAAACAATTATTTATATATTAATTAATAGATTAGCACTTGAATTTTAGAACATTCGTCCCTATTATTAGCACTCTATTAACATGAGTGCTAATTTTTCATGCTAATACAGAATAACTTTAATTAAAGAATACACTACTAGGAGAACTTACAAATGAAAATTCGCCCTTTACATGATCGTGTAATTGTAAAGCGTCTTGAAGAAGAACGTACTACAGCCTCAGGCATTGTAATTCCAGACAGCGCATCTGCTGAGAAGCCAGACCAAGGAACAATTCAAGCTATAGGAAATGGAAAGATACTTGAGGATGGGTCAGTTCGTGCACTAGATGTAAAAATTGGAGATAAAGTCCTCTTTGGGAAATATGCAGGGCAGTCAGTTAAAGTAGACGGAGATGAAGTTCTTGTAATGAGAGAAGAAGACATTATGGGCATCGTTGAATAATTTGAATTTATCATTAATAAATATTGGAGAATAATAAATGGCAGCAAAAGACGTAAGATTTGGCGATGATGTTCGTCAAAAAATGGTAAAAGGAGTCAACACTCTTGCAAATGCAGTAAAAGTAACTCTAGGGCCTAAAGGTAAAAATGTAGTTCTTGAAAGATCATTTGGTGCACCAACGATTACCAAAGATGGTGTTTCTGTAGCAAAAGAAATTGAATTACAAGATAAGTTTGAAAATATGGGTGCCCAAATGGTTAAAGAAGTCGCATCCAAAACATCAGATAATGCTGGTGATGGAACAACTACAGCAACAGTTTTAGCTCAAGCTATCATTCGTGAAGGTATGAAATCTGTTGCTGCAGGAATGAATCCTATGGACCTAAAACGTGGTATTGATAAAGCGGTTGAATCTGCTGTCAATGAACTTAAAGCATTAAGTAAGCCATGTAATACAAGTAAAGAAATTGCTCAAGTAGGCTCTATCTCTGCGAATTCAGATGCATCAGTAGGTAAAATTATCGCAGATGCTATGGACAAGGTAGGAAAAGAAGGCGTAATAACTGTTGAGGACGGTTCTGGTCTTGCAAATGAATTAGATGTTGTGGAAGGGATGCAATTCGACCGAGGCTACCTATCTCCATATTTTATTAATAATAATGATAGGCAGATTGCGTTACTTGATGATCCATACATACTATTGCATGATAAAAAAATATCAAATATTAAAGACTTGCTCCCAACATTAGAACAAGTTGCAAAAGAAAGTAAGCCATTATTAATTATTGCAGAAGAGTTAGAAGGTGAAGCTCTTGCAACATTGGTTGTAAATAATATCAGGGGCATTATTAAAACAGTAGCAGTTAAGGCGCCTGGCTTTGGTGACAGAAGAAAAGCTATGCTTGAAGATATAGCGATACTAACTGGCGGTACAGTCATCTCGGATGAAGTAGGACTTACTTTAGAGAATATTAAACTTGAAGATCTAGGTCGTGCAAAAAAAATTGAAGTTAGTAAAGAGAATACGATTATTATTGATGGTGCTGGCAGTCAAGCTAATATTAAATCTCGTATTGGGCAAATTAAAGCGCAAATTGCAGAATCAACTAGCGATTATGATAAAGAAAAGCTCCAAGAAAGAGTAGCAAAGCTTGCTGGTGGTGTTGCGTTAATTAAGGTTGGGGCAACAACAGAGATTGAAATGAAAGAGAAAAAAGCTAGAGTTGAGGATGCACTTCATGCAACCAGAGCTGCTGTTGAAGAAGGTATTGTCCCTGGCGGTGGTGTTGCTTTAATTCGAGCAATAGACTCTATTAGAAAAACTAAAGGTGAAAACTCCGATCAAACTGCAGGAATTCAAATTGTTCTTCGTGCTATTGAAGATCCACTCCGTCAAATTGTTTCTAATGCAGGAATTGAACCTTCTGTAGTAGTAAATAATGTAAGTGGAGGTAAGGGAAATTATGGATTCAATGCAGCCAATGAAACATATGGTGATATGGTTGAAATGGGAGTTTTAGATCCAACTAAAGTAACAAGATCAGCTTTACAGAATGCAGCGTCTGTTGCAGGCCTAATGCTTACGACAGAATGTATGATTGCTGACCTTCCAAAAGATGATTCAGCAGCAGCCCCAGCAATGCCAGATATGGGTGGTATGGGTGGTATGGGTGGTATGGGTGGTATGGGTGGTATGATGTAGTAAGTAACTTAACTTAAAAAAAGGCCTCCTATGAGGCCTTTTTTTTGTTGAGCAAGTAATGGGAGGATTACATTACTTCAACTTCTTACTGTTAATTGACCAAACAAGATAAAATAAGTTCTTTCTAATAAACTATTTAAAAAATATTTCCTGTAGCATACGCTCTAATGAACCAATCAATTAATCAAAATTCAAACCTAGCAGATCTGAACGAAAAGCAAATTGAGGCAGTGACTACATCCGATGAATCAGCATTGATTTTAGCTGGCGCAGGAAGTGGAAAAACAAAGGTACTAACTTCAAGAGTTGCATGGTTAATACATAATCAAACTACTAGTCCAGGTGGTATTCTTGCGGTAACTTTTACCAATAAAGCTGCAAGAGAGATGTTAGTCAGAATTTCTTCTCAACTTCCAATAAATACTCGTGGAATGTGGGTTGGGACTTTTCATGGCTTATGCAATCGGTTTCTTAAGAAGCATTATAAAGATGCAGGTCTCCCAGAAATATTTCAAATTCTAGATAGCGCTGATCAAAAGTCAGCCATTAAAAGAGTTATGAAATCTATGAATATTGATGAAGAGCTATTTAATTCAAAAGACATACAATACTTTATTAATGCAAATAAAGAAGAAGGTGTCCGATCTAATGATTACCAAGCTTTTGATAATATCTCAAAAAAGAAAAATGAAGTTTATAGTATGTATGAAAAACAATGCCAAAAAGAGGGTGTTGTAGATTTTGCTGAGTTACTTCTTCGCTGTCTTGAGTTACTTCAAAAAAATGTAAGCATAAGAGAGCACTATCAATCAATATTTAAACATATCTTAGTTGATGAATTTCAAGACACAAGTAAACTTCAATATCAATGGCTTAAGCTCCTCACTTCAGATCAAAGCTTTATTTTTGCTGTAGGTGATGACGATCAATCTATTTACGGTTTTAGAGGAGCAAGTCCAGGGAATATGAAGGACCTGCAAAAAGACTTTAAAATTAAGAGTGTGATTAAATTAGAACAAAATTATCGCTCTAAAAATAATATTCTTAATGCTGCTAACGCAATTATTGATAACAATAAAGATAGATTAGGGAAAAATCTTTGGGCATCATCAGGGGAAGGTGACCTTATTCGGCAATATACTGCATTAGATGATCGCCTTGAAGCAGCATACTTAGTTGATGAAATTAAAATGATGCATCGAGCTGGCTCAAGATATGATCAGATTGCTATCCTTTACCGAAATAATGCCCAATCCAGAGTGATCGAAATGGCAATGGTAACTAACCAAATTCCTTATAGAGTTTATGGAGGCTTGAGGTTCTTTGAAAGAGCAGAAGTTAAACATACATTGGCTTACCTAAGATTAATATCTAATAAAAATGATGACAATGCTTTTATTAGGATAGTTAACTTTCCTCCAAGAGGTATTGGTGCAAGGTCAATTGAACAATTAGATGATTATACAAAGAAAAATGATTGCTCGATGTGGGAAGCTGCAAAAGCATTCTCATCAGAAAATAAAAGTCCTAAAATTTCTATTTTTGTAAATTTAATTCAAAATGTTGAAGATCAAATACATGGAACTGGAATTGATGAGTCAATAGATTATATTAATACATATTCTGGTCTTAAAGAACATTATGCAAAAGATAAGGATGGTGGATCAAGAATAGAAAATTTAGATGAATTAGTTTCTGCAGCTAAATCCTATATGATTGATACTCGCGAAGAAAACTCAGAAGATAAATCAACAGGGAATCAATCTTTACTATTAGCTGAATTTCTAGATTATACATCTTTAGAAAGTGGTGAGCTTCAGGCATCAGCCGGCGATGATGCCTTACAACTAATGACAATTCACTCATCAAAAGGGTTGGAATTTGATGTAGTATTTATTACTGGTTTAGAAGATGGTTTATGTCCTCATGAAAGAAGTCTGCTCGAACAAAAGGGCATAGAGGAAGAACGCAGACTAATGTATGTCGCAGTTACCAGAGCACGAAGTAAATTATACTTAAGTCTAGCTCAATCCAGAATGACATATGGTCAACCTAGATATAATCTTCCTTCTCGATTTTTAGATGAAATTCCAGAGGAATTAATTAAGCGTATAAATTTCTCAAAAGACAAAGAGCTCCTATACAAAAAACCGCACATTGCGCCTTATTCAGAATCAAAACATGTTTGGAAAATTGGAACAATGGTTTCACACCAAAAATTTGGGCAAGGTATGGTTACTGGATATGAGGGCAATGAAAATGATTTAAGAATTCAAATAAAATTCTCAGATCATGGTATTAAATGGCTGGCTATGGAATATGCAAAATTGAGTGAAGCTTAATTAGTAAACTTTTTATAAATATCAATAAAAGTTATAAATTGAAAGCTAAACATAATTGCTACAAATGATGCCATTAAAAAGAGTAAAGAAAGACTGGTAAGAAAAGAGGCCAATGTCAAACCTAAAAATGTCATTGATGTAAATAAAAATGTAACTGCTATTACCAATCCAAAAAATCCAAGGGTTATACCAAGCCAACCAAAAAACAAAGGCAAGATATACATTAGAGAGCCTGCAAAACTTGACTTAATAGCCTTCAATAATTCATAACCATGAGAAGAAATAAGTAGGGGAGAAAACCATGTAGCCATATAAAATGGGATTGCTGTCAATAATAATTTTGATAATAATATTCCAAGGTCAAACAGATTTATTTCATTCTCTTGATTAATTTGTAAAGTAGTTAAAATAGACTCCACATCACTAGAAACAAACACTCCAATTATAGTAACGTATAGAGCTGAAAAAATTGACATAAGAAATAAACCCTTAGGATTCACTGAAAATATTTTAAATGCATCTGTAACTTCAAATTTTTTTTTGGAATATACGCTAAAATAAAAATATAAAATAAACACCGTAACAAATGGCCATATTAAGATAGTAATAGAGCCTAAAAACTGAGTCGAAGGCATAACAGGTATTATCAAGTAAATTAGTAAATAAGACATGCCAAGAAATAAAGATGGACCTAATGAAATCTTAAATAAATTTAAGCTCAATAGAATCCACTTGTAACTTTTACTAAGAGATTGCTTCATATCTCTGCCTATCTAGTAAAACTTTTTTAAAGTGATCTGGGTCTTTAATTAAATTATTCTCGTCCTTAAAAATATTATAGTAAGCATCCAGACGTGATATCCAAAATCTTAGAGCAGAAAGTCTCAATGAATTTTGGAGGCATTCAAACTCTAAACTCTCAAGCTTCCTAATTGACTGATAACCACTTAGAAATTGATCAAATTTTTCTTTTTTGATAGTCCCGTCAGTATTACTGCACCAATCATTAATTACAATTGCAAGATCTAATACAAAATAATCATTACATGCATAATAAAAATCAATAAATGCTGATAGTTTATTCTGATGAAAAAAAACATTATCTCTAAATAGATCTCCATGAATAATTCCGACCGGCAATCCATTGATATGACTATGTTTTTGGTAGTCAATCTCTAGCTCAATAATTCTCTGATCAAAACTCGATAAATTTCTCTTTAGCTCATTAAACTTATTACTTATCCAATCAATATCTCTATTATTTTTTCTCTTACCAGAAAAGCCTATTGTAGAAGTATGAAATTTAGCTAAGGCTTCACCAACTGCGTAACAATCATTCTCAGCTATACTTTCTTTTGCAGCACCCAATAAAAAAGATACTAATACAGCCGGTTTATCTTTTAGTGGAGTAAGGTTTGTATTGTTATTATTTTTAAGCGGGAGTGGGCAGGGGAAATTTTTACTTGCTAGGAATCCCATTAAATCAAAAAAAAATGGAAGCTCTTCCATTTGGTTATGCTCAAAAATTGTTAAAATGAATTTATTAGATTCGGTTTCTACAATATAATTAGTGTTAGTTACACCCGAAGATATACCTTTAAAACTTTTCAAATTACCAATAGAAAAATTCTTTAGCCAGTCTTGCAATTCACTTTTATTTATTTGAGTGTAAACAGCCATTAAAAATTTAATATTCTTTTATTGGATGTTAAAATCTGAAAATTACCCATTGCGGGACAATCATTGGGTCTACAGTATTATAACGAACCCAATCTCCAACAGAAGAGGCTTTATATAAATAGTAGGAAGGCATATTATCTGGGTTTACCTTAATCATATATAGTCTCCCATTTATTCGGAATTCCTCTACAGTTTTTTCTCCTTCTTTCTTAATTGTTACTTCTGGCTCCCCAATATAATCTGAGTCTATAGACGAAGGGGGGGGGTGAAATATTTTCTAATACTTCAGTATCTTCAGCTATCGCCGAAAATGCAATTAATAGAAAAATGTAACAAAAAAGATATTTAATCATTTATAACCTTAGTTTAAAGATAAAATATGATTTTATCAAAAACTTAGTTTTACTACTAATTAAATATGAATCGAATCGATATGTTTACACCGAATATAAGAATGGCATAAATATGAAAAAATTATTACTAATTGATGGTTCATCATATTTATACAGAGCATTTCATGCTATGCCTGATTTTAGGAGCCTTAACAATGAGCCAACTGGAGTGATATACGGTGTCCTTAACATGTTAAGACATATCCATAAAAAATATCCATCTGATTATAGTGTCTGTATTTTTGATGCCAAAGGAAAAACATTCCGAAATGATATCTACCCTGAATACAAGGCAAATAGACCAAAAATGCCAAGTGAGCTTGCTACTCAAATCGAACCCCTAAAGGAGGCAATTGAAGCAATGGGGTTTCCCATTCTTATTCGTTCGGGGGTTGAGGCTGACGATGTTATTGGTACACTTGCTCAAAAAGCTAATCATAATAGTATTGATGTAGTTATATCAACTGGGGATAAGGATTTAGCACAATTAGTTAACAAGCAAACTAAATTGATCAATACAATGACCAATGAAGAACTCGATATTGAAGGAGTAAAAAATAAGTTTGGAGTTCCACCAGAGCTAATCGTAGACTATTTAACAATTATTGGAGATAAGGTTGATAACGTACCAGGAGTTGATAAAGTTGGTCCAAAAACTGCCCTAAAATGGCTTGAAAAGTATAAAACCCTCGATTCAATAATAGAGCATGCAGATGAAATCACAGGTACTGTTGGTGAAAATCTCAGAAAATCCAAGGATTGGCTACCAACAGGAAAAAATCTAATAACTATTAAATCTGATTTAGATATTCCAGTTATATGGAATGAATTATCAAAAAAATCACAAAATAAAGAACTATTAATTTCTTTATATAAACGATTTAATTTTTCGAGCTGGTTAAAAGATTTAGACATAACTAGCACAGTTAGTAACACAATCTCAGAGTCAACTAAAGAAAAAAATATCACGAATTTTGTAGCTACAAAAAATTATATTTTAATTAATACTAAAAGTGCGTTACAGGATTTAATAACGCTAATCAATGAAGCTAAGATATGTTCTCTTGATACAGAGACAACTTCCTTAAATTCAATGATAGCAAAATTAGTAGGTATTTCTATCTCGATTAATGCTGGTTCTGCTTTTTACATACCGATCAATCATCAAGACCATATCCACGATCAGTTGAATATTAATTCAATAAATGAGTATTTAAAGCCCATACTTGAAGATCCATCGATTTTAAAAATTGGTCAAAACATTAAATATGATGCTCATATTTTCTTAAACTATGGAATTGAGCTGCAAGGAATCAAAGAAGACACAATGCTAATGAGTTATGTTCTAGAGAGTAATGAAAGTCATGGTATGGATAAGCTATCTCATAAATATCTAAATCATGAATGTATTAGTTATGAATCCCTCGTAGGAAAAGGAGTTAAACAGATAACTTTTGACCAAGTCAGTATTGATGATGCATTACAATATGCTGCAGAGGATGCAGATGTTACCCTGCAATTATATAATCACTTTAAACTCCTCTTAAAGAAAGAAAAATCCTTACTTTCTATCTACCAAGATATTGAGATTCCCGCTATGAAATCTTTAATTAAGATTGAAAGAAATGGTGTGCTAATTGATCATAAAATACTTCAAAGCCAAAGTCATGTCATAGGCGAAAAACTAATTCAATTAGAAAAAAAAGCTTTTGAGCTAGCTGGGCAACCATTCAATCTGTCGTCACCTAAACAATTACAAGAAATACTATTTGAAAAACTCGGGATCAAGCCACTTAAAAAAACTCCTACAGGAACTCCATCGACCAGCGAAGATGTTCTCTCAGAGTTATCAGCTGATTATCCCCTACCAAAACTAATCCTTGAATATAGAGGATTAGCAAAATTAAAATCAACTTATACAGACAAACTTCCTAAAATGATTAATGAAATAACTGGAAGAGTTCATACAAGCTATAATCAGGCAGTTGCAATAACTGGTCGATTGGCTAGCTCCGATCCTAACCTTCAAAATATACCAATCAGAACTGAAGACGGAAGAAAAGTAAGGGAAGCATTTATTGCACCAAAAGGATCTAAGATACTCTCAGCTGATTACTCTCAAATTGAATTAAGAATTATGGCTCACCTATCAAAAGATGAAAGATTAATTGAAGCTTTTAAGAATAATGAGGATATTCATAAAATTACTGCTGCTGAGATATTTGGCTGTGATTTAGCAAATGTATCATCTGAGCAGCGAAGGTATGCAAAAGTAATTAATTTTGGGTTAATCTATGGAATGAGCGCCTTTGGGTTAGCAAAAAATCTTAATATAGAAAGAGTGGCTGCACAAAACTATATTGAGAGATATTTTTCAAGATACCCCTCCGTTAGAAATTATATGGAAGAAACAAAGCAATCAGCAAAAAATAATGGTTACGTAGAGACTTATTTTGGAAGACGATTGTGGGTACCTGAAATTAATGGGTCAAATGGTATAAGAAGGGCAGCAGCGGAAAGAGCAGCAATTAATGGTCCTATGCAAGGGACAGCTGCAGATCTAATTAAAATGGCTATGAATGCAGTTGATAATTGGATTCAATCATCAAAAGAGATGACTGGAAAAATGATCATGCAAGTTCATGATGAATTAGTTTTTGAGGTGCCAGAAGTTGAAGTTGATATATTTAAGGCAAATATTATAGATTTAATGGAAAATGTTGCAAAATTGGATGTTCCTCTAAAGGTTGATATTGGAGTTGGAGACAATTGGGAGCAAGCACATTAATGAAATTAATTCATGCAATAATTATCGGTGATGAAATATTATCTGGGAAGAGAGAAGATAAGCATTTAAGACATCTCACTCAAAAACTCAGAAAAAATGGGTTTTCGCTAAACAAGGCGGATTTTATCCCTGATGATCTAGATACAATAATAAATGTCATCCGTTCCAAATTAAATCATATAGTATTCTGTTTTGGTGGAATTGGAGCTACTCCTGATGACTGCACTCGTGATGCAGCAGCAAAAGCACATAATCTTAAAATTGAGCGTCATACGGAAGCAGCTAAGTGCATTGAAAAACAATTTGGTAAAAATGCTTACCCAAAAAGGATATTAATGGCAGATCTTCCATACCAAGCAAATTTAATACCTAATAGCATAAATAATATTCCAGGATTTTCAATTAATAACCATCATTTCATGCCAGGATTCCCTGAAATGTCATGGCCCATGCTTGATTGGCTTCTAGAAAAATATTATCAAGATATTCAATTAAAAATTGATATAAAAGATTCATCTGTCTGGATTGATAATGTAAGTGAAAGTCAGCTAATAGACCTTATGAATCAAATTATATTTAACAATAAAGATATAAAACTTTACAGTCTCCCTAAAATAGACCCAAAAAAAACATTGGAGCTTGGTGTAAAGGGTTCCTCAAAAAATGTCGATAAAGCAATTAAGGAAATTAAGAGTAATTTATCTAAATTAAATATCAATTGGCGAGACAACACCTAAAAGGAAATAAAAAAACTATCATAATCAAGATTTTGATTATAAAATAGGCATCTTAATTCTTATCAAATTTGTATGAAAATAAGCGAACATATTTTAAAAAATAAATTAGTACTTGCTCCCATGGCAGGCGTTACAGATCGTCCATTCAGAATGCTTTGTAAAAGCTTTGGAGCAGGAATGGCTGTGAGTGAAATGGTGACATCTAATTCACTTTTATATGGTAGTGAAAAGACCCTAAGACGAGCAAATCACGAAGGGGAAGTAGACCCAATTTCAGTACAAATTGCAGGTGCTGATCCAGATATGATGGCTGAAGCAGCTAAATATAATATGGACAAAGGGGCCCAAATTATTGACATTAATATGGGATGCCCCGCGAAGAAAATTTGTAACGTAATGGCAGGTTCTGCCCTCCTAAAACAAGAAAAGTTAGTGGAAAGTATCCTTAAGTCAGTAGTTAAAGCAGTAAATATCCCAGTAACGTTAAAAATAAGAACAGGATGGGATACTGACAATAGAAATGCTCTTACTATTAGTAAAATTGCTGAAAATTCAGGGGTGCAGGCCCTTGCCATTCATGGAAGAACGCGTGCATGTCTTTATAGAGGCGAAGCAGAATATAATACAATAGCAGCTGTTAAGCAGCATATTAAAATTCCAGTCATTGCAAATGGTGACATTACTAGTCCTGAAAAAGCAAAATTTGTTCTAGATTTTACTAAGGCAGATGCGGTTATGATCGGCCGAGCGGCTCAAGGAAGGCCTTGGATTTTTAGAGAAATAGAATATTACCTGAGAACAGGGAGTTATCTTGACCGACCTACAATAGACGAGATCCAAAAAACCACCATTGCTCACATAAATGAACTTTATAGATTTTATGGTGAGCTAACTGGATTAAGAGTAGCAAGAAAACATATATCCTGGTACACAAAAGGATTAAAACATTCTGCTCAATTCAGATTTAATATGAATCAAATAGAAGACTGCGACAATCAAATAATTGCAATAGATGATTACTTTAATAGTTTAAGAGAAATTGACCACCTCATTCCTTACGAAAATGAAATGCTAAATAAAAATAAAGAGTTGGTAGCTTAATGAATAAAAATAATCTTGCTAACAATATTGATGCTTTATTAGATCAGTATTTCAAGGATTTATCTGATGAAACTGCAAAAGATCTTTATGGAATTGTTATAACTTCTATAGAAAAACCATTGCTACTTTACGTTATGAATTATGCTGAAGGGAATCAAAGTAAGGCATCTCAGATATTAGGTTTAAACCGAAACACGCTAAGAAAAAAACTCAAACTACATAATATAGAAACCTAATTAATGAAAAAAATTTTAAGGGCACTTATTAGCGTTTCAGATAAAACCAATATAATTGAATTGGCCTCCTTGCTAAAGAAATATAATGTAGAAATTATATCTACTGGAGGAACAGCAAAGTTATTTATAGAGCATTCAATCCCAGTAATTCAAGTCTCAGACTATACTGGCCATCCAGAAATATTAGATGGTAGAGTCAAAACATTACACCCAAGAATACATGGCGGAATTCTTGGGAAAAGGAATGATATTAACCATACAGAAACAATGAAGAAAAATAATATCAATGAAATCGATTTAGTTATAGTTAATCTTTATCCCTTTCAATCTACGATTGCACGAGAAGATTGTACATTAGACTTAGCTATTGAAAATATTGATATAGGTGGGCCAACAATGATTAGGGCGGCAGCTAAGAACTATAATAGTGTGGCCGTTCTGACTGATCCCAATGATTACGATAAATTTAGTAAAGAATTTATTAGAGAAAATGGCTCGGTATCTAGCGAATATAAATTTAAATTAGCTAAAAAAGCATTTATGCATACTGCATTATACGATAGTGCTATTAGTAATTACTTGACAGGCCTTAACCAAGAAGATGAAGAGCTTCCAGCACAATTAATTCAAGTAATGAATAAAAATTTAGATATGAGATATGGTGAAAACCCTCATCAGACAGCTGCTTTTTATAAAGAACCAAATATTGTTAAAGGGTCTCTTTCTAATTTCATACAAGTTCAAGGGAAAGCCCTATCTTTTAACAATCTTAATGATGCCGATACTGCTTGGGAATGTGTAAAAAACTTTTCTGAGCCATCATGTGTAATTGTCAAACATGCAAATCCTTGTGGTGTTTGCTCTGCAAATAACAACTTATTGGCTTATCAGGGAGCATTTGCGACTGACCCTACTTCATCATTTGGAGGAATCATTAGCTTTAATAAAAAATTAGACGAAAAAACTGCTGAATTAATAATAAAACAATTTTCAGAGGTAATAATTGCTCCAGATTATTCAAAAGAAGCTTTAAGTGTATTCAGTAAAAAAACTAACATTAGAGTATTGAAAGTTCCACTTTTTGAAAATAATAATCAGTTAGACTTCAAAAAAATAGGTGGAGGTTGGCTTGTGCAAAATCTAGATAAACACCAACTCAATATTAATGAGTGCAAAGTCGTTACTAAATTAAAACCAACTCCAGAAGAGTTAATTGAAATGAAGTTTGCTTGGCAAGTTGCACAATATGTGAAATCTAATGCAATTATATTTACAAAAAATAATAAAACTATAGCAATTGGTGCAGGTCAAATGAGTCGTATAGACAGCACTATAATTGCTACAATCAAAGCAAAAAATGCTGGCCTATCCCTATCTGATAGTGTCGTTGCATCTGACGCTTTTTTCCCATTCAGAGATGGAATAGATTTACTTGCTAAATACGGCGCAAAGTGTGTCATACAGCCAGGTGGAAGTATTAAGGATGATGAAGTTGTTAAGGCTGCTAACGAGCATAAACTTGTAATGCTATTTACTAACATTAGACACTTTAAGCACTAATTTATGAATGCTCTTATTATCGGGAATGGTGGAAGAGAGCATGCGCTTGCATGGAAAATTTCTCAAAGTCCATTAGTAAAAAGAATATATGTTGCTCCTGGAAATGCTGGCACAGAGCTTGATAGCCATCTAGAAAATATCAACATTACTGATATAGATCTCCTAATTAAATTTGCAAAAGAGAAGGATATTGATCTTACAATCGTAGGTCCAGAAACTCCTCTCTCAAAAGGAATTGTAAATAAATTTAAAGAAAATAATTTATATATTTTTGGACCAACTAGAGAGGCTGCTCAACTCGAAAGCTCAAAAGATTTTTCTAAAAAATTTATGGAGCGGCATGGTATTCCAACTGCTGAATATGCAACTTTTACGAATATAAAATTTGCACATGAATATATTGAAAAAAAAGGCTCCCCAATAGTTATTAAGGCAGATGGACTTGCTGCTGGTAAAGGTGTGGTAGTTGCCATGACAAATGAAGAAGCTCATAATGCTGTCGATTTAATGCTTTCTGATAATCAATTTGGGGATGCTGGAGCTAGAATAGTAATCGAAGAATTTCTTAAAGGCGAGGAAGCAAGTTTTATAGTAATTTGTGATGGGGAAACTGTTCTTCCACTTGCATCAAGTCAAGATCATAAAAGATTACTAGATAATGACCTTGGGCCCAATACTGGTGGAATGGGAGCTTATTCCCCAGCCCCTATTATTTCTCCAGAGGTCCATAGCAAGATAATGAATGATGTAATTTTCCCAACAATTGAGGGTATGAAAAAAGATGGTATAAAATTTACTGGATTTTTATATGCTGGTCTAATGATTGATAAAAATAAACAAATTAAAACACTAGAGTTTAATTGCAGGATGGGAGACCCAGAGACACAGCCTATATTATTTAGATTAAAAGGTGATTTATTTAAAATTCTTTTTGATGCTTCTCGTAGCAGACTTAATGAACATAATATTGAATGGGAAAATAACTCTGCTACAACTATTGTTATGGCAGCTAAAAATTATCCTAATCAACCAAGAATTAATGATGAAATCATCGGACTTACCTCTAAAAATCCAGATACATACATATTTCATGCTGGGACGGTTGTAAAGAATAGTAAGATTTTAACTTCAGGTGGAAGAGTTCTTGGTATAACAGCTAAAGCTAAAACCATAGAAGAGGCAACAAATAAAGCGTATGAATTAATTAATAATATTAATTTTGAAGGCGCTCAATACAGAAATGATATCGGTAAAAAAGCTTTTAAATAGATAATTGATAAATCATAGATTACGTCGATTTATTCTTAGAGGCGGGCTAGTCGCCTACCCTACTGAGTCTTGTTATGGATTAGGCTGTAGTCCTTTTTTATATAAAGCAATAAAGAGGATTAATACCTTAAAAAATAGAGCAAAAAATAAAAATTTTATTGTGATTGGGAACAACTTTCCTCAGTTAAGTAGTTTAATTAATATTATGAATGCAAATGAAAAAAAGAAACTACATACTAAATGGCCTGGACCTCATACCTGGTTAATTGAAGCCAATATAAAGTCTCCAAAATGGTTAATTTCATCAAATAAAATTGCCTTACGGATTCCTTCGTTTAGACCTAGTAGAATAATAATAAAAGAAATTAACCAACCAGTTATATCAACTAGCCTAAATAAAAGTGGTAAAAGGTCAATTAAAACCTATAGAGATGCATGTCGATTATTTAATGGTAAGGTTAAAATAATAAATGGTCGCGTTGGTAGGAATAGAAAGCCCTCTTCAATACAAGACTTTTCTACAGGGATGATTCATAGGGACTAATGAATAACGCAATAAATAAGAATTTAGTAAAAAATTTTCTAATGGGCCTACAATCAAATATTGTAGAGACTATTGAGATTGTAGATGGTAAGAACTTCCTAAACGATACCTGGCAAAGAAAAGAAGGTGGTGGTGGTAATACATGTATCCTTGAAAATGGAAATGTGTTTGAACGGGCTGGGGTAGGCTTTTCTCATGTTATTGGAACCCAGCTTCCAAAGTCAGCGACAGATGCTCATCCTGAGGTCAGAAACAGACAATGGGAAGCAATGGGAGTCTCCTTGGTATTTCATCCACAAAACCCATATGTTCCTACAGTGCATATGAATGTTAGGTTTTTTATTGCTTCAAAAAAGGGTGAGCAAGATATTTGGTGGTTTGGTGGAGGTATGGACCTAACTCCTTTTTATCCATTTATTGAGGATGTTACTCATTTTCATCAGACGTTAAAAGATACAATTGATCCATATGGGAAAGATTTATACAAAAAATTTAAGGATGATTGTGATGATTATTTTTTCCTAAACCATCGTAATGAACCTAGAGGTGTTGGTGGAGTTTTTTATGATGACTTTAATAAGAAAGGCTTTGATCACTCTTTTGAATTTACCAAATCAATAGGTCAAAGTCTACTTTATGCCTACCTTCCAATTGTTCAAAAAAGAAAGGAAGAAAATTTTGATGACCGCCATAAACAATTTCAACTTTTTCGAAGAAGCCGTTACGTCGAATTTAATCTTCTTCAAGACAGGGGTACCTTATTTGGAATTCAATCAAGAGGACGTGTTGAATCTATTTTAATGTCAATGCCGCCTCTAGTTAGATGGACATATGACTTTACGCCAAAGAAAGGGAGTGATGAAGAAAGGCTATATACTGATTTTTTAATTAAGCGGGACTGGCTTTAAGATTTAATTTATAGTTAAAGAGTTAATATCCAATCGACCATAGAAGACAAATCAGTATCTGAAATATTTGGATGTGCATTCATTGGTACATCCCCCCAATTTCCACTACCACCTTCCTTGATTTTTTTTACTAATTGCTCATTAGCAAATTCTTGATTCTTATATCTTTTTGATATCTCAATAAATGCTGGGCCTATTACCTTTAATTTAACACCGTGACAGGCATAACATCCATTCATACTCTCTAAAGACCTTTTTATTGGTTCGGCCATCGCAGTGAAAGCTAATAAAAATACCAGCAAGAAACTTAAGATTAATTTTTTCATATTCTAAATGATGAATAGTAACTATTATTAGTCGTCAAAATCACTTAAAAGTTCACATCTATCTAATATTCTTGAACGGAGTACTCTGTAGCTATGCTATGCGATAATTTAGGATAAATAACCACACTATTCTCTAGAAGGTTAGCAGTCTCTAAGCAAACCATTCTTCTCCATTCATTTTTTTCACCCATATCTCCCATTGCTAATGCTTTTTCTTGCCATGGAGTCCAAACAACAGTTGAGTTACTATTAGATTTTTTTATTGTAATCACTCGATTAAAACTTTCATCTTCAATGTAACAATCGTTACTTGTATTAGAATAAACTCGGTCAAATTCACGATTAAAAGTAATAGAGTTATTCTCTATTCCACGACTAAAGTTATCTATCTTATCTGTATAAACTGAATTTTCTAGTCCAGTTATTTTTATATTTTCAATATCGGAAATATAAAAATATGTATGATATCCCTCACTAATCACAAATGGGTTATCAGATAAATTTGTTGTTTCTAAATTTAAATATAGACTTTCACCAACTACGATTGTTAGTATTAATTCAAAAGAATAAGTTAACTGTTTAGTAACAGCCTCAGTTGGAATCATTGTAAGAACAATTTTCGTTGCTCCATTTTTTAATTGGACTGACTCCAATAACTTCCAAGGGATTACTCTAGCAAACCCATGGGCGCAAAAACTACCATCAGTTGGGTGCTTTCCAAACCAAGGCCAACAAATAGGGACGCCGCCCCTAATTGATCTGCCTTTCTCATATCTAGCATTTGAAGAACGCCACAAAACATCTTGTTTAGCTGATTTAGGTCGCCACCAATCAACATGCCCACCTTGCAGTGCAATTCTACCAACAGCCAATGAGTTATCAATTTCAATAAATTGAAGCCCATCAGCTTCATCAATGATCCTAATACTTTTATTCAACTCGAATTATCTTTTCTTTAATTGATTGATATCTCTAACAGCACCATTAGATGCGCTAGTAGTCATCATTGCATATGCTTTTAAGGCGTCTGTTACTCGTCGCTCTCTAGGTTTTGGGTACCAAGGATTTTTGCTGTTGTTCATTGCTTCTCTTCTTAGTAATAAATCCTCATTTGTTATTTTTAAATTAATTTTCCTATTAGGAATATCTATGTCTATTTGATCTCCTTCTCTAGATAAAGCAATTGCTCCACCCTCTGCAGATTCTGGCGATGCATGTCCTATACATAAACCTGATGTGCCACCAGAGAAGCGTCCATCTGTCAATAAAGCACAAGACTTACCTAAGCCTTTTGATTTTAAATATGCAGTTGGGTACAACATTTCTTGCATACCAGGGCCACCTTTTGGGCCTTCATAGATAATAACTACAATATCTCCAGAGATTATCTTATCTCCTAAAATAGCTTCGCACGCTGCATCTTGAGATTCAAATAATCTAACACGGCCAGAAAATTTTAATATTCCTTCATCAACTCCGGCCGTCTTAACAATACAGCCATCTTCTGCAATGTTTCCATATAGAACAGCTAGACCTCCATCTTTACTATATGCATGAGCAATATTTCTTATACAACCGTTTTTTCTATCATCATCTAAAGATGGCCATACTTTTGCTTGACTAAAAGCTTCTGTTGTTGGTATTCCACCTGGCGCTGCAAGATAAAAATCTTTCACTGTACCTTCTTTAGTTGAAATAATATCCCAATGATCAATTGCCTCACCAAGAGTTTTCGAGTGAACCGTATAAACATCTTCATGTAATAACTTTCCTCTTTTTAGTTCACCCAAGATTCCATAAACACCTCCAGCTCTATGAACATCTTCCATATGATATTTTTGCGACGCAGGTGCAACCTTTGCTAGGTAAGGCACTTTTCTTGATATTTTATCAATATCTGGCATTGTAAAATCAACCTCTGCTTCCTTAGCAGCAGCTAGTAAATGTAAAACTGTATTTGTTGAACCTCCCATAGATACATCTAGAGCCATTGCATTCTCAAATGCTTTTTTTGTAGCAATATTTCTAGGCAAAACAGATTCATCATTACCTTCATAATAGCGTTTAGTGATATCGACAATTTTTGACCCTGCATTTAAAAACAATGATTTCCTAGCAGTATGCGTAGCCAAAGTACTTCCATTTCCCGGAAGGCTTAAGCCAAGAACCTCGGTTAAACAATTCATCGAGTTTGCAGTAAACATTCCTGAACAAGAGCCACAAGTTGGGCATGCAGATCTTTCCATGTTCTTTAAGTCACTATCTGAAACACTCAAATCCCCCGCAGCAATCATAGGAGATACCAAGTCAATTTTACCTCCATTTTCTTCCCAATCTACTTTTCCAGCCTCCATTGGCCCGCCTGATACAAAAATAACTGGTATATTTATTCTCATAGCTGCCATGAGCATACCCGGTGTTATTTTGTCGCAGTTAGATATACAAACCATAGCGTCTGCCCAATGAGCATTAACCATATACTCAACACTATCAGCAATTAAATCTCTACTTGGAAGGCTATAAAGCATACCATCGTGGCCCATAGCTATTCCATCATCTACTGCAATGGTATTGAATTCTTTTGCAACCCCACCACTTCTCTCTATCTCTCGTGCAACTAGTTGACCCATATCCTTTAAATGAACATGACCTGGAACAAATTGGGTAAATGAATTAACTACTGCAATCATAGGTTTAACAAAGTCCTCATCCTTCATACCCGTTGCACGCCAGAGTGCTCTTGCACCTGCTTGGTTTCTTCCATGCGTGGTAGTTCTAGATCTATATTCTGGCATTGCAATTCCAAATGATTAATTTAATAATTAGAATTTTACACTTATAATTAAAAATAATGCTTATTCACCCACAAATAGACCCGATTGCTCTTCAAATTGGACCTTTAAAGGTTTATTGGTATGGATTAATGTATTTTTTTTCTTTTTTAGCCTTTATTTATCTCGGTAAAAAACAATTAAAAAAAATATGGTGGGGTGATATAAATGAAAATATTCTTGACGATACTTTTTTTTACGGTGCTTTAGGAGTAATTATAGGTGGAAGGCTTGGTTATGTTTTATTTTATCAGCCCTTATATTACCTATCTAATTTAGATCAAGTTTTTGCTTTTTGGCAAGGAGGAATGTCTTTTCATGGTGGATTTTTAGGTGTACTAATAAGTGTTATTTTTGTTACAAGAAAATATCGTATTTCTTGGTTAAAGCTAACAGACTTTATAGCGCCTCTTGTTCCCCTTGGATTAGGGTTTGGTAGAATTGGAAATTTTATTAATCAAGAGTTATGGGGTAGGCCCACAGATTTAGCATGGGGAATGGTTTTTCCTGTTCTCGACAAAATAGCACGACATCCTTCCCAGTTATATCAGGCCTTATTTGAAGGATTATTTTTATTCTTAATACTTTATTTATATTCAAACAAAAAAAGGCCAACGGGAAGTATTTCAGCATTATTTTTAATTTTTTATGGTTTATTTAGATTTCTTGTTGAATTTACTCGTGAGCCTGATAG
>JAOMKM010000012.1 GCA_028351715.1 Methylophilaceae bacterium | reverse complement strand
AGACTTAGTTGATGCACTTGATCAAATTGGAGCTAAAATAAATTATTTAGGTGCTCCAGGCTTTCCTCCAGTAAAAATTTTACCTAGCAATATTAAGTTCAATTCACCTGTTAAAATAAATGGAGATGTATCAAGTCAGTTCCTAACAGCACTTTTAATGGCATGTCCTCTTTCTAATCAAGATTTAAAGATTGAAGTTAATGGGGACCTTATATCAAAACCATATATTGATATAACACTTAAACTTCTTGAACGATTTGGAATTCACTACACAAATTCAAATTGGCAATCATTTGAACTAACCCATGATTCACACTATAAAACCTCAGGTGAAATTTTAGTTGAGGGAGACGCTTCTTCTGCGTCTTATTTTTTTGGAGCAGCAGCAATATTAGGAAGTATTGAAGTGAATGGTATTAATGCGGATAGTATTCAAGGGGATTTAAATTTTCTAAAAATCATAAATAAAATGGGTGCAGGTATTGAATATCTTGAAAATTCAGTAAAAGTTACTCGGCAAGGTTATTTAAAAGGGATTGATATAGATTGTAAAGAAATACCTGACGCAGCAATGACATTAGCTATAATAGCTATTTTTGCTAGAGGTGAAACTTTATTACGTAACATTGGCAGTTGGCGAGTAAAAGAGACTGATAGAATTCAAGCGATGGAAACAGAGCTTAAAAAATTAGGTGCTAACGTTACCTCTTCAGCAGATTCAATATTAATTAGACCTCCCAGCACCATTAATAATAATATCGTAATTGATACGTATGATGATCACAGGATGGCAATGTGTTTTTCATTAGTTACATTGGCTAATAAAACTGTCACTATTAATGACCCTGAATGTGTAAATAAAACTTATCCCGAATTTTTTAAAGATTTTGAAACTGTAACCTCATGAAGTTGCCAAAAGTACCTTATTTAATTGCAATTGATGGTCCAGCAGGGTCTGGAAAGGGCACAATCGCAAAATTAATTAGCGACAAACTTAATCTAAACTATCTAGATTCTGGGGCTATCTATCGTGTGATTGCGCTAGGCGCCATTGCAAATAATATTCCTTCAGATCAGGTATTAAAATTAATTTCTCTTGTTGGAACAATTAATATGAAATTTGAAGGGGGAGATGTTCTTTTGAATAAAGAAATAATTACAGATAAGATTAGAACCTCTGAAATAAGTAAATTTTCATCTGAAATTGCAGTGCATTCAAGATTAAGAGATGAAATACTAAATCTTCAAAGAAGTTTTAATCAAGGAAATGGTTTGGTTGCAGAAGGTAGGGACATGACTACTGTAGTTTTTCCTAATGCCGACCTCAAAGTATATTTAGATGCTAGCCCTCATGAAAGAGCTAACAGAAGATATAAACAGTTGAAACTAAAAGGAAACAATGTTAATATTCTCTCCCTTACCTCTGAGATTGAAGCAAGAGATAAGAGGGATAAAGAAAGAAAAGCATCCCCATTAAAAATTGCCGATGAAGCAAAAGTTTTAAACACAGATGACCTCACAATAGGTCAAACCGTAGATAAAATACTTACATTCATCATTTAATTTTCGCATCAATGAGTCAAATTCATTGATTTTTATTAATTAGCCCATCGCATGTTGGGATTATAAGTTTAAGGTTAAATACATTAATGGCAACCACAGAAAAATTAAAAGCTTCTGACTCAGAGAGCTTTGCAGCATTATTTGAAGAAAGTATGGCGCTAAAAGAAATGCGTCAAGGCGAAATTATTACAGCAGAAGTAATATCTGTTGAAAGTGATTTCATTATTATTAATGCTGGGCTTAAATCTGAAAGTATAATTAAGACTGAAGAATTCCTCGATGATAAGGGTGATACTGAGGTGCAAGTTGGAGATTTTGTTAAAGTAGTAATAGAAAAATTAGAAGATGGATATGGGTCAACAATCCTATCGAGAGTTAAAGCCAAACAAATGCAAGCATGGTTAGATTTAGAAGATGCAATGAATGATGGAACAATTATTAAAGGCTATGTAAGCAGTAAAGTTAAAGGTGGTCTTAGAGTTACAGTTAATGGAATTATGGCATTCCTTCCAGGGTCACTAGTTGATAGTAGGCCAGTAAAAGATACAACCCCATATGAAAATAAAGAATGTGAACTAAAAATTATCAAAATTGACAGAAAAAGAAATAACGTTGTAGTTTCAAGAAAGGCTGTAATTGAAGAGCAGCAAGGGATCAACAGAGATTCTGTACTTGAAACAATTGTTGAGGGTGCTACGGTTAAAGGCATCATTAAGAATATTACTGATTATGGAGCTTTTGTAGATCTAGGAGGCATTGATGGCCTACTCCACATTACAGATCTTGCATGGAAACGAATTAAGCATCCTTCAGAAATATTGAATGTAGGGGATGAAATTGATGCACGAGTTCTTAAGTATGATCAAGAAAAAAATCGAGTTTCATTAGGTTTAAAACAACTCGACGAAGATCCTTGGGTTGGACTTAATAGAAGGTACCCTGTGGGTACACGGATATTTGGAAAGGTATCCAACTTAACTGACTATGGTGCATTTATTGAAATTGAAACAGGAATTGAAGGGCTTGTTCATGTATCTGAGATGGATTGGACAAATAAAAATATTCACCCTAGCAAAGCTGTTCAATTAGGTGATGAAGTAGAAGTTATGATTCTAGAGGTTGATGAGGGAAGAAGAAGACTTTCATTAGGTATGAAGCAGTGTCAAGCAAATCCATGGGATGAATTTGCAACAAAACATAACAAAGATGAGAAAATTTCTGGGTCCATCAAATCAATAACTGATTTTGGTATCTTTATTGGTTTGGATGGCGGTATTGACGGACTAATCCATTTATCAGATATATCATGGACTGAATCTGGCGAAGAGGCTGTAAAGAAATTTAAAAAAGGTGATGAACTTGAAGCGCTAATTATCTCTATAGATGTCGAAAAAGAAAGAATCTCATTGGGAATTAAGCAGCTTATAGAGAATCCAAACCCAGAATCTGAAACAAAAATTAATGATGCTGATGAAAAATCATCCAAAGCTGCTACTAAATCTCCTACTAAGGCGCCTGCTAAAAAAGTAGCTAAGAAAGATATAGCATCTGACGAACTAAAAAATGGCGGGACAACAAGTCTTGGTGCATTATTGAAAGCAAAACTTGATGATAAAAAATAATGACTAAATCAAAACTCATCAACCTTTTAGCTAGTCGATTCTCACAGCTAGTTCATAAGGATGCAGAGCTTTCTGTAAAAACAATCCTCGATGCAATGAGTGATTCCTTAATGAAAAAGCAGAGAATTGAAATAAGAGGTTTTGGGAGTTTTAGCTTAAACTATAGATCCCCAAGAATTGGAAGAAATCCAAAATCTGGAGAAAAAGTTAATGTACCAGAGAAGTATGTTCCACATTTTAAAGCAGGAAAAGAACTCAGAGCTAGAGTTGATAAATAAAAAAATAAGTTATCTTTTAAAAGCATATCTTCATAAAAGATATGCTTTTTTTTTAAAAATAAAGTAGTGTTAAATTATGGTTGAATTTGAATTTTGGTGGCTCCTAATAATTCCATTATTTTTTGGTTTAGGATGGTTTGCAGCTAGGATTGATATAGCCCAAATTATTTCTGAGAGTACAGATCTCCCTTCAGCATACTTTAAAGGTCTTAATTACTTAATCAAGAACCAGTACGAGAAAGCTGCTGAAGCCTTTGGTCAGGCTGTTAAAATTAATAATGAATCATTAGAACTTCATTTTGTATTGGGTAGTCTTTACCGAAGAACAGGGCAACTTGATAAGGCAATTAATCTACACATTGACTTGCTAGAAACAAGAGAGCTTAGTCAGCAGCAACAAGAGTCTGTAAAAGCAGAGCTTGCACTTGACTACTTTAAAGCTGGTTTATATGATCGATCCGAAGAGCTTCTTCTAATATTAAACAAAGATAGCTATCATCAATTTTCTCTTAATACATTACTTGATATTTACAGTAAAGAGAGGGAATGGGATAAAGCAATTACAACAGCTACAGAACTTGAAAAAATCTCAGGAATATCCTTCAGGGAAAATGTTAGTCATTTTTATTGTGAGATAGCCGTTGTAAATATTCTTGAGAAAAAAAATAATGAAGCAAACGAATTATTAAGAAAAGCTTTGGATGAATATAAGAATTGTGTCAGGGCAAATATCCTTCTAGGAGATATATGTGAGAGTGAAGAGAGATTTGAAGAAGCAATTTCATATTGGAAAAGAATTGAGTACCAGCAACCAGAATACTTAGGTCTTGTAGCATCAAAGATTCTTAATGCATACCAAAGGTTAGACATGGTAAATGAGGGACTTACTGTCCTATCAGGCTACTATGACTTATATAAGCTTAAAACATTATTAAGTATTTTATATTCAGCAATTATGTCAAATGAAGGTCCTGAAAAAGCAGAAACTATTGCTCGCAATGAATTAATTCAAAGACCTAGTTTGTCTGCACTTGATCAGTTATTTCAAGCTCAAGCGATTGGTAAAACAAGTGAAATAAGTAATATTGAGCTCATACAACAAACAATTAAAAATGCTATTGGTGACCGTCGTTTTTATTCATGTAAAAAATGTGGCTTTAAGGCTAAGCAATTTCATTGGCACTGTCCAGCTTGTAATAGCTGGGAATCTCTTCCATCAGAGCCAATTGATATCATTATGGATAATAAAATCTAATGTTAAATAACCCTAAATTGTTTGTTGCATTTGATTTTAATGACCTAAATAACGCTAAAGAATTTTCTAAAAAACTAGATCCACAACAATGTGGTATTAAAGTAGGTAAAGAACTCTTTACATGTGGTGGGCCAGCTATTGTTGAATGGTTCCAATCAAAGGGTTTTAAAATTTTTCTAGATCTAAAGTTTCATGATATTCCAAATACTGTTAAAAGGGCTTGTCATGCTGCCTCAAAATTAGGTGTATGGATGTTAAATGTTCATGCCATGGGTGGGAATGAAATGTTAATTGCAGCTAAGGAAGGTGTTGACCAGTCGAATGAAAATCCATATTTAATTGCAGTCACAATTCTTACAAGTATGAATGATGTCAACCTAAATGAAATTGGAATTAATCATTCAGTAGATGAGGAAATATTGAAATTAGCATTAAATGTAGCAACTCATAATCTTGATGGAATTGTATGTAGTGCAGGTGATCTCAAGAATATTAAACCTTATCTACCAAAAGATTTTATTTATGTAACGCCTGGTATTAGGCCGATAGTAGATTTAAATAATGACCAAAAAAGAACAATTACACCGGAAGATGCAGTTAAAGAAGGCTCTAGTATACTAGTTGTAGGTAGGCCAATTACTGCATCTCAAAATCCAGCCCTTGCATTGGAAGAGATAATTAATAAAATTAGATAGAGTTTTTTCTGAGCATTGAATCAACAGAAACCTTATCTAGCCTAGTCAAAAGATGCTTATAATCAGAAATATTTTTGATATTTTTATGGATAGCTTCTATCGATTGATAGTTGGATTCCCCATAAAATTCTGCAATTTTTGAGGTTAAATCTGGCATAACAGGTGAATAATAAATTGATAGCACTCTAAATGACTGAAGGGCTGTTGAGCAAACCTGATGAAGCATTGACATAGAAGTATGCTCGGCATCATTTTTTGCTAGTATCCAGGGCTCTAATCTGTTTACGTACTCGTTTACCCTTTCAGTATAAGACATTAATAATCGGTTTAATTTACTAAACAATCTTGCTTCGTAAAGAGAAATAACCTCTTCTTTTATGGAAATTAAATCATCAATAATCTGCTTAGAATCCTGGATAGAAATTTCCTCCGTAGAAATTATAATATTATTGAAGTATTTTTTGATGAAACCAGAAGTTCTACTAGGTATATTGATGAATTTACCGACTAAATCACTATTAACTTTTACAATAAAATCCTCTAGATTCAAATCAATATCTTCCATTGAATCATTAAGCTTAGAAAAATAATAATACCTTAAATAATCAGGATTTTTTATGGTATCAAGATAACTTCTTGCGGTCACGAATGTGCCCCTTGATTTCGACATTTTCTCACCATTGACTGTTAAAAATCCATGTGCATAAATTTTTGAGGGTGTTCTGAAACCAGAAAATGAAAGGGTTGCAGGCCAAAATAAGGCGTGAAAATATAAAATGTCCTTCCCAATAAAGTGAATTAATTCCGTCTGACTACCTTCTTCCCAGTATTCACTAAAAGATAGATTTTTTTTATCAGCTAATTTTTTAAAACTTGCCATATAACCAATTGGGGCATCAAGCCATACATAGAAAAATTTGCCTGGGGCATTAGGAATTTCAAAGCCAAAATATGGAGCATCTCTTGAAATATCCCAGTCAGAAAGGCCAGCTTCAAACCATTCCTTAAGTTTATTGCTAGCTTCAAGCTGTAATGTTCCGGATCTTGTCCATTCCTCTAAAAAGTCAGAGCATTCAGAAAGTTTAAAGAAATAATGTTCTGTCTTTTTCTTAACAGGTGGGGTTCCTGAGATCACTGAGTATGCCTTAATTAAGTCTGTTGGATTATATGTTGAACCACATTCCTCACAGGAATCTCCATATTGGTCTATTGCACCACATTTTGGACACTCTCCTTTTATATATCGATCAGGAAGAAACATTTCTTTCTCGGTATCATAAAACTGTTCGATTTCTTTTTTTTCAATTTTATTATTGTTAGCTAATTTTTTATAAATTGACTCTGAAAGTTCTTTATTTTCTATGGAATTAGTAGAGTAAAAATTATCAAAAGAGACATTAAAATCATTAAAGTCTTGAGAGTGTTCTTTGTGAACCAATTCAACTAATTTCTCTGGAGTAATATTCTCTTTCTCTGCCATTAACATTACTGGAGTTCCATGAGTGTCGTCAGCACAAACATAATGAATTTCATTAGCAATCATTCGCTGATATCTGCACCAAATATCAGTTTGGATGTATTCGACTAGATGTCCTAGGTGTATACTTCCATTTGCATAAGGTAAGGCTGATGTAACAAGAATTTTTCGCATTGAATTCAATCGAGAGATTAGTTTAATATTCGATTATTCTATCAAATTACCAACCTAATCACATTACTTAAAAATTTATTTTGGAAAGAAACTGTTTATGGAAAATGAAATCAAAGAGATATTATTAAATCTATCCCACTCTAATTACAAATCAAAATTCATAAATAAAAAAAATATAAAATCAATTTTAATTGAAAGTGATAAAGTTGAAATTTCAATTGAATTAAATTTTCCAATCGCTCTTCTATCTGAAGAATTTAAAGTATTGATAAAAAATTCATTAGAAGACTTAGTTAAATTACCCCTTCAAATTAATTTAACTCAAAAAATTAAGAGTCATCAAGCACAAAAGGGTATTAGTTTAATTAATGGTATTAAAAATGTGATTGCAGTTGCTTCTGGCAAGGGAGGAGTTGGAAAATCATCAACAGCTGTAAATATAGCGCTGGCGCTTCTAAATGAAGGAGCGAAAGTTGGGATATTAGATGCTGATATATATGGGCCTAGTCAACCACAAATGTTAGGAATATATCAAAAGCCTGATAGCAAAGATGGTAAGTCGATGGAGCCAATTATTGCACATGGTCTTCAGGTAATGTCTATTGGTTTTTTAGTAGATCAGGAAACTCCTATGATATGGAGAGGGCCTATGGCTACGAGTACTCTAGAACAACTTCTGAAGGAAACTAATTGGAGAGATCTTGACTATTTAATAATTGACCTTCCACCAGGTACAGGAGATATTCAGTTAACCTTAGCTCAAAAAATTCCAGTGACAGGTGCAATAATTGTTACTACACCACAAGACATTGCATTACTAGATGCTCGTAGGGGATTAAAAATGTTTGAAAAAGTAAATGTACCAATAATTGGTATTGTTGAAAATATGAGCACACATATATGTACTAACTGCGGCCATGAAGAACATATATTTGGTCAGGGAGGAGCAGATAAAATGTCAATAGATTACAATTCTCATTTACTGGGAAAGCTTCCATTAGACATTTCAATAAGAGAGCATCTAGACAACGGCACCCCATCAGTATCAATTGATCCAAATAATAATATTTCAAAAGTGTATCAGTCTATAGCCCAAAAAGTTGCATTTAAGGTTTCAGAATTAACGGAAGATCTTGGTAGTAAATTTCCAAAAATAGTTATTAAGAATGATTAACTAATACCAAAAGTTAATATCCTCACATTATTCGTAGCAGTTATTAATGAGGCAGGGGTAATTTTAGTGTCTCCCCATAAAGAGAAAGCCTTAGCTTTATTTTTTCCAGCAACTAGGAAAATGACGTCCTTAGCATTACTTAAACCTTTAGTTGTCAATGAAACCCTTTCGCTTGGTAGCTTTGGAGCATTAAATACAGGAACAACTAACCGATCATCATCCCATGTATGCCCTGGAAATAAGCTCGCAATATGTCCATCTTCACCAAATCCTAATAAAACCAAATCAAATTTCTCAACTTTTTTAATAGTATTCTCATATTGCATCGCTGCTTTCTTATTACCAAGCTCACTTGGGATAGGAAAAACTTGAGCGGTAGGAATCTCAGATTTAAAAAGCCAACTATCTTGAGCCATTAAACTATTTCTTTCTGGATGATCAATCGGTAGGCAACGCTCATCTCCGAAATAAACATACCAAGCAGACCAGTCAGTATTTGCGTATGATAATTTAGAGTATATATTTTTAGGGGTTCCGCCGCCACACAGGACGATTGAAAAAAATCCTTTTTTATTAATGGCTTTATTTGCGAGATCAATTATTAATGATGCAGCTAAATCATCAAACTCTGACTTTTCATCAAACGATTCTCGAATAATATTATTATTTGGTTTCATGTATTTCTCAGATTAGACAAATTTTTATCTTCGTATTTGTTATAATTGCGATGTCAAAAAATTTGACATAAAAATAATCCAAAAGATTAACAAATTTTACACTTTTACAAAAGGAATAAAATGAAAATCGCTATGTTAGGGCTAGGTAAAATGGGTGGCAATATGTCTGCAAGACTCATTCGTAATGGAGTTTCGGTAGTTGGATACGATAACAATCAATCACTTGTAGAAGAACTGGTCAATACAGAGAATTTAATTGGGGCAACATCTGTCAAAGACACGCTCTCAAAATTAGACGGGCAAAAAATTATATGGATGATGCTTCCGGCAGGAGAAATAACCGAAAATCAAATTAATGAACTAATTCCACTATTGAGTCCTGGGGATATTATTATTGATGGAGGAAACTCAAATTATAAGCATAGTGTTAAGAGAGGAAAAATGCTTGAGGAAAATGAAATTGGATTTATGGATTGTGGGACCTCTGGAGGGGTATGGGGGCTAGATAATGGCTATTGCTTAATGGTAGGAGCTACAACTGAAGTAGCCAAGACAGTTGAGCCTGTTCTAAGAGCATTAGCGGTGACACCTCAAACTGGATGGCTACATGCTGGACCAGTAGGTTCTGGCCACTTCACAAAAATGATTCATAATGGTATTGAGTATGGAATGATGGAATCATTTGCAGAGGGCTTAGAGTTATTAAAAGGAAAAGAAGAATTTAATCTTGATATAGCCCAGATAACTGAATTATGGCGCCACGGATCAGTTGTCCGAAGTTGGCTTTTAGATCTAACAGCGGAGGCACTTAAAGCAGATCAGACTATGGATGAAATAGCTCCATATGTTGCAGATTCAGGTGAAGGTAGATGGACTGTGGTTGAATCAATTGAACAAGGTATACCTTGTCCCGTTCTTACTCTCGCTCTTCAGGTTAGATTTAGAAGTCAAGAGAAACAAAAAGGATATGGCTATAAGGTTCTATCAACTATGAGAAATGCGTTTGGTGGGCACTTAATGAAAAAGAAAGGTTAATAAATTGATTGAAAATTCAACATTAGTTTTATTTGGAGCAAGAGGTAATCTATCTAGGATAAAGCTTATACCCGGCTTATTTCATCTGGACGAGTCAGGACAACTTTCTGATGATATGAAAATATTGTCTGTTGGTAGACAAACTTCAACACAGGAAGATTGGCATAAAGAAGTTAAGGGTATGCTCGATAAAAAATTCAAAGATGGTTACTGTAAGAAGACATACAAGAGATTTATTGAAAGAAATATATACCATGCTAACTTAACTGAAGATCCAGAAGCCTTCCAAAAATTCTCAAAAAAACTAAATGAAGAAAATTTATTCTCTCAAAATCTTGCTTTCTTTTTATCGGTCCGGCCCTCGGATTTTGCATTAATTGTTGATCAACTAGCTGATGTAGGCTTATTAGATCAAACCAAAGGGTGGAAACGAGTATTAATTGAAAAACCTTTTGGAACAAACCTCAAAAGCGCAATTGAGTTACAAGAATCAATTTCAAAACATCTAAATGAAGAGCAGATATATAGAATTGATCACTATCTTGGTAAATCAGCCCTACAAAATATTCTTATTACAAGATTCGCTAATTCTATTTTAGAACCAATATGGAATAATACACATATCGATCATATACAGATCACCAACCATGAAATGCTTGGGGTTGGAGATAGAACAACATTTTACGAGTCTACTGGTGCACTTCGTGACATGATTCAAAGTCATTTGCTACAGATGATGGCCTTAACAACTATGGAGCAACCAAAATCTTTTTCTCCAAATGATATTAGAGATGAAAAAATTAAGCTACTAAACGCAATTAAACCATTTAGTAAAAATGATTTCAATAATCATACTTTTAGGGCTCAATATGCTGCAGGAGAAATAAAAGGTGAAGGCGGAGTAGAAGGATACTTAAATGAAGTTGGTAACCAAGATAGTATTACCGAAACCTATGCTGCGGTAAAAATATTTATTGATACCCCAAGATGGAAGGGTGTTCCTATCTATCTAAGAACAGCCAAACGCCTAAAAGAAAGTGGTACAAATATTTCAATAAAATTTAAAAATGGTGGCTCATTAATTGGGGATAATAATAATTGGATTATCTTTAATATTCAACCTAAAGAAAGTACTTCTATTGAAATAACAACTAAAACACCTAGTCTCAATGAAAATCTACTAAGATCAACAAATCTTGAAGGATTTAATCGAGTTGATGGTGATGAAAGTATTGATGCTTACGAGACACTTATGCTCGATCTTATGAATGGCAATCAATCAAGATTTCTTCATATTGATGAGGTTACAGCTCAATGGAAATTTGTTGATCCTATTATTGATTATTGGACAAAAAATAAGGTTAAGCTTAATCAATATAAATCAGGAGATTCAGACCCTGAGTCATCTAAAATTATTTTTGATGACCCAAGTCAATTCTGGCGATAAATTTTATATATAAGAAAAAACAAATTTGAAATTCATATACAATTTGTAGAATTAATTAATTTTTGGAATTTAGATGACCATAAAATCTGATAAATGGATAAGAAAGATGGCTGAGGAACAGCAAATGATTAGCCCTTTTGAACCTCAAATGGTTCGTGAAAAAGAGGGTGAAAAAATTGTTTCCTATGGAACATCAAGTTATGGTTATGATATTCGTTGTGCTCCAGAATTTAAAGTTTTTACAAATATAAATAGCACTATTGTTGATCCAAAGAAATTTGACCCTAATTCATTTGTAGAGTTTAACAACGAATATTGTATTATTCCTCCTAACTCTTTTGCTCTAGCAAGGACAGTTGAGTACTTTAAAATTCCACGAAACATATTGACTGTTTGCGTTGGTAAATCTACCTATGCTCGATGCGGTATTATCGTAAATGTAACTCCCTTTGAACCTGAATGGGAAGGTTATGTCACCTTAGAGTTTAGTAATACAACTCCACTACCAGCAAAAATTTATGCTGAAGAAGGTTGTGCTCAAGTTTTATTCTTTGAATCTGATGAAGAGTGTGAGACATCCTATAAAGATCGTGGCGGCAAGTATCAAGGCCAAACTGGCGTGACATTACCTAAGATTTAATACCCTACAAATAATTTACCAAAATATATAAATTTAAAATATAATCTTTTTTTTTAAAATTTATCTAAGGAGCTATACCATTGGAATATTGGGGATATCATTTAATATTAGACTGTAAAAACGGTGATTTAGAAAAAGTAAAGTCGCCAGATAATATTAAAAGTTTTGTAAAAGAACTAGTTAAGGAAATAAATATGATTGCGTGGGGTGATCCAAAGCTGGAACATTTTGCTACTCATAATTCAGATGCTACAGGATATAGTCTTGTTCAGTTAATCGAAACTTCATCAATTACTGGGCATTTTGTGGATAAAAGTGGTGATTGCTATATTGACATTTTTAGTTGTAAAAAATTTAATACAGAAACTGCGAAATCAGTAGTAAATAAATATTTTTCACCTAAACAAATTAAAGTTACATATTTAACTAGGCAAGCTTAGTCATTAAGTAATCCTCTCAAACTTCAGAAATGAGAACTTTAAATTATTTTCTGTAATTAAATCTTCCCGACCTACTTCTCTCCATTCAGCCTGAATGTAGGTCGGAAAGTATGCATCACCCTCAAAATTACCATCAACTTTAGTGACATACATATGAGTTGCTAACGGTAAAGCTATTTTATAAATTTGCTGACCACCAATAATAAATACTTCAGGGGATTCAGCTGTTTTAAATACTGCTTTTTCTAATGAATCTACAACTTGTACACCATCAATTTTTAATGAATTATCTCTGCTGATTACAATATTATCTCGATCTATTAGTGGCTTACCAATTGAATCGTATGTTTTCCTTCCCATAATTACTGGATTTCCAAGTGTAATTTTTTTGAAATTTTTTAAGTCAGCGGATATGTGCCATGGTAATTTATTATTCAAACCAATGACATTATTTTGAGACATTGCAACAATGATAGAAATTTTTTTCACTAAACTGCTACTGGAGCTTTGATTAATGGATCTGGATTATAATTAATTAAATTAAAATCTTCATATTTAAATTGAAAAATATCTTTTATTAAAGGATTGATATTCATTTCAGGCAAGGTTTTAGGCATCCTACTTAGTTGTTCGTTAACTTGATTAATATGATTTAAGTATATGTGAGCATCGCCAAGAGTATGAATAAAATCTCCACATTTTATGTTGCATACCTGAGCAATCATTTTGGTTAAAAGTGCATAGGAAGCAATATTAAATGGAACACCTAGGAATATATCAGCACTTCTTTGATATAGCTGACATGATAACTTATCGTCTGCCACATAGAATTGAAAAAATGCATGGCAAGGAGGTAATTTCATATTATCAATTTCAGCAACATTCCATGCTGAAACAATTAATCTTCTGGAATCAGGATTTATTTTTATGCCTTCAATCAAATTCTTTATTTGATCGATAGGTTGTCCATCATGGGATGGCCAACTCCTCCACTGTGAACCATAAACAGGCCCTAAATCTCCATTCCTATCAGCCCACTCATCCCAAATAGAAACACCATTATCTTTTAGATACTTGATATTAGTATTGCCCGTAAGAAACCATAGCAATTCATGAATTACTGATTTTAGATGTATTTTTTTTGTAGTTAATAAAGGGAAGCCTTGATTTAAATCAAACCTCATTTGGTAACCAAAAATTGACAAGGTACCAGTACCTGTTCGATCCTCTTTCCTAACGCCATTGTCTTTTACATAATTTAAAAGATCTAGATATTGTTTCATTTTATTTTTTTGCCAGAATAAAATCTTTAACCAATGAAGTCTTATTATCAAAAACCTCAAATTTCTGATCTATTTTTTCTAAATTAACTAGTGCTTCAGGCCTTGTTGGCTTCTTACCAATTGCTTCTAAAACCGTCTTTTCAAACTTAGTTGGTAATGCAGTTTCTAGAACTAGCATTGGGGTATCTTTTGACAAATGATCGAGTGATGCTTTAATGCCATCTGCGGTATGTGTATCTATAATGACATCATATTCATCATAAAACTTCTTGATCAATTTAATTCTATTTTCATGCTTACTTGAAGAGGAAATAAAACCGAATACTGTCATTGCATCCATATTATGTTTGTCAAGCTGGAATGAACCTCCATTCTCTATTTGTTCCCAATAGTCTCTCAAGGATGAGGCATTTCTGGCTAATACATCAAAAATAAATCTCTCAAAATTTGATGCTTTTGAAATATCCATTGAAGGGCTTGAAGTTTGAAATGTATCATTAGGTGAACGTGGCTGATACTTTCCAGTTTTAAAGAACTCATCAAGAACATCATTTTCATTAGTAGCAACAACTAATTTATTAATAGGTAAACCCATCATTCTTGCAATATGCCCAGCACATATATTTCCAAAATTTCCTGTGGGGACTGTAAAATCTACAGTCTGACTACTATCATTTGTTACAGATAAGTAGCCTTTAAAGTAATATACAATCTGAGCTAAAATTCTTCCCCAGTTAATTGAGTTTACAGCACCAATATTATTATCTTTTTTAAACTGCAGGTCATTCGAGACGGCCTTCACAATATCTTGACAGTCGTCAAATACTCCCTTAACTGCAATGTTATAAATATTCTCATCATGTAAGCTGAACATTTGAGCAGCCTGGAATGGACTCATTGTGCCGTGAGGTGAAAGCATAAATACATTGATACCTTTTTTTCCTTTCATTGCATATTCAGCTGCTGGCCCTGTATCTCCAGATGTTGCCCCTAAAATATTTAATATTTTATTTTCTTTATTTAGAACGTATTCAAAAACATGTCCTAAAAATTGCATAGCAATATCTTTAAAAGCTAATGTTGGTCCATTTGAAAGCGATAATAGATATAAGTTATCTTTAAGCTTTAATGTTGGAGTTATATCCTCAGGGTTCTGGTTGGACCGATTGTATCCAAACACATCTGCAGTATATGTTTTATTTATAATTGCTAATAAATCATTAGCAGGGATATCATCAATAAATTTTTCAAAAATAGAAAAAGCAAGATCCTGATAAGACATAGACCTCATAAGATTTAAATCATTTTCTGTGAATTTTGGATAACTTTTTGGGAGATACAAACCACCATCTGGAGCAAGACCACCCAATAAAACATCACAAAAATTTAATTCTGGAGACTTACCTCTTGTAGAAATATACTTCATAGTTTAATTATCTATTTAATTGTTCAATTCTTAGTTTAACTACCTTATTTTTAGTCTCTGGTAACGCCTCAATTTCATTAATTATTTTATTAACATCTCTCTCTATCATAATTGATGTGACTAAAATTATGTCTGCTACTTTGTCATCCTCTTGAATCTCTTTTTGAACCATTGCATCTATTGAAATAGAATGTTCTGCAAAAACTTGGGTAATTTTTGCCAGGACTCCAGATTCATTGTTCATTGAAAACCTTAAATAAAACTCAGAAGTTATATCCTCAATAGATAGAATTTCTTTTGCTTTAATTTCATCGTTAATAAATCCTAGAATAGGGATTGGAGTTATATTATTTGATTCTAAATTTCTAGATATATCTACAATATCAGCAACAACTGCGCTAGCTGTCGGTTCTGAGCCAGCTCCAGCTCCATAATATAACGTTGGTCCGACCATATTTCCTTGAACTAATACAGCATTCATTGGACCATCTACGTTTGCTACTAATCTTTTTTCAGGGATTAATGTTGGATGAACTCTTAATTCTACAGAGTCATTATTACATTTAGTTATTCCTAATAATTTAATTTTGTAGCCAAGCTCTTCAGCATAAATAATATCTTTTTGGTCTAAATTACTTATACCCTCAATGTGAGCTGCTTCAAAATTAATAGGTAATCCAAAAGCTATTGAAGCTAAGATTGTAATTTTGTGTGCGGCATCTACACCTTCAATATCAAAAGTTGGGTCTGCTTCAGCGAAACCTAAGTCTTGGGCTTGCTTGAGAGCCACATCAAATGCCAAATTATTTTCTTTCATTTCAGTAAGAATATAATTTGTAGTTCCGTTCAGAATCCCAACAATCCACTCTATCTTATTTCCTGCTAAGCCTTCCCTTACTGATTTAATAATTGGTATTCCACCAGCAACTGCTGCTTCGTAGGCTAAATTTACATTATGTATATTAGCTAACCTAACTAATTCTTCACCATGTATCGCAATTAAAGCTTTATTTGCAGTAACAACATGTTTTTTATTTTTAATTGCTTCAATAACTAAATCTTTTGATATGCCGGTTCCACCTATTAGTTCGACAACTATATGAATATCTTTATGAGTAACAAGATCAAAAGCATCCTCAAAAATTATAACTTCATCCCCTGCAATTTCTTTTGCTCTATTTATATCCTTCTCGGCAAGTGCAAAAATAACAATTTTTTTTCCGCTTTTCTTATAAATTTCAGAGAAATTTTCCTTTAAAACTTTATAGACTCCGCCTCCAACTGTTCCTGCGCCTATTAATCCAACATTTATATTATTTTGCATTTTTTTACTTTCTGTAATCTGTTAAATATTCTGAAAATCTATCTATAGCAATTTTTAATTCGTCCATATTTGGAAGAAATACCATCCTAATGTGATTATTATCATCCCAATTAAAACCACTACCCTGAACCATTAAAACTTTTTTTTCCTTCAAAACATCAAGAACAAAATCCTGGTCATCACTTATTGGATATATTTTTGGATCAAGCCTAAAAAATAAATACATTGCAGCAGCTGGTTTAACACAAGTTACTCCAGGAATATTACTTATCATTTGATATGCTAATTCTCTTTGCTTACATAAACGGCCTGTTGGTGCAACTAGATCGTTTATACTTTGATAACCACCTAAAGCAGTTTGTATTGCAAGTTGGCCAGGAACATTTGCGCATAATCGCATAGATGCCAGGATATTTAGGCCCTCTAAATAATCTTTTCCTTTTTCTTTATTGCCCGAGAACACTAACCAACCAGCTCGATAACCACATGCACGATAATTTTTTGATAAACCATTTAATGTTACAAATAAAATATCATCTGCTAAGGATGCAATAGAATTATGCTTATGACCATCATACAAAACTTTATCGTAAATCTCGTCAGAAAATACGATCAAATTATGAATTCTTGCTAACTCAATTATCTCTTCTAACAATTCATCTGAATAAAGTGCTCCTGTTGGATTGTTTGGGTTTATAACAAGAATTGCTCGTGTTTTACTTGTTATTTTTGATTTAATATCATCAATATCAGGAAACCAATTTGCACTCTCATCACATATATAATGAACAGGATTACCTCCTGCTAATGTTACTGCTGCCGTCCATAATGGGTAGTCAGGTTTAGGGATAAGAACTTCATCATCATTATTAATAAGGCCTTGCATGGCCATAACTATTAATTCCGAAACTCCATTCCCTAAAATAATATCATCTACATCAACATTCTTAATCCCTTTTTCTTGGGTGTAATGCATGACAGCCTTTCTAGGCTCAAAAAGACCATAACTCTCTGTATAGCCTGAAGATTTATTGATATTTCGAATAACATCCTGTGTTATTTCATCTGGCGCCTCAAATCCAAATTCTGCAGGATTACCAATATTTAATTTGATAATTCGATGGCCTTCTTCCTCCATTTTCTTAGCGTGAGCTAAAATGGGTCCTCGAATGTCGTAACATACATTATTTAGCTTTTTAGATTTAAGAACAGGAGTCAAAGTATTTATTACCAATTAAATGTTTAAAATTATTTGTTATCTTACCTCTTATAGATTTTTTGTGGAGAAGATTAATGTCGCATTCACTCCCCCAAAACCAAAACTATTGGACATAGCAGTTTGAATTTTCTCCTGTTTTTTTTCAACAAGAATTGGCAATCCCTCACCTGCCGGATCAATCTGGGCAACGTTAATAGATGGTGTTAAGAAGCTCTTATCCATCATAATTAGGCTGTAAATTGCTTCATTTGAACCTGCTGCACCCAGAGCGTGTCCAGATAATGATTTCGTTGATGCTATAGCTGGAATTTTTCCATACTTATTTTGCCCAAATACTGCCCGAATTGCATCAAGTTCTGCAGAATCTCCAACCGGAGTGCTTGTTCCATGCGCATTAATGTAATCAACATTTGTTATTTCATTTTCCATTAGAGCCATTTTCATACATCGCTCAGCACCCTCACCGCTAGGAGCAACCATATCATGTCCATCTGAAGTTGCGCCGTAACCAACTATTTCGGCATAAATTTTAGCGCCTCTAGCTTTAGCATGCTCATACTCTTCAAGGACAAGTATGCTACCACCACCAGAAATAACAAAACCATCTCTATCAATATCAAAAGTTCTTGATGCCTTTTCTGGCTCATCATTATATTTTGAGGACATTGCTCCCATAGCATCAAACAGATAACTCATGGACCAATGCTCTTCTTCAGCTCCCCCAGCAAATACAATATCTTGTTTACCCATCTGAATTAATTCATAAGCATTACCAATACAATGAGCACTTGTTGAGCATGCAGATGTAATTGCATAGTTGATACCTTTAATTTTTGCACCTGTTGCCAAACACGCCGAGACGCCATTAGACATTGTTTTTGTTACCATGTAAGGACCGACTCTTCGAATACCCTTTTCTTTAAGTGTCTCCGTACCCTGTAACATACTCTCTGTTGATGTTCCTCCAGCTCCAACAATAATTCCTGTTCTTATATTGGATACTTGATCTTCAGCTAACTTGGCGTCAATTATAGCCTCCTGCATTGCAATCCATGCATATGCATGGCCTTTAGCCATAAAGCGTAATAATTTCCTATCAATTAATTCTTCAATATTAATATTGATAGATCCTGCAACCTGAGATCTTAAACCGTGTGACTCATACTCAGGCTGAAATGTGATTCCAGATTTAGCATTTCGAAGGCTTTGCTCTACCTCAGAAACATTATTTCCTAAGCTAGAAACAATACCCATCCCTGTTATAACAACTCTTTTCAATTGACCGCCCTCTTAGAAATCATCAGTTGTAGTAAACAAACCTACCTTAAGATCTGTTGCCTGGTAAATGATACGTCCATCAACCTCCATTCTTGCATCAGCAATGCCCATAACAAGTTTTCTAATAATAACCCGCTTTAAATCTACAACATATGTAATTTTTTTTGCTGTGGGTAGGACTTGACCAGTGAATTTTACCTCTCCACTTCCTAGAGCTCGTCCTCTTCCTTTTCCTCCTCTCCAGCCTAAATAAAAACCAACTAACTGCCACATCGCATCAAGTCCAAGACAACCTGGCATCACAGGATCTCCTTCAAAGTGACACTGAAAGAACCATAAATCATCCCTAATATCCATCTCTGCGACAATCTGTCCGTTATCAAACTTCCCTCCATCTTCTTTAATGCTAGTGATGCGATTGAACATAAGCATTGGAGGAAGTGGAAGTTGAGCATTATTTTCCCCAAATAACTTACCCTGCCCACACTCAATTAACTCCTCATTTGTATAGTTATTTTTTTTCATTATTTTGTAAATATTCCATATATTTTTGTTGTTTGAATGGGTATGCAACTTAAACTATTTTTTGTAGTCTTTACCGTATACTTTAACTAGATTATAGTTGATTAAAATTTAGTAATTTCTTAGGAATATATCACAATGAGCGACCAAAATCTGGCTGAATGGCGAAAACTTGCCTTAACTTTGGAAGGTGAAGTTAATAAAGTAATCGTTGGGCAAGAGGGCCCTATAAAACTAATTACAACCTCAATATTTGCAAGGGGTCACGTCCTGCTGGAAGGAGATGTTGGTGTTGGTAAAACGACGCTTTTAAAAGCTTTTGCTAGATCAATTGGTGGTGGTTATGCCCGAATAGAGGGCACAATTGATCTTATGCCAAATGATCTAATTTATCACACGTATCTAGGTGAAGATGGAAAACCACATGTAAGTAACGGCCCTATTCTTAAATCGGGGGAGGACTTGTCTATATTTTTCTTTAATGAAATTAATCGAGCAAGACCTCAAGTACATTCACTTTTACTTAGGATTATGGCAGAGAAAACGTTATCTGCATTTAATAGTGAATTTAAGTTTCCCCATTTAATTGTTTTTGCTGATAGAAACCAAGTTGAAAAAGAGGAAACTTTTGAAATTCCATCAGCTGCAAGAGATAGATTTATGATGGAAATTCCAATTGTGATTCCACAAATTGATAAATTAATGACAAGCCTTGTGTTTGATACAAAATTTCATGATGCGGATAAATTAATTGAGGGAGCCAAGGAAAAACTGTTTAAATTTGATAAGCTCAATGAAGTATCTGAAAATATTCAAAAAAATATTAATACAACTGATGCACTTAAAACTTACTCACTGAACTTATGGAAAGCTACCAAAAATCCTGACCTTTATAATATCAAGATTAGTGGAATAGATGTCAATCGACTAATTATCTCAGGCGCAAGTCCAAGAGGTATAAGTATGATGATGAAATGTGCAAGAGTTAATGCATGGATGGATAATCGTACATCAGTTATTCCTGAAGATATTCATGCAGTATTTCATGAAACAATTGCACATAGATTAGTCTTCAATCCAGTCTACGAACTTAGAAGGACTGAAATTGCTAAAGAATTAACTCAAGAAATTATCAAAAAAGTTAGTGCTCCATAGATGGAATTTTTTCAAGATACATTTGATTACCATATAAATTGGAAATCTAAAGGGCACCACCCAGGACAACACAAAAGTGCTCAAAGGGGCATGGGAATTGAATTTGCTGGTCATGCAACACTTTTAGATTACCCAGATCCAAGACGAATTGATATTCGTCAGACAATACGAGACCCATTTGAGCAAATTCAGGTAAGAATATTTAATCAAAGGAGTGCTACTCCAGTTATGATATTTACCGACTTATCAGCTAGTATGAATTTTGGTTATCAAAAAACTAAACTCAAGCATGCTGCTGAGATTGGATCAGTAATAACTAATTCAGTTTTAGCCAAAAGTGATGCAATTGGGTTTATAGGGATCGAAGATAATATTAACCCAGAATGGGTAGCACGCCTATCTTACAAACCATACAGAACAGAACATCTTATAAATCGACTAAGCAGCTACCGAGCAAAGAAAGGCGGTCATCGTGGAATAAAATCTGTATATCAGTTTTTACCTAGAGACAAAACATTAATATTTTTTATATCAGACTTTCATATGCCAATTGAAGATATTAAAGAAAGTTTTTCACTTCTAAGCAAGCATCAAGTTGTCCCAATTGTATTATGGAATAAAAGTGAATATGAGAATCTACCAAACTTTGGCATTCTAACGGTAAATGATCCAGAATCAGGTGAGGAGTCAACAATGCTCTTAAGGAAAAAAATGAAGAAACGTATTCAAGAAAACTTCAAAGAAAGAAAGAAATTACTTGAAGAAACTTTTATAGGATTAAATTCTCCCGCATTTTTTGTAGGTGAGAAATTTAATCCCCTTCAAATGACAGAATATTTTAATGAGTACTTCCATGCATAAATTTTGTGGAATTTTATTATTCTTTTATGTAATGGGTTTAAATGCCTATGAAGATCCTAATAAATTTAAGGATGTTGATCCAAAATTTGTTGAGCTAGCAATTATTGAGCCTAAGCAGCTAGTTGGCTATACCGTAGGTGATATTATTGATAGGCATATTACAATTTCAATAAAAAAACCTTATCAATTAATTGAAGAGTCATTGCCAATTGTAGGCTACGAAAAAAGATACCAAGGACAGTTACTTGGTATGACTCTCAAGGACATTCAATTCAATAAAAAAAGTATTAAAGATTCAGTTACTTATAAAATTTTATTAAAATACCAAATATTTACTAATAACGTTGTGGCTAAACCTGCATTTATAACAGCGGACTATTACCGCTTAATTAACCCAGCAGAGCCTGACAAAATAGTTAAGTTTAGAATTCCTGAACTTACTATAGCAACTTCACCTATAGCTATTTTTGGAGCTGTGAAGGTTGAAGATGATATGAGTCCATTTCGTGGTCCTTTAACAATTGAAACAATTTCAAGTAAAATGAAGGTTAAGTATGGAATTTTTGGCTTTGTTATTAGTATTCTCACTTTATTTTATATATATAGCAGATATTCATGGTTTCCAAAGCAAAGTAGATTTTTTAGTCATGTATACCGACAATATAAAAAATCAAATGCCAATGAAAAAGAAATAGAAAATTTTGTTGCAGCCCTTCATCATGGCTTTAATCAAACAATTAATCAGGCATTATTCATAAACAACAAAGAAGTGCTTTTTAAAAAAAATAATAGCTTTAAGTATATAGAGTCTGAAATTAATGACTTCTTTAAACTATCTAAAGCAATAAATTTTGAAAAGAAAACTAATTTTAATCGAGTTGATTCCTGTGCATGGCTTATTATATTTTCCCTACACTGCCGTATGTGCGAACGTGGTCTGATTGTTGACTCAGGTGACATTAAAAAATTAGGTTTTAAATGAATTTCATAGCACCCTGGTTTTTACTTCTTCTTCCTCTGGCGCTTGCACCTTTTATACTTGGGCAAGCGACTCCTCATATTTATTCATGGTCACAGATGATTCCTATTGATTGGGCCTCAAAAATAATCGGATGGTTATTAAAGTTATTAGCGAGCCTTATCATTACACTTCTTGTTTTAGCTCTTTCTCAGCCTTTCTCAAATCAAAGGACAGTTGAAAAGATTGGTGAAGGCGCGCAAATTGGGTTAGTGTTGGATAGAAGTGCCTCAATGGATGATCCTTTTGCTAGTGCTGAGTCATCTGAGAAAGCCGGAGAGACAAAGTCAGCGGCTGCTAGTAGGTTAATTATCGATTTTTTTAATTCTCGTACTAATGATATGGTTGGGGTTATTACTTTTAGTAACTCGGCTATGTTTATCCTACCTCTCACTCAAAATAAAGATGCAATAAAGGCTGCCGTTAATGCTACTGCAGGGAATGCATTGTTTCAAACAAATATTGGTGCAGGCCTGACAAGTAGTGCTGAATTATTCAACGGGGTTGCTGACTCAGGGTCAAGAGCAATTATACTTGTATCTGATGGTGCAGGACGTATTGATGCAAATACACAACAGAAGATAAGGGACTGGTTTGATCGTTTTCAAATTGGCCTATATTGGATCGTATTAAGACAACCAGATGGAATTAGTATTTTTGATGAAAATTATGTAAATGATCAAATGCTTCAATATAAAAGAGATGATGACCCACTTCCTCCAGCTCTTGAGCTCTACGAATACTTCAAAACATTTAGATCGCCATTTCAAGCTTTTGAGGCTGAGGATCCAAAGTCTCTAGAAAAAGCAATTAGTGAAATTAATCTTAAAGAAAAAAAACCTATTGTATATACCGA
>JAOMKM010000011.1 GCA_028351715.1 Methylophilaceae bacterium | reverse complement strand
AAATCTAGCTTTATCTTTTTTTCTGGGTATGTGCACTTTTATTGCTGTATCAAAAAAGATCACCACTGCAATAGGCTTAGGTATTTCAGTAATGATTGTTCAGTCGATTACAGTCCCAGCAAATAATTTAATTCTTACTTATCTATTAAAGCCAGGTGCATTATCCTGGGCAGGCTTTCCTGATGTAGATCTTACATTCTTAGGCTTAATCTCATACATTGGCGTAATTGCTGCATTGGTTCAGATACTAGAAATGATTCTGGATAAGTACTTTCCGCCACTCTATAATGCCTTAGGCATTTTTCTGCCTCTTATAACGGTAAATTGTGCCATTTTAGGGGGTTCTTTATTTATGGTTGAAAGAGACTATAATTTTTCAGAAGCTCTAACATACGGAGTCTCTTCTGGTTTTGGATGGGCTTTAGCAATTACTGCAATGGCAGGAGTCAGAGAAAAATTAAAATATAGTGATATACCTGAGGGGTTACAAGGCCTTGGTATAACTTTTATTACAGCTGGCTTAATGGCAATGGCATTCATGTGCTTTTCTGGCGTCAAATTATAAGGACTTATTATGGATACTTTTATTCTCGGAGTTACACTTTTTACTTTAATAGTATTGTCCTTGGTGACAATAATTATTTATGCAAGAAGTAAATTTGTATCATCGGGCGAAGTTAATATAACGATAAATGGAGAAAAAACAATAAAAGTTCCCGCGGGTGGAAAACTGCTTCAGTCATTAGCCGCAGAAAAATTATTTGTACCCTCTGCCTGCGGCGGCGGCGGAACCTGTGCACAATGCAAGGTTAGAATACATTCGGGAGGAGGTTCTATTCTGCCAACTGAAGAAGGCCATATCAGTAAAAAAGATGCATCTTGTGGGGATAGGCTGTCTTGTCAGGTAGCTGTTAAACAAGATATGGAAATTGAGGTTCCTGAGGAAGTTTTTGGAGTAAAAAAATGGCAATGTAAAGTTTTAAGTAATGATAATGTTGCTACATTTATAAAAGAATTAATCATAGAACTTCCAAAAGGGGAGGATGTTGCTTTTAAAGCTGGTGGCTATATTCAAATCGAAGCACCTATTCATACACTCTCTTATAAGGATTTTGATATTGCTAAAGAATATCATGAGGACTGGGACAGGTTTAAAATTTGGGATGTAAACTCTAAAGTAGATGAGCCAATTGAGAGAGCCTACTCTATGGCAAATTATCCAGCAGAAAAGGGTATTGTGATGCTTAATGTCAGAATAGCTACACCTCCTCCTGGATCATCAGGTATACCGGCAGGCAAGATGTCCTCTTATATATTTAATTTAAAAAAAGGAGATGACGTTGTTATCTCAGGTCCTTTTGGTGACTTTTTTGCAAGAGAAACAAAAAAAGAAATGGTTTTTATTGGAGGAGGTGCTGGAATGGCACCAATGAGAAGTCTTATTTTTGATCAATTAAAAAGAATCAAAACAGATAGAAAAGCTTCATTTTGGTATGGCGCACGCTCTGAAAAAGAAATGTTTTATACAGGTGAATTTGAAAGGCTAGATAAAGAAAATGAAAACTTTTCTTGGCATGTTGCTTTATCCGACTCTACTCCAGATGATAAATGGAAAGGGCATAAAGGCTTTATTCACAATGTATTATTTGAACAATACTTAAAAGATCATCCTGCACCAGAAGATTGTGAATATTATCTATGTGGACCCCCAATAATGAATGTATCCGTTACCAATATGTTGTTAGATCTTGGTGTTGATGCTGAAGATATTATGCTGGATGATTTTGGTGGGTAACTACCAATAAACAAAAGCCTCTAATTCTTTTATCAGTTCTTTTTGGTAAGCTATCATCTCTTTAACTAAATCACCCTGTGAGACCATCCCTAATATTTTTTCCCCATCCATAACGGGCATATGTCTGATTCTTTTTTGAGTCATAATTTCAAGCCCCTTTTCAAATTTATCGCCTGCAGAAAGTGTTAAGACTTTTTTAGTCATGATTTCTTTCACTTTAGTGTCTTTTGATGACTTACCTTCTAAAATAATTTCTCGGGCATAATCTCTTTCAGATATAACTCCAACCATATTTGATTTATTCATTACAATAAGTGCACCAATTTTATATTTAGCCATTACAGTAAGTGCATTAATAACTGACTCTTCTGCACTAACCGTCAAGAGCTCTTTAATATCTTTTTCATTGATTATCTCTAATAATGTTTTTGTTTTTGTATTTGTTTTTTTCATATATATGTATCTTACTTATTTAGAATCTTTAGGATAACCAAGTTTAGGTAATTTCGCAAAATATATGCTTTTAGTTTCTTTCGTATTATATTATTACCACTAGCTAATTTATGCAAAATTAACCAATTTTCTTTTGATTTATTTAAAAGAAACTACTAATATGGTGCGATGATTTTTTTAATTATTTTATTAGCCCTTCTCTTAGCAAATTTGCCCTGGTTAACAAATGACTTCTTATTTTTTTTACAAAAACCAAAAAAAAATAATTTCCTTATTTTTTTTGAATTAATAATATTTTATTTTATTTTTGGCGCTTTCTTATTATTTATTGAAAAACAAACTTTAGGGAATATTCATGCGCAGGGTTGGGAGTTTTACATCATTACATTCTTTTTATTTTTAGTTTTTTCATTCCCTGGCTTCATATACAAAGTAGTTTGGAAATAAAAGAAAAATTATTAATTGTTGGTTGTGGTAAATTGGGCCAAAAAGTTGGTAATGTATTATCAAAAAAATTCGATATAACAGGAATTAAACGAAAAAAATTAAATAAAGTCATTAATTTCAATATTTTAGAGCTTAATATTTTCAATAAAGAGTTTGCTAAAAAAATAAAATTAATCAATCCTGATTATATTATCTATGCAGTTGCAGCAGATAAACAGACTAAAGACTCATATCAGGATGCTTACGTTAATGGTCTTAGACTTTCTATTGACGCAGCATTGATGTGTGAAAAAATGAAGCATTTCTTTTTTATCTCAAGTTCACGTGTTTATGGTCAGAAAACGAATAATTTTATGTCGGAGTTAACTAAACCATTACCAAATGATTTTGGTGGTAGAGCTCTATTAAAAGGCGAGCAACTTTTGGAAAATACCCCTTTATCTTCTACAACCCTTCGCCTTTCTGGAATATATGGAAATACAAGAAGTCATATGCTTAAGTTAGCAAAAAATCCAGAGGATTGGCCGGATAGTAATCGGTGGACAAATCGTATTCATGAGGATGATGTGACTAACTTTATTTCCTACATCTTAGACAAAGTCAATGAGATGCCTATAGAACCACTTTATTTATTAACAGACAATGTACCTACGCCTATTTATGATGTTCTAAATTGGATTCGAAGCGAACTTAACCTCCCAATACATCAAAAGATTAGCCAAGAAAAGCTATATGGAAAAAAGTTAAGATCTAAAATAGTACCAGAATTAAGTTTCGATTTTACATATTCAGACTATCGAAATGGATATACCTCTATAGTAGATTATAATAAATAAAGTTAGCTCTTAAATGTTAGATTGATTGAATTACTGGTGTGATATAGAATAGCGCCTGGTTATAGGCGCGTAGCTCAGCTGGTTAGAGCACCACATTGACATTGTGGGGGTCGTTGGTTCGATTCCAATCGCGCCTACCATTTAAAATTACTATCTACATAAGTCAAAAACTTATAAAATAAACTCTTTGAGCAAAACATTATGCCCGATATACATCTCCCTGATGGCTCGACTCGATCCTACAAAAAAACTATTACAGTAGCGGATGGTGCTCTTGATATTGGAGAGGGCCTTGCGCGAGCTGCACTTGCAGGGAAAATCAATAATTGTTTAGTCGATCTTAGTTATCAAATAAATAATGATTCGAATCTAGAAATTATTACCTCAAAAAATTTGGAAGGTTTAGAAATTTTAAGGCATTCTAGCGCCCATCTCCTTGCACATGCTGTTAAAGATATTTTTCCTGAAGCACAAGTAACTATCGGCCCAGTTATTGAGGATGGTTTTTATTATGACTTTTCTTATAAAAGAGCATTTACTCCAGAAGATCTAGAAATTATCGAGAAAAAAATGCAAGAACTTGCTAAGCAGAATCTTACAGTGGAAAGAAAGTTACTGCCACGAGACAAAGCGATTGAATATTTTAATTCTATAGGCGAAAACTATAAATCCGAAATAATTCAATCAATTCCTGAGGGAGAGGAAGTATCGCTCTATAGCGAAGGTGATTTCACTGACCTTTGCAGAGGGCCTCACGTACCTTCAACAGGAAAGATTAAAATTTTTAAATTAATGAAGGTTGCAGGTGCCTACTGGCGAGGGAACTCTGATAACGAGATGTTGCAAAGAATTTATGGTACAGCTTGGGCAAATAAAGAAGATTTATCTTCTTATTTATTGCGTTTAGAAGAGGCTGAAAAAAGAGATCACCGTAAACTAGGAAAGCAGTTAGATTTATTTCACATGGAAGATAATGCTCCTGGTATGGTTTTTTGGCATCCTAAAGGATGGGCGCTATGGCTTGAAATTGAATCTTATATGCGAAAAATGTTTCAAGATTATGATTACCATGAAATTAAAACTCCTGCAGTTCTTGATAAGGCTTTATGGGAAAAATCTGGTCATTGGGAAAACTATGAGGAAAATATGTTTACGACCTCCTCAGAAAACAGAGAGTATGCTGTAAAACCAATGAACTGCCCTGGCCACGTTCATATATTTAATAATAACTTACATAGTTACAGGGATCTTCCGTTACGGTTAGCAGAATTTGGATCTTGTCATAGAAATGAGCCTTCGGGAGCTTTGCACGGACTAATGAGGGTCAGAGGATTCACTCAGGATGATGCTCATATTTTTTGTACTGAAGGACAAATTAAACAAGAAGTAATCACATTCAACGAAATGCTTTATAAGACTTACGCTGACTTTGGATTTACTGACATTATTGTAATGCTATCAACTAGACCTGAAAAAAGAGTTGGGGATGATGCTGTTTGGGATAAAGCGGAAGCTTCATTGGAAGAGGCATTAGCAGAAACAGGCCTTGATTTTAAAATACAGCCTGGTGAAGGTGCTTTTTATGGACCTAAGATTGAATATACACTTAAGGATAGTATTGGTAGGTTTTGGCAATGCGGTACCATACAATTAGATTTTAATCTTCCTGAGAGGCTCGATGCTGAATATGTAGCTGAAGATAATAGTCGAAAAAGACCTGTTATGCTTCACAGAGCAATTTTTGGATCAATGGAGAGATTTATAGGAATTTTGGTTGAGAATTACGGGGGTTTATTTCCATTATGGCTTGCTCCTATTCAGGTCGTCGCCTTAAATATTGCTGACTCACAGATAGAGTATACAAAAGAGGTTATTGAAACTCTTGAAAAAAATGGTATTAGATGCGAATCAGACTTGAGAAATGAGAAGATTACCTATAAAATACGCGAACATAGCATTCAGCGAATTCCCTACCTTGTTGTATTAGGAGATCGTGAAGTGGAAAAAAAGCAAGTTACCGTGCGAACTCAAAAAGGTGAAGATCTTGGTTCTATGTCAATTGATGGCTTTATAGCACATCTTAAAAAAGACATTAAATCGAGAACATAAATTTTGAGGTAGCGAAGTTAATTTTTATAAAATAGGGGATCTACTATAGCTTTAGATAAAGATGTACGAATTAATAGCGATATAATTGCGCAGGAAATTCGTCTGGTTGGTTTAGAGGCAGAGCCTTTGGGTATAGTCTCTATATCAGAAGCTATGGCAAAAGCGGATGAGCTTGATACTGATTTAGTTGAAATAGCACCAAAGGCTAATCCCCCGGTTTGTCGTTTGATGGACTATGGAAAGTTTAAGTATGCACAAAGTAAGAAAATGCATGAAGCGAAGACTAAACAAAAAAATGTTCAGGTTAAAGAAATAAAGTTTAGACCTGGCACTGATGAAAACGACTACAACATCAAACTAAGAAATCTAATAAAGTTTTTGGGTGACGGTGACAAAACAAAAGTAACATTAAGATTTAGAGGTAGAGAGATAGCACATCAAGAGCTAGGTATGGCAATGTTAAAAAGGGTGCAAGCTGATCTTGAAGAAATTGGGGTGGTTGAACAATTTCCAAAGATGGAAGGCCGACAAATGGTAATGGTTTTAGCACCAAATAAAAAACCAAAACCAAAATCTAAGCCTAAGGTTCTAGATGAAAATTCTGCAGAGGCTACTGATAAGTCAAGCGAGTTATTAAAAGAGTAGTTAATATAAAAATAAAAGTGATAAGGCCGTAAGGGCATGCCGAAGCACTAATTAGAAAATTTATAGGAGAAAAAAATGCCAAAAATGAAAACGAAAAGTGGTGCAAAGAAGCGCTTTAAATTCCTTGGGAGTGGTGCCATCAAGCGCACAAAATCTCACCTTCAACATATTTTGACCAAGAAGACAACAAAACAAAAGAGACATCTTCGTGGTACTGAAATTATTTCATCATCGGATGCAAAACGTGTTCGTTCGATGATGCCAACACAATAAAAGGGAGATAGAGATGCCTAGAGTGAAACGTGGTGTTACGGCCAGAGCAAAACATAAAAAAGTATTACTAGCTGCCAAAGGTTTTAGAGGTAGAAGAAAAAACGTATATCGAGTTGCCAAAGAGGCGGTAATGAAAGCAGGGCAATATGCTTATCGAGATCGTAGGCAAAAAAAGCGTGTATTTAGAGTGCTTTGGATTGCAAGAATTAACGCTGGATCAAGAGAATTTGGATTAACATACAGTCGCTTCATGAATGGATTAAAAAAAGCTTCTGTGGAAGTTGATAGAAAAGTTTTAGCAGATATGGCAGTGTTTGATAAGCCAGCATTTGCAAAATTTGTTGAGATAGCAAAAACTAGCCTTGGAACTGTATAAAATAATTTATACAAAAAAAAGGGGGCTTTAAGCCTCCTTTTTTATTAGAATATACCTATGGAAGATCTCAAAAAATTAATAAAAGAAGCTGAGCTCGATTTCTCTCAATGCAAATCGTTGTCAGACCTTGATCATACAAAAGCAAAGTATCTGGGCAAATCTGGCCCTCTAACTGAAGCAATGAGAGGGTTATCGACCTTATCTAAAGAAGAGAAGCCTAAAGTAGGCGCATTTATTAACGATATCAAGCAATCTATAGAAAAGGCATTATTGTATAGAAAAAAATTAATTCAAGATGAAGAATTAAATTTTCAGTTAGAAAGTGAAAGTATTGACATTAGCCTTCCTGGTAGGAAGCAGTCGCAGGGGTCATTACACCCTATTACTATATCAATGAATCGCATCCAAAGTTTATTTCATTCTATCGGGTTTGATATCGCTACAGGCCCTGAGATAGAAGATGATTACCATAATTTTACTGCCCTTAATATTCCAGAAGAACATCCAGCTAGAGCGATGCACGACACTTTTTATATTGATAAAAATCATGTACTTAGAACGCATACGTCTCCCGTTCAGGTCCGCTATCTAAAAAATAATACTCCACCCCTGAGGATTATCTCTCCTGGCCGAGTGTATCGTGTTGATTCAGATGCGACACATTCCCCAATGTTTCATCAAGTAGAAGGTCTCTGGGTAGACGAGCGTGTTAGCTTTGCAAATCTTAAAGGTGTAATACAAGATTTTTTGCAGAATTTTTTTGAGGACGAGAGTATCTCTGTTAGATTTAGACCTTCATTTTTTCCTTTCACTGAACCGTCTGCTGAGATAGATATGTCATGGAATGATGGCTGGTTAGAGATAGGTGGTTGTGGAATGATTCATCCAAGTGTGTTAAGTCAAGTAAATATTGATTCAGAGAAATTTCAAGGATTTGCATTTGGTTTGGGGGTAGAGAGATTGACTATGATTAAATACGGAATTAACGATTTAAGACCTTTTTTTACCAATGACATTCGTTTTTTAAAGCAATTTGAGAACTAATAATGCAAGTATCTAAATTATGGCTTCAAGATTATTTCAACGAATCTATCGATTCGGTTGATTTAGAACAAGTGTTAACTATGGCAGGCCTTGAAGTTGAAGATATTCAAAACTTTTCAGATCTTTCAGATTTAATTGTTGTTGGTGAAATTATCGGAATTGAAAAACATCAAGACGCAGATCGTTTAAATATATGTCAGGTTAATGTTGGAGATAAAGAACCCCTTCAAATAGTATGTGGAGCTCCAAATGCTAGGTTGGGAATTAAAGTTCCTTGTGCGATGGTAGGTGCAAAATTACCTGAATTTGATATAAAAAAGGCTAAATTGAGAGGGGTAGAATCTCATGGTATGCTCTGTTCAGAAAAAGAAATAGGGTTTAGTGAGGAATCTGATGGCTTATATGAACTAAATAGCGATCTGGGGGTGGGACAAACAATTAAAAATGCACTCTCATTGAATGACACTATTTATGTATTATCATTAACTCCAAATCGAGCTGACTGCCTAAGTATTATGGGGGTGGCCAGAGAAATATCAGCCCTTACTCAAATTCCTCTTAAAGCTAAGGATATCGATCAGATTGAATCAAGCTTTAAATCAAAACAGAATGTTGTAGTTGAGGATAGTAAAGCATGCCCTCGTTATTGTGGAAGAGAAATAAGGGGAATAGACAATACAAAAAAACTCCCAGCTATTATATTGAGCCGATTAGCAAGTGCTGGAGTTAAATCTATTAGTCCAGTAGTTGATATTACAAACTTCGTTTTATTCGAAATAGGTCAACCGCTTCATGCGTTCGATAGTAAAAAGATTAGTGGATCAATTGTGGTTAGGAAGTCAAAGCCAAAGGAGTCGCTAAATTTACTGAATGACCAAGAAATTGAATTTACAGGCAATGAGCTAATTATTGCTGACGACAAACAACCATTAGCCCTAGCAGGTATTATGGGGGGTGAATTATCTTCAGTAGAACATGACACCTCAAGTATTTTTCTTGAATGTGCATATTTTGATCCAGCAAATATTGCTGGTCGAGCTCGTTCATTTGGCCTAAACACTGACTCATCTCATCGATTTGAAAGAGGTGTTGATTTTGGTAGAACTCTTAATGCATTGAATCGTGCTTCAGAGTTAATTCTCAAGTATTGTGGCGGAGAGGGTTCGGATATAATTGATATCGCTTCAAACCTTCCAGAAAGACAGCCTATAGCTATAAGAACTAAAAGAGTATCTGATATTTTAGGCGTTGATGTATCGGCCCATGATGTTGAAAAAATATTGAAAGCATTGCATTTTGATGTAGATAAAAATGGCGATGACTACATTGTTAAACCACCCAGTTATCGATTTGATATAGAAATTGAAGAGGATTTAATTGAAGAAGTCATTCGTATTTATGGTTACGATAGTATCCCAGCAATACAGCCTGTTATTGAGTCAAATATACTTAGTGCTAACGATAAAGAGAGGTCAACTTTCTCTATTAAATCAAGCTTCTGTGATTATGGTTATGATGAAGTTATAACCTATAGCTTTGTTGATAAAGAGGTTGAAGAGAAGTTACATGAGAACTCTAATTCTATTGAATTACAAAATCCAATAGCATCACAAATGAGTGCCATGAGATCAAAGTTATGGGGAAGTCACCTAGAGACTTTAACCTATAATATTAATAGAGGTCAGTCGCAAGTTAGATTATTTGAGATTGCATCAGTATATAAAAAAAATAAATCAGTTTTTGAAGAAAAAGTCATGCTTTCTGGTTTAGCTTATGGAGATCACTTAATTGAACAATGGAGCGAAAAAAAGAGACAAATAAATTATTTTGACATCAAAGGTGATTTAGAAGGAATATCAATAAACAGTTTAGAATTTAGAGTGCCAGAGAGCTCTAATCCTAAGGCATTACATCCTGGTCAGACGTCAGAATTATTCCATAATGAAATTTCGGTAGGTTGGTTAGGAAGAATTCATCCAGCATGGCAACAACATTACGAGCTAACCAGTAATGTATATCTATTTGAAGTTACATTGGACGCCCTAATACATAAGAAGGTAAAAAAAATTGATATTCCCAGTAAATTTAACCCAATTAGAAGAGATATTGCTGTGATTATTGATAAGAAAATATCGACTGGAGAGCTTGTAAAGGCCATAAAAAATGAGGCTATCCCTCGATTAGTAGATTTTTATCCTTTTGACCTATATGAGGGCAGCAGTATAGAAGAAGGGAAAAAAAGTGTTGCTTTTCTTATACTTATGCAAGATACTTATAAAACTCTTGCAGATCAAGATGTTAACAAGATAGTTGAAAGTATTTTGGTTTTATTAAAAAATAAATTTTCTGCAAAATTAAGATAAATATCTCTAGAGATTTTTAACAATGACATTAACAAAAGCTGAATTAGCTGAATTTCTTTTTGATAGAGTTGGTTTAAATAAAAGCGAAGCCAAAGAGATGGTTGAGGCTTTCTTTGAAGAAATTCGTCTTTCATTAGAGAAGGGCGAAGGCGTTAAACTATCAGGATTTGGAAATTTTGAGTTGCGAACAAAATCTGAGAGACCTGGCCGGAACCCAAAAACAGGCGAAGAAATTCCAATTAAAGCACGTCGTGTAGTCACCTTCCATTCAAGTCAAAAATTAAAAACTAGCGTAGAAGAGAGCACAGCTGGAAAGCAATCATAAAAAAGTACTACCTCCAATTCCAACCAAAAGATATTTTGCTATTGGTGAGGTGAGTATTTTGTGCGACCTGAAGCCTCATGTTTTGAGGTATTGGGAACAGGAGTTCCCTCAATTACAACCATCTACCCGGAGAGGCAATAGACGATATTATCAGCAGGAAGATGTTTTGTTAGTCCGAAAGATCCGAGAATTACTTTATTTTGAAGGATTTACAATTCAAGGAGCTAAATCAAAGCTCTCAGACCGCCAGTTTGTGAGAGAGGCAACATCACAAGAGGCGATTGAAAAAGCTCAGGCTGAGCTTCCATTATCATCAAATGATTCATTACCAAACGCCCCTGAAAATCTCAGTAACTTCAAAAGCCAGCTACAAGAAGTACTTAAAGTTTTAAAGTAATTGATTTAATTTTGTTCGGGGCGTAGCGCAGCCTGGTAGCGTACTTGCATGGGGTGCAAGGGGTCGTGAGTTCGAATCTCACCGCTCCGACCAATTATTATTTTCAGTAATCTTTTTACTTATTTTTTTTTATAAACCAAATCCATACGCCTGAAATAGACATAAAAATAAGCAGTAATGCAATGAAATCCATAAACAACTTACCAATGCTCTTAAAAATTACTCCGCTATGAAGATCTAAAATAATCTGCTCTACTGTGATTCCTTCGCCGACATAATAAGCTTTAATTTTTTTATTTATATTTGATGGGACATTACTTTCTGTTGTCCATATTATTTTATCTAAGTTGCTTATCGAGCTCCAATTCTCCAGATTTTTATCTGATAAAAAATTACTTACATTTGTTTTAATAACAATACCGTTTGAATATGTGCCTATTTTATTGATTTCTATCATTGAACTTTCAGGTAAATCAATCTCTTTATTAAAGCCTCCAGACCTGTTCACTGAAAAAATACTGTTAGAAGTTGAAATAATGAACTGCTCATTAAAACTTATAACCCCAACTAATTTATACTTAGATCGCATAATTGATTGAGTATTCATAAATATTTGGGAGTTAGTTTGGTGGAAAAAGTTATCACCTATGGCAAATGCTACATCTGTTTTAGGAACAGTCATGCCGTATGCGTTTAATAACCAATCCCAGGATATTTTAGTCTTACTTAGATTTAGTTTATCTGTATGGTTTAAAAAAATTCCAGTAACAGATAGGTGAATCAGTACTAGGCAAACAAACAAACCAATAATATTATGAAATTTAAGTAGCTTACTTAATTTTTTACCTTTTCTCATTTTGTATTTTCTCGTCGAGCTTGAGAGCGATTTTTACTATCTTGTTCATTGCCCATAACGAAAGGGTTGCACCAGATATGCCGTCAATTTTATTTGTTAGTTTATCACTCTTAATCAAACGAGCTCCAATATATTGACTGGTAAATGCTGGGTAGCGTATTTCCCATCCACGACTTTCCTTAAATTCTAAGACATTAGCTGTAGATACTTCCCCATCTTTTATTGCTATTCCGAAGGTAATATATTCTACTTTACCAATTTCCTTGAGAATCCAAGCAGTTTGGGTTTTATCTTTCCAATATTTAATTCTAAAACCAGCAAAAGGATGGCCTAAAATTTTTTCAATCGGTTTTCTTAGATTAGATCTTAGGGTTATATTCTGACTTGAAGGTACCTCTCCTTTAAAAACTTCATTAAGGAAGGCTTCTTCTGTTTGATAAACGCCTTTAGCGAATAAGGAAAGAGGAAATATAGAAATTGCTATTATTGTAAACAATAATAGCAATTTATAGCTTGATATAGTCATAATGTTAATTTAGGTGACTTCTTCCTTGTGCTCAATTAAATTAACAGCATAATTTAATTCGTCATTCCAAGGATTACCTCTTCTCTGCATTTCTTTAAGAAGCCAAACTAAGTAATCTTTTTCTGAGCTAGACATAAATAAATCTACCTTTAATATTGTTATACATTGTTAGAATGCGTACCCAATACCTAAATTTAATCCATTGTATTCATTGCTTATAGCTGATCCTACACTCTGCACTTGGTAATCTGCTTTAACAACTACTTGAGGATCGATCCACCAATTAACTCCTAGGTCTAGTTGTTTAATTGCTGAACTACCCTTTGAAGCCTCAGCGCCATTGTCGTATTTACTAAATCTAGTAAATATACCAACTTCTTCAGTAACCTGAAGGCTTGGTTCAACATACCACCCATCTTGTTTGTCTCTACCTGCAGCGTTGACATCTGCGCCATTTATATCCCAACGAGCATAAAGAGCTCTTAATCCGAAGTTTCCTTTCTCGTAAACCATATGACCTTCAGACATTATTGCGGAACCTGCGCCTACCTGCTCACCTGCGGCTTCCCCATTTGAGAAGTCAGACTGGAAATTTACTGCACCACCAAGAGTTAGCCCCGGTATTTTTGTATATTTCAAGGCCGCAGTATATGCTAAATGCTCCGCTGATGCGCTACCAACCTTCTGTCGCCCATCTCTTGGTTTGAAAGAGGATGTAGCCTTAAGTCCGGAATGAGCTAATACCTTAAGTTCAAGACCCTCATCTAATTGATGAGCAATCATTGCACCACCTTCCCACCATGTAGCTGGGATAATATTCTTCTCAACAGGATTTCTTTCTACCCCATAAAATGTATTGGGTTCATGTGTTTCATTTAGAATTCCTACTGGCAAGATCATTAGTCCTGCACTTATACTTGTTTTATCATTGTAATCGTACTCAATGTAAGCCTGCTCTAATTCAATTTCACCTGCTTTACCCTCACCTGCGATACTATGCTCGAGTTCTAATTCAGAAACAAATCTTAACTTATCTGAGTATTCATGATTAACAAACAAAACGAATCTATGGAAATCTATTTTATCTGTGTCCTTAGTTCCCTTTTTATCTTCTAGCCAGTTAGCATGAAGCTCTCCATACCCACCAATGGTAGTTTTATTACTTAACTTCACTTGGGCCTTTATTGCCTCGTCGGTAGCTACAGCAACATCTTCAACTTCATTTTTCAACTGCGTATTTTCATCTTTTAATTTTGCAAGTTCAGTTTTTAATTCCATCATCATATCCATAATCTCTTGATTTGATGGGGCTGCTGTTGCTACTAAACTTGTTGAAAGTAAAGCTGCTAGTAAAATTGCTTTTTTGTTCATAATTTTTATTTCCTTTAAAAAATTTACATCTAAATGAGAATCATTCTTATTATAGATGAGAATGATTCTCATTACAATTACAATTATGTAATTGAAGTTTAATTTGTTGTATAAAAACGACAATTAATTTATAAGTTATTGATTATTATAGTTAAATTTAGTGCATAAAAACGACAATTAATTTATAAGATATTGATTTATATGAGTAATATTATAGAGAATCAGTAAATTTTTTTTGAGTATATAATATTAAAAATGTCTGCATTAGGTATTAAAAAATGGAAGTAGTAATCTTCGATACAGAAACTACAGGGAAAAGTGACCCCGTCTTAATAGAGGCTGCATGGCTTGCTGTCGATCAGATAGGCCCATTAACAACGGCTGAAAGTTTTTGCGAGCGATATAACCCTGAAAAGTCGATTGAGCTAGGCGCTCTTGCGGTACATCATATCCTTGATGAAGAATTAGTAAAATGCCTCCCCGCTAATACATTTAAGCTTCCAGAGGGTGTTAAATATATTATTGGTCATAATATCGATTATGATTGGGCTGTTATTGGATCTCCCAATATAAAGAGAATTTGTACGCTTGCTTTGGCCAGAAAGATTTGGCCTAATATTGATGCATATTCTCAAAGTGCACTTTTATATTATCTTGACAGAAAAAATGCCAAGGAAATTTTGAAGAATGCACATTCAGCAGAGGCTGATGTTAGTATCTGCGCTAAGATTCTCAGTGAGATTTGTAAAAAATTAGATGTTAAAACTATTGAAAATCTATGGCATTTGAGTGAAGAAGCAAGAATTCCAACTGTTATGCCATTCGGAAAGCATAAGGGCTTAGCTATTGCAGATATCCCAAATGATTACAAGAGATGGCTTTTGAGTCAAGATAATATAGACCCTTATTTGATTCAAGCTCTTGTGGCTACTCAGTAATGAATGCTACTGAGGAGCAGGTAAGAATATCAAAGATACTGTCTGAAAAAGGTCTTTGCTCTAGAAGAGAAGCTGATAGATATATTGAACAAGGTCTAGTGTTGCTAGATGGAAAAGTTGTAAGCGAATTAGGAACTCGTGCCTTCAGAAGTCAAAAAGTAGAGCTAATGAAAAAAGCGAGTTCTATTCAAGCATCTAAAGAAACTGTCATACTAAATAAACCTGTCGGTTACATCTCTCACCTAGATGATGAGAAAGAGTTTACTCCTGCATCTAGTCTTGTTACTCCAGATAATTTTTATATTAATAGTAATATAAGAAAAAATTCAAGGTTTAATACAACTGGACTTGCACCAGCAGGAAGGCTTGATATTGATTCATCTGGGTTACTTGTTCTTACAAAAGATGGCCGTATAGCCAAACAAATAATTGGTGAGAATGCAATAATTGAAAAAGAGTATTTAGTCCGTATTGATGGATCACTTAATAATGCCTCCATGGACCTTCTTAATCATGGTCTTACTCTTGATGATCATAAGCTAAAACCTGCAAAAGTTTTTTGGCAAAATGAAGATCAACTAAGCTTTACATTAATTGAAGGTCGTAATAGACAGATAAGAAGGATGTGTGAGTTGGTTGGGGTAAAGGTTGTAGGATTAAAGCGTGTAAGAATAGGAAATGTTAAGCTTGGCGATATCCCAACAAAACGATGGCGATTTTTAAATCCTAATGAGAATTTTTAATTAAAAATCTAATATGAATAAATTAATTATCATTATCATCTTTTTTTCTATAATAGGCCAAACTAAGGAATTAACTTATAAAGAATTTACTTTAGGCAATTCTTTTTCTCCAATTAATAAATCCTATCTTGAATTAGAGGCAAAATGCCGGAAGAGCTATGACGAAAAAGATCAAAAGAAATACTATGAAATTCTCCTTTTCAGTAAGGGAGAGCATGTTTTTGATCTAAATAAACATTTCAAATCAAATCTTGTTGGACGTAAGAATTTAAAAACACCATTTTATTCTTTATCTGTATGGAATTGGTTCGATACGCTAGCAATTAAGACAAAAAAGCATAAATTTATGACAAATACAGATCAAAGAACAATGAGAAGAAATGAACTTATCCCAGAAGGCTTGTTTGTTGATATTGTTAAATATGGAAAATTTAAGGTTTACTTTCATTACCTCTTAGATAACTCTAAAAGTGTAGGTAATTTTAAGATTATTAATCCTAAAGTAGTAAGAGATTGCGTAAGTTAGTCTGTTATTTTTAATGGAATTTCTAATAAGCGATTACTTTACTGCTTTTTTTATTTTTTTAGGGGCAGTTCTTTATTCTTCAGTTGGGCATGGAGGAGCATCAGCTTATATTGCCATTATGGCTATTATGGGGACACCGATATCCTCTATCAAACCCATCGGCTTAATTTTAAATATTATTGTTTCCTCTGTAGGTAGCTACCGATATATTAGACATAAATTATTTAATGTTAAGGTATTCTTGCCTGTAGCTCTCGGCTCAATTCCAGCTGCATTTTTAGGGGGATACATTAATCTGCCAGGAGCAATTTATCGCCCTTTAGTAGGCATAATTCTGATAGTTGGCGGAATACAATTTCTTTTTAATATATTTAGCCATTTCGGCTCCGTTAAAAATGAAGTTAATCCATACCTTGGATTTTTTGCAGGATTATTAATTGGCTTTATATCTGGCTTAACTGGAACAGGTGGGGGGATATTTCTTTCACCTTTAATTGTTTTTCTAGGCTGGACTTCTGTAAAAGGCGCATCCGGAACAGCGGCTTTATTTATATTATTTAATTCTGTTGCAGGATTATTAGGTAATATTTCCTTAGTTAGATTGTTGCCTTCAGAAATATATTTATACTCATTAGCTGTTATGTTAGGTGTCCTTATTGGGACCCAATTAGGTATTAAGTATTTGATGGAAGAGGGTGTAAAGAAGTCATTAGGTATAGTATTAATTATTGCAGGTATTAAATTTATTCTAACGTAAAGGAAATAAATTGGTTATAAGGTCATCAAGCAAGCAGTTTCTTTGGTTATTTATTATTATAGGATTTTTTCTGGCAATTTTTTTATGGGTTAATGATTATTTTTCCCATCAAATATTTGTTGAGGAATTAGGACGACAGGTTAGTTTATGCTTAGAGTCTATGAAACAATGTGAATATCAGCAACTTATAAATTATCCATCAGAAAGTTTAAATGCTAATCAAGCTAAGATTGTTGAGTTGAGTTTTTTGATTGCAGGTTACTTCGAGTACATGGTTAAAACATTAAAGATTTTTATTATATTTATATTAATTGGATGTCTTCCTGCTATTAAGGATGTTTACAATGAGATAAGGTCGCGCATAAATTTAAATCGTTAGGATGCGACTTTGAATATTATTTTTTCTAAGGTGTAGGTTTCACCTTTTGTGTCAGTTGCTAGCACCGTTAATTTACCAGACTTTTTTGCTTTAAACTTAAATTTAATATAAGGGTCTTGGCTAATACTTATGCCGCTTTTCACAATTAATATTTTCTCTCCGTTGTAACTAAAAGCAACATCATTCACGTACCATTCTGGTACATACCAACCATTAATTGAATCTTTCATCAGCCCAGTAAAGTTAGGGTGTTTAATTCGAGTTGTTACGAAGCGATCTTTTGATGATTTAAGAAGTATTTTACCTAAATCTGCTGTGTGTTGAGGATCTGATGAATCCATATAACCGCTACATCCGCCAGAAGCTCTAATTACAACCTGATTCATATAAAACTTGCCATCAGTAGACTCACCAACAACTCTTACAAAGGAATCTGTTTCCATTCTAATTCTTGTTGATAAATCAAGTGATTGAGTTGACTTTGTTAATTGATAAGTGGCTGCGTGTTGAACTGGATTACCGTCAATTATTAAAAATATCTGTTTTATTTCAATACCTTCTTTTGCGGCTAATTGAATATTGATCGGAACTTGTGCTCCACTTGAAGCTCTCTTAGGACCCGAAATTTTGATAAAGTCGGCTTCAACAATATCCTTATCTTCAAACATTCTTTCTTGAATGTATTGCCAAAGCTCAGGGTTTGCAGCGGCCTTAGCACCTAGCGATAAAAACATAAAGGCACTAATAATTAATAGTTTGATTAACATTATGCTGTTTAAATTAGTATTCATAACTCTAATTTACACTTATTACTTTAAATGTCTATAGAAACCCTACTAAAAAAATTACTATCATTTTTTAACCTTATTATCATTAGCTTAGGGGCTTAAAATAGCTAGTTGACAGTTTGACATAAACTTGTCACAGTAATACTAAGGAAACGAACAATCGTATTCTTAAGTACGGAATAAATTCGTAAATAATGTTCTAAATTTTATTAGGAGGAAATAAGATGAAGCAATTATTACCAGCAGTTTTTATAGCTATTTTTCTAGGTGGCTGTTCTGTTACACCTGAGGCTGAAGCACCATTCCATCCAACAGATAGTGCTGCCCTTAGTAATCAAGGTGGCAAGGGTGAAATAGGCGATGGATCTGAAGTTGATTTAATGAGTAACCAGTAGTAGTTAAAATTTTCTATACAGAAATGGGCTGAATGATTTAAATTCAGCCCATTTTTTTTATTATATAAAGTATTAAATACTCTCAGCCCCTCATGATTTTACTTAGTCTAACTTCATGTTCATCTTCATAGTAAAAATAATCCATTAGACTAGTATAGATTTGTAAATCTCAAGTTGAACTTTTGCAATTACTTGTAATTGCATCTTCATCGATCTGGTTTATGTTTAATGACTTTTATTAACATAAACAAGGAGAAATACTATGTGGACACAACCTCAAGCAACTGAAATGCGTTTTGGTTTTGAAGTAACTATGTATGTTTGCAATCGCTAATTTCATATGAAATTTAGTAATTGTAAGAATACAAAAATTACTCTTTGGCCGTTTCATAATTGGAAATGTACTTGTCCAATTTGTTCAGCCAAATCTAATTAATTAACTTTTCTTTAAGGAGAAATATTATGTGGACAACACCAGCAGCTACAGAAATGCGTTTTGGTTTTGAAGTAACCATGTACGTAATGAATAAATAATTTTTTATTTATTTATATAAAAGCCCGATTTCTATCGGGCTTTTTTTATATTTAGATATAATGTTTTTATGAAGACAATCCTATTTTCATTATTGCTTATTTTTTCTACTCCTTTATATGCCGATTGGAATTTGATCTATAAAAATGAAATAATAAAATCAGAATATTTTCTCAATCTAAATAACTTTAAAAGAAATAAGGATAAGGTGAGGGCATGGACATTAGAAAATTTTTTAGAACCACAGAAAGTTGAAAATTTAGACTATCTCTCTGTTAAGAGTTTTGTTGAATTTAATTGTAAGGAATCTAGCCTTAGGATTTTAGCTTACTCTCTTTACTCAAATAATATGGGTAAGGGTAAGGCAATTTTTTCAAAAGGAAGCCCGCTTAAATGGATGAAAATTAGCAAGAATACAATTTTTTCAAGCTATTCTCAGATTATATGTGCTGAGTCAAATTCAGAGTAGTTAGATTTCTTATTAGAATATAATCTGTTTAATAGGTAAATATTTACTAAGGTTCTCTCTAAATTGATCCTTTATCTCTTCAAGTATGACTTGAGTGTCCGCCTCAAATCGTAAAACAATTACTGGTGTTGTATTCGATGCCCTTATCAGTCCAAACCCATTTTTATATTCAACCCTCAAGCCGTCAATCATATTAACTTCCATTGAGCCTTCAAACCTTACTTCTGTTTGAAGTTTTTTTATTAACTTATGCTGCTCTCCCTCATTAAGTTTAATATTAATCTCAGGAGTACTAAAACCTTTAGGAAGTGCCTCAAGGATTTCGGAAGGGTTACTAAATCTACTTAAGATCTCTAATAACCTTGCTCCAGCATATAATCCATCATCAAAACCATACCAGCGATCAGAAAAAAAAGTATGTCCACTCATTTCTCCAGCAAGGAGGGCAGATTCTTCTTTCATTTTTGCTTTTATGAAAGAGTGCCCAGTTTTCCAAATCATTGGAATACCGCCTTTGTCTTTAATCCATTTGAATAAGTGTCTTGTAGACTTTACGTCAAAGATAATAGTAGCCCCGGGATTGTTAATTAAAACATCTTCAGCAAATAGTAAAAGTTGTCGATCAGGGTAAATAATCTCTCCTGATTTTGTAATAACACCCAGTCGATCTCCATCTCCATCAAAGGCTAAACCCAATTCACTATTAGTAGCTTTAAGATTATTTTGAAGATCAATTAGATTTTTTGGATTGGAAGGATCAGGATGATGATTAGGAAAATTACCATCAACATTACAAAAAAGTGTATCGACCTGTACACCCAAACTAGAAAATAATTCTTCAGCACAGATCCCAGCTGCACCATTGCCACAGTCTACAGATATTGCCATCGACCTTTCTAAATGAATATTTTCTTTTATCTTATTTAGATAACTTTTTTTTATATCCTGATGATAAAGCTTCCCTTTTCCACTACTAAATTCTTTATCTATAATACTCTGATACAAATACTGAATTTCATCTGATGAGAGAGTTATTCCGTCAACTACCATCTTAAGTCCATTATATTCAGGGGGATTATGACTTCCAGTAATCATTACTCCTGAATGAGTCTTAAGCAGGTGTGTAGAAAAATATAGCATTGGAGTTGTTACTAAACCAATATTAATGACGTCTATACCGGTTGAAAGTAGGCCGGTTATTAATGCATTACTTAATTTTGGACTTGATAATCTTCCGTCATACCCTACACATATTTTTTTTTGTTTTTTTTTAGAGGCATAACTCCCAATAGCTCGACCAATTTGCTCTACAGTCTCTGTCGTAAGAGTTAAGTCAACAACCCCACGTATGTCATAAGCCTTAAAAATATTTTTTTCAGGAATATTATTCATATTCATCTATCCATGCCAGTTGAATACCTTCCAGTATTCTTTCTCCGCATTTACTATGGTCATCATCAAATCCCTCTAACTTGATAACCCATTCGTATAAGTCTGTAAAGCGAATAGTACTGGGATCTAATTCTGGATTTAGATCAAATAGTTTTTCTGCTATCTCTCGTGAGTCAGTCCACTTCATAGTTTTCCTTTTTATTTTTAATTAACAGAACTAAATAATAAAACTTAGCTCACACTTATTGATACATAAAAATTGTATTCTAGACTAAATCGTTACATATAATTTAATGGTCTAGCCATGATAAAATAAAAAATTGTAATTTAAATAAAAATATACATATGTTTAACAAATCAGACTTACTAAAAAATATAGACCCAGAAATTTGGACACAAATTCTTAATGAAAATGAACGTCAGGAACAACATATTGAATTAATTGCTTCTGAAAATTATACAAGCCCTGCAGTTATGGAGGCGCAAGGTTCTCAGCTAACCAATAAATATGCTGAAGGGTACATTGGTAAAAGATTTTATGGTGGGTGTGAGTTTATTGATCAGGTTGAACAGCTAGCAATAGATAGATTGAAAGAGCTGTATGGAGCTGAATATGTTAATGTGCAGCCGCATTCTGGAAGCCAAGCTAACCAAGCTGTTTATTTTGCTATTTTGAAGCCTGGCGATACTATTATGGGTATGAATTTAGGACATGGTGGTCATCTTACTCACGGATCTCCCGCAAATCTATCTGGAAAATTATTTAATGTTGTCCCGTATGGTTTGAATGAAAATGAGGAAATTGATTATGACGAGATGGAACGTTTAGCGGTTGAGTCTAAACCAAAATTAATTATCGGCGGTGCATCAGCCTATGCTCTTCGTTTTGATTGGGTAAGAATGAGTCAAATTGCAAAAAAAGTAGGAGCTTATTTTATGGTTGATGTTGCTCATTATTCAGGATTAGTGGCGGGAGATGCTTATCCAAATCCAGTTCCACATGCAGATTTTGTTACCTCTACAACCCATAAGTCACTTCGTGGGCCTCGTGGGGGTTTTATAATAGCCAAACCTGAGTTTGAAAAAATAATAAATTCTTTTGTATTCCCAGCTATTCAAGGAGGTCCATTAATGCATGTTATTGCTGCAAAAGCTATTGCTTTTGGAGAAGCTTTAAAGCCAGAATTTAAAACATATCAAGCGCAGGTGGTTAAAAATGCTCAAGCAATGGTAGAGGCCCTACAAGCTCGAGGCTATAAAATTATCTCGGGTCGAACTGAATCGCACGTGTTTTTAGTAGATTTAAGAAAGCAAAAATTAACTGGAAAAGCTGCAGATCTTATTTTAGGTAAGGCGCATATTACAGTAAATAAAAATTCAATCCCAAATGATCCAGAAAGCCCTTTTGTTACTTCAGGAATCCGCCTAGGAACTCCTGCAATTACAACTAGAGGATTTAAAGAGCGGGAATCTAAAATGGTGGCAGATTATATTGCTGACGTATTAGATCAACCAGAAAATGAAAGTAATATTAAGTTAATTAAGAAAAAAGTTGGTCAACTAACTAATGAATTTCCTGTTTATGGCTAATTATTTATGAAATGCCCATTTTGTTCAGAAGTCGATACTCAGGTCATTGATTCACGAGTTAATGAGCAGGGAAATTCTATTAGGCGGAGGCGTCGCTGCTCTGCTTGCGAAAAAAGATTTACGACTTATGAACATGTAGAGCTATCTCTCCCTCAAATTGTAAAACAAGATGGGAGACGAGAAGAGTTCTGTAGGGATAAATTATTACATTCATTTACTAGAGCATTGCACAAACGACCTGTCCCTGTTGAATTTATTGACCAGGCTGTTGAAAGAATTGTAACTAAAATTTTAGCTAATGGTGATAGGGAAATTTATTCAAGAGATATGGGTGAGATTGTCATGTATGAATTAAAGAAATTAGACAAGGTAGCGTATATAAGATTTGCTTCAGTTTATAGAAGTTTTTCTGATGTGGAGGATTTTAATAATGCCATTAAAGATCTCGATTAACCATTGAAAGAAGATTCACTGATTTATAGCTTTATGAGTCAGGCACTTAGTCTGGCAATTAAAGGTACAGGTAAAACACAACCTAATCCATGCGTTGGTTGCGTTATTGTTCGAGATAATATTATTGTTGGTCAAGGCTATCATTCCAAAGCAGGTCAAATGCACGCTGAAATAATAGCACTTGAGGAAGCGGGAGAGCTTTCTCAGAATGCGGATTTGTATGTCACCCTAGAGCCATGTGCTCATTACGGAAAAACTCCACCTTGTACAGAAAGTATTGTTTCTGCGGGAATTAAGCGAGTTTTTATCGCAATGCAAGATCCTAATCCTTTGGTGAAAGGAAAAGGGATATCAACTCTAAAAGATAATAACATTAAGGTCATTACAGGAATATTAGTTGAGCAGGCAACTGAAATTAATCTTGGCTTTATTTCTAGAATGACACTAGGTCGCCCTTATATTCGTTCAAAAATTGCTATCTCGTTAGATGGAAGGACAAGTTTAATAAGCGGTGAAAGCCAATGGATTTCATCTGAGGATTCAAGAAAAGATGTTCAAGTATGGAGGGGGAAGTCCTGTGCAATTTTAACAGGAGTTGGAACAGTTAACTATGACAACCCAAATATGACAGTACGTCATATATCTCAGCAACAACAACCATTAAGAATAATTTTAGACAGCAACCTCTCTATTGACCTTAATTCTAAAATTCTAGCTCAAAAAAATATATTATTGGTTTATGGGGAAGACCCAAGAAATAAACTTAAATCATTAAGAGATCTTAAAGTTAATGTTCTTTGCTTACCCCTAGATAAGAAAAAAATTGACCTACATAAACTTATGGAGCACTTAGCTGGGATTGAAATTAACAATTTATGGGTTGAGGCAGGCCCAAATTTAAATGGCTCATTACTGGAATTGGGACTGATAGATGAATTAATATCTTATATGGCCCCAATTTTGTTAGGGGGAAAGGCAAATCCGATGTTTAACAACCCTATTCTACAATCAGTTGCAAACAAAATTCACCTGAAATTACATGACGTTAGGCGCGTAGGTTGTGATCTCAGAATTCAGTCAAGAGTCATAAGATAAAATGTGGATCGATAGTCATTGCCATTTAGATTTTTTCCCCGATACAATAATTAAAAAAACAATAAAATCTGCAAGAAATTCTCAAATAAGTAATATTGTTATCCCTTCAGTTAGCCCGGAAAATTTAACTCGCGTTCGTGAGATAGCCGTTCAAGATGATACTCTTTCTTATGCTTTAGGCTTCCACCCAATGTATATCGACAAAATAAATAATAGTGATCTTGTTAAGCTATCAGATTCTGTCAGAAATAACTCTCCTGTAGCAATTGGTGAAATTGGCATAGACCTTTTTATAAAAAAAAATAATATAGACAAGCAGGAACATTTTTTAGTGTCGCAATTAAAACTCGCTATTGATTATGATTTACCAGTAATTCTGCATACACGAAATGCCATTGATGTTGTTCTTAAGCATTTACGTCGCCATAAGGTAAGAGGTGGAATAGCTCATGCATTTAATGGAAGCAATCAACAGGCCTATCAATTTATTGATTTAGGTTTTAAATTAGGTTTTGGTGGGGCAATGACCTATCCTAGAGCTAAGCATATTCAGAAATTAGCAAAGGAACTTCCAATTGAGTCTATTGTGCTTGAAACAGATTCTCCGGATATGCCACCATTTTGGCTGGAGAAAGATCAAAAAAACCAACCCAAGGAATTAGAGAAAATTGGAATATTTTTAGCTCAATTAAGAGGCTTAGATCCTTATAAAATGGCTAAAACGATTAGTAAAAATACCTTGGAAATATTACCAAAGATTGATAAGTTATACACATGATCTCAAGCCTTACATTAACATTTGAGAAAAAAACTAATGTTCTCAATGACATATGATAAGCTATTGTTTTTTAAGGGTTTTTTTAACGATTAAAAATTAAGCGATTAAAGAAACTCCTTTAGAATTCAATGCTTGCAATTTTATATAACTTTAATTCACAATGTTATCCACAGATATTGTGGATGAAATATATGATAATTTTACTTAGGATTAGCTATGTTTGTAGAAGGTAAA
>JAOMKM010000010.1 GCA_028351715.1 Methylophilaceae bacterium | reverse complement strand
CGGTAACGCACAATTATTAGGTGGTATTGATATTTTTGTTAACGATAAAAAAATAAATATCAATGATACTAGTTGGTATAGAGGAATGATGTTTAGTGGAATACCAAATCTTTTTGCTCATGCAGGGTATATTAATTTTAGCTGGACCGCTAGATGTGAAATAGTTAGTCAGCGTATTTGTAAAACAGTCGACTATATGAAAAAAAATGAATTAATAAGTTGTACTCCAAAATATTTAGGTGAAAAAACAAAACCATCAATACAGGCAAATTACGTATTACGTGCAATGAACCAGTTTCCTAATAGGACTTATAAATTTTATCAAAATTACTTAATAGAATATATAGGTTTTAAATGGTCAAAAATTAACGACGGAGCATTAGATTTCAAATGATAATCAAAGGGATATATATATAATGAAACTTGAATCAATAGCACTTCATCATGGTTATGATCCAGATAAAAATGACCAAAAATCAGCAACAACCCCAATTTATCAAACTTCCGGATTTACCATTGATGACACGCAGCATGGTGCAGATTTATTTGACCTTAAGGTCGAAGGAAATATTTATTCAAGAATAGGTAATCCTACTAACACGGTACTTGAAAAAAGAGTTGCGGAAATGGAAGGTGGAATTGCTGCTTTATCGCTTGCCTCTGGGATGGCTGCAATCACTTATGCTATCCAAACCATTACAAGAGCGGGTGATAATATTGTGAGCACCAATCAACTATATGGAGGAACCTATAACTGTTTTACTCATAGCTTCCCTAAGTATGGTATTAATGTGAAAATGATTGATGGGGCAGATTTTAAGGGCCTTGAAGAGGCAATAGATGAAAAAACTAGAGCTATATATTGTGAGTCAATTGGTAATCCATTAGGAAATATTATTGACCTAAAAAAGTTTGCAGATATTGCTCACAAGCACGGCATTCCTTTAATTGTGGATAATACTGTAGCCACCCCTTACTTATGTAGACCTATTGATTTTGGAGCAGATATTGTTGTTCATTCTCTTACTAAATATATAGATGGTCATGGTGCGACGATTGGTGGAATTATTGTTGATTCTGGAAAATTCGATTGGGCTAAAGATCCCAAAAAATTTCCAATGCTTAATGAACCTGACCCGTCTTACCATGGAATTGTATACACCGAACAATTCGGTGCTGCTGCTTTTATTGCCTGTTGTCGGGTCGTCCCTTTAAGAGAAACAGGGGCATGTTTATCGCCTAATAACGCCTATATAATTATGCTGGGGCTTGAATCATTGGGTGTAAGGATGGAACGACATTGCGAGAATGCACTTGCGCTAGCAAAATATTTAGAAAATCACGAACGTGTGGAATGGGTAAATTATGCCGCCCTACCTAATGATAAATATAATGATGTTTGTAAAAAAATTACCAATGGCAAAGCTTCAGGCATTGTCAGTTTTGGTATTAAAGGTGGAGTCGAAGCTGGCGCTAAATTTATTGATGCACTTCAAATGATTTTGAGAGTGCTTAGTATGGGAGATGCAAAATCACTCGCGTGCCATCCAGCATCAACCTTACATAGACAATTAACTCCAGAACAGAAAGTTTTAGCTGGCGTAAGTGAAGATTTGGTAAGAATCTCGGTGGGTATTGAGCATATTGATGACATTATTCAGGATGTTGAACAAGCAATTGAGGCTTCAAAAGACTAATCATTCACAATATCATTTAACCTACCAAGGTAAAGTATCTTCTTTATGAAATAAACCCCCGCTTGGTCCGTCTGCACTTAACGTGGATAGATATAATGAGGTTTCATAGCTATCTTTTACTTCCATAGGGGCATTTGACCCACCCAACTCTGTTTTTACCCATCCAGGGTGCCCTGAGTTTACTTTAATATTTGTCTCTTTTAATTCTAGTGCAAGATGAATTGTAAATGCGTTTAATGCAGTTTTTGATGCGTTATATGCAAATTCTTTTGCTGGGGCAATCGGAGAATCTTTTGCTGAGTGAAGAGTTAAGGAACTCAGAATTGTCGAAACATTAACTATTCTTCCTGCATCAGATTTTTTAATGAGCGGAAGTAATTTTTGTGTGAGCGAGATAACTGAAAAAAGATTTGTTTGAAATGTTTCTTTTATATCGCTGTCAGATACAGTTGAGGTATTAGTAACAAAAAGATTACCAGTTAAAAGAACCCCAGCATTATTTACCAATATATCTAATTTATTATATTTCTCAGCAATATAGTCATAAACTTTTTGTGGTGCTTCGAGATCTGCCGCATCATATTGGATTAAGTCTGCTTCTATTCCTTGAGATGCTAATTTCTCAATGGCCTCTTTCCCCTTATTTAAATCTCTTGAGCCCAATATAACCTTTATACCTAATTCAGCTAATTTTTTTGATGTCTCAAATCCTATACCCCTGTTTGCCCCGCTAATAAATGCTACTTTTTCCATAATTTTCTCCTTACTATTAATTATTTTAAAATAATGTCAGACACTTGCTTAGGTGATTCCAAAAAAGAAAAATGGCCTGTGCTATCCACTGTATGAAATGAATTAAGATTCAATGCCTTCATAGTATTTAGTTTTTCATCTTTTTTAGACCAATCACTTTCCCCATAAATTAAAGTAACAGGCGTATTTAAATCCTTATATAAAGACCCATCGTTTAACCATGATTTATGGTTTTGAAAGACATTCCTTTCATGATAGATAAAGCCAATTTTCTTTGTAGACGTGCAAAGAAGTTTTATATATTCACTTGTTATAGCAGATTTCTTATGTACGCCTCCCCGAAAGATCATCCATAAAGTAGGAAAAGATTCTAGCGCGGCAAAAAATACGCCGAGTCCAAAGGGTAAACTTACATGAAATAATAAAAAAGTTGCCATAAAATTACCTCTCATGACTCCCTGAGCAAATCGCTTATCATAATCATATGGATTAAAACAAAATATTTTTTTAACCCGATTGGGTATTTTTTTAGCGATAGTTGCTGATAAAACAGCCCCAATCGATTCGCCTGCTATTGTTAGATTTTTTAAATTTAAACCTTCAATAAATGACACAATAGAATCAGTCAAGAAATTTTGGTCATAGTTTGTTTTTTTATTGATGGGGGAGTCTCCGTGACCTGGTAAGTCGATAACATAGACTTTAAAATTTTTTGTTAAATACGGTAATACCTTATCAAAGTACTCTAATCGGTTTCTTATTGTATGCAACAATATGAGAGGCTCACCTAAACCCTGCTCCGTATATCTTATATAAGTCTCATCTTCTAATTCAAATTTTTTTATACTTTTCATTTTAATACCTCAAATTATGTGTATATACACTTAATATTTAAATGTATACTATAGTAAATAAATTGTAAACAAATATATATGAATTCACATAGTAAAAAATATTCAGAACTAACAAATTGCTTATGCACAAGCGTAAGAAGGTCTGCAAGAAATATCTCACAAATATATAGTGAACATTTACAACAATCCGGCGAAAAAATTAACCCGAATCAAGTATCAATACTTGTCGTATTGTCACAGACTGAAAAGAAGACCATCAGTGAATTATCAAATATACTCAGAATGGAAAGAACTACATTAACGAGAAATTTAAAGGTTCTAGATAAATTAGGCTGGATAAAAACTTATTGTGGAACAGATGGACGCATGAAGTTTACAAAGTTAAGTAACGGGGGAAACCAAGTACTTAATAAAATATTGCCCTATTGGAAAAAGGCACAAAGTAAAACCAAAAAAATACTTGGGGAAGATTTAAAATTATTTCAAGAAAATTTAACAAAAATATCTAATCTATAAAATAGGAGAATATTATGATTGCAAGATTTATATCAGCGTCAATTGGTTTAGTTTTACTTAGCTCAGCATTTCGATGGATTTTAGATCCTGAAACTGCCGCAGCGGGTTTAGCCATGGCATTAGTTGAAGGCCCTGGAGATACGACTATGGGCTTGAATACACAAATAGGAGATTTTACTGCTTTCTTTTTTACCGCAGGTTTGATGGCTTGCATCGGTGCATATAAAAATCAGTATGTTTGGCTATATACAACATTAAGCCTGTTGAGCTCTGCTGCAATTTTTAGAATTTATGCCGGATTAGTTCATGGAGCAGACCTCCTAATTAAGGCAATAGCTATTGAGGTCATTGTTTCTTTATTTTTAGCTTTGAGTATCTATTTAATGAAGAAATCAGAATCTTAGTTTTGGGGGTAAACTGGTTTTATGAAATCTTGCCCTCTATGTAAATCTAATATGATTATAGATATTGTCTATGGTTATCCAGGAGATGAATTACAAGATGAGGCAAGTCGAGGTAAAGTTAAATTAGGGGGCTGCTTAATTGAGCCTGATAACCCAGAATATAGATGCAAGTCATGTGGGCACGAGTTCGGTGGGTTAGATAAATTTTTAAATGATGAATTTATTAACGATGATTTGTGATTGAGATATGAGAAAAATAGATTATTTCATACCAGGATTTATTATAAATCTCGAAGAAAAGAAGAGACATTCGCGTGAACATAATTTAATGGTAGAAGCTGATAAGCACATAAAACATTGGTTAAAATCTATTGAAAATTCAGTTTATACGCAAACATTATCTCGCCAACCAATATATGAAGGCGGTGGATATCCTGGAGTACACTGGCCATTTATAACCCCATTTCATTAATAATTCTTAATAAAATTCTTATGAGATTGGAAAAAAATATTCAATGATACTCGCAGTTATTATAACGACTGAAGCAAACATAACAACTAGCCATAATAAACCACATAAATTAAAAAATATCTCTACAACACCTTCCCAAATTTTATTTTTTTCTGATGCTTTGATTCCTGCTGACATTAAACTAGGATGAGGATAAGTACCGAGTTCTCCTTCCCATTCTTCAATTTGTGCTTCAAGAGAAGGTAAAGCAGGTGTACATGATATGCGAGTGTCTAATCCAACACTAGAGGCTATTGCTTTAAACTCCTTACCATGTGGACGACAATCGTCTCCATATAATTCATATTGGACTGCATGACATAATTCATGAATTAATGTTTCAGCTGCACGAATACCATTATCAATTTTAGAATCAATAACAATTTTATGAATGTTTCTATTTGGATAATATCTATAATTATTTTTTCTATTAAGATCAAAATTGTTATTTTGGGTTAGCTGATGATAGCCATCACATTTCATTTTTTTGTCTATATCAAGACAATTTATATCTATATTTTCTTTTATGTCTGATAGATCAAAACCTTTGTTATCAAACAAAGTAATTAATTTTTTAAGCATTGCATTTAGGTAGGCTAATTTATTCATCATAATATGTATCAGCTTCCTCAATCTGCCAGGGTTGCAAAAATGAAATAAACTTATTTCTTTCTACATAAGGTTTAAGTCCTTTTTCTATTTGTTGATTGATAGCAAGTAAAGTTAAAATACCTAATCTTTCGTTCGATTTTTTACAGCCCTGTTTGTAAGCTTTTAAATACAGTGTTTTAGCCACGACATGATTTGATTGAACTCCCATCCCAAATTCATACATTCGTGCTAGGTTGTATTGAGAAGAACGAAACCCCTGATTAGACGCTCTTAAATACCAATACAATGAATTAGCATAGCTTTGTTTAAGTCCATCCCTACCTTCTTGATAAGAAATACCAAGATTATGTTTTGCATAAGCAGAACCAGGATGATCAACTGTTGCTAAGTCCTTACATGCATTTATATCTATTTTTGGGAAACCAAGGCAGTCCAGCACTAGTTTAGTAGTATGAGGAAATTTTATAATCATCTGAGCTATTTGTTCTGGGAGCTCATTCAAGAGCTGAGGCTTGGCTTCAGCCCAAACTAAATTCGAAGATATGATTAAGATAAAAAAATAATTTTTCAATTGTTAATTGCAACCAAAGTATTTTGATTTACATTCATACGCTCACATATTTCTTTTGCTTTTAACTTCGCTGCAATATAACCCTGCAAACTCCATTCATCAGACTTAATATCGAATAAGCTATCGAAAGGTTTTTCAATAGAAATTTCAATTCTATCTAATTTTTTCATATAAGTATTTAACAAGGGAATTTGAGGAAAATTTGTAAAGGTAACAATTTTCATGGATCCTAGTTTATTAGTTCCAATAATTGTGGGCTCCATATAAAATATTTTATCTTCAGCTTCAGGAAATATAGTCTTTAATAAAATTCGCCTATTTTTTAATTTATCTAGGAGATTCTTATTTTTATGGCTCGATGAATACGAAAGGTAAAGGGTATCGATATTACAATTATTAGGTTTTTTAAACCAACCGAATCTATGACCATGAACTATATTTCCGTGGGTGGTGTAACGAATTATATTTCCTAGTTTATCTACCTGCCATGATTTATATTCACCAACAATTATTAATTCAGAGCTCCCATTAATATTTAGTTGGGTGTCCGCATAAAGTTCTTTATGCGCGACATCTTTAATTTCTTGGGTGTTTACGGCATGAATGATCACATAAATAGTAAATACTATATATAATAGAATGGAAAGAACTACCCTCCCCCGAATATGCTTTAGTGGTCTCATGCCTTCCCCTTTGATTTGTACATACTAGGTAGACGATAACTCTATTAAAAAGTCAGGTTGTACCAAACGTTTGCCCACTTAATTGTCTGGGGGTAAACTGGTCTTATGAAAAAACTACTCCTACTCTTATTGTTAATACCTAATCTAGTGATGGGAGAATATCTTTATGACTATAAAGTACTGAGAATTATTGATGGGGATACCATTGAGATTGAAGCAAATTTTTTACCAAAGCCTTTAAGACAAAAGATGTCATTAAGAATAAAAGATATCCAAGCGCCAGAGAAAAGATTAGGGAAAAAGGTCAAAGAATGTGAAAAAAAATTAGGCTTAAAGGCAGCATTATTCACAGAAAAAAAAATTAACGAGGGACAAAAGAAGCTTATAAAAATAGAAGAAGCAAGACTTGATAGTTTTGGTCGTCTCCTGGGCGACGTAATTATTGATGGGGTAAGCTTGAGAGATATACTGATCGAGAATAAAATAGTCAGATATTGGAAGCCAGGAGATGAGAAAATTGAATGGTGCAACTAGAGTTAGAAAATGACTCTCTTATCACAATTTCTGAGCAATCACTTAGTAATTGCTTTAGCTATTGTGGGAACATATTTTTTATCATTAGGATTTTTTGTATATTTTTTACCAAAATGGTCTGAGAATCATGAAAATTTTGCTGCTTTTATCCCTTTCTTTTTAGCGGCAATAGTTTCAATGTGCTCTCCACTTGGTAATAAATTTTTTCACACAAAAGAAGCGGCTGCTGAATATCTTATTGAAATAGGATGTGATGATTATGAAGGGTTAAAAAAAGCTCCTAGTCGCCAAGGTCTATTCGACACTTATTATTGCCAGGACGCCAATTCATCAGCAAGATTTTTTATATTCTATAAAGAAAAAAAGGGAGTGTATGGCATCAAGAAATATGGTGAATTTTACTATGGTGAATAACTAGATAGATCGAATGAAGAGCCTGACCAGCCCCCATTAATTGGGTCATTATTAATTATTGGTCCTCCTTGATCACTCCTTCCACTTGCGCATGGCTTCTGACTGATGCCATTTTCTGCTTTAAAAAAGAAACGTTTATTATCTACACCTTCATTTATAAAATAATTTTGCCACCATCTAAGTGTATTTAAATTAACCTTACACTTAGTTTGAAAGTAATAAAGCTCTACTACATCAGTTTTTCTGAGTCTTAATTTAGAAATTTGAAACCATGCTTTATTCTTCTTTAATGTTTCTTTAAAAGTAGGTTGAGTCATTAATTTAACCTCTGGTGAATTTTGCATTAGATCTGAGGTAATTAAAAGTTTTCTATCACCCTCCATAAATTTAAATCGTTTATTTGTATACAATGAAAATAGAGTTTCTATTAGCCTAGTTTCTTTCGCTTTTTTAGCTGAGCGAACCATTTGTTCAAATTTAGTCGCTAGTGTTATTTTATATAACTCTATTTCTGATTTCACCGGCTTTTTTGCGTCAAAGAAACCTATTTTATCCAGAGGTAGTGGGCTACACATAGTAATGCGATCAAGTTGTGAAATGGGCTTATTGTCAAGGACAACAATAGACATAATCTCACCAGCATTTTTCCAACTAACTCCACGAATGTAGTTGTCTGCGAGATATTCAATTTGAGCTTCGTTTAATAGGTCTGTCGAATCAATTAAAAGAAGACGATTTGGCCTTTTGTTTCCATCTTTATATATTTTTTTAATTTCAGGTGAATCACATTTTGCTTCAAAGTAAGCCAAACTATCCTTAAGTTGCTGAGCAGTAAGCTTTTCAATTGCATTGATAAAAAATGAGGAAAAAAGAAGTGAGATTGATAAGGCTATTTTAAATAATTTTATCCCTCTCAGCATTATCTTTCCATTTCACAGGGAAAAAGCTTAGCGATATCTTTTATTCTATTTGTAAGTTTAGCACTCTCTTCAGTTATTTCTTTTTGAAGGATTTTAAATTCTTTTGAGAATTTTGTATGCATTTGTTCTGTTTTTTCAAGTCTTACCGTGTCTTTAAATTTGTAGTCATGAACATCGCTAAAAAGTTTCTCAAGGTTTGTATCTTCTTCCGATAATATAGAAGGTTGATCGATAGTGATGTTGTTGCCAACATTATTCCTATTGTATTCGCTTAAGTAAAATTTATGAATACGCTTGTGATGTTTATCAATATTTTTTAATACTTCATTATAATCATCCCAAACCTGCTCTACCTTATTACATTCTTTACTCCAATTCTTAATAGAATTCTTTGCTTTAGAGGCAATATTTGATATATCTTTGTTTAGGTTCGCTTCAATCTGCGCCCATGAATCAAGTAATTGAGAAATATGATCATCCACCAATCTTTTTAAAGCTAATGGTTTACGATAAACAGCACCGTAGTGAGGGTACAAGTCATCAGACTTTGTTCCATCAACGTATGCGATTACTGCAAATAAAATTCCAAGACCGATTACAAAAACTGACTCAACCTGAAGTGTTGCTAAAGCTGGCCAAGGATTCATTTGCCATGCAGCAGCAATTTCTCCTGGATTAAGTATTCCTGCTATACCGGCTTTTTGTTGAATAACATCTCTTGTAAGACCCATATTTGCATTTAAAACAAATATTAAATAACCGTGCAATATGGCTATCGTTCCAAGGATAATACGAGACATTCCTTTTGCAAATTTAACACGCCCAAATAAATAAATACCTGCAAAGAAGCAAGAGCCAATGTTAACTGCAACTTGTAAAACAGATAAAACAACTGCAGAAGGAAGTGAAAGTGCTTCACCTTGAAATAAAACAAAAATGTTTATTACTAATTCAAGAATGACTATTCCAAAAAATATTTTATATTGTGTCTTAATTTCTTTTGGATCTGCGTTCTGAGGTAAAAGTGATAAAGAATGTTCGTTTTTAAATTGGTGGTAATTCTTTTTAGCTTCTAGAAAAGATGAATGAAGGCTTTTAATTTTATTCTCACTGGAATGCAATATGCGAGTGGCAAACTCAGAAGAGACAGATTCATTTTTTAACTGTACCGAAATTACAGAAATATTTGTATCGGCAATTGCCAAGTCAGCTTTATTTTGAAACTGGGTAAACCATTTTTGAGCTTTGTTATATTGAGTTACATGATATTTTTCAAGGCTTTCAGTCTCAGTGTTGATAACAGCAGGCAAGGAGCCTTCAGATACCTCTCTCCCCATTTTACCGTCTGAATTCCCAGCATTAATTAAATGATCACTATCTATTTCAGGTAGAGTATCAAATTTGTAAAAGCTTGCGTCTTCTTCTTCTTCTTCTTTTGAGCTAAACCAACTCAAAATTTTAGCAAAAAATCCCATAGGGTATTTCTCAAAAAAAGTTAATAATTAAATATACCATATTAAATTTAATTATCATTTTTAATATTGTTTCTCAATTTATCAGGGCGTACACTAGATTAATGAAAATACTAAAAAATAGTTTGATAGATGTACTTTGGAGTATTGATTCTAATGCCAGAAGTTATAGAGATTATGCAATGAATTATGCAATATTACTTTATGAAAAAGATATCCATAAGAATAAAATGAAAGCAATCAATGAAAGATATCTGTCTGAATGAAAAAACTAATTAAATGGTTTATTGTGATTGTTGTTTTATTGGTGGGTTTTTTATTGTGGGGACTGCTTGAATCTCCTTATAGGTGCGTAAGAATTGCTGAGCACTATCCAATACTTCAGGCTTGGTGTGGCTTATAAAAAAACTACTCTTACTCTTACTCTTATTCTTAATACCTAATCTGGTAATCGGAGAGGAAAGTTACTATCCTAAATCATGTAAACCTCTTCCTGTTGGAACTGAAATTGTATTAAAAAAAGGGTTTACCAATTATGAAGCGGATGCAATCAAAAAAGGGTTAAAGGATGAGTTAAAGTACCTTTTTGAAAGCTATCTAGATACTCATTTTGGATGTTATGGTGATAATTGCATAGGTAATTTGAATTTTAAAGGTAAGTTTAGAAGTTTTTCTTATGATTTAAATGACGATGGTGTTGACGAAGTTTTTACAGAGTTTGATACCCCAGGAAACTGCGGAAGTGCTGGGTGTCCTTTATACCTTATACAAAAAATAAATGATAAATGGACTATTGGACTAGAAGATAAAATAATGAATATGTTTGCCTATAGCAGTACTAGGATTGTTATTACTGACGAGAAAATTAATGACTATAAGGTGATTTACTTAAGACATAGGGATTATGGAGTGAATGAGCCGGGGGAGTGTCCTTATTCTAGTGGAAAATGCACATACGATAAAAAAATTCAAACTTATAAATGTTCGGGATACTAATGAAAAAACTACTCCTACTCTTATTCTTAATACCTAATCTGGTAATGGGGGTACCGCCAAATTCAACTCTACTTTTTGGCGATACGTGGATGTGTAACAATGGCTATAAAAAAGTAGGAGAGTCATGCGTTAAAGTTAATGTTCCTCCCAATGCACAAGCTGTTGGTGGTATGTGGATGTGTAACAATGGCTACAAAAAAGTAGGAGAGTCATGCGTTAAAGTTAATGTTCCTCCCAATGCACAAGCTGTTGGTGGTATGTGGATGTGTAACAATGGCTACAAAAAAGTAGGAGAGTCATGCGTTAAAGTTAATGTTCCTCCCAATGCACAAGCTGTTGGTGGTATGTGGATGTGTAACAATGGCTACAAAAAAGTAGGAGAGTCATGCGTTAAAGTTAATGTTCCTCCCAATGCACAAGCTGTTGGTGGTATGTGGATGTGTAACCTTGGCTATAAAAAAGTAGGAGAGTCATGTATTGAAATGACAATACAAGAAAAAATTATTCAATTAAGAGCCCTACAAGAATATCGTGCTAGAGGTGGTAATTGCTCAGATTTAGCATCCTATGCTAGTGATGCCTATTCTTATGCAAGAAGGGCATATAACGCATCGGATTTAGATGAATGTCAGTCCTATGCAAGAAGGGCAAAAAGCTATGCGAGTGATGCTGAATCTTCCAGTTGCGCATGCTCATCAGCTGAATCCTATGCTAGTGATGCTTATTCTTATGCAAGAAGGGCATATAACGCATCGGATTTAGATGAATGTCAGTCCTATGCAAGAAGGGCAAGAAGTTATGCGAGTGATGCTGAATCCGAAGCGGATAATTGTTCAGAAGAAGAGTAGTTTATTAATTTTTCTAGCTTGTATTACACTTTGACATGTTTTGATAATATTTTTAAATTATTCTTTTTAACTTTATTACTTTTCTTCCATTGCCATAATAAATCTTTTGTTTTTTTTATTCTCTCTTGGAAATTATAAAGTGGTTGTGGGTAATGGCTTTCAGGCTGGGAAAATAAATCATAATTTTTACTAGGTAAATTAAGTATATATCCTGGGTCATACCCACGAAGCTCTTCAACCCACTTTTTTATAAATAATGCATCTACATCATGTTCAAGCGCTTGCTTCATAGGATTATAAATTCGAATAGTATTAATACCAGCAGCGACTCTCCGATAAAAAAGGCAATGCCAAAGGCAGCTACTTTTTAGATCTCAACAAAGGTTACCTGCAACAAAAGCACAGAGAATTATAAAAAAAAATAAACCTAAAACTAAATCTCTAGTAAAATTTATATAATGAACACAATAAAAAAATTAACTAGCCTTTCATTCTTCTCTGGGTGCGGTGGTCTTGATTTAGGTTTAGAAAAAGCAGGTATAGATCAATTACTTTTTTGCGATTTTGATAAGCACTGTAGAAAAACATTAGCTGAGAATAGGCCAAATATACCTATTATTGAAAATATTTTAAATTATAGTTCAGATGATATTCGCAAGATTGCTGGCCTAAAAAAAGGCCAAAGTCCAACACTTGTAGTTGGAGGACCTCCATGCCAAGCATTCTCAACAGCTGGAGCAAGACGTAGCTTTAATGATCCAAGGGGTAATGTTTTTTTACGCTATATAGAACTAATCGAAGAATTACAGCCTGAATATGCAGTTATCGAAAATGTTAGGGGCCTTTTATCTGCGCCTTTAAAATTAAGACCATACGATGAACGGGGCGAATCTAATCCACCACTATCAGATGATGAAAAAAAAGGTGGAGCACTAGCTCATGTTCTTGATTGGCTTCATAAAATTGGATATGGGGTGAGTTTTAATTTATATAACAGTGCAAATTATGGCGTACCTCAATCAAGAGAAAGAATTATTTTGATAGCATCCAGGGATGGTTCAAAAGTCCCTTTTTTACAACCAACAAATAGTAAAAATAGTGAGTTTGGTCTTGATAATTGGCGTACTTTTGGTGATGCTGTTAAGGGTTTAAATAATTCAGATGCTGACTATATAAATTTTCCAGAAAAGCGACTTAAATATTTTCGTATGTTGAAGGCGGGTCAATACTGGAAGCATCTACCATTAGATCTGCAAAAAGAGGCTCTAGGAAAGAGCTTTTATTTGGGTGGAGGTAAAACAGGATTTTTACGAAGAGTTGCATTAGATAAGCCCTGCCCTACATTAGTTACTCACCCAGCTATGCCAGCCACGGATCTTGGTCATCCTTTAAAAGATAGACCTTTAAGTATTCAAGAATATAAAAGAATTCAAATGTTTCCTGATAACTGGATTATCTCTGGGAATTTGATTCAACAATATAAGCAAATAGGAAATGCAGTCCCAGTAGGTTTGGGTGTGGCTGTCGGAAAAGCTATTTTAAATCACATCAATGGGTTTGCTCCTAAAGAAAGATTTATTGATTTTCCTTATTCAAGATACAAAAAAACTAACCATGTGACATGGAGAAAAGCTTTGGAGACTAATATAAATAAAGAAAAAAAAATGAATTTTTAAATAAAATATAGATGTTTAATTATTTAATTTTTTTTAAATAGCTCCTTACAAAAATAATAAAATCTTTTTCTGACAATAGATGTTTGATTTTATCATCAGGAAAATTATCCCAGTTTGAATCTGCCCTTCTTGAGAATCTCCGGAACCATTTTTTTATTTCTGTTCCCTCTCTGATAGCAGAGGATGATGAGTTTTCAGAATTATCACTATTTTTAACTTGGAGTAGCGTCCATGAGTGATTTTCATTTCCTGGAGGTTTAATAAAATCTACACCCCTTATGATTGCTCCAGCACACCAAAGCCATCCATGCGCCTCCATGATGCTTGATAAATATCTTTCTATAAGGTCGCCTACGAGGCCTTCAGCACCCATTGAAAGAAGATGTTCTTTCTTAGCTCTCTGAAGACTTTTATTAGGGACATTAAAGTATTCATCTAAAATTATAGATACCACTTCATCTGGAATAGTAGCCGGAGGTTTAGGTTTCTTTGGAAGTCGAGCTTGATAAAATTTGTGTGCATTTTCCTTTATGTACTCTGAACTTAAAGGTTCAGGAGAGTTTTTTCCCCTCCCTTTTGAGGCTGATTCAGGGTATTCGGATATGTACCAGATAATATGAGAATAGATTATATTTAATCTAGGATCTATTTCATTCATATCTTTTTTAGCCTGGCTCATTACAGTTTTTTTCTCATCCATAAGACCAGTTTACCCGCAGACAATTATGTGGGCAAATGGGCTAGTTTAATTAAAAAGGTGCTAGTTTAGGTAATACCAATCTAACAAATCTTTCTGCTAACACATACAATACTATTACCCATGTTGCTACAGTGGTTGGGTTCATTTAGTACCTCCATTTATAATTATTTGAGAAATTTTGGTAAATATTCTAATTTCCATTTAGTGTAACTTTTTATACGACTATCTATTTCTTTTTGAGATAGTTCATAATTTTTATTTTCTTCTATTTCTTTTTCTTCTTGATTGGTTTCTGCCCACCAGATTTGATGTAGTAAATCTGCCCTAACTTTTTTACGCCATTTATCATCACTTGTTAGTTTTTTATTTTTCATCGCTATTCTCCTTCATTTCCAAAACTCCTGACCTGGTTTAGTATGGACAGTTAGGGTTGAGCCAGAACTGTTAATCCCTTCTAGCAAATCCCGTCTTAATCGTTCAAGACCCAAACCTCTCATAGGGTGACGGGGTGCTTTTTCAACGCCATCTTCAAATAGCTTGTCCATTAAACTTAAATATAAACAAGCGAACTTAATATGATTGGGGATAGGGGTAATCCCTAGCTTATAGTTTTCATACTTCCAATGTGGGATGTCTAGATTGCTGATAATATAGTCTGATTCACCGAATGATTCTTGCCACTCAACCAAACTAAATTTAGATTTAGTATTCATGCTGTTCTCCTCTTTAGCTACTTTGACAATTGTCTAGGTGTAGCAAGTTGGTTTAAATCACCTATAGCAAATAAATACCTTTTCTTATAAACTTGCAGACCACCACAAAACAATTTTTAACGCTACAAGAGCAAATATTAATTCTATAATTTCTTTTTCTTCTTGATTGGTTTCTGCCCACCAGATTTGATGGTTTAGATTTTTTAATACTTCACTTTTTTTCATGCTGTTCTCCTCTTTAGCTACTTTGACAAAAGTCTAGGTGTAGCAAGTTGGTATAAATTACCTATATACAAATTATATAACTGTATTAAGTGCTATTCATCAAGATTTTCATGAGTTAGGTATTAAAAATAAGAGTAGGAGTAGTTTTTTCATTTTCTATTATCTTTATATACACATGCTAAATTGAAATTAGTTCCTTCATCATCAAAGGTTATAGTTTTATTAAAATTACAAAAATCAGTTTTGACACGAAATAAAATTCTATCTCCATTTTTTACGTCAGGTTCGTCTTTGTAAAGAATAAAGTGAAGAATGTCATTATCCGCACATCTACTCGTAATACGTTCAGATAAATTAGCTTGAGAAACCTTTACTTCACTCATATGATAAATACTAATATCGCATGTCTCTGCCATCACCAGATTAGGTATTAAGAATAAGAGTAAGAGTAGTTTTTTCATACTATCAATCCCAATTGAAATTATGTCTTACTGGTGCAATTGCCCCTTTTCTTCTTGGTGGTACAAGCTTATTTAGATACTCATCTTGTATATTATTTGCAAAATCACCATTGAATCCGAATCTTATTTTCCCGCGAATTTCTATGGGGTACCATTTCAAATTAGTAAATACTCCAACTACTCTTCCACGATACTCTGATAAAACATGCGTAATTTCATTTAGCTTATTCTTATTTATTACCCAAGCTTCTTTTGTTGCATTATAGATTGCTTGAGCATCTGCTCCACGCTTATATGTTTTATTAATATTAATACAAATAAATCCTTTAGGTAAGCTAGATAATTTTTCTAAAGTATATCTTCTCTCAATTTCGTCAGCAGACATCAAGCCGTAAAGAGATGAATTATAGCCACCTTGTAAATTAGTTAGTGGCTTGCCAATGAGCTCCATCAAGTCAATTAATGATGACTCTAGAATAAAGGCTTCTTCTTCAGTGAGGTTATGACGAACAATGTATATGAGGACATCTTGTTTATTTTTATGTATTGTTCTTATTCTTTCTATCTTATCTGATGACTGATGCTCGCTATCAATTGCATCTTCAGCATGTTGAAAAACACGATTTTCCTTTCCTTTGCCAATGTAAAATATTTCTTTATTATTTGGGTCTACTAATGCATATACATAGCTACCAATTTCTTCTGGATTACTAAATCTCATTTATTTAATCCGACTGTTGGATGTTCACCCATCACTAGATTAGGTATTAAGAATAAGAGTAGGAGTAGTTTTTTCATTTAAATTTATCGTCAAAATAACCCCATGCAAAGAAAGCCGCTATCGGAAACCAAATCAATCCTATAGTTTTTCCCTCACCAAATTGAAAAGCCCCAATAAGTCCAAATGCAACTGCAAGAATGCCAAAATAAATTTGTACGGGTCTCTTTTTCATATTTATTCTCCTTATATTTTATTACTTTATGCTAGGCATAACTTGCCCCATACATGTTGATATATCACTTTTAATATCAGTTCTAATAAACTCTCCATATATATCTATATTTTTAACGCCCTCTTTGCCGTATATTTCAGCCCAAGTCCTAGCTCTATCTTGAAAAGCTTTGGTTTTTCCTCCAGCAACTTCGTAGGCAGCACTTGAAAACTTTGTAAAGAAAGCTGCATTATTTAATGATTGCTTATAAACATTTTGAGCATTAGGTAAATTTTTGTACCGTTCTGAAATTACTACGAACAAAATTCCACATCGTGTTGTTATATATGAAAGCGATGCAATATCAGTAGTCTCCCAATTGGGATGTTTGGAAATATATTGATTGAGAGTTTCTGGCAATGAAAAAGCCAGATTAGGTATTAAGAATAAGAGTAGGAGTAGTTTTTTCATTTTGAACAGACTTTTTTTAGGATACTGCGTGTTGGAGTATTAGGGGCCGGATACCTCCATTCTTCATCTGGTGTATTGGAGGATGAAGAGGGTATTCCTTTACCCATCGGCTCTGTGTGAAAAGAGTCACTCAAAACCTTAGTCCGGAATAATTTACAATCAACTTCCCTATATACTTTTGCAGATAAATCCCCAAATTGGTCCGGTTTGAAGTAATCACCCAACTCCCAATAATAAACATATCCACCATGTTTTTTAATTGTATCAAAATCAACATATAAGGCCATTGCATTACTATTAATAATCTTCGTCCATACTGCATAGGTCGCTGATGAGAACACTAATGTTGTGAATAACAATAAGAGTAGGAGTAGTTTTTTCATAAGACCAGTTTACCCCCAGACAATTAAGTGGGCAAATGGGTTTTGAGTGGTAGGAATTAATACAGTTTTCTTGCATATTTGACATATCATTTGACATATCATTTGTTATATTTGGTTTAGAATATAAAAAAACCCTCTTAAATCAAGGGTTTAATTATAAAAATTGGTGGAGCTGGGGGGAATCGAACCCCCGTCCGCAAATCCTCTACAGATAGGTCTACATACATAGCTATGTTGTTTATGTTTAACTTCTACTCCACCAACAAGCAAGCGAATATAAAAGCGAGTTACCTTAGTTTAAGAAATTATTAAGTAACCCAATAATCTCCGAGTCTCTCTTTATGACGCTGTAACCCGAGCGAGTGACATATCGGGACAGCGTTTAGCTGGAATTAAGCAGCTAAAGCGTAGTTATCGTCATTTGCGATTACTTTTTTTTCTAGTTTATTTACGAGGTACCTAGAAGCCTCGGTATGCACTATTCTGCTTTGTAACCCACGTCGAAACCTGGTCAGCCCCAAAACAAGTTTCATTATACTACTTTCCCTTGTTGGCTGCCCTCATGATCCTATTTTTCTCTCGATTCCAGTCTTTTTCTTTTTCTGTAGCTCTTTTATCGTATTGTTTTTTTCCTTTTGCTAGACCAATCTCACACTTAATATAACCTCTTTTAAAATGTAAATCTAATGGGACTAGCGTATAGCCCGAGCGCTCTACCTTACCTATTAACTTTGCAATCTCTTCGTCTTTGAGAAGTAATTTTCTAGTACGAACATTCTCTGGATTAATATGAGTTGAAGCATTGCCCATAGGAGTTATATGGCAACCTAGAAGATAAATCTCACCTCTTTGAATAATCACATAAGACTCTTTAATATGGGCGCGGTTATCTCTGATTGCTTTAACTTCCCAACCTTCAAGGACAATACCTGCCTCATACTTATCTTCAATGAAGTAATCATGAAAGGCCTTTTTATTTTGAACAATACTCATTAATATGTGACCAATTAAACGTATAATTGTACTCCAACTTTAATATTATAATTCCATGGTCACAATTAAAAAACATGCCATAGTGCTTCACCCTAGAGCAAAGCTTTTTAAGTTAGTCGATCAAGTTGAAGATTACCCCGACTTTCTTCCATGGTGTGGCGATACAAAAGTTTTAGCAAGAACAGATGAAACGACACGTGCAACCATTCTAATAAACTTCAAAGGGGTCAAGCAATCATTCACCACTGAGAATTTCAAAACTTATCCCGAACAAATGCTCATAAAGCTTATCAATGGGCCATTTAAAAAGCTCGAAGGTCGTTGGCAATTTATTGAGATAGAAGAGAATGCATGCAGGATAGAGCTTGAGCTCCATTACGAGTTTAGTAATTTAATGTTAGATAAACTAATTTCACCAGTGTTTAGTATTATTGCAAACACATTTATTGATAACTTTGTTGCTCAGGCTAATAAGGACATTGATGCCTAACCAGATTATGATTGAAGTCGCATTCGCCACACCAGAAAAGCAACTAATCATCCCTGTAAAAGTCAAAAATGGCATAACAGTCAAAGAAATTATTGAGCTATCAGGCATTCTAAATGAATTTAAGGGTATTAATCTCGATGATCACTCCGTCGGAATTTTTGGGAAATTAACAAAGCTAGACCATATTCCCCGAGACCGTGATCGCGTTGAAATTTATCGCCCTCTTATCGCAGACCCTAAAGAAATTCGACGGAAAAGGGTTGCAGAAGACAAGAATAAAAAAAAATAGAGTAATTTATTAATTTTTACTCGATTCAATACAACCTTTTCTGTATAATCTCTTTTTGCGCGAAAAGGAAACCACATGCGTCCAATAATACAAGCACTTACATTTGATGATGTTCTTCTAGTTCCGGCTCACTCGAATGTCCTCCCAAAAGATGTTTTACTTAAAACACAACTAACTAAAAAAATTGCTTTAAATATTCCGCTTGTTTCTGCTGCGATGGATACTGTCACTGAATCAAACTTAGCTATTGCTTTAGCTGAAGAAGGTGGACTTGGTATTATTCATAAAAATATGTCTCCTGAACTTCAAGCAGAACATGCCGCCAAGGTAAAGCGTTTTGAATCTGGAGTTGTAAACGACCCCATAACAATTGATCCTGATATGACAGTTGATGAAGTCATACAACTAACTCGAAAATATAAAATATCAGGGCTACCTGTAATAAAAGACTCAAAAATTGTAGGGATCATTACTAATCGAGATTTACGGTTTGAAGAAAATCTAAAGCAACCCATTAAAAATATCATGACTCCTCGAGAGAGACTGATTACAGTCAAAGAAGGTGCTAAAAAAGATGAAATAATGAAACTTCTTCATCAATATCGCCTTGAAAGACTTTTAGTAATTGATGACAAGGATAATCTTAAGGGACTTATCACTGTTAAGGATATTCAAAAATCAACTGATCACCCCAATGCCTGCAAAGATAGCAAAGGTAGGCTTAGAGTTGGCGCTGCAGTTGGAGTTGGAGTTGATACCGATAAACGTGTTGAGCTTCTTGCTGCATCAGATATTGATATTATTGTAGTTGATACTGCTCATGGACATTCTCAAGGAGTACTTGATCGCGTTAAATGGATCAAAAAACATTTTCCAAAAATTGAGGTCATTGGTGGAAATATAGCTACTACCGAAGGTGCATTAGCACTAATTGATCATGGTGCTGATGGTGTAAAGGTTGGAATTGGTCCAGGATCAATTTGCACAACTCGGATTGTGGCAGGCGTGGGTGTGCCACAAATTACAGCTATCACTGATGTTGCTAAAGTATTAACAAAAAAGAAAATACCATTTATTTCTGACGGTGGCATTCGCTATTCAGGTGACATTGCCAAAGCAATTGCCGCAGGTGCATCATCAGTAATGCTTGGTAGTATGTTTGCCGGTACCGAAGAGGCTCCAGGAGAGGTTGAACTCTATCAAGGTAGATCATATAAATCATACAGAGGTATGGGGTCCATTGGTGCTATGCAAAAAGGATCAAGTGATCGTTATTTTCAAGATTCAGAAGATAATGAAGAAAAACTTGTACCAGAAGGCATTGAAGGTCGAGTTCCATTCAAAGGACCTGTGATTAACGTCATTCACCAATTAATGGGCGGCTTAAGAGCTTCTATGGGTTACGTTGGGGTAAAAAATATTTCTGTAATGCATAAAAAAGCTAAGTTTGTCCAAATTACGAATGCTGGCATGAAAGAGTCCCATGTACATGATGTTCAAATTACCAAAGAAGCCCCTAATTACAGGGTTGATTAATGATTACAAATATTAATTTTTCAATCCAGGCTTATTAGATGGATAAAATTTTAATTCTTGATTTTGGCTCACAATATACCCAACTTATTGCTAGGCGTGTCCGCGAACTAAACGTCTATTGCGAAATTCTGCCTTACGATATTGATATTAAAAGAATTGAAGAGTTCTCGCCAATATCCATCATTCTCTCAGGTGGTCCTAATTCAGTATATGAAGATGAAACACCCAAAGTTCCAGACTCGATATTTAAAATGGGTTTGCCTATCCTAGGTATATGTTATGGAATGCAGGCCATGACAAGTCAATTAGGAGGTAAGGTTGAGACCAGTGACAAGCGAGAGTTTGGCTACGCAGAAATTCGTGCTCAAGGTCACTCATCATTATTAAAAGATATTCAGGATAAAACTAATAAGGATGGTCACGGCCTCCTTGATGTCTGGATGAGTCACGGTGATAAAGTTATCAGTCTCCCAAATAATTTTAAAGTCATTGCAAGCAATCAATCGACTCCTATTGCGGCTATTGCTGATGAAGAAAGAAAATTTTATGGTGTCCAGTTCCATCCAGAGGTTACTCACACGTACCAAGGCAAAGCCATATTAAGAAGATTTGTATTGGATATCAGCAAATCTAAACCTGAGTGGAATATGCCTGACTATATTGAAACAGCAATTGAACTCATCAAAGAAACAGTAGGTAGCGACGAAGTTCTTCTTGGTCTTTCAGGAGGGGTTGATTCTTCAGTTGCTGCCGCATTAATTCATCGTGCTATAGGAGATAAATTGACCTGTATCTTTGTTGACCATGGACTCCTCAGGCTCAATGAAGCTGAGACAGTAATGAGAACATTTGGAAAGAATCTTGGAGTTAAAGTTATCCATGTAGATGCAACAGAAAAATTTATGTCAGACCTTAAAGGTATTTCTGATCCTGAAGATAAAAGAAAAATTATTGGTCGCGACTTCGTAGAGGTCTTCCAAGATCAAGCAGAAAAATTTGAAAATGTTAGATGGCTAGCTCAAGGAACTATTTACCCTGACGTTATCGAATCAGCAGGTGGTAAGACTAAAAAAGCACATAACATAAAAAGTCATCATAACGTTGGGGGTCTCCCTAAAACACTTAATCTAAAGTTACTCGAACCTTTAAGAGAATTATTTAAAGACGAGGTTCGGGAGCTTGGAGTTGCTTTAGGGCTACCTCGAGAAATGGTATATCGCCACCCTTTCCCTGGACCTGGGTTAGGTGTTAGAATTTTAGGTGAAGTCAATATGTTGTTTGCGGATCTCCTGAGAAAAGCAGATGCAATATTTATTGAGGAACTTGAGAAAAGTGGCTGGTACGATAAGACATCGCAAGCATTTACTGTATTTTTACCAGTTAAATCAGTTGGTGTAATGGGTGACGGACGGACCTATGAATACGTTGTGTCACTTCGGGCTGTTGTGACGTCTGATTTTATGACAGCACATTGGGCAGAGCTGCCTTACGACCTTTTAGGTAGGGTCTCAAATCGTATCATTAATGAAGTAAGAGGAATAAATAGGGTTGTTTATGATATCTCAGGAAAGCCACCTGCAACCATTGAGTGGGAATAGAAAATGAGTATAAATATTTTAAGCCCCTCTCAACAACAGCTCAACAGCCTTATAGAGCAATTTAAAAAGGGACAGTTTGACGAAGCTGAGAAGTTAGCTGTATCAATTACCAAACAATTTCCTGACCATCAATTCACCTGGAAAATTCTAGGGGTCATATTAGGACAAACAGGTAGGAAAGCTGAAGCACTTAATGCTAACCAAAAAGCAGTCGTATTAGGTCCTCAAGATGCCCTAGCCCATAACAACTTAGCTACTACTCTCAAAGAACTAGGCAAATTAGAAGAAGCGGAAGCAAGCTAAAAGCAAGCCATAGTATTAAAGCCTGACTATGCCCTAGCCCATAACAACTTAGCTACTACTCTCAAAGAGCTAGGCAAATTAGAAGAAGCCGAAGCTAGATACAGACAAGCCATAGTATTCAAGCCTGACCTTCTCGAAGCGCATAATAACTTGGGCGCTACTCTCAAAGAACTAGGAAAACTAGAAGAAGCCGAAGCTAGTTACAGGCAGGCCATAGTATTCAAGCCTGACCTTCTCGAAGCCCATAATAACTTGGGCGCTACGTTACAAGAACTAGGTAAATTTGAAGAGGCCGAAGCTAGTTACAGGCAGGCGATAGCATTGAAACCTGACTTTGCTAAAGCCCTCCTCAATTTGGGCAACACGATTAAAAATCTAGGCAGAGAAAGACTCGAAGAAGCTGAAGCTTTAATGAAGCAGGCGATAACATTGAAACCTGATTTTGCCACGGCCCATAATAATTTGGGTGGTACTCTCAAAGAACTAGGCAAATTAGAAGAGGCTGCAACTAGCGTCCGGCAAGCAATAATATTTGAGTCTGGCTTTGCTGAAGCGCATAATAATCTAGGTGGCATCCTTCAAGAACTGGGTAAATTAGAAGAGGCAGAAGCTAGCCTGAAGCACTCTATAACACTCAGGCCTAACTATGCTTCAGCCTACGGCAACTTAAGTAAAACACTTTATATTAAAGGCGATTTAGATTCGGCGATAGAAAATATGCAGAAAGCAAGCAACATAGATCCAGATAAAAAAAACTTTAGTCTGCTATTGGATGTTATGAAGACTAGAAAGTCCCGAATGAAAACTAAAGTAAAGGTTGATGATAAAAGTAACATAGAATCATCTAGAGGCCTGAACACAAATCTACTTATTTTAAATAGAGCGGTAGAGGCAGAACTCATAGAAAACCTTTACGGAATGAACTTTAGAGAGATGGAAAAGACAAGAGATGCTCGCTTCGGAAATGGTAGATGCTCAGTAGGCTTTAACTTTATGGAGGATAAAATATTAAAGAATGAATCAGATATTATTCGCTCCACCATAAAAATGCTAAGAACAGATTTAACAAAAATTATGATGGAAGCTGTTAAATCAGACATTTATATATATGATTCATTCTTTAATATTTTAGGTGCTGGTGGGGGCTCCACTCCTCATATGCATATAAATAGATTAGACAAAGATGTCGCATTTAATTTGGGTAAGCAAAAGTACTCTCTTGTATATTATCTTTCTGTAGGAGATCAAAATTGTAGTGAGCCAGGCACTTTAAAACTTTATGATCCGGATGAAGATATTCTCCCAAGTGAAGGTATGGTAGTTATTATTCCTGCTAGCAGACGACACTCTGCAGTTTATGGCGGAAAAACAGATAGAGTTATGATTGGAATTAATTTTTATGGTCTTTAAGGTTATCCTATGATGAATTTAAGCCCCTCTCAACAACAGCTCAACAGCCTTATAGAGCAATTTAAAAAGGGACAGTTTGACGAAGCTGAGAAGTTAGCTGTATCAATTACCAAACAATTTCCTGACCATCAATTCACCTGGAAAATTCTAGGGGTCATATTAGGACAAACAGGTAGGAAAGCTGAAGCACTTAATGCTAACCAAAAAGCAGTCGTATTAGGTCCTCAAGATGCCCTAGCCCATAACAACTTAGCTACTACTCTCAAAGAACTAGGCAAATTAGAAGAGGCGGAAGCAAGCTATAAGCAAGCCATAGTATTAAAGCCTGACTATGCCCTAGCCCATAACAACTTAGCTACTACTCTCAAAGAGCTAGGCAAATTAGAAGAAGCCGAAGCTAGCTACAGACAAGCCATAGTATTCAAGCCTGACCTTCTCGAAGCGCATAGCGATTTGGGGAAATTACTAATGAAAAAAGGCCAGCATCAAGAAGGCCTTAACGAACAAATAATAGGTGATGGTATTATTAATTTTGATTTAAAGAATGGTTTATCTATATGAAGGAAGAATTTTCATGGAACGGGTAACTTTATCAAAACAAAATTTGACTCCAAATTTTATTGGCTCATGGATAATAGATCCCATCTCAATATGCGATGAATTAATTGCTTATTTTGAGTTAAATAAAGATAAACAAAAAAATGGAGTTATAGGAGGCGGCTTAAATCTAGATGCCAAAAATAGTATTGATATTCAAATTTCACCAAAAGACCTATCATTAGCTGGGAATGAAGTTTTTGAGAAATACCTCCAAAATCTATTTTCTTGCTACCAAGATTATGCCATTCAGTGGCCTTTTTTGACAACATTTGCTGAAAATTTACAAGTTGGTAGCTTTAATATTCAAAGATATCAAAGTGGGCAACACTTCCAAGTAAATCATACTGAGAGGACTGGCATGGCTACACTTCATAGACTCTTTGCATGGATGACATACCTAAATGATGTTGATCAAAAGGATGGTGGTTCAACATTTTTTAGTCATTATGGTATAGATATACAACCAAGAAAAGGGCTGACATTAATCTGGCCTGCTGAATGGACACATGCACACAAAGGCAATTTATTGAATGCAAATAGTAAGTATATAATTACTGGCTGGATGCATTTTGCTAATAATTCTAATTCGCTTTAAGTTATATGTTTAATGTGTTATCTATTTTTTCTATAAAGTTGCATGAAATAAATATATTAAGGGTGAGCTATGTTAGCGTGTATTGATCTAGAAGGAGTCTTACTTCCAGAAATTTGGATAAAATTTGCTGAAAAAGTAGGTATAGAAGAGCTTAAATTAACTACACGAGATATACCTAATTATGACAGCCTAATGCGAGGTAGGATAAATATACTAAAACAACATAATTTAAAACTTCAAGATATAGAAGCAGTTATTGAAACATTGTCACCCCTTGAAGGTGCTCAAGATTTTCTTGAATGGTTAAAATCAGAATTTCAAGTCATTATTCTATCTGATACTTTCTATGAATTCGCTGGTCCTTTAATGAAGAAACTTAATTACCCAGCATTGCTTTGCCATAGTCTGATTGTCGAAAATAATGGGGAAGTTTCAGGTTACAAACTTCGGCAACAAGATCAGAAAACTAAAGCAGTAAAGGCACTCCAAGGACTTAATCTTCAGGTAATATCCGCGGGAGATTCATATAATGACACTGGTATGTTACAACAAGCCGATGCAGGAATATTATTTTGCCCTCCAAAAAAATTAACTAACGAATTCCCACAATTTCCTGTTGCAACTGATTACATACAATTCAAGAACCTATTCCTTAAAGCAAGAGAACGCTTAATAAAGGACAATTAATCTGATGGATCCATTAAGTCAAGGCGTTATTGGTGCATCTATGGCCCAATTAGCTGTAAAAAATAAAAGGTATTTAACAAGCGCAATAATTATTGGATTTTTATCGGGCATGGCTCCAGACCTAGATGTCTTTATTCGATCTGATCAAGACCCCCTTCTCTTTCTAGAGTATCATCGCCAATTTAGCCATTCATTAGTTTTTATACCTATTGGGGGTTTGATTTGTGCAACCGTATTATTTTTCATTTTTAGACTAAAAAAAACATTATCTTTTAGACAGGTATGGGTATATGCAACTCTTGGATATGCAACACATGGTCTGCTAGACTCGTGTACTAGCTATGGGACCCTTCTCTTTTGGCCTTTTAGTTATGAGCGTATTTCATGGAATAATATTTCTATTATCGATCCATTCTTCACATTACCAATACTTATATTAATTTTATTAAGTATATCTCTTAAAAAAATTCTTCTAGCTAGAATAGCTTTAATTTGGGGATTACTATATCTAATATTAGGAGTGGTACAGCATAATTATGCTAAAGAAATAGCAAAAAACCTTGCCTCAAAAAGAGGGCATACCATTGAAAGAATTCAAGTAAAGCCAACGATAGGTAATTTATTTCTATGGAAAGCTATTTATGAATCAGATGGATATTTTTATACTGATGGAATTGGATTGTACCCAATAAATAAGATATATGAGGGGGAGAGTATTAAAAAACTGAATATAGATGAAGACTTTTCATGGCTTAATAAAGAGTCACAACAAGCAAAAGATATTAAAAGATTTGAATGGTTTAGCAGTGGTTATATTGCTGTATCCAAAACTAACCCGAACCAGATAATCGATATTAGATACTCAATGCTCCCAAATGAGATTAACGGATTATGGGGTATTGAACTCAATAAAAATGCAAATAAAGATGAGCACATTAGATATGTAACAAACCGTAGCTTATCCAAGAATAGACTTGAAGATTTATGGAAATTATTAAGCAATAAATAACATTATAAACTTAATATAAATTATTGAATAATATAATAAATTATGAGCAGAGCATTTATAAAAGAAAATGATTTAGAGCATGCTGGAATTGATATTCCAGAGAAAGCAATTAGTGCTGAAATTAATTATGTTACTCCAAATGGGCTCAAAATTCTCCAGCAGGAAGCTGGCCAACTTGAATCTGATCGCGCTCAATTAATTGGCGATGATAGCCCCTCATCTAAACAAAAAAAATTGCGTATTGAACGTGAAATTCGCTATTACTTTTCTCGGATAGATTCAGCAATTGTTATTTATCCTTATCAACAGCCACCTGATACTGTTTTATTTTCAGCTAAAGTTGATGTAGAAGATACAACAAATAAAATCTATATATTTGAAATTGTTGGTGAGGACGAAGCAGATATAAGCTCAGGAAAAATTAGCTATCTTTCCCCTTTAGCGAAGGCATTAATTGGCGCCAAAGTTAATGATGAGGTTAAATGGGAAAAACCTTCAGGGAATGAGTATTTGATTATTAACAAGATAACTTACCCTAAAATATAATTTAAAGGTTAAATCTAATGATAGCTAGAACAATTTAGGGTATCATGCTGCCCTGTGGACAGCTATCATTTCCATATAATTATTCACTAAATGATGCTCCCTTAAGATTTTAAACCCCAGTATTTTATCGATTGAGACATCGAAATGGTTATTTAATTAAGGCTTAAAGTAAATTTAGAGTGAGTAAGCAATAAGAATACAATCAATTTCAATAAACAAAGTTGAGGAATTAGTCAATGCTTATTACGAATAGCATTACGATGCAATTTGGTTCAAAACCATTATTCGAAGATATCTCAGTTAAATTTGGAGACGGCAATCGCTATGGGCTAATTGGAGCTAATGGATGCGGTAAATCAACGTTCATGAAAATACTAGCGCGAGAATTAGAGCCTTCTGGAGGCACTACAGCACTTGAAAGCTCAGAGCGAATGGCATGGTTACGTCAGGATCAATTTGCCTATGAGGAACTAAGGGTTATCGATGTTGTTATGATGGGGCATCAAGAAATGTGGGCCGCTAACGAAGAGAAAAATCGCTTATATGCGAATCCAGAAGCAACAGAAGATGACTACATGAAAGCTGCTGAATTAGAAGGGGTATATGCAGAATATGACGGCTATACATCTGAAGCTAGAGCGGGCGAGCTTTTGTCAGGTGTAGGGATTCCAAATGAACAACATGATGGACTAATGAGTGAGGTAGCTCCAGGATGGAAACTTCGTGTTTTACTTGCTCAAGCACTTTTTGCAGATCCAGAAATTTTACTTCTAGATGAGCCAACAAATAATTTAGACATAAATACTATACGGTGGCTAGAAAATATACTGAATAGTAGAAGTTCAACCATGATTATTATTTCACATGATCGCCATTTCCTTAATCAAGTATGTACTCATACAGCTGATATGGATTATATGAAGCTAACTGTCTATCCTGGAAACTATGATGACTTTATGGAAGCTAGCACTCTTGCAAAAGCTCAACAATTAAAAGCTAATGATAAAGCTAAACAACAAATTTCAGAGCTTCAGGATTTTGTCCGAAGGTTCTCGGCTAATGCATCAAAAGCAAAGCAAGCTACTTCTCGTGCAAAACAAATCGATAAAATTAAAGTAGAGGATATGAAGCCATCCAGTCGGCAGTATCCATTCATTCGATTTGAATATGACGATAAGGATAAGCTTTACAGACAAGCATTAATTGTAAATAAAATGTCTCAGGAATTTGACGAGCCACTCTATAGTAACCTCAACTTTATGGTTGAAGCTGGAGAAAAGGTCGCTATTATTGGTGAGAATGGCATAGGAAAGTCAACGTTACTCAAAATTATTGGTAATATGATGACACCAACCACAGGCTCTATCAAATGGACAGATAAGGCTAAATTGGGTTACTTTGAGCAAGATCACACAGAGGAGTTTGAGAAGGATAATACTGTGTTTGAATGGATGTCTCAATGGAGTAGACCTGAAGATGATGATCAGGTTATTCGTAGCATGCTTGGTAGACTTCTTTTTTCTGGGGAAGACTTTAAGAAAAAAGTGAGGGTACTTTCTGGTGGTGAGCAAGGCAGAATGATTTTTGGTAAATTAATGCTTCAAAGATCTAATGTTTTACTTCTTGATGAACCCACAAATCACATGGATATGGAATCAATAGAATCCTTAAATACTGCACTTGATAAATTTAAAGGTACGCTCTTTTTTGTAACTCATGATCGTGAATTTGTCAGCTCTATTGCAACTCGAATTTTAGAGATTAAAGAGAATGAAGTTATTGACTTTACTGGTAATTATGAAGATTATGTAATTTCTCAAGAAATATAGTTAAGTAACTGATTTATTATCTTTTTTTCTCTCATGTTCAAGTAAATATCTCTTTCTAATTCTCAATGAAGTTGGAGTAATTTCTACCAATTCATCGTCATCAATAAATTCGACCGCATACTCCAAGCTCATTAAAATTGGTGTAATCAACCTTACTGCCTCATCAGTTCCTGATGACCGGACATTAGTAAGTTGCTTACCTTTAATTGGATTAACAATTAAGTCGTTATCTCGAGTGTGGATACCAATCACCATTCCCTGATAAAGTTTTTCGCCTGGGCTCACAAACATTCTTCCTCTGTCCTGAAGTTTCCATAAAGCAAATGCTACAGCCTCTCCTTTTTCAGAAGAAATCAATACGCCGTTTCTTCTTCCTGGTATTTCAGACTTTACTGGTGAGTACTCATCAAATATATGTGACATAAGACCAGTACCTTTGGTCATCGTTAAAAATTCACCTTGAAAACCAATAAGTCCTCTTGCTGGAATCTTATACTCTAACCTTGTTCGGCCTAGACCATCTGACTCCATATTAGTTAACTCCCCTTTTCGTCGACCCAACTCCTCCATTACTGAACCTTGAGTATCATCCTCAATATCCACTGTTAAACTTTCGTACGGCTCACATTTTTTCCCGTCTATTTCCTTATAAACTACACGTGGTTTTCCAACTGCAATTTCAAATCCTTCTCTACGCATATTTTCTAAAAGAATAGTTAAATGTAACTCTCCCCTGCCTGATACCCGAAAAACAGTTTCATCGTCAGTATCTTCAAC
>JAOMKM010000009.1 GCA_028351715.1 Methylophilaceae bacterium | reverse complement strand
TATTACCCTAGCGAAGCTATTTAAAAACTCGCAGTTTGTACTTACTGATGCCTCAAAAAAAGCACTAATTGTTGCACAAGAAAATATTAATAAATTTAAACTTACAAATGCTAAGACTTTACACAGTAACTGGTATCATAAGTTTCCCAAAGTTCAATTCGATCTTATTGTTAGCAATCCCCCCTATATTGACATTGATGACGCTTTTTTAAAAAAAGATAATTTACAATATGAGCCAGAGTCAGCTCTTTTTTCAAGAAATCAGGGCTATGCTGATATTGAAATAATAGTAAATAATGCTCGTGATTATTTAAAAAAAGGCGGGCAACTCATGATTGAACATGGTTATAATCAATCTAACCATGTGAAATTAATATTTGAGCAGGCGAAATTTTTATCCATTAAACAGCACCTAGATATTAATTCAAAAATTAGAGTAACATCTGGTGTAGTTTAATTTAATGCTGTATTGGACTTCCAATAGTATAATTTAAAAATGAAAGAAAAAAATTCAGTTGGTATCGTCAAGTCAAAAAAATTTGTATGCAAGAATCCCTTAAAGTTAAATAGTGGATTTTTACTTAAAGAATTTGAGTTGGCCTACGAAACCTATGGAAAATTAAATCTTAAACGAGACAATGCCGTCTTAGTTTGTCATGCGTTATCTGGTGATCATCATCTTGCTGGTCGCTATTCCTCCAGTGATAAGCATCCTGGGTGGTGGGATAGCCTTATTGGACCGAATAAGCCCCTAGATACAAATAAATTCTTTGTAATTGGTGTTAATAATTTAGGAGGTAGCCATGGAAGCACTGGTCCAAAATCAATCAACGCTAAAACAAAAAAACCATGGGGATCTGATTTTCCAATTGCAACAGTTGAGGATTGGGTAAATTCGCATGAAGCTTTAATCACATCTTTAAATATTTCAAAGCTAGCAGCTGTTATTGGAGGTAGCCTTGGCGGAATGCAAGCAATTCAATGGGCTATAAAATTTCCTAAGAGAATAAAACATGCTGTTGTTATCGCTGCAGCACCGAATCTTACTGCGCAAAATATTGCATTTAATGAGGTTGCAAGACAATCTATTATTACAGATCCTGACTTTAATAAAGGGAATTATTACGAGGGGGAAATACGGCCAAGAAGAGGTCTAAGGATAGCAAGGATGCTTGGCCATATAACCTATTTATCGGATGATGTAATGGGATCAAAATTTGGTAGGAAATTGAAATATAAAGATTATCAATATAATTTTAATACAGAATTCGAAATTGAATCTTACTTAAATTATCAAGGGGATAAATTTGCAAAAGAATTTGATGCAAATACCTACATTAGGATGACAAAAGCTTTAGATTACTATGATCCTGCAAATGGAAGCAAACGAAACCTTAGTAAAGTTTTCAAAAAAATTAAATCAAAATTCCTAGTAGTTTCTTTTACTAGTGATTGGCGTTTTTCACCGAATAGATCTAAAGAAATTGTTAAGGCACTTTTAGATAATAATATTGATGTCAAATATGCAGAAATTACAGCAGCTAGCGGGCATGATGCTTTTTTAATGGAAGAGCCAAGGTACCATGCAATTTTACAATCGTACTTTAATAAAATGTTATGAAACTAGATAAGAATAATTATAGATATGATTTTCCAATTATAGCTAATTGGGTTAATACAAACTCAAAAGTTCTTGATCTTGGTTGTGGAGATGGAGAACTATTAAATTATCTTAAAAAAGAAAGAAACATAACAGGATATGGAATTGAGAAAGATCCTGATAACTGGTTGAAATCACTTAAAAAAGGAATCAATGTGCTTCAAGTAGATATAGAAGCTGGATTGCCAGAATTTGAAGATAATTCATTTGATGTTGTGATTTTATCAAAAACTATTCAATCGATGCATAACACTGAAGAAATTCTAGATGAAATGCTACGTGTTGGAAAACAAGTGATTGTCACATTTCCAAATTTTGGATATTGGCGAGATAGAATTCAATCAATTCAAGGCGTAATGCCTAAATCAAAAGAATTGCCCTATTCATGGTTTAACACTCCAAATGTTCACCTTTGCACAATTAAAGATTTTGATGACTTATGTAAATCAAATAAATATAAAATTGTTGACCGATTAGTTCTTACAGATAATAAATCAGTAACTTTTTTCCCTAATTTACTTGGCGCACTTGCCTTATATAATTTGGTAAATCATTAACTCAAAGATGTCAGATTCATCAATAATTTGGCGTGATTTACTCACAAAAAAGATGCTTATCTGTGTCTTCACTGGCTTTACCTCTGGTCTACCCTTTTTTATCATAATCAGCCTTCTACCAGCCTGGCTAATGGATAGTGGCTTAGAACTAAAAGCTATAGCTCTTTTTTCATTTATTCAGCTACCTTATGTATTGAAATTTCTTTGGGCCCCGTTATTTGATGGTTATTCATTTTCAATGGGTCGAAGAAAAGGTTGGTTAATTATTTTTCAAGTATTACTTTTAGCTTCAATTAGTATGGCAGGATTACTAGATCCAAAATCACAAATCATGACAGTCGCAATAATATCAACAGCTATTGCTTTTTTTAGTGCCAGTCAAGATGCAGTGATTGATGCGTATCGTCGGGAATTACTCTTAGATAATGAGCTTGGTTTAGGAACTGCTATCCATGTAAACGGATACAGAATTGCAGGTTTAATTCCTGGCTCTCTAGCCCTTATCTTGGCTGACATCTTCGCTTGGGAACTTGTATTTTTTATTACTGGCTTATTTATGATTCCAGGAATTATATTAACAATTTTAATAAAAGAACCTTTATTAAAAATAATGCCACCTAAAACAGTCAGGGAAGCAGTGATTGAGCCTTTTATGGAATTTATAAATCGCAAAGGAATAAAAGAAGCAATCTTAATTTTACTATTTATTTTTCTTTATAAGATTGGGGATAGTATGGCAACTGCACTTGCTACCCCATTCTATATGGAACTTGGTTTTTCAATGACCGAAATTGGAATGATTGCTAAAACTGTCGGGCTTTGGGCAGGTATTATTGGTGGAATTCTAGGTGGTATTTTGATGATTAAAATTGGGATTAATCGTGCACTATGGATTTTTGGATTTATGCAGATGTTTGCTACATTAAGCTTTGCTTGGCTTGCAATATCCGGATATAGCCCTTTAATATTAGGCATTACAGTTGGCTTCGAATTCTTTGCTGCAGGACTTGGGACTACTGCATTTCTTGCTTACATTGCAAAAACTACAAATCCTAAATTTACTGCAACTCAATTTGCTTTATTTACCGGCCTTTCAGCAGTCCCACGAACTATTACTAATGCCTCAACAGGGTATTTAGTAGAATTTTTTGGGTGGCATAACTTTTTTATATTTTGTTCTTTTATTGCAATCCCAGGAATAATTCTTCTTATTAAAATTGCTCCTTGGAATAGGCCTTAATCTAAATAATTTATTATCAGTGGCGCATGATCACTAAATCGCACTTCTTTATAAATATTTCCAGATACTGCCTTGTCTGTAAAGGAATGATTTGCTACCTGATAATCAATTCGCCACCCTACATTCTTTAGCCATGCCTGACCACGATTACTCCACCACGTATATGACTCATCAGATTGTTCAGGATATAATTTCCGATAAACATCATTAAACCCAACATTATCAAATAAATTGGTCAGCCACGCTCTTTCTTCTGGCAAGAATCCAGAATTCTTACGGTTTCCTTTATAATTTTTTAAATCAATCTCATGATGAGCAATATTAAAGTCGCCACAGATAATAATATTTTTTCCTTGCTTAATTTTTTCTTCAAAAATTTTATTTATTTTATCAAGTACCTTATATTTGAAAGCTTGACGTTCAGCTCCGCTAGAACCTGATGGAAGATAAACTGAAATAATAATCAATGCATCGAATTCAAGTTCGATGAATCGTCCTTCATCATCAATTTCAGGTATGTCTAAATACTTAGTTACTTTAATAGGTTTTTGACGGCAATAGATACCTACCCCGCTATAACCTTTCTTGATTGCATAACTAAAATAACCTAAATAACCATCTGGGGACTTTATATCTTCAGATAAATCTTCTTCCTGTGCTTTAAGTTCTTGAAGGCAAACAAAGTCTGCATTCTGAGTTTTAAGCCAGGGATAAAGCCCTTTTCTATTTGCCGATCGAATTCCATTTAAATTTAAGGTTATAATCTTCATAAGGTAATTAAATTATATGTCATTAAATAAAACATCATTCATTGAATTAGCCATAAAAAATAATGTTCTGCAATTTGGTAATTTTATTACTAAAGCCGGCAGAGAAAGTCCCTATTTTTTTAATCTAGGTGCTTTTGATAATGGGGATAGCATAAAATCTCTTGGGCAATTTTATGCTAATAGAATTCTTGAAACAAATATCAAATTTGATATGTTGTATGGTCCTGCCTACAAAGGTATAGCTCTTGTAACTGCAATTGCAATTTCATTGGCAGAGCTGGGACTAAACATCCCTTATTGCTTCAACCGAAAGGAAGTAAAAGATCATGGGGAAGGAGGTAATATCGTTGGTGCTCCTATCAATGGTAATGTTCTAATTATTGACGATGTCATTTCTGCTGGTACTTCAATTAATGAGTCACATGAATTAATAAAAAATAATGGCGGTAATCCTGTTGGAGTATTTGTTGCCATAGACAGACAAGAAAAAGGACCTCATGGCTTGACTGCAACGGCTGAAGTTTCAAGCAATCTAAAGCTACCAGTTTATTCATTAATTAATTTAATAGATATTGTTAGCTATCTAGATCAATCAGATAGCTATGCAGATGAATTAGTTAAAATTAAATTGTTTCAAAAAACATATGGGATTACTTAGAAATTTTTTGTTTTAGTAGCTCACTAACTTGTGATGGGTTTGCCTTACCCTTAGAAGCTTTCATAATCTGACCAATTAATGCATTAAAGGCTTTTTCTTTGCCAGAAAGATACTCTTCAACCATTGGCTGATTATTTTTTAAAACTTCATCTACTAAATTATCAATTTCACCACTATCAGAAATTTGTTTTAATCCTAGCTCCTCTATTGCTTCATCAACGGTAACACTTGATTTGTCCCATATAAAATCAAACACTTCTTTTGCCGCATTATTAGATATAGTTGAATCTTCAATGCGCTTAATTAATTCAGCTAAGCGCTTTGTATCTATTGGCGATTTATTGATATCTATGCCTTCTTCATTGAGGCGAGAATATAAATTTCCTAATATCCAATTTGCAGAGAGCTTAGGATTAACTTTTGATTCTACAAGGGCCAAAAAATATTTCGTCACTTCACTATTTGCTGTAATTTCTGAAGCATCATACTCAGACAAACCTAGTTCTTTTTGAAATGATTCTTGAACCTCATCAGGTAATTTAGGCATTGATTTTTTTATCTCATCGATTTTTTCTTGTGAAACTAATAATGGCAACAGATCAGGATCAGGAAAATACCGATAATCATTTGCCTCTTCTTTTGACCTCATAGCTTTTGTTTCACCCGTCTCTGGATTAAACAAAATTGTTGCTTGATCTATTTTCCCTCCATCTTCGAGAGTCTCAATCTGCCAGTTCACCTCATAATCAACTGCTTGTTTAATAAATTTAAACGAATTAAGATTTTTTATCTCCCTTCTAGTCCCTAGCTCATCTGTACCTTTTTTCTTAACTGAGACATTAACATCACATCGAAAACTTCCTTCTTGCATATTCCCATCACAAATATCAATCCACTGAACTAGTTCATGAAGTTTTTTAGCATAAGTTACAGCCTCTTCGGCAGAACTCATATCAGGCTCTGTAACTATCTCTAATAAAGGCGTTCCAGCCCGATTAAGATCAATTCCAGTTTTATCTTGTGATATACCATGAGAAGATTTCCCAGCATCCTCTTCCAAATGTGCTCTTAATATCCTAATATTTTTATTTTTTCCATTTGCATTAATGGATAAATAACCTGGGCCAACAATAGGTAATTCCATTTGACTTATTTGATAGCCCTTAGGCAAATCAGGATAGAAATAATTTTTTCGAGCAAAAATTGATCTTGGTGCAATTTTAGCATTTATAGCTAATCCAAGTTTTATAGCGCAATTAACAGACTCATTATTTAATACAGGCAGCACCCCGGGATAAGCCAAACTTACGAGGCACGCCTGCGAATTTGGCTCATTACCATAAGCTATAGATGCACCAGAAAATTGCTTAGATTTTGTCTTTAACTGAACATGCGTCTCTATACCAATAACGATATCCCAATCCATTACTCAAATCCTTTAGCTGATTGCAAATGCCAGTCTGTATTTTTTTGAAAGGAATGAGCAATATTTAATAAGTTTGCCTCACTAAAATAATTACCAATAAGTTGTAATCCAACTGGAAGATGATTTACAAACCCTGCAGGGATACTCATTGCTGGGAGCCCAGCAAGATTTGTAGAAATAGTATAGATATCTTGCATATACATAGCCAAGGGATCTTCTTGTTTTTCACCTGCTTTAAATGCAACAGATGGGGCAGAGGGGCCCATGATAACGTCACACTTTTTAAAAACTTTAGTAAAATCTTCAGATATTAAGCGTCTAATTTTTTGTGCTTTCAAATAGTAGGCATCATAGTAACCAGCACTTAAGACATAGGTGCCAATCAGGATTCGACGTTTCACTTCTTCACCAAAACCTTCCTGTCTAGTTTTGAAATACATATCCATTAGATCGTCATATTCTTTTGTTCTGAAGCCATAACGAACTCCATCATATCTTGACAAATTACTTGAAGCCTCTGCTGGAGCAATAACATAATAAACTGGAATAGCGAGATGATTATTAGGAAGAGAAATTTCTATAATTTCTGCCCCAAGCTTCTTATACTCGTCTATTGCACAATCAATCACTTTCTGTACTGAAGAATCTAAACCTTCACCAAAAAATTCCTTAGGAATTCCAATTTTTAGCCCCTTAATAGAACCATTCAATTTGCTCCCATAATCTTCTTTATCTCTTTCAATACTAGTTGAATCTCTCCGATCATGGCCAGTCATAACATTCATCATTAATGAACAATCTTCGGCGCTAATAGCCATTGGTCCAGCTTGATCTAGGCTTGATGCAAAAGCAATCATTCCATAACGAGATACCAATCCATACGTAGGCTTCAAGCCAGTAAAACCACACAATGATGCTGGCTGCCTTATAGAACCACCAGTATCTGTACCAGTTGCACCTGGGGCAAGCCTTGCAGCAATTACAGCTGCACTACCCCCTGAACTCCCACCAGGGACAAGGTCTAAATTCCAAGGATTTTTTACTGCTCCAAAATAGGAAGTTTCATTGGATGAGCCCATTGCAAATTCATCCATATTAGTTTTACCAATATTAACCGCCCCTACTTCATTAAATTTTTCAATTACCGTTGCATCATAAGGAGCAATAAAATTTTCAAGCATTTTTGATCCACAAGTAGTAGTCCATCCTTGTGAGCAAAAAATATCTTTCTGTGCAATTGGAATACCTGTGAGAGGCAATTTTTTTCCTTTAGCAATTAATTCATCAGCTTTTGAAGCCATCAATAAACTTTTCTCTTCATCAATAGTGATGAATGCATTTAATGAGGGGTTGTGATGCTTAATTCTTTGTAAGTAAAATTTTGACAATTCTAGACTTGAAAAAGTTTTTTTTTCCAAATTTGAGGAGAGTGATTGAAGTGATAGATTTAGCATAATTATTCAATTACTTGAGGAACAATAAACAAAGATTCTTCAGTTTCAGGGGCTAATGGCAATATTTTTTTTCTTAAGTCATAGTCTGTAACCTCATCTTTTCTTAATGGCTGAGAAATATCTAATGCATGAGACATAGGTTGAATATTGTCTGTATCAATAGATTGCATCTTATCAATTAATGACATAATTCCATCAAGTTTTTTTTCTAATTTCTCAGCCTCACCTTGAGAAATATTAATTCGGGCAAGGTAAGCAATTTTTTCTATATCTTTTTTACTAATAGTCATGATAAAAACGCCAGTTTTGTTGTAGATTATCTAAATAATCAGTTATTATACATTGGTTTATTAATGACGCTTCAATCACAATAAAGGTAATAATGTTTTCTAGAATGAATTTATCATTTAAAAGATTCGTAGATAATGCGATCGCAATCGATCTAGGTACAGCCAACACTTTGATTTACCTAAAAGGGCAAGGTATTGTTCTTGATGAGCCGTCTGTGGTAGCAATAAGATATGATGATGGCCCTGGTGGAGCTAAATCTAAAAGAACATTACTAGCTGTAGGGGCGAAAGCTAAAACGATGTTAGGGCGATCACCGCAAAATATTCAGGCTATTAGACCAATGAAGGATGGCGTAATCGCTGACTTTAATATAACTGAAGATATGATCAAGTACTTCATCAATACAGTTCATAGTCAAAATTGGTTTACTCCGAATCCAAGAATAGTAATTTGTGTTCCTTATGGTGCAACTCAAGTTGAAAGACGGGCTATTAGAGAGTCGGCCGAAAGAGCTGGGGCAAAACAAGTATTTCTTATTGAAGAACCTATGGCAGCTGCCATAGGAGCCGGGCTTCCTGTCAATGAGCCAACAGGATCAATGGTTGTTGATATTGGTGGTGGAACAACAGAAGTTGGTGTTATCTCTTTAGGAGGTATTGTTTATGCTGGATCGGCAAGAGTTGGAGGAGATAAAATAGACCAAGCTATTATTGATTATTTCCGACGGAATTATGGAACATTAATATCAGAGCCAACAGCTGAGAGAGTAAAACATAAGATTGGCAGTGCATTCCCAATGACAGAATTATTAGAAATGGAAATCACTGGAAGAAATTTATCTGAAGGGTTACCCAGAAAAATAACGGTAAGTAGTAATGAAATATTAGAAGCAATCAATGAGCCTCTTAATGCAATTGTTGGGGCAGTCAAACATGCCCTGGAAGAAACACCTCCTGAACTTGCTGCAGATATTTCAGAAACTGCTATGGTATTAACTGGAGGTGGCGCAATGTTAAAAAATCTTGATCGCCTCCTAATGGAAGAAACTGGTATTCCTGTTATTGTGGCAGAAGATCCACTGACATGCGTTGTTAGGGGTTGTGGATTAACCTTAGACTCTATAGATTTATTTAAAAATTCATTCACTTATGATTAATGAAACCATCAAAAAAAGAACTTAAGTTATTTAACGACGGTCAGTCACCAATATTTAGTTTTATTATTTTGTTATTGATTTCTTTTAGTTTAATGGGTCTGGATTATAGAAAAAAAATCCATCACCATATCAAAAATGAAAGTTCTTTTCTAATTAAACCTATCGTTTACGTTATAAATTTACCGAAAAATATTAATGAATCATTAACAAATCTATTTAAAACAAAATCTCAGCTTTTTGAAAAGAATCTAAAACTAGAGAATAAGATTATTGACTTATCTATTGAGAATCAAAGACTGATTCTTATTGAAGCAGAAAATAGACAATTACGAAAAACAATAAAAATATCAAATAATATTAAGATAACCACTATTGGTGCAGAAATTATTTTACCAAAAATTAGGAACGGTACAGAAATTATAACGATTAATAAAGGATTTAATGATTCTATCAAGATAGGACAACCAGTCATTAATAACCTAGGATTAGTGGGGCAAATCATCTTTACTGGGAATTCTTTTAGTGAGGTTAATCCAATCACATCAAAAAAATATATCGTCCCTGCTATCTTTGAAAAAGGGACAGATAATATAATTGTTAGAGGTAATGGAAACAAATATTTAGAAGTCTTAATGTTTCCTGCTCATAGAGAAGTAAAAATTGGTGCTATCTTGATGACTTCAGGTATTGATAGCTTATATCCTAAAGGAATTAAAATAGGACGAGTAATTAAAGTGACGCCTCAGATTAATAATCAATTTAATCATTTATTAATTTCTCCTTTCTCACAACCTACAACTCACACTCAAGTGAGAGTATTTATGAAAAAAGAAAATGATTAAGATAAATACCCTTAAAAAAAATGAGTTTCTAACTTTCTGTATTTTTTTTCTGCTGGCTTTATTATTATCTGGAATAAGTATTCCCTTAATCAGCAACGCTGGAGTTATGCCTGATTACTTTTTAGCACTATTTATACCCTTAATCGCAACCCGTTTCATGAAGATGAATATATATATATTATTTTTTTTAGGTTTAATAATTGATTTGTTGGTAGGAGAATTAATAGGTCAATATGGATTAATATTAATCACCATTTATTTTACAAATTTTGTATTAAACAAATATTTACTTTTTAAATCATTAATAATGAGAGTTTTACAACATTTAATACTAACCACAATAGGAATAATCATTTTATTTACTTCATCTCTAAGCTATGAATTGAATATAAATCTAGGTTTATTTCCAATTAAATTGTTGACTACTTTCTTACTATGTATCTTTTATGCCAAGTTGATTCAGTCTTTAAGGAGAAAACCCTAAAGTTTATGGATAAATACTATATAAAATTTATCTTTAGGAATAGATTGAAATTCATTGGTTATTGCTTTCTGATATTTTTTTTTCTTATCCTTTTTCGTTTCTTTTATATTCAAATTTTGCAAAATAATTATTACTCAACACAAGCTTATGATAACAGTATTAAGGTTATTCCTATTGAGCCTGCACGAGGATTAATCTTTGATCGAAATAATACAATTATTGCAGATAATAAATTAAATTATAGCCTTGAGGTAATTCCAAGAGAAATTGAAAATTTAGATATATTAATTAATAAATTAAATGATGTAATTAGTATTGATACTGAAGACATAAAAAAATATAAAAGAATTTTAAATAATAATGAATATAATCAAACAATTCCAATTAAAAGTAATCTAACTAAAAAAGAGTTAGCAGAGTTTGCAATACAGTCCTACCAATTTCCTAATATAAAATTAAAGGAAACGTTAAAAAGATATTATCCCAAAGGCTCCTTGGGTGTTCATTTTCTTGGTTATATTAATAGAATTAGCAAAAAAGATTTATCAATTCTTGAAAAAGAAGGTAAGAAGGAAAATTATATTGGCACAGATCATATCGGTAAGGCTGGAGTTGAGTTTCAATATGAACAAGAATTACATGGAGAGTCTGGTTTTAAACAAATTGAAGTTAATTCGATTGGCAAACCTCTTCGAACTTTAAAAACTTACTCTGCTAAAGAGGGAAATAATATTCATCTAACAATCGATTTAAAAATACAAAAAATTGCCGAGAATGCATTTAAAAATAAAAAAGGAGCCCTTATAGCTATGGATCCAAACAATGGTGAGATTCTTGCTTATGTAAGTATGCCTATCTATGACCCGGGTTTATTTATTGATGGTATTAGTCACAAAAACTGGAACAAACTTAATAAATCTCCAGATAAGCCCTTGCTTGATCGAGCAATAAATGGTCTTTACCCGCCTGGGTCAACGTTAAAACCTTTTGTTGCAATTGCTGGTCTAGAAAATCAATTAAGAATGCCACCTTTTAAAATTAATGACCCTGGATATTTTTATATTAATAATTCGAGACGTTTTAAAGATTGGAAAATAGGAGGGCATGGGGAAGTTGATATTATTAAAGCTATAGCGGTATCTTGTGATACTTTTTTTTATGGATTAGCCATCGAACTTGGTATACCAAAACTTAATAAAGCTCTAGCAAATTTTGGGTTTGGTAAAAAAACGGGCATTGATTTACCAAATGAAAAAGCAGGACTCCTTGCTGATGCTAAATGGAAAATGAAAAAATATAATAAAAAATGGTATTCTGGAGAAACTGCTATCACAGGTATTGGACAGGGATTTACTCAGGTTACTCCGATTCAACTTGCATTAGCAACTAGTAAAATTGCATTGCCTAATAAATCTGTTATCCCCCATATAAAACTTAACAGCCAGCATCTCAAACAAAATACTAATAATATTGCTCCAATAAGAGTCTCAAATAAAACGATTGCTTGGGTTAAAGAAGGTATGGAGAATGTTACAGAAGATGGTGGAACTGCAGCATTTATTGGAAAAAATATTAAATATAAAATAGCTGCAAAAACAGGAACTGCCCAAGTCTTTAGCTTAAAAGATGGTGAGGTATATGATGAAGAAAAAATTCCTGAAAAGCTTAGGGACCATGCGCTTTTTATTGCTTATGCCCCCGCTGAAAATCCTAAAATTGCATTAGCTATAGTTGTAGAGAATGGGGGGCATGGAGGATCAACTGCTGGTCCAATTGCAAAAAAAATATTTGACTATTATTTATCTAGTGAATATCGTTAATGAATATAGTTTCCTTACAGAATTATATTTTTAAAAAAATTGATCGTCCTCTTTTCGGTTCACTTACTCTAATTCTAATAATTGGCTTGATTAATTTAACCAGCGCAAATCAGCAAGATATGACAAATACTATGTCTCAAATAATTAATATTTTTATTGGGGTAGCGTTTCTTTATTTCATTTGTAATATCCAAACAAGAACTATATTAACTTTTGCCCCATGGGTCTATTTAATAACTATTATTCTATTATTTGTGGTGGATTTTTTTGGTATCAAAAGTCATGGTGCTCAAAGATGGATTAGCCTTGGTATTCTAAATTTTCAGCCATCAGAAATTCTTAAAATATCTCTTCCACTTATACTTGCATGGTTCTATCAAAAAAATACTAATAAAATTGATTATAAAATCCATTTTCTTGCAGGATTATTAATATTAATTCCTTTTTATCTTATTTTGACCCAGCCTGATCTTGGAACATCTATACTTCTTTTATCGGGGGGATTAATAATAATATTTTTAGCGGGTCTACCAACCAAATTTCTCATAACAAGTTTTTTTGGGATTCTTCTCTCCTCTCCATTTCTTTGGAACTCACTACTTGATTATCAAAAACAAAGGATACTGAGTTTATTAGATCCTTTTTCAGACCCATATGGTGCAGGATACCATTCAATCCAGTCAATGATTGCTTTAGGGTCTGGAGGAATTTATGGAAGAGGTTGGTTGAATGGAACACAAACAAGCTTAGACTTTCTTCCTGAAACTAGGACAGACTTTATCTTTTCAGTATTTAGTGAAGAATTTGGATTCTTAGGAGTATTAGCAATTTTAAGTTTATACATATTTATATTTTATCGTTGTATGTGGATGACATCAAAAATGCAGGATAATTTTTCAAGATTATTATCAGCTGGGCTTACAATTTCTTTATTCACTGGCTTTATTGTTAATGTAGCTATGATCTCAGGATTATTTCCAATAGTGGGCGTCCCATTACCTTTCTTTAGCTACGGCGGAACTTCAATGGTTGTATCCTTAATTAGTATTGGTATCATAATGAATCTTTATTCAAATAAAACCTTAATTGCGAACTAATGATCAAACTCTTTCCCATTATTTACATCTTTTTCTTAATAGGCTGTCAATCTATTCTTTTAGAGGAACCGAAAGAATCAACAAAAAATTCTGGAGCTTATTATCTAGACGATGGCCCACATAAAAATGTCCCCCAAGATTTAAACAAAATACCGAACGCAGTCCCAAAAAAAGAAGTTTTAAGTAGGACAGCTAATCGCCCTTATTTAGTTTTTAAAAAGAAATATACCCCTATGACAAAACTAGAGGCCTATAGCGAAACTGGTTATGCTTCATGGTATGGAAAAAAATATCATGGTAATAAAACTTCTATTGGTGAAGTATATGATATGTACCAAATGACTGGAGCTCACAAGACCCTTCCCTTGCCATGCTATGTGAAAGTTACAAATCTAATCAACGAAAAATCAGTAATTATTAGGGTTAATGATCGTGGGCCTTTTATAAAAAATCGAGTTATAGACTTATCTTATGCAGCGGCCCATCGCCTTGATATTATTGAAAAAGGAAGTGAATTAGTAAGAGTCGAAGTGATTAGTCCCCTCTCTAACTCAGTGCAATATAAAAGTCTTCACAGTTTTTATGTTCAAGCAGGGGTATTTTCGGATCAACGTAATGCGGCAAAATTACTTGATAGAATTAGTAAATTTAAAATTGAAAAGAAGTTAAACAAGATAATCAAAAAAGGCCCCCTTTATTCAGTAAGGCTTGGACCTTATTCGTCTAGAGATAAAGCGAACGAAATTTCTAAATATCTCTCAGAAGAGTTAAGCCTAAATACTTTTGTTATCATGGATAAATAGTCATGACTAAGGATTTATCAGAATCACTCATTGAATTTCCATGTAATTTTCCGATTAAGATTATCGGAGAAGCACACCAGGATTTCAGAAAAATTATAGCTTCATTAATAAAAGAGCATATCCATGACTTTATTGATAAAACAATAGAATCAAAAAATAGTAAAGAGGGTAAATTTGTGAGTTTAACCTGTACTATTTATGTAACCTCGAAACGACAATTAGATTTAATATATAAGGACCTATCTGCACATCCAATGACTAAATTTGTTCTATAGTTACAGTGGATATTGTCGTAAAAAATCTTGGCCTTACAGACTACGAGAAAACTTGGATGGAGATGAAAAACTTTATATCTTCTAATCCAGAGAATGATGAAATATGGGTTACTGAACACCTACCAATTTTTACATCCGGTTTAAACAAAAAAGACAGTATTATTCCTAAAACAGATATTCCCCATCTATTTGTTGATCGTGGGGGGAAAATTACATACCATGGCCCTGGACAATTAATTATTTATTTACTAATTAACTTACTAAAAAATAATTTATCTATACGACAACTAGTTAATATTATTGAAAAATCTATCATTGAGTTACTTTCAATGTACAGTATTAAAAACAGTTATTCAAAGAAAAATGCTCCTGGTGTGTATGTATCAGATAAAAAGATTGCATCAATCGGCTTGAGAGTTAAAAATCACTATACATACCATGGGCTTAGTCTAAATATAGACATGGACCTTTCCCCCTTTACTTTAATAGCACCTTGTGGATTTCATGGTCTTGAAATGACTCAAGTTTCAGCGCTCAATAAAGATTATAATAATGATATTGCAAGCACTTTAGTTAAACTACTTCAACTTAATATTAAATAAAGCACCATGAGCAAAAATACTGAACATAGAAAAGAGATTGGGAAATCAAAAACAGCTAGGATACCTATTAAAATTATCCCAAGAGCTAAATTAGATAAGCCCAGCTGGATAAAAATGCAACTTCCAAATAGCCAAGAATTTTCTCGCGTCAAATCATTGCTAATGAAAAGCCAACTGAATACAGTTTGTGAAGAAGCAAGTTGTCCAAATATTGGGGAATGCTTTAGTCAAGGGACTGCAACTTTTATGATACTAGGTGATTTATGTACAAGACGTTGTCCTTTTTGTGACGTAGCTCATGGAAGACCCTCACCTCCAGATGCAAATGAACCAGAAAAGCTTGCGTCAACGATTAAGCAACTTAATTTAAAATATGTAGTTATTACAAGCGTCGATAGAGATGACCTTAGAGATGGCGGGGCTCAACATTTTGTTGATTGCATTAAGGAAATTCGAAGGTTAAATACTAACATTAGAATTGAAATCCTTGTCCCTGACTTTAGAGGAAGAGAGATTAAAGCCTTAGATATAATTTCAACTGCCCCCCCTGATGTTTTTAACCATAATCTTGAGACAATACCAAGGCTATATAAGCAAGCAAGGCCAGGATCGGATTACAGTCATTCACTTAAATTATTGTTAGCTTTTAAAGAAAAATTTCCAGATATTTTATCCAAATCTGGCTTAATGCTTGGTCTAGGAGAAACTCTAGAAGAGATTAATCAAGTTCTCATTGATCTAAAAAATCACCATGTCGACATGGTGACTCTAGGACAATACTTACAACCTACCGAGCATCATTTACCAGTTGAAAGATACGTTACCCCCCTAGAATTTGGCCAACTAAAGAAAAAAGGAGAATCCTTAGGATTTTCTTCAATTGCAAGTGGTCCTATGGTGAGGAGTAGCTATCATGCAGATAATCAGTCAAAGGATCTAATTAAATGATTCCGACTCTTAAAGTCAAACCTATCTCTCAATTGCTTAAACTAGAGAACTATATTATTAATCATAGTTGTGATATCGAGCATTGGTTTAGAAATCAATGGAAAAAATATCAGCCACCTTTCTATGCATCAGTCGATCTGAGAAATTCTGGATTCAAACTTGCGCCAGTTGATACAAACCTTTTCCCAGCAGGATTCAATAACCTTTGTGAAACTTTTTTACCCTTATCTATTCAAGCAGCATCGGTTGCTATAGAAAAAATATGCCCAGAAGCAAAAAAAGTTATGATTATTGCAGAAAGTCATACTCGAAATATTTTTTATCTAAAAAATATATATGCACTATCAGAAATTCTTAAAAATTCCGGTCTTGAAGTTAAAATAGGAACCATAGATCCTGAAATTAATGAACGCCTCTCTCTGATAGTAGGGGAAAATATGACAATTGAAATAGAACCAATTACTCGTGAAGGAGATTATGTTTCAATAATGATGGGTAAAGAAGTTTCTTACCAACCTTGTGCAATTATATTAAATAATGATCTATCAGGTGGTGAGCCAGAAATTTTAAAAGGTATAAAACAAAATTTAATACCCCCCCTTAGTGCCGGCTGGCATAAACGAAGAAAGAGTGATCACTTTACTCAATATAATAAAGTCGTTGATGAATTTTCTCAATTCACTAACATTGATCCTTGGCTAATTAATCCATATTTTGAAAAATTAGATAATATGAATTTCCAAGAAAGAAAAGGTGAAAATGAATTAGCATCTATAGCATCTAATATGCTTGAAAATATAAATAAAAAATATAAAGAATATAATATTACGCAAGAAGCATATGTGGTGGTAAAAGCTAATGCTGGAACTTATGGTATGGGTATTATGATTATTAAGAATAGTGAAGATGTATTAAATCTTAATCGTAAAATGCGAAAAAAAATGTCTGTTATAAAAGGAGGGGGGGTTGTTACTGAAGTTATTATCCAAGAAGGCATTCATACCGAGGAATCAATTAATCAATCAGTTGCAGAACCAGTAATTTATATGATCGATCGTTTTGTTGTTGGTGGCTTTTTTCGAGTTCACACAAATAAAGAAAAAGATGAAAATCTTAATTCCCCAGGTATGCATTTTATACCCCAGCCTTTTGAAACCTCTTGTATCATGCCTGATCAAGGAAGGCCATGTGATGATGAGGCAAATCGTTTCTATGCCTATGGTGTTATTGCAAGGCTAGCTTTAATTGCAGCGGCAAGGGAATTGCAAGAATAAATGTTATGAATTATCTATTTATAATTGATCCAATTGATAGTTTAGCTTTATATAAAGATACTACTATTATTTTGATGAAAGAATGTTTACGTCAGAAAATAAATGTTTTTTATTCAACTATTAATGAAATTTCAATTGACTCAAAAATTAATATAAAAGTTGAATGCCAACAACTTCAGGCAATAAATGAATCTATAACCTCTAGTAGTAAGATTAAAAATAATATTGAATATTTTAATAAAATATTTATAAGAAAAGATCCTCCTTTCGATACATCTTACTTAAACCTTACTTATATCCTTGATCATATAGAATCTAATGATATTAAAATTTTTAATAATCCTTCATCTATAAGAAGTCACAACGAAAAGTTATCGATTCTACAATTTAAAGATTTAATCCCCCCTTCTCTTGTTTCAAGCTCTTTTTCCGCTACTAAGGAGTTTATTTCAAAACATAAAAAAGTTATTTTAAAACCATTAGATGGAATGGCTGGAAATGGAATCTTTATGGTTACAAGCGAGGATAAAAATTTAAATGTAATCCTGGAAACTATGATGGGTAATTTTCATCATCCAATTATGGCGCAAAAATTTATCCCAGAAATATCAAATGGTGATACGCGAATTATTTTAATAAACGGAGAACCATTACCATATGGATTAACACGTATCCCTAAGCCTGGTGAAATAAGAGCTAATTTAGCTAAAGGTGGGTCCGGCATAATAAGATCAATTAATAAGAATGATGAAATTATTATTAATAAAATTAAACCTTATTTACTTGAAAAAAACCTGAATTTTGTTGGGATAGACGTTATTGGTTCTTACCTCACAGAGATAAATATTACTAGCCCTACAGGTTTAGTAGAAATTCAAAATCAGTCTAATATCAATTATGCCGAAGTTGTAATAAATGCACTGCAGTAAATTAATACTCATACTGATCTTTTTTCTTACAGGCTGCTTTCAGAATGAAACGGTGCAAAAAAAAGATTATATTTTTGGGACTATTGTTGAGGTAACAATTTACGGGGAAACTGAAGATACTGCCGCCCATGCCATAGAGCTTGTTTTTAATGAATTTAATCGGCTTCATCGTTATCTTCACCCTTGGAAAAAAAGCATTGTGCAAGATATCAATAAATCAATCAAGAATCAAGAAATTTATACAACGCAAGACCAAGAAATTTTCTCAATTATTAATCATAATATAGAACTTGAGTTAAAAACACATGGCTACTTTAATCCGGCTATAGGTAAGTTAATCCAGGCATGGGGATTTCATGCAGAACAATTTTCTACGGATAGGCCCAATTCAAACTTAATTAATAATCTACAAAGAAATCTTCCGCATATGTCAGAAATAAATATTCATGGTGGATACATAAGTTCTAAAAATAAAAATATACAACTTGATCTGGGTGGTTATGCAAAAGGGTATGCATTAGATCAAGCAAAAAAAATTCTTAGTGAGAATAATATAAACAATGCTCTAATTAATATCGGAGGAAATATTCTAGCACTAGGTCTTCATGGCGATAGAAATTGGGTTGTTGGTATTCAGAATCCTAGGAAACCTAATTCAATAGCGTCCATTATCCTAAAGCCTGGATGGTCAATTGGAACATCTGGTGATTACCAAAAATATTTTATTGTAGACAACCAAAGATATTCACATTTAATTGACCCCAATACAGGATACCCTGCAAATAATTCTCAATCAGCTACAATATTACTTCCCCCCGCTGAATCATCGGGAACATTATCTGATGTTTATTCAAAGCCACTATTTATTGCTCCTGAAAAGTTAAAACATAGTTTAGCTAAGGAGTTAGGAATAGATTTCTATATGATAGTAATGGCTGACGGTAAAATTTCAATTAGTAGCAGTATGTTAAATCTAATAAAATGGCATGAGAAAATTGATAAAAAAAATATTTCAGTTCATTAGGGTAATTAAAATTGGGGACTTACTCACAATTTTTATTTTTATTTCATTAACCTTTTACCTAGCGTCAATATTATGGAATTTTCCTCAAGGTGAATACCTAAAAATTCAAATGGGTAAGAAAGAATTAGGTTCTTTTAGTCTAAATCAAAATATAACCAAAATTATTGAAGGGCCAATCGGAAAATCTGAGGTTATTATTAGCTCTGGGAAAGTTAGAATTTCGAAATCTCCTTGTACAAAAAAATACTGTATTCATCAAGGATGGATAAAAAAACTTAATCAAACTATCGTTTGTATTCCAAATCAAATTTCTATATCAATCATTGGTAACCGAAAGGATTATGACTCGCTCAATTATTAAAATTATTAGCCAAGATCATAAAGTAGCTAAATTGGCTGCTATTGCAATAGCCTTGTCATTGATTGAATTTTTTTTACCGAGTCCTATCCCTGGTGTTAAACCTGGAATTGCCAATATTATTATTCTATTTACTATAATAAAATTTAATTTTTCTACAGCCTTATGGGTATCTCTCATTCGAGTGTTTATTGTAAGCATTATTTTGGGTACATTTCTTGGACCAACATTTTTTTTAAGTCTAAGTGGTTCAGTATTCAGTCTTTTATTTTTATTTTTATTTAGAGGTATCAATGGGCAATACTTTAGCGTAATTAGTTTAAGTTTGATTGCAGCTTTTGCACATATTATTGGACAATTCTTAATAGTAAGATTTTGGATCATCCCTCATGACGGTATTTTCTATCTATTACCTATTTTTCTAATTTCTGCACTGATTTTTGGGCTAGTAAATGGAATTATCACAACGTCTCTTCTTAATATAAAGAAATAATTTTTTAATGATAAAATAGTGTTAAGGAAAAATTTATGAAAATATTATCTTTAGGTTTAATAATAATAGTTTGTGTTCTTTTATTCTCTTGCGGAACAAAAGGATCTTTATATATTCCAGAGGAAAAATATCCACAATCTGAATCAAGTATAATTAATCTTAATAATAATTATCAAACTAGTATCACTTAATAATCTATGTCTCAATCCATGATTTACTCTAACAAGGGTGCTTTTTTTATAGAGAATGTACCTGTTATACAAATTGCTGAAGATTATGGTACGCCAGCATACGTATACTCAAAAAAAATTATTGAAAATACATACACTATTTTTAAAGAATCTTTTCATAAACTTGACCCTCTTATCTGTTTTGCTGTTAAAGCAAATTCTAATATTGCTATTTTGAATTTATTAGCAAGACATGGGGCTGGTTTTGATATTGTTTCGGGAGGAGAACTAAAAAGAATTATTGCTGCAAAGGGTGATCCAAAGAAAGTGGTATTTTCTGGGATTGGAAAATCTATTGAGGAAATTGGCCTTGCAATAAGTCACAATATATTAGCTTTTAATGTTGAATCAGAGGGAGAGCTTTATAGAATTCAATCAGTAGCAAAGAGTCTGAATAAAAAAGCAGCTATCTCTATCAGAGTAAATCCGAATGTTGATGCAAAAACACATCCCTATATATCAACAGGCCTTAAAGATAATAAATTCGGTGTCGATGAAAATCAATCAATTAAATTATATCAGCTCGCAAAAGATATGGATTCTATTGATATAAAAGGAATTGATTGCCATATCGGCTCACAAATTACTGAAATAGAGCCTTTTATTGATTCTACAAAAAAACTTGTTTCATTAATTGATCACCTTAAAACTTTGGGTATTAATATTGAACATTTTGATATAGGTGGTGGCTTAGGTATTAATTATAAAGATGAATCACCACCTAGCTTCACTGACTATGCAGTTGCCATTGATCAAATAATAGGCAATCGAAAACTAAAAGTTATTCTTGAGCCAGGAAGGTCTCTAATTGGGAAAGCAGGTGCATTATTAACTAATCTAGAATATATCAAAGAAGGATCAAGTAAAAATTTTGCTATAGTTGATGCGGCCATGAACGATCTAATGCGACCTTCACTCTATGATGCATATCATGGAATCATTAATCTCAATACTCACCAATCCGAACAAAAAGAATATGATATTGTTGGTCCAGTATGCGAAACAGGTGACTTCTTTGGAAAGAAAAGACTTTTATCAATAAAAGATGGTGATCTACTGGCAGTTCTAGATGTAGGGGCTTACGGAATGAGTATGAGCTCTAATTATAATTCTCGTCCAAGAGCAATAGAACTATTAATTGATAACAATAAAGTTCACGTCATAAGAGAAAGAGAAACATTCGATCACCTTATAATGGGTGAATCCATACTACCTTAGTTAAACTATGAGAGAAAAAATTATAAATATTTCTTTAGCCAATCCAAGAGGATTTTGTGCTGGTGTAGAAAGAGCAATACTCATTGTTGAAGAAGCATTGAAAAAATATGGTGCCCCCATTTATGTTAGAAATGAAGTAGTTCACAATAGCTATGTTATTAATAATTTAAAACAAAAAGGTGCTATTTTTGTTAATAATATAGAAAAAATTCCGCCAGGTAGCCATATTATTTTTAGTGCGCACGGCGTATCAAAAGCTATTAGAGTAAGTGCGGATAAATTTAATCTCATTCCTATCGATGCCACATGTCCTTTAGTAACAAAAGTACACAATGAAGTTCATCGGCTTCACAGTGATAATTATCATATTGTTATGATTGGTCATAAAGGCCACCCTGAGGTCGAGGGAACTATGGGCCAAATAGAAAAGAATTCGCCAATGGCATCCATTCATTTAATTGAATCTATTGATGATGTTAAAAATCTCCCAATTATATCAACAGAGAAAGTAAGTTATGTCAGCCAAACTACACTCTCAGTTGATGACACATCTAAAATCATCGACGCCTTGAAGCTTAAATTTCCAGACATTAAAGAGCCTAAAAGTAGTGATATTTGTTATGCGACACAAAATAGGCAGGATGCGGTCAAAGCTATGTTAGCGCATCAAGATTTAATTTTTGTTGTAGGGTCAATAAATAGCTCGAATTCTAATCGTCTAGCAGAAATAGCAAACCAACATAAAGTTAAGGCTATCCTCATCGATGATATGTCCCTATTTGACCCCTCTATTCTTAATAATAAGAAAAATATTGGTATTACTGCTGGGGCCTCAGCTCCAGAAATTCTTGTTCAACAATTAATTTCTGAGATAAAAAAATTTAGTAATATTCACTTATCAGAAATTAATGGAATCGAAGAAAATGTTATTTTTAAATTACCAGTCATTTGATAAAAAAACTGTATAAAATTCCAATATCTGTACTTGTTGTTATTTACACTAAACAATCTAGCGTTTTATTGTTACATCGTGCAGATAGAAAAAATTATTGGCAGTCTGTTACGGGAAGTATCGAAGGACAAGAAACCCTATTAGAGACAGCCAAGAGGGAAGTCTATGAAGAAACCGGTATTGATACTGATATGTATTCACTGCAGGACTGGAACTTAAATCACCAGTATGAAATATATCAGCATTGGCGACATCGTTATGAACCAAATACTACGCATAATACTGAGCACATATTTGGGTTGCAAATTCCTTCAGAAACTCCTATAAGGCTCTCTCCCTCTGAACATATAGAGTATGAGTGGGTTAAAATTAATGATGCAAAAAAAAGAGTATTCTCATGGACAAACGTAATTGCTTTAGAAAAATTGCAAGAAATTTAATGTATAAGCAGCTAAAATAAAAAAATGAATACTACAACAATAAAATTTGATGCTTTTGAAACGCTCAAAAATGATGACTGCCAAGAGCGAATAATTAAAACTAAAAAAGCATTAGGTGAAAAAATTGTTATTCTAGGACATCACTATCAAAATGAAACAGTTTACCGCCATGCTGACTTAACCGGAGATTCCCTAAAACTCTCAAAATATGTAAGTTCCTTAGACGCTAAATATATTGTCTTCCTTGGAGTTCATTTCATGGCTGAAGTCTCTAATATTTTATCTCGACCCGAACAAATTACCGTCCTACCCGACCTTTCTGCAGGATGCTCAATGGCCGATATGGCAAATCTTACAAAAGTAGAAAGAACATTCCGAGAACTGTCAAAAGTTCTTAATTTTGATAAATCAATCACTCCAATCACATATATTAATTCTGCTGCTGATCTTAAAGCATTTTGTGGCGATCATGGAGGCGTAGTTTGTACTTCAACTAACGCACCTACTATCCTAGACTGGGCATTCAAACAAAGGGAGAAAGTATTATTCTTCCCAGATCAGAATTTAGGTAGGTGGACTGGTCATAAAATGAATATTCCTTTAGAAGAAATGCCAATTTGGGATCCAGACTTACCTCTTGGTGGCCTAGATATTGAAATAATTAAAAAGGCTAAGGTATTATTATGGAAAGGTCATTGCGCTGTTCATCAAATGTTTAGAAAAGAACATATTGATTTATTTAAGAAGACTCACCCTGATGGACAGGTGATATCTCATCCAGAATCACCATTCGAAGTTTGTTTGAATTCTGACTTTGTAGGGTCAACAGAATTTATCTTAAATACTATAAAGAATTCCGAAAAGAATACAAAATGGTTGGTAGGTACCGAATTGAACCTGGTAAATAGACTTGCAAATGAAATGAAGCCTGAAGGAAAGCTTGTTCAATTTATGTCGCATGTTGTATGCGAATGTTCAACAATGGCTCGAATTGATCCTCAGCATTTAGCTTGGACCCTAGAAAATATACTGAACAATAACCCAGTTAATATTATTCAGGTACCAAAAAAAGAATCAATTTCTGCGAAGCTGGCTTTGGACCGTATGCTCGAAATTTCCTAAAAGAATTACTTCTTTTTCTTTTTCGCAAAGTAACTATCTAGGCTCATGCCAGTATCTGGATTAGAGGCTAGATTAAGCAACCCGCCAGTAATTGCTAAATATTGTAGTGACATTAAGAGTAGTGGCTGACCTCCCAATGCACTTACAAAGTAAATAATTGCCCAAATTAAAGAGTATGCTGACAGGATATAGGCTGAAATTTTAATTTTATGGCCTAATATTAATGATAATCCTATAATAAATTGGATTAGGATACTTATCGGAGCAAAAATTCCAGGTAACCCACGTGCCCCTAGCATATCCTGATACATTGAATAACCATTTGGTGTCGTAGTAATGTTATTAAGAATAAATAAGACTGAAACAAAAAATATAAGTGCTAACAATACTCTTGAAATTGGGCCAAAAAACTTTTCCATAATTCTTATCCTTAGATTTAAAATAATTAATTTGAATAATGCCTTTTTATAATGACACCCGCAACCCTTAAATTTAAATTGTCTGACTGGAGTAATTCAAAAAATATTTTAGTCCCACTACGTAAATCTGTTTTTATAGAAGAACAATTAGTTCCTGAAGAATTAGAATGGGATGATTGGGATAATAAAGCTGAGCATATAATTATCATCTTTAATGGAACTCCTATTGGCTGCGCACGTTTAATTTTTATTGATAAGATAATGCGCTTGGAGCGGATGGCTATTATCAGGTCAAAAAGGTATCAGGGCTTTGGAAGTAGACTTCTATTCGAGATTATACGAATAGCAAGGAATAAAAAAATTAAGAAAATTAACATCTCAGCACAATTACAAGCTATGTTTTTTTATCAGAAAATTGGATTTATTGCTGAAGGTGAAATTTACAATGATGCTGAAATTAAACATATAAAAATGACACTAATTATAAGGTAGACAATAATTTTTTAATCGGAGCTGGTAAGCCTATTTTTCCAACATTAGATCTATTTATCCAGATGTAATTTTCTATTGGCTTCAAATTTAGTTTATTAAATAAAATATGCTTGTAATGCATAACATATTTGTAATGTGAAAAATTTGCATGGCATCTTCCAGAATCAATCAATTTGTATTTTGTTATGCCTAATAAATTGAAAAGCCATACATTTAAATCATCATGGCTTTCTATTTCAGGTAAAGACCAAAGTCCACCCCAAATTTGTTTGAGATTTCGCTTAACTAACAAAATAGAATCGTCATTTTGAATAATAATAATATTTCCTTCCTTAACTGGAATTAATCTTTTTGGTTTGGGAGCAGGAATTATTTTGGTCCAGTCATTAAGGAAGCTTTTACATGACTCACTAAGTGGACATTTTGAACATTGAGGAATTCCACGACTACACACACTTGCTCCAAGATCCATAAGAGCTTGGTTATAAATCTCAATATCTAATGTTGGAAGATTCATATCTGCTATCTCCCATAATTCTTTTTCTACCTTAGACTTACCTGACCATTCTTTAATCCCGTAGAATCGAGTAAAGACTCTTTTAACATTGCCATCAAGAATTGGATAATTCTTACCATATGCAAACGAGCATATTGCACCTGCTGTTGTTCTTCCGATTCCCGGAAACTCTAAAATTTTTTCAAATTTTTGTGGGAAAATACCATTGTATTCTTGAAGGATAATTTTTGCTGTTGTGTGTATGTTTCTAGCACGGCTATAATATCCCAGACCACTCCATAACTCATTTACATCATCGATTTCAGCGTTTGCTAAACTTTCAATGCTCGGAAAGCGTTGCATAAATTTTTTATAATAGTCAATTACGGTTGATACCTGAGTCTGTTGAAGCATGATTTCAGATATCCATATTGCATAAGGATTATTTGTCTGTTGCCATGGCAATTTATGTCGACCATATAACTTATGCCATAAGATAAGTTGCTTTGAAATAAAGCTCATTACATCTTAATTAATAAAAATAATAAAAAGTGATCAAACCAATAATAATTCTATACCATCCAAAGGCAACAAATGTATGATTAGCAATGTACTTTATAAATATTTTAATCACTATCCTTGCGCTAAAAAAAGCAGAGATAAATCCAGCAATAAATATTGGGAGGTCATGAATTGATAAAATATCCCAATTTATAGTCAAATCAAAAACAGAGGCGGCAAAAATAATAGGAATAGCCAAGTAAAAAGAAAATTCAGTTGCTGTTTTTCGGTCTAGTCCACTAATCACTCCTCCCATAATTGTAGAGGCTGCTCTCGATATTCCTGGGATTAAAGCCAAACATTGTGCCAAGCCTATAAAAAGTGCCTGAGATTTTTTAATACTATTAGTCGAAGGAACTTTCTCTGGTATCTTTTTCTCTATTATTATCATCGCTATCCCGCCAATAATCAGAGCAACGCTCACGGTCACAGGATTAAATAAATATAGCTTAATTTGACTATGGAACATTAAGCCAAGAATTGCAGCTGGTATAAAGGCGATAATTAAATTAATTACTAAATCTTGGGCAGATTTCTCGTGTGTCAATCCAAGAACCGTAGCTGTTAATTTTTTCCTATATTCCATAACGACAGCAACAATTGCACCAAGCTGAATAACAATTTCAAATACCTGATGGCTTGAATTATCAAAACTCAGCAAATCACTTACAATTATTAAATGCCCCGTTGAGCTGATTGGCAGGAATTCAGTTGCCCCCTCTACAACCCCTAAAATAATGGCAGCTAATATAAGATAATAATCTATCATCGCCTAAGCATTCGCAGTATTATACTTTTTGATAGACTTCTGAGCCTTTTTTAACAAACTCAATTGACTTCTCTTCCATTCCCTTAGATAGAGCCTCATCAGCTGAAATACCTTTTTTTGCAGCATAATCTCTTACATCTTGAGAAATTTTCATAGAACAGAAATGAGGTCCACACATAGAGCAGAAATGTGCCTGTTTCGCTCCTTCTTGAGGGAGAGTCTCATCATGAAACTCTTTTGCCTTTTCTGGATCAAGCCCTAAATTAAATTGATCGTTCCATCTGAATTCAAATCTTGCTTTAGATAAAGCATTATCACGAATTTGTGCTCCAGGATGGCCTTTCCCTAGGTCAGCTGCATGTGCAGCAATTTTATAAGTAATAATTCCAACTCTTACATCTTCTTTTTCTGGTAAGCCTAAATGTTCCTTAGGTGTTACGTAACACAACATCGCACAACCATACCAACCAATCATAGCGGCTCCAATACCTGAAGTTATATGGTCATATCCAGGCGCAATATCTGTGGTTAGAGGTCCAAGAGTATAAAAAGGAGCCTCATCACAATGTTCTAACTGTAGATCCATGTTTTCTTTAATCAAATGCATGGGAACATGTCCTGGGCCTTCTATCATGACCTGGACATCATGTTTCCATGCAATCTTAGTAAGCTCTCCTAAAGTTTTCAATTCCGCAAATTGAGCTTCATCATTTGCATCATAAATAGAGCCAGGTCTAAGGCCATCTCCCAAACTAAAGCTAACATCATATATCTTCATAATTTCACATATGTCTTCAAAATGCTCATAAAGAAAAGACTCTTTATGATGAGCAAGACACCAGCTAGCCATGATAGATCCCCCCCGGCTAACAATTCCTGTCATACGTTTTGCTGTCATTGGAATATAAGCCAGTCGCACGCCTGCATGAATAGTGAAGTAATCGACTCCCTGTTCAGCTTGCTCAATCAAGGTATCCTTAAAAATCTCCCACGTTAAGTCTTCAGCTTTACCATTCACTTTCTCTAATGCCTGATAAATCGGTACAGTCCCAATGGGAACTGGACTATTTCTTATAATCCATTCTCGAGTTTCGTGAATGTTTTTTCCGGTGGATAGATCCATCACATTATCAGCACCCCAGCGAGTTCCCCATACCATTTTTTCTACTTCTTCACTGATGCTTGATCCTAATGCTGAATTACCAATATTGGCATTAATTTTTACTAAAAAATTACGCCCAATAATCATTGGTTCTGTTTCTGGGTGGTTTATGTTGGCTGGAATAATTGCCCTTCCTTTTGCTACCTCATCCCTTACAAATTCGGGAGTTATATGGCCTGAGATTTTCGCCCCATGATTTTCTCCTTTATGCTGTTCTTGAATAACGTTTGATAATCCTTCTCTTCTCTGATTTTCCCTAATAGCAATAAATTCCATCTCTGGAGTAATGATGCCTTTTTTAGCATAATGCATTTGAGAGACATTTTTTCCTGGCTTGGCTTTTCTTGGTTTTCGCAGTAAGTTAAAACGCATTTTTTCCAGCTCAGGATCAGTTTTTCTTTGTTTACCAAAGTCTGATGAAGGTCCATCTAGGATCTCAGTGTCTTGACGATCTTCAATCCATTTTGCTCTTAACGCAAATAAACCATTCTGTATATTAATTTTGTGCTTCGGATCTGTATAAGGGCCAGAGGTATCATAAACTAAAACAGGCGCATTTTTTTCTGCGCCAAATTCTGATGGTGTATCAGAAATAGTTATTTCCCTAAATGGCACTTGAATATCCGGGGTAGATCCTTGGATATATACTTTTTTGGAATTAGCAAATGATTCTAGTGCAGATGGATCCAAGATAGCATCTTCATTGATGAATTCTTTAACAGTTTTTAGTTTTTTATCGATAGTGTTCATTCAAGCTCCTATTATATATTTAACGTAGAAGCATCGCATGCTTTCCTACGGTAGAATTATCCACATCAGGTTCAAAGGGTTTTTCTCACTATTTTAAAATTAAATAGACCCCTAGCAGTATTCCTTCAAAAGTACGCGAAACTAAAGAATAGTGCAAGAGGCATATAGTAAAAATGAATTTTATATACCAGAAATAGTCATAAAGTTGTTAGTATGACTCAGCTATAATGTAATCATTAGATAAACAAAAAAAATTGCCATGGAAAAACCCCAGGAACAACATGTATTTAATATGATTAAGCAGCACATTAACCCAAGTAACCTTTTCTACTTCGACATATCAAATCTTTTAAAATTAATTCCTAGTCTATTTTATTTAATAGGAAAGATTTTTTTACTGATTACAGCTACCTTTATTTTTAATCCTTCGATCCATTCACAAGAAAAAGATTTGTTAGCCATATATCAGCAAGCACTTTCTTATGATGCATCACTTTCTTCTGCAAAGTTTCAAAATGAAGCCACTCATGAATTAATTGCTCAAGGACGTTCATTATTCTTACCTAGTATTAATGTGAAAGCAGGTTACGATGAAAATGATAACCAAAGAAAAATTTATACAAATATTGATAATGCATTATTGAGTGGTACAAAGGCAGACTTTAACAGCTACGATTATGGCATCACCATTACACAACCTTTGTTTGATTATAGTGCTTTCGCAAAATATCAGCAGATTCTAACCCAGACAAGCCTGGCTGATAAACAACTAATTTATTCACAACAAGATCTAATGTATCGAATTAGTTTATTTTATTTCGAATGTTTAATGGCTAAGGATCAAGTTGACTTACTTCAATCTCAAAGAGCCTCTATTCAAGAACAATTACTTCAGGCGGAGGCTAAATATGATGCAGGCTTAATTTCTGTTATCGATATTAATGAAGCAAAAACAAAAGCTGCTTTAGTTGAGGCACAACAAATTGCTGCCATTCACCAATATAAAATTAAAAAACGTCAAATCCAATCATTAACTGGTGAACTCCCGGGAAAACTAAAAGCACTAAGTCCAACAATCTCTTTTGAACAAATAGACACTCCCATAGAGACTTGGATCTCTATAGCAAAAGAAAATAGTCTAGAACTGCGAATAAAGGAAGATGAAATCCTAATTGCAGATCGTGAGATAGATATTAAACAAGCGGGACATTACCCTACTATCGATGCAATTGCTTCTCGATCAAGAAATTGGGATAAAGGTGGTTATCCTTATGGAGAAGCTGTCAATGAAGGAGTCAGATCTTTTTCTGACGTATTGGGTGTTCAAATTAATATCCCTATCTTCTCAGGAGGCTTCACTAGTTCTAAAGTAAGAGAAGCAAAGTTACTCAAAAATAAAGTAGAGCAAGATGCGGAATATCTTCGAAGACAAGTTGAGCTTCGAGTGCGTGAGAATTACTTAAACCTAAAAGCTACGTTTGAACAAATAAAATCTTATAAACAAGCCTTGGAATACTCAAGGTTACAACTAGAATCAACTAAAATAGGCTTCAATGAAGATTTAAGAAATAGTGTAGATATATTGGTTGCACAGCAAGTATTCTTTAATGCAAGGAAAGATATATTAGAATCACGCTATAATTATTTAATGAATTTAATTAATTTAAAGTTATCAGTAGGAATACTAACAATGCAAGACCTTAGCGAAATTAATCAATATCTCATAACAGATTTGCTATGATTGCCCAACAAGAAAAAAGCCAATTAATAATAATTGATATGCAAGAGAAATTAGCTTCTGTTATGCCTAATGAAATTATCAATAAAATCATACGGCGCTTTGAGATAATTCAAAGAATAAGTTTAGAGCTAGGTATTCCCCAAATTTTTACTGAGCAATATCCCAAAGGGCTAGGCCATACCTTAGATAAAATGCAGCCTCTATTAAATGAGGCAAGGTATGTTGAGAAAACTGTTTTTGACTGTACCAATGAGCCAGCATTTGAAAAATGTTTAGTTCGAACAAGATCGCAGGTATTTTTATTAGGTATGGAAACCCATATTTGTATTCTTCAAACTGCATTGTCGCTGCTAAAAAAAGGTAAGGATGTATTTATAATTGAAGACCTTGTTGCTTCAAGAAACATATCAAATAAGCAAAATGCGTTAAATCGACTTCGAGAAGCTGGGTGTATCATAACCAATACTGAATCTGTTGTATTTGAATGGCTTAAGTCATCCGAACATGAAGCATTTAAGAATATTGCTTTATTAATTAAAAATATTGACTAATTAATTTCAATATTTTCTTGCTAGCTCCAGCATTATCTTTGAGATAAATATTTGTTTTATTTCTTAAGTCTTTTTCCAAGTTCCTATTTTTGATTAATTGAAATATAATATTTTCTAATTCCTCGATTTTACTAAATCTAAAAACTAAATGTTTTTTTTGACTCTCCTCAATAATATTTTTGAAATTAAAAATTGAAGGGCCTACTGCAATTGGTCTATTTAATAACATCGGCTCTAAAATATTTTGAGAGCCAGTATTTCTAATACTTCCCCCCATAACTACAAGATTGGCTAAGCCATAATATTCATATAACTCACCCATAGTATCCCCCAAAATATAACGGGGTGTTGAGATCAGTTTTTTAGAGGCACTTTTTCTTACGTAAGGCAATTGATAAGATTCAAATAATTTAGATACCTCGCTAAATCTCTCTGGATGTCTAGGCACAATAACAACCACAATATTTCTTAGATTAATTTTCTTAAAAAAATTAAGGACAATGTCTTCCTCTCCATCTCTTGTACTGCTAACTACAATTACAAATTTTTTATCTATCTTTAATTGAGATTTAAGTTTCTTAATTTTTTTTTCAATATCTTTTGGAGGTTGAGCATCAAATTTTAAATTTCCCATAATTGAGATAGGTTGGTTAGTTAATTTATTAAAGTTTTTTCTATCACTATCTGACTGCACATAAATATGATTTATCTTATTTAAACTTCTAGAAATAAAATTTTTAAATAGCTTATATCGCTTTAATGACTTTTCAGACAATCGTGCATTTATCAAAAACAATGGAATTGTCTTTAAATAGCACTGATGAATTAAATTTGGCCAAATCTCAGTCTCAAGAATTATCCCCATTGTTGGCTGATAATGATCTAAAAACTTAATAACTAAACCTTTTGAATCAAATGGCAAATAACAGCGGTCGATTCTTTTTGAATTAGAAATAAAAACTTTTCTTCCTGATAAAGTACCATGACTTAATAATATATTGATGTCAGGATGTTTTTTAATTAGCAACTTGATGAGCGGTATTATTGCATTAGTCTCTCCTAGAGAGACGGAATGAATCCATAAAGTCTGTATTGCAGGCTTCCTATCTTGATGGCTCGAATAAAAACCTAACCTTTCTTGCCAAAAATTTAAAGATTCTGGATTCATTAACCCGCGATAAAGAAGCCTTATTATTGCAAAAGGTATAAGTAGCCAAATAATAAAATTATATAAAAAAAGAGTCATACTTTTGATTTTCTCATATTGTGCATTTAATTAATATTTATTTAATTCGACAACTACTTGTTGTATATAAATATTTTATGTTTTTCCCCAAAGATTAAAATAAAATTTAAGTTTTTGGTAAAATAATACTTGACCAACCACAACGGAGTGTTAAAATTTTTGAAAGAGACACAACATGTAGTGGTTTTTGGAAAATAGTCAATTTTCCTAATTCCATTACCTTATAAGCGCATTTAATGGGGGATTTTCATGCTTAAAGCAGTACAAAATAATTCTAAAGATCTTGAATCTGAAGATAATAAAATACCATTTCAATCAGTTTCTATGGATATATGGGACAAGAAATACCGCCTTAAATCAAAAAAAGGTGATTTTGTTGATAATAATATCGGCGAAACATATTATAGGGTTGCTAAAGCACTAGCAGAAGTTGAAGCTCCAGAAAAGCAAGATCACTGGCAAGAACAATTTCTTTGGGCTCTTCAACATGGCGCTATTCCTGCAGGTCGAATCACATCAAATGCTGGAGCACTAGAACATAAACCAGCTACAAGCACTATTAATTGCACTGTTTCAGGAATTATTGAAGACAGTATGACTGACATTCTTGATAAGGTTCATGAGGCTGGGCTAACTCTTAAAGCAGGTTGTGGTATTGGTTACGAGTATTCGACCCTACGTCCTAAAGGTGCATTTGTTGCTGGGGCTGGTGCATATACTAGTGGCCCATTATCTTTTATGGATATTTATGACCGTATGTGTTTTACCGTATCAAGCGCGGGTGGCAGACGTGGTGCTCAAATGGCAACTTTTGATATTGCACACCCAGACGTTACTGATTTTATTAAAGCTAAAAGAGAAGATGGCAGACTCAGACAATTTAATTTATCGTGCTTAATTACACAAGATTTTATGGAGGCCGTTAAAGCAAATTCTGATTGGAAGTTAGCATTTCCTGTAACAGAAAAAGAGGCCAAGGAAGACAAGCTTAACTTAAAAGATTCAAATCAAGTTGTATGGAAAAATTGGCCAGTTGAAGGAAAATACCTAACCAAAAAAGAAGGAATTGACGCTGGAAAAGTTGCATGTAGAGTATACAAAACTATGAAAGCAAAAAGACTTTGGGACATCATAATGTCCTCCACCTATGATTATGCTGAACCAGGCTTTATTTTAATTGATCGCGTTAACGAAATGAATAATAATTGGTTCTGTGAAGACATTCGGGCTACTAATCCATGTGGTGAACAACCATTACCACCATATGGTGCTTGTTTATTAGGCTCTATTAATTTAACAAAATTTATAAAAGAGCCTTTTACTGACCAAGCATATTTTGATTGGGACGAATACAAAGCTGTGGTTAATATTTTTACCCGCATGCTAGACAATGTTGTCGAAATTAATGGTTTGCCACTTAATAAACAACGTGATGAAATTGCAAGAAAGCGACGACATGGTATGGGTTATTTAGGCCTTGGGTCATCACTAGCAATGATGCAAATGACATATGGTGACGAAAAATCATTAGAATTTACTGAGAAAGTAACAAAAACTCTCGCAGAAGAAGGGTGGAAAACTGGTATTGAATTAGGAAAAGAAAAGGGTTCAGCTCCTATTATGGAGGA